>JALCDS010000006.1 GCA_022641775.1 Clostridiaceae bacterium
TGTCCCTGCAGAAACAAATCAAAATTCTATTATGAAGATAAGGCATTTATCTCCAAGAGAATTCTATTTGAATCAAGTGGATGCTCCTAGAGAATTTGTTCTCAAAGTTGTTGAAACAATATGTGGCGGTGGTTTGTACCACGAAGAAGGTTCCAGAAAGAGTTTTAATATCTAAACTCTTTTACCTGTTTGTTTATCAAATAAGTAGATATCGGATTTGTTTATACTCAAATCCAATGTTTTGCCTATTTGAAAATCAGCATCCAGTTTTGCTGAACATTTATTTTCGCCTATATTGAAATATGCTATTTGTTCACTACCTAAAAGTTCAGTCATATCAACATTTACTGTTAATTTTATATCACCTGAAGTTATCATTTTCTCAGGACGAATTCCGACTGTATAATCTCCGAGGTTTAAAATGTTTCCATCTATAAAATTCATTTGAGGTGAACCTATAAACCCTGCAACAAAAGTGTTAGAAGGGTTGTTATAAATGTTTTCAGGAGTGTCTACCTGTTGAATTTTGCCTTGATTTAAAACAACAATTCTGTCCCCCATAGTCAAGGCTTCTGTTTGATCGTGAGTTACATATATAAATGTTGTTTGTAATTTTTCATGAAGTTTTTTAATTTCAGAACGCATTTGGACACGAAGTTTTGCATCCAAATTTGATAATGGTTCATCCATCAAAAATACTTTTGGATTTCTTACAATGGCACGACCTAACGCTACTCTCTGACGTTGTCCGCCTGAAAGTTGTTTAGGCTTTCTATCTAAATATTCGCCCAAATCCAATATTTCTGCAGCTTCTTGAACTTTTTTTTCAATTGTTGCTTTATCAACTTTTCTCATTTTTAAGCCGAAAGCTATATTTTCTCTGACTGTCATATGCGGATATAGTGCATAACTTTGAAAAACAAATGCAATATCTCTGTCTTTTGGTTGGACGTCATTTACACATTTGTCGCCAATAAATATTTCGCCCGATGTAATATCTTCCAAACCGGCAATCATTCTCAACACAGTTGACTTTCCGCAACCGGAAGCACCTACAAGAACGATGAATTCTTTATCCTTAATTTCTAAATTTATTTCATCAATTACTCTCTTTTTATCGTAGGCTTTAACCAAATTTTTTAATATTACATTACTCATTTTCTATTTCTTTATCCTTTTCAACAGGCAAAACTATGTTAAAAACAGTGCCTTTCATAACTTCTGTATCTATCTGAATACATCCTCCCAAACGGTTAACAATATTTTTGACTGTATTCATAATTATTGCGTGCAAAATTGCTTTTTTGTTGGAAGAATCCATTATTGCATATGGGTTGTAGATATTTTTCATTTCGGTGGATGAAAAACCCATTCCGGTATCTTTTATTTGTATTTTTAAATAGTCGGTAGAAATCGCATCAACGTACCAATAAACGTCGGAGTGTTTTACTTCATCAATATCCGGATTAAAAATTCTGATTGTTATTGTTCCGATTTCTGTTAAATTTACAGCAAGTTCAAGTATTTGTTGGATGACTTTTCTCAGCGCATCTTCATCCATATAAACAGTTTTGCGCTGTAAATATTCGTTATCCAAAACAAGTGTCAGCTTTTTATTTTGAAATAAAAGTTCGTTGTCCTTACAAATGCTTTGGAATAAAGTAAGAACATCAAACAATTTGCGTTTAACTTTAAACGTTGAAGATTCTACATAAGAAAAATCAAGGAATTTTTCCATAAAGTTGAGCAAATCTTTAGAATTTTTATTTATGATTTGTACATATTTTGATTGCTTTTCAGTAAGCGGATCATCAATATTATCAAGTAATGCTTGAGAAAAACCTATAATGGATTGCATAGGAGATTTGAAATCACTGGCAAGTTGCGTCAACATTATGTTTTTTTCGCGGTTAACTTTGCTTGTGTTTTCGGCTTGAGAGAGTACAGAAGTCATATGGGTTGTATTTCTCAAGGTTACAAAAAATTGCATTCCGTATTTTCTTGCGTTTAATTCAACAAAAAATTCTTTTGAACTAGGAGTTATTGCGCCGGTTACGAAAGACGATTTTTTAACATGCGATTTTTCAGCTAAATGCATTCCATCAACTACTATGTCATCCAGATGTAAGCCTAAAATATCATCTCTGGAAGTTTCAAATGTATAGATTGCTCTATCATTAACCCATGAAATCAGTCCATCCTCTTCTATAACAAGGACTGCATCAGGTAAATTTGTTAATACTTCTTTAGTATTTATTGAACTGAAAAAATTTGAGAAATTCATAGGTTGCATTACTTTCCATTATGTTATATAATGCATAATAACATAAAAATTTGTAATGAAAAATTTTTATATTAATTTTTGTAATTTTTTTTTTACAAAATAGCAAAAAAATATGTTTTAAGGTTTTAAAGCAATAAATGAAACACAGAGAAGACAGCAAAAGTATTTTGTTGTACAAAACGAAGGACGTGACCTATGAGAGAAATAGATAAAGTAAACAATGGTATTCAGCCTATTCAACCGGCAAAGGTTGACTCTTCAAAGGAAAATCTTAAAGATGAAAATGTAGCAGCAGAAAATGCAGAACCTAAAAAAGAAATTAAAGATTTAGGTAATACTCCTGCTGAAACATTGGGACGTTCTCAAGTTGCTGCGGATAATATTGAAAATGACCTAAAGGTTATGAAAGAAAATCCGAAAATGGTTGAAGAAGCAAACAAATTCTTTGATATGGCAGAAAAAGTATTAAAGAAAAATGGTGCTGAACATCCTGCAGAAGAAGCTGCATTATTGACTGATGCATACAAAAAAGAATTCTTAACAAAATAAGACTCTTTTATTTTAGAGCAGTAAACTTTACATCTTAGGAGAAAAATTTAAACATTATTTATCCTTGTCGTTCAAAAAATCGACAATGGCTTTTAGCCCCAAATTATAACTGTCAGCTCCAAATCCGGATATTTGACCGATGCAAACAGGAGCGAGGTAAGAGTTTTTTCTAAACTCTTCACGTGAGTATATGTTTGTCATATGAACTTCCACGGTTGGAATGCCAACAGAGGATATTGCATCTCGAATTGCAATACTTGTATGAGTATATGCGCCGGCATTGATTAATATTCCGTCAAAAATGTTAAGCGCTTTGTGAATTTTCTCAACAATTTCACCTTCAAAATTGCTTTGAAAAGTTTCTATATCTACACCAAGTGAAAATGAATATGCATACAATTCTTTTTCGATATCTTTAAGGGTTGTATTCCCGTATTTGTCAGGCTCTCTGATACCTAACATATTCATATTTACGCCATTAATAACTAATATTTTCATGCTTTTCTCCTACTAAAATTATAATATAAAATCAAGTAATTGTAAATTTTTATTAATTTTTAAAAAATAAATGTAACATATTTGACATGCTTAGAGTATCATGCATGTACAACTATCCCCAAATCTCCTCCCAAGATTATTGTTCAAAGTCGCAAAGAAGCGGCTTTTTTTTTTACCCCGAGCAAAGGCACGAGCGAATGAAACAAAATCCAATTCAATAAGCAGAGGGATGATTGAGTAAAACTGGTGAAAGTCAAGTAAAACGTAGCTTTTCAAATCATAATCTTTTCTTAATTTTTCAAATATTGACTTATAGATATAAATAACTACAATATAAGTATAGGATTACGGGGAGCATTTATGAAATTAGTCGAAAAATTAAAAGGTTATGAAAATCAATACATGTTTGTCAAATGGGCAACCGGCGGCGAATATGGAAAACTTGTTTATGTAGGCGATGATTTTATTGAATTCAATATTATTGATGTTGATACAATGGAATACTCTGAAACCGTATTTATTCAATCGGCATTAATTTTAGAAGTTGCTGTAGGCGGTGCTGATGTTCAAAGAATTTTGGCAGAAGTATCATCTAAAATGAGTTTAGAATAATTTTTTTATTGATATAATCGTTGAAACAATATATAATTAGTTTATGGTAAACAAGGTTAATACGGCAACTGTTATCGGATTAAATCCGTATAAGGTTGATGTTGAGATAGATTCAGTGCGTTCTTTGCCTGCAATATCAATTGTAGGGCTACCTGATACTGCAATCAATGAGGCTCGTGACAGAGTTCGTTCTGCAATAAGGAATTCAAATTTTACGTTTCCTAATGGAAAGGTTGTTGTAAATTTGGCGCCTGCGGATTTGAAAAAGGAAGGTTCGCATTTTGATTTACCAATAGCTGTAGGGATTTTGGTTGAAGAAGAAGTTTTAAAATCCGAACAGTTAAAAAATTATGCATTTTTAGGTGAGTTATCTTTAGATGGAACTTTGCGTGGCGTTAATGGCGTTTTACCGTTAGTTTTGGGTTTGCAAAAATTTGGGATAAAAAATGTCATTGTTCCTTTTTCAAATGCAAAAGAAGCCGGACTGGCAGAAGGAATAAATGTTTTTGGCGCAAAGACTCTTAATGATGTAGTTGCTCATTTTATTGATAATCCGATTGTTCAGACAAAAATCGATACTCAAAAATATTTGCAAGAACAGGAAGAACGGGATTATATTTATGATTTTAAAGATGTAAAAGGTCAGCATAAGGCAAAAAGAGCATTAGAAATAGCTGCTGCCGGTAATCATAATATATTAATGATAGGTTCTCCGGGTTCCGGAAAAACGTTGATGGCGAAATGTTTTCCATCTATTTTGCCACCGTTGGAATTATCAGAAGCATTGGAATTAACAAAGATTTATAGTATTTCAGGATTGTTGTCCTCCGATGAACCGTTGATGTGTAAACGTCCTTTCCGTCCGGTGCATCACACGGCATCTCCAAACGGGATAATAGGTGGGGGCACGACTCCAAAACCCGGAGAAATTACACTTGCGCATCGCGGAGTTTTGTTTTTGGATGAAATGGTTGAATTCCCAAGGCAGGTGTTAGAGGTGTTAAGACAACCTTTAGAAGATAGTGAAATTGTTATATCTCGTGCAAAACATTCAATAAAATATCCTGCTAAATTTTTGCTATTGGGTGCGATGAATCCTTGCCCTTGTGGATTTTTAGGTGATAAAGAAAAACAGTGTACATGTTCTGAATTTCAAATTTCAAGATATTTATCAAGATTGTCAGGTCCGTTGTTGGATAGAATTGATTTGCAAATAGAGGTCCCGAGATTAACTTCAAATGAATTGTTGAACTACAATCAAGAGGAAGAATCTTCCTATGTAATTCGTGAAAGGGTTTGCAAGGCAAGAAGACGTCAAGTTGAGCGTTATAAAAATGATGGGATATTGACAAATTCCGAATTAACTCCAAAATTAATAAAAAAATATTGTAAAATTGATAAAGTATCAAGTGAATTATTTAAAGTTGCCATTGTAAAATATCAACTTTCAGGTAGACGTTATGACAGAATTTTAAAACTTGCAAGAACTATTGCAGATTTGGATGAAAGTGAAAATATTGAACAAACCCATTTGATGCAAGCTCTTCAATATAAAATGTTTGATAAAGAAAAAATGTTAATCAACTAAATTGAAAAATCCTGCAATTAATCCAACAAGTGCTGAAATTGCAAGGTAAAATAAAGGATCACGTTTTTCTTTTGTGGTTAAATACAAGAAAAATCCGAATAACAAAAGTCCGAGTAAATTCAAATTATCAATAAACATTTTGATACCTACAGCAGCTAATAATCCGCAGCTTACAGGCTTTAGCACATATATTATAGTTTGTGTATATTTGTTTGTTCTGAAAGCTTCCAATAATTTTGCTACGATTAAACAAATAATAAATGATGGTAAAACGATTGCTACTGTTGCTATCAACGCACCTTTTATTCCGCTTGTTGTATAACCTGCAAATGTTGCCATGTTAACTCCGACAGGTCCCGGTGTTATTGATGATAGCGCTATCATATCTGACAATTGTTGAGAGGTGAACCATTTTTCTGTTGAAATTAAATGGTATAAGAATGGTATCGTTGCATATCCGCCACCAAAAGAGAACAACCCTATTCTGAAGAATTCTAAAAATAATTTTATGTATAAAATCATTCTTCTTCTCCTTCATCTTCATTTGGTTTAACAAATGCAACTACAATTGCACCGAGTATTGCAACAACAATTATAAATATCGGAGATACTTTACAAAAAGCTGAGAGTAAAAATGCTCCCAAAAACATCCAACCTGTACGACGATTGACTACGCTTTTCGGCCACATTTCCTTCACGGCAAGAAAAATAAGAGTTAAAACTCCGATTCCGATACCCCAGAACATACTTTTGACAAATCTCATATGAGTTATAATTGTCATTAATTGTGCAAGTATAACAATTGATACAAATGCAGGAAGAATTATCCCAAAAATTGCAGCTAATGCTCCCCAGAATTTTCTCAATTTGTAACCTACAAAAATTGCCATGTTTGCAGAAATAATTCCCGGAACACTTTGGCTTAAGGCATAATATTCACAAAGTTCGTTGTCATCTATCCAACGTCGTTTGTCTATCAATTCCACCTGTAATAGCGGAAGAATAACATATCCGCCACCGAGAAGCAAGACTCCAACATAGAAAAATAATTTGAAAATATTGTATAAACTCTTATTCATATTATTTATTCAATGATGCTTTCAATCTTACCATAGCTCTGGAAATAGCTGCCTGAGCTCGTTTTACATCAACCTGAGCGTTGTTTTCGGACAATCTTAATTGTGCTCTTTTCAAAGCTTCTTGAGCTCTTACGGTATCAATTTCACTGCCAGGTTCTGCTGTTGTTGTAAGAATTATGGCGTCATCGTTTTTGAATTGTAATACACCACCCATAGTTGTAAAGGATTTAGGTTGTCCGTTTTGGATAACTTTTGTAACACCTATATCAAGGGCTGCCATAACCGGTACGTGATCTTTCAAGATCCCGAATTCTCCGTCAACACCTCTTGTGTAGATTTCTGTAACATCTTCATCAAATACAACTTTTTCATGTGTGATTATTTTTAAATGCATAATTTCCCTTTAATTATTGAGCCATTTTCTTGGCATTTTCCAAAACATCTTCAATTGTTCCTGCCATATAAAATGCTTGTTCAGGAATATCATCATGTTTACCTTCAATAATTTCTTTGAAGCCACGGATTGTATCTTCGAGTTTTACGTATTTTCCAGGAATTCCTGAGAATTGTTCAGCAACATAGAACGGTTGAGACAAGAATTTTTGAATTTTTCTTGCTCTGTTTACGGTTTCTTTATCTTCTTCTGATAATTCATCCATACCTAGAATTGCAATGATATCTTGTAATTCTTTATATTTTTGAAGAATTTCAAGAACCTGTCTTGTTGTATTGTAATGTTCTTCACCGATAATGTTTGGATCAAGTACACGAGAACTTGAATCTAATGGATCAACAGCCGGATAAATACCAAGAGATGCGATTTGTCTTGATAAAACGGTTGAAGCATCAAGGTGAGAGAATGTAGTTGCAGGTGCCGGATCGGTCAAGTCATCTGCCGGTACATAAATTGCTTGAACTGATGTGATTGAACCATCTTTTGTTGATGTGATTCTTTCTTGCAATTCACCCATTTCGTTTGCCAATGTAGGTTGATAACCTACGGCTGACGGCATACGTCCAAGTAAAGCGGAAACTTCACTTCCTGCTTGCGTAAATCTGAAAATATTATCAATAAATAATAATACATCCTGTTTTGAATAATCTCTGAAATATTCAGCAGCAGTAAGAGCTGACAAACCAACTCTCATACGAGCTCCAGGTGGTTCGTTCATCTGTCCGTATATAAGACCTACCTTATCAAGAACGCCACTTTCTTTAAATTCATTCCAAAGGTCATTTCCTTCACGAGTTCTTTCTCCAACACCACCGAAAACTGAAACGCCATCGTGTGCCATTGCAATATTATGAATTAACTCTTGAATTAAAACTGTTTTGCCAACACCGGCACCACCGAACAAACCGATTTTACCACCTTTTTGATAAGGCTGAATTAAATCAATTGCTTTGATACCTGTTTCAAGAATTTCAATATCTGTATTTTGGTCTACAAGTTTTGGAGATTCTCTGTGAATTGGCAAATATGTGTCAGTTTGAATATCACCCATTTCATCTACCGGTTGTCCTACAACATTCAAAATTCTACCTAAAATTGGTTTGCCAACAGGAATTTTAATAGGTTCATTAGTATTTATAACCTTCATTCCTCTTTTAAGTCCGTCGGTTGATGACATTGCAACGGTTCTTACTTTATTTGAACCTAACATTTGTTGTACTTCTGCAACAATTGTTTCCCCTGAATCGGTTGTTATGTGCAATGCTGTATATATTTCAGGTAATTCTCCTGACTGAAATTCTACGTCAATAACTGGGCCGATAACTTTTGTTATTAATCCTTCGTTTTTTGCCAACGTTTCCATAAAGTCTTCCTCTCTCTTTTATTAATTTAATTATATTACAAGAAAAAAAATGTGCAAACGTGTTTCAAGCGTAATACAGAGAGTATTTTCATTTGGAAATGAATTTTCGATTACATTTGCATGACTTTTTTGAATAAATCATTAAAGTTCTTATAGATAAGTAGGTTGATATTTTACAAAATCCCTCGTTTATACGGATGATTTTTGATGAAATATCTATATACAAACATGTAAAATGTTGTAGAATAAATTAGAAAGGCAGGCGTAATTTAAAGATGTTTGACACAAACAACAATATAATGCCTCGTTATGACTTGGCAGGGAGAATTGAACATACAAAGCTTGATACAGGCTTTGGGGGTATGCCGTCTGCAAGAATAGGCGAAGTTGAAGATACCTCGACTTCTGATTTTAAACAAGTTATGTCAGGATTGGTAGAAAACTTTAATACTCAATTGAATGAGCCGGACAATTTGTTAAAAGACGTTATGTCAGGAAACAAAAACGTTGATATCCACGATGTTATGACTGCTATGGCAAAATCAGAAATCAGTGTCAACGTTGCGACTCAATTGACAGGGAAAGTAATTCAAGCATACGACAAGATTATGCAGATATCTGTATAAAATATATAAAATAACCAGACAAATTTAAAAAAGACTAAGGGAAGAAAAACATGGATTTTCAAAAATTAATGGAAAACAAACCGTTGCTATACTCAATAATAGGTGGGCTTGTAGCAGTATTTTTGTTTGTTACGATTATCGGAATTGTTGTTGGTAATAAAAATGCAAGTAAACCTCAAACCGTCAGTGAACAGCCGCTGAAAGAGGATGTCGACTTATTAACAACTGATAATTTGGGCAAAGCTTTGGAAATTCAAGCACTTTTGGCAAAAAGAAATATTGCTGTTAGCCGTAAGCTTGATGGTACAAAATCAATTCTTTATTTGAAAAAAGGTGATTGTACAACAGGATTCAAAAAATGTACTACAGAACAACGTGATATGGCAATTATTGCTATTGTTGAAAGTGGTTTGTTTGATGAAAACGTAGGTCTTGAAGTTTTTGATAAAGGTGATTTTACTTCAACTAAGGAAGATAAGAAAATTAGATTGACTCGTGCTATAAATGGTGAGTTATCAAGACTTATCAGAAAAATAAGCGATATTGATAATGCTACAGTATTTATTTCTATTCCTGAGCAAACAATGTTTTCATCAATGCAAAAACCTGTAACTGCAACAGTTCAGATTGCGACAAAAGATGGTGAAAGACTTGATCAAGGAAAAGTTAAAGCAATAACAAATTTACTTTTAGGCAGTGTAAGCGGGTTAACACCTGAAAATGTTTCAATTACGGATACGAATGGTAATGTATATCATAGCATTATGAATGCAAATGATGATATGATAGAAAAAGTCGAAGAAAACGACAAATATATGCAACAAAAAGTTTCCTCTCAATTGGATAGTTTGGTTGGTAAGGGCAATTATGTTGCAACAGTAAGTACATTCTTACGTCAAGCTCCTGTAGAAAAATTCACAGTAGAATATGATCCGAACAAAAAAGCTCCTATAAATCAACAATCATTCCAGGAAGGATTGGGCGACAGAACAGCAGATGCTAATAGAAATACAAATGCGGTAAGTGTTTATCTTCCAAATGGTTTGGGTGCCGGTAATTCTAATTCAAGTCAGGACAGAAGCTATTCTCGTTCTGCTACAGAAACCCAATATGGAGTTACAAAAACTCAAACTAATGAATATATTTCGCAAGGTGTTGTTGAAGATATTTCAGTCGCAGTAACATTGGACAGAAATGCGATTCCTGAAAATACTACAATGGATGAATTGAAAGAACTTATTGCAAAAGCTGCAAGCCCGAAAGTTTCTGCAGCAAATGTTTCTATTGCATTTAAGGATTCAACAGATCCTAATTTATTGACAGATAAGCCGTCAAACCTTCCAAAACCTGATGAAACAGGTAATCCTTGGTGGTTAGCAATTGCATGTTCAGGGATAGGTCTTTTGATTGTATTAAAGATAGTATCTGACAAGGTTAGGGCTGCAGAAGAAGCAAATAAAGAAGAAGTAGAAATGTTGCGTCAACAAGCAGCTCAACAAAATGCTCAATTAGATAATATTCACCAACAAGCTGCGCAGTTAGCATCTCGTCAATCAGAATTGGCTCAAGGCTTGATTGATCAGCAGAATAGAGAATTGCTGCCGCAACAGCAAGATCCTGCACTTTTAGCAAATGCACTTGATAGTCTATCAAATGAACTTTCAAATGAAGATGATGAAACTGCCGATAAGATAAAGAGTTGGATTGAAGAAGGATAGATAAAGTAAAATAAAAATATTATATTGATAAGGGGAAAAGATGACAGCGCAAGGCTTTGATTACAAAACATTCGTACAAAATTTGACACAACAAGCACAAGAAATTGTACCACAAGAATTTGACGACAATCAGAAGGGTTATGTAGTCAATACTCTGTTTAATTTTGCAAATGTCGCAGGACAAGCTCTCGCTGAAGATCCTTCACTGAATTTTTCTGCCGAACAGGCTCAAATGATTACTCAGATTATTGCTGAGTGGTCGTTTCATAAATCTGTGGATTTAATTCGTTCCGGAATTCCGCAACAATATTGGGATCCTGTTATGCAAAAAATTGCGTATGTAATTTTTGAAATTGCAAAACAAACATTCTCTCAGAATCTTCCTCAGGATCAAATTCTTGATGTTATTCAACACCATGTTGATAAGACTTACAAAGAATGTATTGAAGAATTAAAACAGAAAAACCTTATTACAGGAGAATTGGCAGATGTTGCAGAACATGAATCAAATATTGATCAAATGATGCAAGATGCTGCAACCCAACAAGAAGCACAAGATGCGCAAGGAGAACCTCCTGCAACACAATCCGGAATAAATATAGATGCAGCTACAGCTGCTGCTGTTCCATTAGGTGCCGGAGGAAAAACTCTTAAACTTGCTACATTAGCACTTTTGTTTAAACGGATGAAGCAGGACAGAGTTCAAACAATGTTGGATAAGTTCCAAACTGATGATGCCAATTCTGTTATAAAATTTATGAATGTTCCGGATTTGGAATCAAAAGTTGATACAAATATTGCGCTGAAATGTTTACAAGAGATTAGAACAAATCTTCCTACGCAACTTGGAACGCTCACTCCGGCCAAGCTTATTGCTAAAATGCAAAGTATAGCACAATATATCGACAGACCACGTTTAGAGCAAATGTTACAGAATGAGCGGCCGAAAGTCAAAAGATTTGTATTCAATGCAATAGATGGTGAGTTTTATTCTATATCTCCAAAAGTTGCAAACATTATTGCCCACCATATAGAACTTAGTGTATAATATAGTTAATCATGATTATTAAAAAGAAGATAAAAAAACAGGACGTAACAGAAGAGCATATAGAGCCTAAAGAATCGCCCGAAAGTGTTGATGAAAATTCTATTGACTTGTTCAATCTTGATAATATAGATTTTAAACAACGTCAGGAACGCCGCAGAGGGGATAGGCGACGTGGTTTTCGTCGTGTTGATGACAGGAATTTGATATCTCGTGCCAGAGAAGAAGCTGTAGCAATAAAAGAAGCTGCAGTAAAAGAAGGATATCAAAAAGGACTTGCTGATTCCAAGGCTGATATTGAAGAATTGAAAAATTCTTTAGGAGTTTTTTTGTCGGCCAAACAGGATGTATTTGATTATATAGCCCCAAGCATTCTTGATATAAGTATTGATATTGCTGAAAAAATCATTAAAAAGGAAGTAGAACAAGATCCTCAGATTATAATCAATAATATAACTGAGATTTTAAAATCTCTATCAAAAGATGAAAGCAGAATTACACTAAAAGTCAATCCTATACAAGTTGATTTGTTAAAACAAGAGATGCCTGAAGTGATGGGCAGTATGGGATTAGACGCAAAAGTTAATGTTATACCGGATGAAACGGTTTTAGAAGGCGGATGTATGGTAACAACGACAAACGGGATTATTGATGCCACTTTAGAAACCCAATTATCCATAATTAGTGAGGCATTAAGGGAAATTTAATGGCACAAGCAGAACAATCAGCAGCACAGGGAGGAAACGGAGCAAATTTAAGCGAAATCGTAACCGCGTTATTCGTTCTAACTCTTATCGTCCTTTTGTTATGCGAATTGCCTAACTGGGTTATTAATATTTGTATATGTTTTAATATTACCCTAGGTATTGTTCTGTTGATGATATCGTTATATGTTAAAAAGACTTTGGAATTAGCATCATTTCCATCAATCCTTCTTATCGGTACAATGTTCAGGTTGGTTTTATCTATTGCATCAACGAGGTTGATTTTATCAAAAGGTGAAGCCGGTGAAGTTATTCATGCATTCGGAACATTCGTAACCGGTGGTAATATGATTGTTGGTGGTGTTATATTCTTGATTATCACGGTTGTACAATTTATGGTAATCACAAAAGGTGCTGAACGTATCGCTGAAGTTGCTGCCAGATTCGCATTGGATGCTATGCCAGGTAAACAGATGACAATTGATGCCGACTTTAACGCAGGTTTGATTTCACCTGAAGAAGCTACTAAACGAAGAGAGGATTTGCAAAGAGAGTCAAACTTATTTGGTAGTATGGATGGTGCTATGAAGTTCGTAAAAGGTGATACGATAGCAGGTATCATCATCGTATTGATTAACATTATCGGTGGCTTATGTATCGGATGTTTAATGAATCAAATGCCTGTTGCAGATGCGGTTTCAAAATATACGGTATTAACAATAGGTGATGGATTGGCATCGCAGTTACCATCTTTGTTAATGTCAATATCAGCAGGTATCTTTATGACACGTTCATCTGCAGCAAATTCATTAGGTGTTGATGTTGCAAGCCAGATTGTAAGTAAGCCAAATGCATTGTTCTTGGCTGCAGGTTTCTTGATGTTCTTGGCATTTACATCCCACTTTACAGGTTTGCCGTTTGGTCCGTTCTTCTTGTTCTCAATTGGTCTTGGAGTTGCAGGATTTTCTCAACTCATCAATGCGGATGTTCAATCCCAGTTGGGTCAATTAGAAAATGTTCGACAGAATATGCAAGATTTGGTTAATCCGAATAGAATGTATGAACGTTTGGGTGTTGACGTATTGAGCTTGCAGGTAGGTTCAAATTTGCTTGTTATTGCCGATCCTGATCAAGAAGGTCAGTTGTTGGCAAAAATTGCTGCACTTCGTCAGAGAATTACGGATGAATTAGGTTATATTATTCCAAACATAAGAATTATGGATTCTTCAGCACTTGATGCGAATGAATATATGATTTCAATTCGTGGTAATACTGTTGCAACGGGATATGTTTACCCCGGCAAATTGATGGTTATTGCTGATCAATGGGATGCAACAGGTAAAGAAGTTCCGGAAGATGCGATTATAGGTATCGATCCGACATACCAAACTCAGGCATATTGGATTACGGCAGATGATGCTAAAACATCAAGAACGGTTACTGCGGTTGATCCTACAGATGTTATTGTTACACACTTACAGGAATGTGTAAGAAAACATGTTGACGATGTTATGACCAAGACAGATGTCTTAAAATTGATGGAATTGGTTCGTTCTCAAGATCCAACGCTTGTTAATGACCTTGTTCCTACAATTATTTCAACCAGTGATTTGAGAAAGATTTTTGTTAACTTAATCAGAGAAAAAGTTTCAATAAAAGATATTATATTTATTTTTGAAAGACTTTGTGATTATGCAAGATTTTCAAAAGAACCGGATATATTGTCTGAAAGACTTCGTGCTGCCCTAGGTCGTCAAATATGTCTTGCAAATGTTCAGGAAGACAATGTATTGTATGCGTTGACACTTTCTCCAGAATGGGAGAAAACGCTGGATGACAGTTGTCAGAGAACCGAACTTGGTACAATGTTCTTGCTTAATCCAATGCAAGTTCAAGAACTTATTGAATCTACGGCAACAACATTGATGAGAGCGCATCAGGCATGCGGAGAGCAGCCTGTTGTCTTGTGTTCCCCTAGAATAAGATTGCCACTGTTCCAGTTGTTGGAACGTCATATACCGACGATTGTTGTAATTTCTTATTCTGAATTGATTACTGATATAAAGGTAGAAGCTGTTGATACAGTTGGGGAAGCATACGCTGAAGGTGAATAATAAGTAAGTTTAATAAATGAAAAAGATAATTATATTTTTAATAAAGATTTATCAAAAAATATCTGCGCATACGCCATCAGTTTGCAGGTTTTCTCCCACGTGTTCAGAGTATATGAAACAAGCTATTGAAAAATACGGCGTAATTAAAGGCGGTTGGCTTGGGATAAAACGTATTTGTCGTTGTCACCCCGGCAATCCCGGCGGATATGATCCTGTACCCTAAAATAATTATTACTTAATCCATTTGAAAGATTTAACGTAATTGCTTCCGTTGATATCACCATAAATATCAACCGTAAATATTCTGCTGCTTTGATTCTTTTCATTAGGAATTTTCGATATTTCTTTTTGGAATTTTAAATTGTTTTCGTTTGAATTAATTCCAGGAATTGTATTCAAAAGGGTGTTCAAAGAGGCATTTTTGATTTTAGAAAATACATTTGAGATGCTTTTTGAAAGACTTCCGAATATTCTCATATCCGCAATAGCATTTGAAAAGTTGTAAGCTCCTGTCATATACATATTCAAATCTTTCCCTTTTGAATAAATATCAATTTTTTGTGCAATACCGTTCAAGATATGAAAATCACCAGAAATACTTTCAAATTCACCTGTTTTTAATGGCGTTATAAGGTCAATAATTCCGTTTATGCTTAGTCCGGTTAACCCGCTATTGAGAAGGTTTCCGGCTTTTAATAAATATTCCAAAGAACCCAACTTAGGCATTTTCCCATCTGCAGCCATGAAATAGCCGTTACCTTGAAGTGTTTGCATACATTTTTTGTGAGATTTGCCGTTACATGTCAAATCAATATCACCGGTTACAGAACCGTAAATCTGGTTTTTCAAATCAAACAAGGCTTCTGATAACATTTGAGCATTAGCATTTTCTGCATGCATTTTCATTCCTATTTGATGTGATAAAAGATTATAGTATGAATCACCGGAAACTTTGCCTTGTGCAATATTAAATTTGTATTTGTCAATTGTCAAAAGCATTTTATTATTAAGTGAGCCGTTAGCTTCAAAATTTGTTGCGCTTATATTTTTCATTTTTACTTTATCTGCAAAGACTTCTGCATTACGTATAATAAATTGTGACAAATCCAAATTTTGAATTGCAGAGGTTGTCTTGGTTTGAGTTGATTCAACTTCATAATCTCTAAGGGCATCTGTAATTGTATCAATATTCAAATCGTGTAATTTGACTTTTACGTCTTCGACAACAAAAGGTGCAGATAATTTATTTTTCATAATTCCATTGAAACTTATATCGTTTGATAAAATTTCACCTTTTAGTGTTACTAAGATTTTTTCAGGTTTTAAATCCATACTGATATCACGAATTGTAGAATTATAAAACGGCATATCAACACTTGTAACGTTAATTTTGCCGATAGCTTTAAGGTCGTTTGATTTTCCGTTTACAACCAAATTCGTTGTGAAAATACCTTGTTTCATAATAGGTTTTTTAAATACAATGTTAAATATTTTTGCATCTGTAGGTGTTAGAGTTTTTACTTTTAAATTTTTTAATCTTACGAGGTTATCTTTTAGAAGGTAAATATCTCCGGATGCAATCAACTGATGATTTGCGAATGGTTCATTGTTTTGAGATTCAATAATTTTGTCATATTCAAGGCTGTTTAATTTGATATGATTTTTTGAATAATTTGAATTAATATTCAGGACAACTGAATTTTCAATATCTCCCAATGTAGAGCCCATATAATAAATACTTGAATTTGGAGTTAAAGATAATTTTGATTTTGTATTAAGGTCTTTTAAATAGCCTTTTGCGTATGATGTTAGGTTCAAATCCCCTTTTATTTTTAGCGGATAAACCATTTTGTTGTTAACATAGCTGTCAATAAAATCTTGAGAAGGTTTTGCATTTATGTAAAGGTTAAGATATGGGTTCTTGTATATATTAGAAACCTTTCCGTTTATCAATATCGGCATTCCCCCAAGTTTTGAATTCAACTTGTTTAAGTTAATATTTTCATTATTTATAAAAATATTTCCGCTGATTATTGAGAATTTCATGTTTTTAGGAACGTAGTAGAAACTTACGTTGTCAAGTGTTGAATATGCACGAATGTTGTTGTTTTCTATTTTTGCACTTAAGTTAACATTACCTGACAAATCTTTGTAATCTGATATTTTTTTAGAAATGTTTGTAGGCAAAATTTCTATTATATCATTGATTATACTTACATCTAATTGATTTATTTTTATATTTCCGTTTACTTTAATATCTTTATCAAAAGCGTTTTTAATGTTTAACGATAAAAAGTATGGATAATTTCTTATCTTACCATATAGTTTGTTGATTTTGAAGGATGAATTCTTTAATTCAAAGGAGCTGTTGCTTACCAATAAATTTGGATTATACGCTTTGTTTGAATATATTTTTCCTTTTATGAAAATCTTATTGGTGTCTATTTTTGTAACGGAACCTTTGTAACTCGCAACAAAAGATGAAATTATGTTGTTCAAGTCGGTTCTGTATGGAAGTTTAATGTTTTTAGGTAAGAATGCAAAAATATCTCCGGCATGAAATTTGTTCGAGGATATTTTCATATCTGCGATAGAATCTTTTATTTTACCAATTATTAAAATTGAAGAATTGTTTATGTACCCTTTCATATCAATTTTTGCATCAGTATTATTGAAACCTACAGTGCCATTTACCTTTGAAATTTTTGCAGGAGCTGATTTTATTTTGAAACTGCTATTTGTAAGTTTTAGATTTCCTTTTGCAAATACATTTTTCAAAAATTTCATATCTTTAGGATCTTTAACGTGCCCTGTTATATTTAATTGTAAATCGGCTAGTCCCGAGGCATTTTCTATTTCTGCAATCAGATTAGAAATGTCTTTCAGCATTGGGGAAGTCTGGACTATTTTAATAATATTATTTGGATTTTGTTTTGATGTTTTTACTTTGAAGTCAAAATCGCCAAATAAATTACATGTTCCATCGACGCTGACAGGTCTTCCGTTTAATGTCGCAGATTTTGTTTTGAAAACTGTATCAAGATTTTTAAATGTTAAAATACCGGAACCGTTTTTTAATATCATATTGTGAACATCATTAAAAGATGCCGTTGTATTGTAAAACTTGAACCAACCAAATGCATGCGGATTTTTTGTATTTCCGGTTACTCTTAAATCAATCAAACCTTTACCGTCAAGTTTCATAACAGGAACAGGTCCTATTAGAAAATGCAATATTTCATGTAACGGATTCAGAACAAATTCAGCGGTTGCCAAGTCCACTGCTTTTGTACTTGTTATTTTTAAATCTGCATATTTGTTTCCATACAATTCAACAGGACCTTTTACCCACACATTTTGATTCTTTGAAATTGGAACATTTACGTACAAATTTAAAATATCATCTGCAAAATTTAATTTTATTGTTGCCCCTGCAGTATTTTTTATAGGTTTTATTAAATAACTGTTCGATATAAGAATATTTCCGTTTATATTTGGAGTTTTGGTATCTCCCTCAATGTGTAAATTCCCGATTATATCGCCATATAAAGGTGATTTTTTCAATAAATACAAATTTATATCAGGACTGAGGGTTTCACTTCCCGGTAAAAGTGAGATAATGGTTTCTGTCCTTGATTTGTTTACCGTTATGTTCAAGTTTTGTTTTGGGTTGTTAGAATTTATGTCTGAAATTTTTCCGGATATAAAGGCGGCGATATTTTTGCCTGAAACTGATACCGATTTAATCGTTAGAGTTCTTTTTGTAAATTGTAGTACGGATGTGGCTTTTAACTTTTCTTTGAAAAATATTGATTTTGCAGAATCTTGTTGATATATCCCGAAATCTTTAATATTCAGATTCATCAATATATTTTTTCTATTGGAATATTTAGAGGTTTTTGATGTAA
Organism: Clostridiaceae bacterium; assembly: GCA_022641775.1. GTDB lineage: Bacteria > Cyanobacteriota > Vampirovibrionia > Gastranaerophilales > Gastranaerophilaceae > RUG14219. The sequence continues at coordinate 18,543 of JALCDS010000006.1, forward strand.
AATTTATTACTCCGGAACTTCTTTTGTATTCGCCCTTAGAAAAATAGTTGATATATGGAGAAAAATCTGATAGATCAAGATTTTGAATATATCCGTTTAAAATAATTTTGTCTGTATCAATATTTTTAAATGGTAATTGTAAATTTCCATCAATGTTTATTAATGCGGATTTTTTGCCGGTGCAGATGAACGTATTTGTTTTCAGTGAAACATTTTTGTTATCTCTGAAAGTTGTTGCTAAACCGTTTTGGGAAGAGATGACAGTTGTATTATTTGTATATGTGTCTGTTAGATTGATTTTATATTTTGCAATATTGGCATTATATTTTTTTAATGAATATGGCAGTCTTATATCTTTAATATTATAATTGCCTAATTTCAGTATAAGATTTTTTGAAATATTAAAATCAGCGTATGCATTTTCAGCAGTTAATTTGTTGATATAAAGATTTTTAAAAATTAACGGTAAAAGTTCAATATCTATATATGGTTTGTCAATAACAAGAACATTTTTGTTGTTATCATCTGATACGGATATTTTATCAGCTTTGATTTTTATTGAGGGTAATATCCCTGTTTTAAAATGCGGATTTGAAATGTTAACGGGAATATTTATTTCATTTTGAATTGTTTGGGTAACGTATTTTGAAACTTGTGGCATATTAAGTAGCGCAGGAATTATAAATAAATAAATTCCATAAAAAGAAACTAATACCGCTGTTAATATTTTAAAATTCCTACCCATATCCCATACGATTATACGCTTAACTACCTTAAATTTAAAGTGTTATTGAAAAATCTTATCATTTTGTAAAACTCTAAAAGTTTTCACATAAAATTTGGAAATATGATTGAGGGTGAGAGCAACAAGGACATTTTTCAGGCGCTAAAGCTCCTTTTACAATATAACCACAGTTTCTGCAAATCCATAACTCTTCCTTTTCTTTTTTGAAAACTGTATTATTTTTAATGTTTTCTAAAAGTTTAGAATACCGTTGCATATGGTGCATTTCAACATGTCTAATGTCTTTGAAAGTTTTTTCAATCTCAAAAAAACCTTCTTCTTTTGCAATTTGTTCTCCGTTATAATACAAAATGTCTGATTCTTCTTTTTCTCCCGCGATTGCACTTAAAAGATTTTCCATTGTGTTCCCGTATTCAAATGGGTAAAAACCGTCAACTTGTGCAGAGGTATTCCCGATAAATTTGTAAAAAAGTTTTGCATGTTCCTTTTCATTATCTGCTGTTTCTAAAAAAATCCCGGATATTTGTTCATAACCTTCATTTTTTGCAATTTTAGAAAAGAAGGTGTACCTGTTTCTTGCCATAGATTCTCCGGCAAAAGAATTTATTAACTGTTGTCTTGTTTGGGACGTATCAAAGTCTGTCATTTGTGTCTCTCCTTATTTTATATGGTTATGTTTTAAGATTTCGGCACAATTATCAATTGCCGTAAAAGCTTAATTCAAAAGGATAAAAATAATTTTTTGCAAAATGACACTTTTCGGTAATTATTTAAACAAGCCTATATATCATAATAATTATGTCAGGAATAATATTATGAAATTATTAAATTATACGGAAAAATTAACGAAAAAGATTTTGTTTTACGATAGTATCGCAAAACAAGGTTTATTTAATATGCAGACAAATCCGTTTTTTATAAAAAAACCGATTACAATTGTTTGGATAGAAGATGAAAAATCTTAAATTATGCTAAGAAAGAATTGTCGCTAACTGATTTTTGGGCTAAATGATTTGCTAAATCAGTTTTTGTAATTTTTCCATCGTGATTGTAGTCTAAACCTTTGTTGCAGTTGTAATATGCTTCACCTTTTGTACAAAGTGTTTCACGACGAGCACGTCCAGGTAAATAAACTAAAGCATATAATTCACCTGCTGATAAAGGTTGTGTTGGTGCAAAACCTGCTTTGACTTTCATATTCATTATAAATTTTTCTACATAATCAAGCTGTTCAACAGGAGACATTGATTTTAATGCCCATTGAGATGTTCCAACTGAGGCTGCAGCACTTGCTGACATTTGAATAAGTCCTACATATTTGCTACCGATTGAAGAATTTAAACCTGATTCTGAATTCATCAAGGCTAATAAATCTTGATAGTCACAACCTAAGCGACTTGCAATTTCTTTTGCTTTTGCCAAGAATTCAGGTCCTAATTTTTGAGCAGATTTAAGGTTCATTGCTGATCTTGGAGCTGTTGCTTCAGCTTCAGGGTTAGAAAATCCGATTTGAAAATCTGAATTGCCGGATTGTTTTTTTAATTCAATATAACCTGAAGTGTCGCCTGCTGCAGCAACTACTCTTTGCGCATTATTCATAATGTTAGTATTATTAAAACCATTAAATGATGCTATTGCTTGTGTTGACATAATATCCCCGTTAAATAATTCCCTTATATCTATAAAGTATATAAACTTTACAAAATTGCTTATTTGTTAAAAACATGTTACGATTTATTAACAAATAATTCTTGCAGATGAGAAAAAACCGTTATGTTTATAATAAGATAGTTTTAGGGTAAGAGATAATATGATTTACAATGAAACAAAAACACATGAAATTACAGTCGACGTCGTTATTTTGACTTTGAAAAATAATGCATTGCAGGTTTTACTTGTCAAAAGATTGAATGAACCGTTTAAAGATAAATGGGCAATCCCCGGCGGTTATATCAGATTGTCAGAAACTCTTGATCAAGCTGCATTGAGAATTTTGAAAGAACGTACAAACGTTGATAATATTTATCTTGAACAGCTTTATACATTTGGTGACCCACTTCGTCACCCGAATGCCAGAGTTATAACTTGTGCATATTTTGCACTTGTTCGTGCTGAAGATATTCAAATCGTTTCAACACCGGAACTCGGATGGCACAAGGTTTCAGACTTGCCTCCATTGGCATATGACCACAAAGAAATTATTGAATACTCACTGAAACGTACACGTGAAAGACTTGAACTTTGTCCTGTTGCGTATCAGTTGTTGAATGAAAAATTTACACTAACAGAAATGCAAAAAGCTTACGAACTTATTATGGGTAAAAAACTTGATAAGCGTAACTTTAGAAAAAAAGCTCTTTCGACAGACGGATTGATAGAACTTAATGAATTTACAAAATCATCTTCAAAACGTCCTGCAAGACTTTATACATTTGAAAAAATTGAGTTGAATTCAAAAAGAGCGCATTTCATTTCCAAGAAAAAGGAGAAGAAATAAAATGGTAGGATTTATTTGGGCAGTACAAATTATATCATCAGTATTGCTTTGTATTTTAATATTATTACATTCACCGAAAGGTGATGGAATTGCCGGCATAGGCGGTGCATCACATATTTTCGCCTCACAAAAGAGTGCTGAAACAGGTTTGAACAAGTTGACAGGAATTATTTCTGCAATATTTATTATATGCTCATTTATTTTGGGTTACGGTTTAATCAAGTAATTAGGTGAGAATGTAAATTGGAAATATTTTCGCGAAATGTTTTATTTTGGGGAGAAGACTCCCAAAAGCTTTTGGCTGAAAAACATGTAGCTGTATTCGGTCTTGGCGGAGTCGGTGGATTTTGTGCAGAAGCTTTAGTTCGTTCCGGCATCGGTGAGTTAACAATTGTTGATTTTGATAAAGTTTCATCCTCAAATATTAATCGTCAGCTTATTGCTCTAAATTCAACGGTTGGTAAAAGTAAAGTGGAATTATTTAAAACAAGGTTGAAAGATATTAATCCTGATATAAAATTAAATGTTGTTGATGATTTTTATACATCAGAAACCAAAATTTTAGATGGAGTGGATTACGTCGCAGATGCAATAGATACAATGCGTTCAAAAATAAGTTTGCTTGAATATTGCCATAAAAACGATATTCCTGTTATAACATCAATGGGTGCTGGTAATAGAATGGATCCTACAAAACTCTACGTATCGGATATTTCAAAAATGGAAAATCGTAATGCCCCATTTATCTCAAATGTTTTGTATCAATTGAAAAAACGAGGGATAACTCAGGGTATAACTGTTGTTGCAAGTCGAGAGACTCCGCATTGCGAGGAAAAACTTTCTGAACAAGAAAAAATTATTACAAAATCAGGCGAAAAAATAGAATTTACAAAGATTACGCCATCATCTACGCCATTTGTGGCTAGTTGCTCAGGAATTTTTATGGCAAGTGAAATTGTAAAGGGGTTTATTAATGAATAACAAAAAAAATATTTTGGTAACGGGTGCAAGTCGTGGGATAGGAAATGCTATTTTCAATGAGTTGCATGATTTGGGCGAAATTTATGTCTCAGGACGTGACGAAAATACTCTTAAAACGCTTGGGGCAAAAGATTTTTGCGTATGTGATTTGAGTAAAAATACAGATACTTTAGAAAAATTTATTCTTGATAAAAAAATAGATATCTTGATAAATAATGCTGGTGAATATATTTATGGCGGAATTGAAGCTATGAGTGAGACTCAAATTCAAAGTATTTTTTCTACAAATTTGATTTCACCTGTAAAATTGATTAGTAAAGCTGTTACGAATATGAAAGAAAACAAGTTTGGGCGAATTATTAATATCGGCTCTATTTCAGGGGTGATGGGAGAAGCTTATGCGAGTCTCTATTCTTCATCAAAAGCAGGGTTGATAGGATTGACAAAGGCATTGGCACTGGAACTTGCCGAATTTAATATAACAGTAAACACTATAAATCCCGGTTGGGTTGAAACAGGTCTTGGGTTGGAATCTATTGAAGAAAGTGAATTTTCAAAAGAAGAAATTATTGATACTATCCCACAAAAGCGTTTTGTAAAGCCTGTTGAAGTGGCAAAATTGTGCAGATATTTGATTTCAGAAGATGCAAAGGGTGTTACCGGACAATCTATTAATATTTGTGCAGGTTTGAGCGTAGGTATATAAAATAACAAATGATTTACTAAAAAAGCTCTTAAAGAAATTTCTTTAAGAGCTTTTTAATTTGTTTAATCAACCTTTAATTAGTCGTCTGCGTGACCTGCAGTACCTAGAACGTCACGCATTTTGTGCATAACAAGTTCTTTAATGTTTGTACGACCTGGTCCCATATATTCTCTTGGGTCAAATTTTTCAGGATGTTCAATAAAGAATTCTCTGATTGTTGAAGTCATAGCCAATCTTAAATCTGTATCGATGTTAATCTTAGCAACACCATTTTTAGATGCGAAGTTCAACATTTCTTCAGGAACACCTTGTGCGTTAGGCAATTTGCCACCGAATTGGTTGCATTTGTCAACTAAGTATTTAGGAACTGAAGATGAACCGTGTAAAACGATTGGGAAATCATATCCAACAACATCGTTGATAGCTTTTTTACAAGCAGCAAGTCTTGGGAAGTCCAATTCAGGTTTTTCTTTGAATTTGTAAGCACCGTGAGAAGTTCCGATAGCGATTGCAAGAGAATCACAACCAGTTTCTTTAACGAATTTTGCAGCATCTTCTGGATCTGTATAAGTTGCATCTTTTGTATGAACTTTAACAGCATCTTCAACACCGGCAAGTTTACCAAGTTCAGCTTCAACAGAAACACCGTGAGCGTGAGCATATTCAACTACTTGTTTTGTGATTTTAATATTTTCTTCCAATGGGAAACGGCTTCCGTCTATCATAACTGATGAAAAACCACCGTCTACACAAGCTTTACAAATTTCAAAATCAGCACCGTGATCTAAGTGAAGTGCGATTGGAACTGTAGTTGTAGCAAGAGCAGCTTCAACCAATTTTACCAAGTAAGTTTGGTTAGCATATTTTCTTGCGCCGGCAGATACTTGAAGAATGATTGGTGATCTTGTTTCTTCAGCAGCTTCTGCGATAGCTTGCAAAATTTCCATGTTGTTAACGTTGTAAGCACCAATAGCATACTTGCCTTTTAGCGCTTTTTTGAACATTTCTTCTGTTCCGACTAATTTTCTTTCGCTCATTTTAAGCTCTCCTTTTTTAATGTACGTATTACATGATTAAATTTATAACAAAAATAAAGTTAATACAACTTTTCAAAGTATGTTTTATTCTTTAGGTATTAAGAAATATTAAATTGGTATATAACTCTTTACAAAACTTGAAACCACTGTTATAATGCGAATTAAGGTTAATGTAAAAAAATATAAAAAACAAGATGTAGCAAAATTCTATTTTTGCAAGTTTTGTAATACAAAATTAATGTGGGTTAAAAATATCAGGAGAAAAATATGAGTATAATGCCTGTACAAAGTGTAAATCTGAATAATCGAAGTGTAAGTTTTCAAGGAAGACATAATAATGAAGAAGAAATGCCGGTGCAATCACATCATAATAGAATGCCTATGAAAGCAATTCCTGTGATTGCCTTGATTGCAATGAGTCCTATGGCAAATGTAAATAAAAGTTATGCGACAGAGCCGAATAAAAATATGGTAGAAATGGTTGAAAGTCCGAATACTCAACAAGTTAGACAATCAAAATTTGTTCCGATGCCTTCAAATTTTAAAATATTAAAACAGGTAAGACTAAATGTTAGTGAACGGGAGTTTTATGATTTAAATTTGATAAGTACCGATGGAAATAATAAAAATTATGAGGAAGTGGAATATAAAGAATATTCATTAGATGGAGAAAGAGTCTTAAAAAGAGGAATGTTAAAAGCTGTAACATTTTTCAATAATGGAGATGGAAAAGATGTTGAATTAGAAGGAATAGAATTAGACAAAGATAATCTTGATAATTATGCTCCACAATATGTTTTTCATAGATTTCTAGGTGGAGCCTTAATTAAGGAGGCTTTTAATACTATGGTCAGACTTAACTCTAATAATGCTGTATATTGTTATAAAATTTCTCAAGGTTATGTAAGTGAAGGTTATTATGATGAAGATTTAAAAACTTACAAAAAAGAACTTGGTATGGAATAATATTAACAAATGTAACAAAATAAAAACATGTTGAAATCAGCTCAAATAGCATGTTTTTACATGTTTAGAAGTACAATTGAGAGATTTATAAATGGCTGAAGTTCAAAATACACAATTAAATAGTAGTGTGAATGGCGCAAGCGGACAAAACTTGACTGTGTCTACTAATGTTTCTGCGACAGGAACTTCTAGCTCAAATATTCCTTTAGTTACAAAAAACAAAAAAGCATTGACAGCTGAAGATTTGAAAAAGCTTGCAGCATTAGGTTACACACAAGAAAAACTTACTACAATGTCTGATGACGCAATTCAAAAAGCGCTAAATCAAACTGTTCCAGTAACACCTAAAGCCTCAGCGTCTTCAATGAGTTCTGCACTTGAAGTAGAGGGAGATACTCCAAGTGATAATTCTAAAGTTAAAACTACAAATGCAAAAGCACATAGTAAAGCAAAAGTAAAAAATGTCGGTTCTGAATATAATTTTAAATCATTTAAAAATGAAAAAAATTATTATACAAAAGCAAAAATGCTGTTGCGAGAGTTTGTCAAAAACAAATACAATAATAGTAATAATGGCAAATCTTGGGATGATTTATCAGATCAGGAAAAAACTAATATAGAAAATCAAACATCAGCTTCACTTTTGAAAAAATACAATAAATCAGGTAAAAATATTTCTATTGCTAAAATTATAAGTGCCTTGAAAAATCCAAAGTCAAAATCTATTTCTCAACGGGCATTGAAACGTTATAGCGATCAGATGGATACTTTTATGAGTGATATCCAAGCTGCAAATGAAAAAGGAATGGAGTATTCTACATTTAAAGCACAAGCAAAAGATATCAGGAATGATCAAAAATATGCGATGTTGGATAGGATTGCAAAAGCTAATCATTCAGAAATAAAAGATAGTATGAGTACTTCTGACTATGAATTTTACCAAACAGAAAATACATTGAATGAAGCAGGTAAATTACGTTTTGGTCTTGACGAAAATTGTTCAAATTCAAAAATTAGAGATGAAATACAACAATATAACAAATCTCATCCTGATAATCCTATAAGTGAAATATCTATCAAATATGATTATTTAAATGACAAAATTAAAAAAGGCGAATCTTTAACATCTGCAGAGCGTAGGAGTTATCACTATTATGATTCTTTAGCCAAAGCAAAATTTAATTTGGGTAAACAACCTAATTATGATTCTAGTAATACAACATTTGCAAATATGTATGAAGATTCCATTTATCAAAAGGCAATAGCAAGTGGTAAGAGTCCAAAAGATGCTGAAATTGCATATTTGAACGCAAAATTAAAAGCCGGTAAAGGTAAAGGTTGTTCTCCAGAAGAATTTGATAAACGTTTTAAGGCATTATTGGAAGGGTGTTCTGAAGAAGGCGCACAAGAATTAATTGCTACAGCTTCATATATGAAAGAACATGGTTACATTGTTTTTGCCGGTCAAAATATGGCAGTTAACAACAAAGCAGCTGTTGCCGGTATTGGTAAAATTGACGGCAAATCATTACATTCGGCTGTAAAAAAGGGCAATGTTAGTTCTGAATATGAAGTTTGTTTTGACAATTATTATCAACAGCATAAACAATGGGATAGAGTAAAAGACGTACATCGTAATTGTCCGGCGACAGCAAAAGATGCTTATAAAAGAGCTAAAGAAAATAATGTTACTGATGACGAGTGGAATGCTATAGCCGATGATTATACAACTAATCGTAAAGAATATACTACAGATGCTTCTGCTGCAATATTAGATGCAGGCGGTTCTTATGTTTCTAAATCTCACCAAACTGCATTTATTAATAATATTAAAAGTATGATTGCTGATACTAAAAATGCAAATGATTACAAACATTTTGCTGGTAGTGCTCATACATACGAAGTTGAAAATCAAACTAAAGTTGCTGATAGTGTAATGTCTTTATCAAAAAGTTTTGATAAAAAATCTGCAATTGTAGCAATTAATGCATTATCTGATGATATCCAAAATTGTGACAAGTCAAATCAACTTGCAATGCATAAAACTGTAATGACATCTGATTACACAGAAGTTAGACAACATGCAGCAGGTAATATAGGCAATTATGATTCATCTGTTCAAGCAGATGCTTATCGTGCAACTATTGCAACCGGAGATGAAAAAGCTATTGCTGTCGCTACAGCTCAACATGACAGAATGACTCCTGAGGCACAAGCATCTACTGCTTCTGAATACAAAGCAGCATCAGCACAGTCTGAAACTCAATATGCACCGCAAGTTATTTCAGATATTATTGAAGCTGATAACAATTTGAAGGGTTCTTCAAAAACAACTTTAGAAGATACTTTGGCTTCTAAAATGAAAGAATATCAAAGTGGTCAATGTTCTATTAATGCAGTTATGGACGCTTTCTTAAAGGCTCCGAATAATGAACGTATGGCTATGTTAAAACCTTTGGTTGACAAAAATGCTCTTAGACCTGACACATTAAGACTATTAGTTAAATATTGTCCTAACTTGTTGTTATCTATGGTTGATACATTTATCGCTAACGGACAAGGACAGGCTATATTGAGTGTTATTGGTAAATCTTCTGAAGTTACATATAAGGTTGTTCAGTTGATGATGACAAGAGGTTCAAATGCTGACAAGGCTGTTGCTGCAAAATATGTAATTGACAACCCGTCTCAATTCTCAAAAGAAACTCGTCAGGAAGCTTTGAGACTTATTGATTCATCAGCTTCAAATGTAATTGTTTCATACAAAACTGATGAAGATACAAAATATATGACTTCTCTTCATCAAAATGATAATACTGAAAAAGTAAAAAAAGAAAAGATTGCTTATAAAGCTTAATGTTAATAGATTTTATTTGCAAAAAAAAGACGGTAGCTAACCGTCTATTTATGTAAATAATTAAATCTTACTCTCTAGTCTTATTGTAAACTATCTCTTTTTTCTCTTTTCCCATATTGTGTATTTCACACAAACTGTTTTACTCTATGCTCGTTCGCGCTGTCTTATTCCGCTATTGTAGAGAACTTCTCCACATTGCATCATTAAATTTGTTTTGATTAGTCATATCAACTGACAATGTTACGTTGCTTGGAGTGAAGATAAATACTAAATCGCCAACCTTTTGTGGCTTACCGTTCAATGCATGAGCTGCACCGCAAACAAAATCAATAGTTCTTTGTGATTGTTCTTTATCTAATAGGTGTAAGTTTAAAACGATTGTTTTTCTGTCTTTAAGGTTTTGTACAATCATTGCAGCATCATCAAATGAGCGAGGCTCCATAACTTTAACTTCATATCCTCTGAAGTTTGGATGATTTACAACTTTTAAGTTGCTAGTTCTTTCAACTTCTGGTTGTTGATAACCACTATAATTTGGATCAATTGCCAAATTGTCTTCTACTTCATAATCATTTTGCATATCTTCTGCGATATCGTCAAAGTCTGTTTCTCTAGGGTCGAATCCCTTTACTAAAAAGTCTACTACTGATCTGATTTTGTCTGCTACTGCCACCGATTTATCCTCCGTATTTTATTTAAATAATTTTCTTCCAATTCTCAAGTATGTTGCACCTTTTTTTGCTGCAATTTTATAATCTTGACTCATTCCCATTGATATTTCTTGCATATTACAATTAAATTTTTCGTTTAATTCGTTTTTAGTTTTAATTACATCTTCAAACAAGTTCTCCAACTCATCTTCGCTTGCGCCAAGCGGAGCCATACTCATTATCCCTACAATTTGTATCCCTTTTAAATCTTTTAATTTCTCGAAATTTGTAAAGATTTCATCTTTTGAAAACCCTGATTTTTGTTCTTCCCCTGCAAGATTTAGTTCTATGAATATTTTCTGAACTTTACTTATAGCAAGGGCTTCATCTGAAATTTTTTGTGCTATTTCAAATGTATCAACCGAATGGATATATTCAAAATGGTTTACAACTTTTTTTACTTTGTTTGATTGAAGATGACCGATAAAATGAAATGTTGAATTAGATTTTATTTCATCAGGCAGTTCTTCAATTTTTTTGATAGCCTCAACTGCTCTTGATTCGCCGAAATTTCTCAATCCGACATTGTATGCTGCAACAATTGCGCTTCCGTCAAAGTATTTTGTAACTGCAATAATATTTGGTTTACAAGGTGCGATGTCTTCCTGTATTTGTAAAAGATTTCTTCTAACTGTTTCTTCTTGCATCAATTTACCCCTACAAGAACTTGTGTTCACATCTTATGAGCACATATTCTATTGTACTCTATCTTTTGGATGTGGACAACTTTTTGTTATTTTGCCTGTCACCTCCTTTTGAAATTTTCTTGAAACCATGAATTAACCATGTTTTCCGCCGATTTAATATTTCTTAAATATTGGTAACAATTTGTAATACAGCCTTTAAATTGAGCATGCTCAGTTTAAAGTTATAGTGTCCCTCTCGTCTGTTTACATTAAGAGGATATAATATTTTTTCTGAAATGTTATCCTCTTTATGATGTAGATTTTAAAATCTTTAAAATATTTGATTTTGTGTTGACATTTCGGCAAATATTAACGACAATAAAACCAGAATGGGGAGAAAAAATGACTAAAGAAACTTTTTTACATGGCAAACACGTTGCGCTTGGCGCAAAGATGGTAGATTTTGCCGGATGGCATATGCCGGTTCAGTACACTTCAATTATTGAAGAACACAAAACTGTTAGAGAAAAAGTAGGCTTGTTTGATGTCTCCCATATGGGTGAAGTCTTTGTCTTTGGTAAAGATGCAATGGAATTTTTGAACCACATAGTTCCTCAAAATATCGAGAAACTTGTTTTTGAAAAGGCTGTTTATTGTCAATTGCCAAATAAAGACGGTGGTTTGATAGATGATTTAATAATATATAAAATAGGTATCCAAAATTATTTGATAATTTGTAATGCTGCCAGAATTGATGAAGATTTGAATTGGATGATTAGAAACAAAAAAGGTTTTGATGTAACTATTGAGAATGAATCTAATAATTATTCTCTTTTGGCAATTCAAGGGCCTTCAGCATATGATTTGGTAAAAAAGATGGGTTATGATGCAAAAGAACAAGAATCTTTTACAATAAAGCTTGCAAAAGTTGCAGGGCATAAAATGCTTGTATCTCGTACCGGTTATACAGGTGAAGATGGATTTGAACTACTTGTTGAAAATGAAATTGCTGAAGAAATTTGGGATAAAATTTTATCAGATGGCAACGAATTTGGTATAAAACCTATTGGTTTAGGTGCAAGAGATACATTGAGATTGGAAGCAGCGCTTCACTTGTACGGAAATGATTTGGACGAAAATACAACGCCTATTGAAGCAGGTCTTTCTTGGTCTGTGCCGAAAGATAAAGTTGCTGATTACAACGGCAAAAATGTCATTATGAATCAAATTCAAAACGGTGTCGAAAAACGTTTAATTGGAATAAAAATGGTGGATAAATTTATTGCTCGTCATGGCTATGAAGTTTATTTTAACGGTGAAAAAGTTGGAACTATTACAAGTGGTGGGATTTCACCTGTACTAGGTTCAAACATTGCACTTGCCTATGTTAAAAATATTAAGGAGATTTGCACAGGTGCTACTGTACAAGTTATGATAAGAGAAAAATTACATGATGCCCAAGTCGTTAAACGACCATTTGTGCAAAAAAGAAATATTGTTAAAACTAATAAATAATTAAGGAGAAAAAATGAGTATACAAGAGAAAATTCTATGTTCAAAAAGTCATGAATATCTGCTTGATAATGAAGACGGAACTTATACAATCGGATTAACCGAATATGCAGTAAAACAATTGGGTGATATTGTATTTGTTGAATTGCCTGAAGTCGGAGCCGAATTCAAAAAAGGTGAATCATTTGCTGCTATTGAATCTGTTAAAGCTGCATCTGAAATTTATATGCCTATATCAGGTACTATAAAAGAAATTAATGATGCGGTTGTTGATAATCCTGAAACATTGAATGAAGATGTTTATGAAAAAGGTTGGTTAGTAAAAATTGAAAGCAAAGCTCCTCAATCTGAATTTGCTGATTTACTTGAATACGAAGATTATAAAGAAGAAGTGGAATAATGAATAATTTTTTAGTACATACACCGGAAACCAGAAAAGAAATGTTAAAATCTATCGGTTTGGAATCTGTTGAAGATTTGTTTAAACAAATCCCTGAAAAAGCAAATTACAAAGATTTTAAAATGGAAAATCCGATATCTGAAATGGAAGCCCAAAAAAAAGTCAGAGCGTTGGCAAAGAAAAACTCCTCTGAATATGTAAGCTTTTTAGGTGGCGGGGTTTATAACAAATATATTCCTGCTGTTGTATCAGATGTTGCCAGACGTTGGGAATTTTTGACGGCATATACCCCTTATCAGCCGGAAATTTCACAAGGTACGTTACAGGTTATGTATGAATTCCAAACCATGATGTGCCGATTGACAGGCATGGATATTTCAAATGCCACAGTTTATGATGGAGCTAATGCTTGCGCGGAAGCTTGTTTGATGGCAGTAAGAATTTCTAAAAAAGACAAGGTTTTGGTATCTAAAAAATTAAATCCTGATTACCTTCAGGTTGTAAAAACCTATTGTTGGGCAGGCGATATCCAAGTTGAAGAATTTGAAGATATTCCTTCAAATACATCTGATTATGCTTGTGTATTAGTTCAAAACCCTGATTATTACGGTGAAATTTCTGAAATAAAACCTGTTGATTGTCTTTTGATTATATGTTGTGATGTTTCAACTCTTTCAATATTGAAAACACCGGCCCAATGTGGTGCTGATATTGTAGTTGGAGATGTCCAATCGTTGGGAATTCCGATGAATTTTGGCGGACCGCATGCAGGATTTATTGCTTGTCGTGAAAAATATATGAGACAAATGCCTGGGCGTCTTGCCGGACAAACTTTGGATAAAGACGGTAAAACAGCTTATACTTTGACTATTCAAACTCGTGAACAACACATAAAAAGGGAAAAAGCTACAAGTAATATTTGTTCCAATCAGGCATTAATCGGGTTATGCGCTAATGTTTATTTGTCTGCTGTGGGCGAAGATGGTTTTAAACAAGCCGGATTTTTATCAACGAAATATGCTCATCTTTTAGCCGACAAATTGGCTAAAAAGGGTGTGAAGATTTTAAGCAAAAATTTCTTTAATGAATTTACTTATGAAGTTGATGATGCTGAAAAAGTTTTAAACAAATTGAAAGAAAATAATATTCTTGGTGGGATAAAACTAGATTCTAAAAGAATTTTAGTATCAACAACAGAAATGAATTCAATAGACGAAATCAATCTTTACGCTGAATTATTTTAATTTTGTAAAAAAGGGTTGATGGAGGTTATATGAAAAAAGCATTTACGTTGGCAGAAGTTTTAATTACGCTTGGTATTATCGGAGTTGTTGCGGCTTTAACGTTGCCGACTTTAATTACAAATTACAAAAAACGACAAACGGTTGTACAATTAAAAAAAGCTTATACCGAATTGGCTCAGGCTGTAAAATTATCAGAAGTTGAAAATGGAGATCTAAAATCTTGGGATTGTTGGAATACTAGAATTCAGGGGACGGAATTTTTTGATAAATATTTGTCTCAATATATAAAGTTGAGTGAGACTCCAATGTCTGACGTAAATCAACATATTACATATTATGAGATTTCAGGACATCCAGAGAGAGCTTTGGCACAGTTTTGGTATTCTAATTCCAAGATGTATGTTTTACCTTCAGGAACTCAAATATTTGCATACGGAGGCGGTACCTCCGGCTCTACTTTACGTTATGGTTTTTTTGTGGACTTGAATGGATTAAAAAGACCGAATACATTTGGTAAGGACTTATTTTACTTATGTGTAGATAAAAATAAAGGTGTAGTTTTTATGCAATTGAATGATAATGATAATGACTATAGCCATGTTACCCGTGAAGAATTGTTGAATGGCGATTCAATCGGTGGAAATTATAATTATCAATGCAATCGACAAGGCCGTGGGATGTGGTGTGGTGCTTTAATCCAAATGGATGGCTGGGAAATTAAAGATGACTATCCATGGTAATTATTATTCATTGCGTTCAAAAAATGCAGCGATATCTTTATGCTTTATTGTATGAGTTATCGGGCGTCCATGAGGGCAAGTATATGGCATTTTTGTTGTTCTCCATTGTTTGATTATTTCTTGCATTTGCCACATATTTAACTTTTCTCCGGCTTTTACAGATGCTTTGCAGGCTGTAGTTCTTAAAATCTTTTCTTCCAGAGAATCCAAATTCCCTTCAATATTCTCTAAAATATCAGATAATATTTCTTTCGGGCTTATTTTTGATAAAATTTGAGGTATTTTTCTGAAAATTATTTCATTTTCTTTTAAAAATTCTATTTCATATCCAAATTTTTCAAATTTATCAAGATTATCTTTTATTAGTTCAGCTTCACTTGCAGAAATTTCCAAAACATCTGACACAAAAAGCATCTGCGATACGATATTCTTATTTTCTAAAAGCCTTTCATAATTGTAACGTTCTTGAGCAATATGTTGGTCAACTATTTCAAGACCGTCCTCTTTTTCAATCAAAATATATGTATTTTTGTATTGTCCTATAATATTTTCAGAATATTCGGTAAGTTTGCTTTCTTTTGGCTCAAAAAATTGTTGTTGGCTGACATTTTGAATTTGTGAGAAGTCCTTTATTCCTGTATCTGACACATACATTGAATCATCTTTTTTATCAACGAATACATTTTCGCTTTTCGGTAAATCTACAACGGAATTTGAGTAACTAGGAGTGTAGCTATCAGGAACAATTTGTTCAGCATAGTTTGATAATCCGCCTTTTATTGAGGTGACGATAAAATTGAAAATTTGATTAGTATTTTTGTATCTTACTTCTTTTTTGGTCGGATGAACATTGACGTCAACATCAGTTGGTGGAATTTCCAAGTTCAATACTACAAACGGATATTTGCCGTTCGCAATCAGATTTTTGTATGCTGTATCAACAGCTTTTTGAAAAATCGGACATTTTACTGTACGTGAATTTATAAATGTATAAAAATCTTTTTTACTTGAACGCGTAAAATCAGGAGTAGAAACGTACCCTGAGATTTTCAAATTTGAAATTTTATCTGTTTTTGAAACTTCTTTCAGATTTGCAGAAACTGCATTTGAAAAAAGTTCTTTAATTGTCTGTTCGAGATTTCCGGAACCTGAAGTTGTCAAAACTTCTTTCCCATATTTTTTTAAAGAAAAAGAAACTTCCGGATGTGATATTGCAAGAGATTGCACAAGTTCTTGAATATAGGAGAATTCTGTATCAGGTTTGCGCAAAAATTTTAGTCTTGCAGGAAGATTATAAAATAAATCTTTAATATCCATAATCGTTCCGATAGCGCAGCCTGTTTCAACTTTTTTTACTTCGGAATTTTCACAAATGACTTTAACTCCGGTGTCAAAATCTTTTGTTCTTGTAATACATGTAAGTTTTGAAATAGAAATTATGCTTGATAAAGCTTCGCCTCTGAAACCAAGTGTTTTTATATTGTACAAATCTTCATCATTTTCGATTTTGCTTGTCGCATGTTTTGAAAACGCCAACATAATGTCATCAGGATAGATTCCGGAACCGTTGTCGGCAACTCTGATATTCCTACACTCATTTGTGATTTCAATGCTTACTTTTTTGCTTCCTGCATCAACCGAATTTTCGACAAGTTCTTTTACAACAGATGATGGTCTTTCAATAACTTCGCCTGCCGCAATTTGATTTATTAAATTTTTTGATAATTGTTTAATTCTTGTCATTTTTTACTTTACATAAAATGTGTTGTTATAAGATGGAAGATTGTTCTGTATTGAGTAATTCCTATTACAAATACAGTTGATACTACCAATCCTATCATTATTTTTACAAAATCTTTGAAAATGTGCTTGTACATTTTTTTAGGTGATTCAAATCTCAATCTGTGATACAAGGCTACTTCACGACCTGCCAACAAGCCCATAAATACCCAAGTCGTTGACATCGGAATATTGTTCATCTGTATAAAGTATAAAAGTAAACTTGCATAAATCAAGTCAATAATCGTTGCAGAACGAGGGTCTTGAACGTTTGTTTTCATTTTTACAATATTTTGAATTCTGCCGCCTCGGTTATATGTCACATATCCTAAAAATAGAACCAAAGATATTATTACAAACATCAAAACATTGAATGTCGCATGTCGAGGCATATAAACAAACAAATTTGCGGCATCTTGCATCAACCATTGTGACCAAATGAAAGCAGTTGAGCCCCATTTTGCAACCATCCACCATTTTGAAATGTGTTCATTGCCGGAGCGTTTTTGTGTGTAATAAAAATATCTTTCCAGTGGTCGTGCAATTATATTATAGATAATTATTGCTAAAATAAAGGCTACGCCGTAACCCAAAAAGGATTTTAAAAGCATTAGCCATATTACACTAACATTTTCAATTGTAAATACACTCAAGATTAAAAAAGCTGTTCCAACGGGAATCCCGAATTCTGTCAATATCAAAACGCATATCGGAGGCAGAATTTGTTCAAAGGTAAAGGTTGTTGTAATCGGAATCCTGTCCAACCTGCCAAATGAGATATCTCCGCCGTTAAAATGCCATCCTAAAAGAAGGGTGACAACTGTTATGATAGCGATAAATGCCCACATATAATAAAATGGGGTTTTTTTATTCGCACTTAAATATGTTCCTAAAGTTTGAATAACGTCATTTGATATGCAAGCGTACATGGAAAGGAAAAATCCTATTACCATATAAATCTCGCTCATCGTGATATGTTCTAAGAACATAAATTATCCATGCCTTTCTTATTCAATTCTAATTTACAACAAAAACGATTTCATCTAAACGTTTGATTACAATTTTGAAACAATTCGATATGATATGAAAAATGATAAGAATAGGGAGAGAGAATTTTGCCAAGACTTAGAACAAATACGAAATTAAAACCGTCTAAAAAAGCGGATTTGCAGGTCGTAAAACCTGTCAAAACTACAAAATACAGCGATATAAACCTAAATGCGTGGAAAAATTATGATCATATAAAAACCGATACGCTATGGGAATTTCCTCAAAGATTAAGAGAACACGGCCATTCAAACGAATATCACGGAAATTATATTCCGCAAATAGCACAACAGTTGTATGAACGCTTTACAAAGAAAAATGATATTGTTTTAGATTTGTTCTTTGGCTCAGGCACTTCAGGAATTGAAGCGTTGAATATGCACAGACGTTGTATTGGTGTAGAATTGAAGCCTGAACTTGCAGAATCTGTATCTGAAAAATTTACTCCAAAAGAACTCGTAACTGATGTAAATATAATTTGTGGTGATTCAACTTCAGAACTTGCAAAAGAAAAAGTTAAAGCAAGATTGGAAATTATGGGTGAAGAAAAAGCTCAAATGCTTATCTTACATCCACCTTATGATGATATTATAAAGTTTTCCGATAAACCTGAAGACTTGTCAAATTGTGAAAATACAGAAGTTTTCTATGACATGTTTGAACAAGTTGCACAAAACGGATATGATTTGCTGGAAAAAGGCAGATTTGCAGCGTTGATAATCGGTGACAGCTACAAAAATTCAGAAGTACAACCTTTGGGTTTTGAATGTATGGCAAGAATGATGAAGCTGGGCTTTAGATTGAAAGCTATTATTGTAAAAGATATTCAAGGCAACGAAAAAGCAAAAGGTAAAACAGCAAATTTGTGGCGCTATAGAGCACTAGCAGGCGGGTTTTATATCTTTAAACATGAATATGTAATGGTATTTCAAAAAGTTTAATTAAAAGGTTCCGAAGTAATTTTTTAAACCGAATGCAAGCTTTTTGTTTTTGCATAGTTTTTTCAATTTTGAAATAGCTCTGTTTTCAATTTGACGTATTCTTTCTCTTGAAACGCCATATTGTGAACCTATATCGTCAAGTGTTTTTTTAGTTCCGTTGTTGTCTAATCCGTATCTTAAAATTAAAACATCACGTTCTTTCTGACTTAATTGATTAAGCATTTTTCTAATATCATCAAAAAGATTTTCTTGTGAAACTCTGTTTTCAGGTGCGATAGATACATCATCTACAATGAAATCGGCAATTTTTGAGGAATCTTCGCCTGATGTCGCCGGAGTTTCCATACTGATTGTGGATTGTGCAGATTTGATAATAGAATTCAATTTGCTGGTTGTAATCCCTAATCTCGCCGCTATTTCTTGTTTTGTAGGTGTTCTTCCCAATTCTGTTGTCAAATCAATAGTTGATTTTCTGATTTTGCCCAGAGATTCAATCATATGAATAGGAAGTCTTATAATTCTTGCTTTATCTGCAATGGCACGTGTTATTGATTGTTGAATCCACCATGTTGCATATGTTGAAAATTTATAACCTTTTGTATAGTCAAATCTGCCTGCAGCCTTCATCAATCCCATATTGCCTTCTTGAATCAAGTCAAGAAAAGAAAGTCCGCGACCTATGTATTTTTTTGCGATACTCACAACAAGTCTCAAATTTGCGTTCACAAGGAGATTTTTGTAAAATTCATCGTGAGTTTCGTATATTCTTTTTGCGACATCGTGCTCTTGTGCTGATGTCAAAAGCGGAATTTTGCCTATTTGTTGAAGATAAATTTTTACACTATCATCAGAGTTTACGGATTTTAAGTTTTCTTGAATTTTAGGATCATTTACTGTATCAAGAACGTCCTCTTCCTCATCCTGTTCTATTGGTAAATTGTGGAAATCAACATCCTCATCAGAAATTTCATCAGTAAGTAATCCGTATTTTTCAATGTCGTTTTTCATTGTTGTGAAACTCTCCCTAAAATTAATATATAGTATTAGAAAAAAATAATCTATTTTGTAATTTTACTTAACTTTTGACGTACTGTTTCAAAAATAATTGTACTGAAGGCATTTGATACATTGAGAGAATTGAAATCTGTCAACATTGGTATTTTAACTGTAAAGTCTGCTGCATTTAGTACGGTTTTTGATACTCCCGCATGTTCTGCGCCCATTACAAGTACAAAATTCATATCGGTATAATCAACGTCATAATAATTTTGTCTTGCACTAGCGTCAGCCGCAACTACCCACCAGTTGGATTTTTTTAATTTTTCTATTGCATTTTGAATACTGTTTACTTTTATTATTGGAATTCTATTAATAGCACCGGCACTAACCTTATCTACTGTAGAATTTACTTGAACATTTCTTCTGGAAGGAATTATTATTGCTTTTACTCCGGCACAAACTGCTGTCCTTATTATTGCGCCAAGGTTGTGAGAGTCCTCTATCCCATCTAAAATTGCAATTGATTCATTTTCATAATTTTCTTTTTCTAAAAATTCATCAAGTTCTACATATTTTATAGGGGAAACATTTGCTATAATACCTTGGTGATTCAAAGAAGAATACTCTTGAAATTTTTCTTTTCCTACAAATTGGAATACTATTCCCTTGCTTTGAGCAAGTTCTTTTATACTTGTAACTTTTTGGTCAGAATGGAGTGTTCTTAATATCAGAATCTTGTTAATTTCTCGAGTATTTGAATTCAAAGCTTCAATTACGGCATTTTTACCATATATAATGTCATTTTCGTTCATTTTAAACCTCAAGCATTCTGTTAATACAAATTACAGCTTTTTTTGCAATTTCTTTATCTACGGTTATTTCATTAGTTTCATTCTTTAACGTGTTATAAATATCTCCCAATGTGTTAAATTTCATATTTGGACAAATAATGTTTTCTTTTATTAAAATAAATTCTTTATCTGGATAATCTCTTTTCAATCTGTCGACGACACCTTTTTCTGTTGCTATTACAAATTGTTTTTTATTACTTTCTTGGGCAAATTTCATAATTGCTGTTGTACTGCCGACAAAATCTGCAAGTTTTACGACTTCGTTATGACATTCAGGATGTGCCAAAATAGGTGCGTTTGGGTATTTTTTTCTGGCATTTATGATATCATCAGGTCGGATTTGTAAGTGCGTTGGGCAAAATCCAGGATAGGTATGAACGGTAACATCTTCAAGTTGTGTTTCAACATATTTGCCAAGATATGTGTCAGGAACGAACATAATTTCTTTTGCATTAAGACTGTTTACGATTTTTACTGCATTTGAACTCGTACAACAAATATCACATTCAGATTTAACTTCAGCTGTAGAATTTACATAGCATACTGTCGGCATATTTTTGTATTTCGACTTGAAATCTCTGAGCTGCTGTAAGTTTATCATATCAGCCATACGACAACCGGATTCCATAACAGGAAGTAATACTTTTTTATTTGGAGAAAGTAGTTTTGCAGTTTGAGCCATAAAATAAACACCTGCGAAAACTATGATATCTGCATCAGTTTGTGCAGCTTGTCTGCTTAAATAAAGTGAATCTCCTACATAATCTGCAACATTATCAATCTCTACATTTTGATAGCAATGTGCAAGAATAACAGCGTTTTTCTCTTTCTTTAGTTCGTTTATTTGTTCAATAATATTTTTCATCAAAGGTAAATCTTTCTTCTTGAGTTGTAAATAAATGTTAAAATTTCGTCATTTATAAAATGTATTGTATAATAAAAAAAGGATTAGTAAAGTATATAAAGAAGAGAGCTTATGGATTTTTTAAATAATATGTTATCAGCTGTAGGAGCATCGAGTAAAGATATGGTGCATATGTCTGTTACTCCGGGAGTCGGCTTGGAACTGATTGTTCTTGATCAGGTTACTAAAACTGTTAAAAATTATTCTTGCAAGCCTCTTGACTATGATGAAACGGCTAGAGAAATTGCGGATTATGACCAATTTAAAGAAGCTGCTTCAGCATTGTTCCAGGAATTGCATTTGAATCCAAAATGCAAAGTTGTTGTAAACTTGCCGACGGTGCTTTTTGGTAGCAAAGAAATTTCGCTTGTTGTCGGAAATGAAGGTGTTACAACTGCTATTACGTCTGAAGTCGAACAATCTTATATATTTAAACGTTCTGAACCTGTTGTAAGTTGGGTTGAATCAAATAGCAGTTCAAAACAAGAAGTTAGAACAGTATTTTATACTGCAATCCAAAAAAATGCTGTTGATAATATAAAAAATGCACTTTCTGAAATTGGAGCTGAACTTGGTAATATTGAAATAGGTTTAACCTCAATTCTGAGAGCCTTAGAATATACCGATATGGCTGACTCTCAAATGCAAGAAGGTGTTACTTGGAATTTATTATTGATTAGTCCTGTAGGATATTCAATATGTTCTATGGTTGGCAAAAATCTAATTGATTATTATGAAGAAGCAATTCCGGTAAAATCTTTTGAAGGTGAAGAAATTTACAAGGCAATAAGTGCATCTGCACAATTGACTTTGATGAGCTATCCTGCAAATTATCTGTATATAGTTTCTGATACTGATGCTGTAAGTGCAGAAGGTTTGGCTAACAAATTACCTATTGACGGTAATCTTCAATATTTGGAAAATAATAAATTTAAAAAACAAGAATTTTTGGAAGCAAGTTTAGATGTAATTCAAGAAAATGTATTAAGCATTTCTTTAGAGGCTATTGGTGTTGCGGTTAACAGAATTGTTTCCACCAATTTAAACTTTAATATTTTAGGAGGAGCTGATGAAGGTGAAGTTGACCTTGATTCTCCTGTTAAAATTAGAATAGGTGACAAAGAATACGAAATTACACCAAAGACTGCGAATATAATTGCAGCCATAATTTCTGCTGTATTGATTATTCCGGCATTATTTTTGATGGTTATAATTCCGATGTACACAAAAAAACTCGATGCTAAATTACAGGATATACAAAGTCAAGTGCAAGCAACAGAGAGTCAAATTTCTACATTGGAAAAACAAGAGAGCGGCTCAGGAGGATTTGATCCGAAGACTGAAGTTAAAAAAGTTTTAGATTTTAATAGAACAAAACTTATGTCATATGCGGCTTTAGGTGAGTCTGTTCCAAAGCACCTTTGGGTAACATATTTTACAGCCTCAGGTGATGGCAAAGTTGATATTAAAGGAAAAGCTTCAACCGTTGAAGATGTTTATGCTTTCTTTAGCAATATGAAGGATTCTTTAATAAATGTCGATTTAAGATTGCATAAATTGGAGATGGAATCTTCAAATATTGATGATGTTGTTGGTGCTACATCTAACAAACATCCGTATTATGTTTTTGAAATAACAAATATGTCTGATGCAGAATTAATTCCGGTAGGTCAGGCTGCAAGTGCTGCAGCGGCAAATGGTGCTGCTACACCTGCTAATCCTGATGCAAGTTCTGTAAATATGCCACCAATCAGTGGAACTCCGGGTGCACCAGGTGCAGTACCGGCAAGTCCATTACAGGCAAAATAACGAGGAGTAACAGGTGAATAAAGAAGATTTAATAAAATTAAAAACGGCATTTATAATATTAGGAGTAGGTTTACTTGTATTTTTGTTAATTATGGTATCCTTGTTCCCAAAATTAAAACAAATTCCGCAAACTACGAATGATATAAAGACACAACAGCAAACGCTTGATGACGATAATAGAAAGTTACAGGATATGCAGAATGCCGAAAAGCAAGTTGAGGCAAATGCTGATAATACATTCAAAGCTTTCTTTAATCCTGGAGAATCCGGATTAGATGCTGAGGCCGCATTGGGACTTGAGTTTTCTGAATTGTTAGCATCTATGCGTCAAAACAGAATAAAAACTCGTTCTATAAACTATGAATATAATCCGTCGGATGATAATTTTGTTAAAAATCTTCCAAATAAATATCAATCTTGTCGTGTTACGATGGAAATGGTTGCCCATTATTCTGATTTTGAAAATTTCTTACGTGAATTATATAAACATCCACACTTCTTGGAAATTTCAAAAATTGAGATTGCACCATATACAAAAAACAAAAGAATTTTGTTAATCAACTTACAAATAAAAATATATGCACAAAAAGATTCATCATCAGCTGCTGGTGTTGGTCCTACTGCTGCAGGTGCTCCTGCAGTGTCAGGTTCACCTTTGGCTCCTGCTGCTGCTCCTGCATCTCCTGCTGCCGCTGGTCCATCAGCTCCTGGCTCGTCACATTCAGGTTCGGTTCCTATGCAACCTACAAATGTTGAATCTAACAGATAAATTTATTCAAATAACGAATAATTAATAGAAAAAACAGAATCTTTGTTCTTCAAACATGTTGAACAAAGATTTGTTTCAAGTGCATTTTTCTTTGAAAAATCTTTGAAATTGCTTCCACATCTTCCTCTATGGTCATTAGCCAAGTATGGACATGTGTAGATTCCGTTTTTTGTTAGAATTCTACCACTTTCACAATCGAGATTATTCCATTGCCATTCTACGGTATCAACAGGTGTATTTTTGTCTTGCCAGTTGTTGATTTTTATATTGCTGTTATTGATATCAAAATTTATTTCGTTAAAAATTAATTTTAAATTACTTAGAATTTCTTTTTCATTCAAATTGTAGTAGTTTGCAAAATTTATTATAGGATTAAATCCATATTTAGTAAGATGTTTGATTGCATGAAGTGTTTGACGAAATGCTCCTCTACTTCTTATGTCGTCATTTTTGATTTCATCATAGTGGTTAAGGCTCAATTGAAAAATTATTTCATTGTGTCCTTCATCTTCAACTTTTTTTAAAAATCTTGCTTTTTTTTCGTTAATAAATGACCCGTTTGTGCAAATACATACATTTGCTCTTTTAAGACACAACCTTAAAATTGCATTGAAGTCAGGATGCGTCATAGGTTCGGCACCTGTCAAATATATGGTTTCTATACCTTCATGGATTGTATCTGTCAAGGCTTCTTTTATACTATCGATTGAGATGAAATCTTTTATATTATGAGATAGAGGAAAATCTATAAAACATTTTTTGCATTTCATATTACAGTTTTTGGCGGTCATTTCAATAAACAAATTTTTTAATATTTTCATTTGGCAGATTGGTGATTGGTAGATTGTTGTTTTCATAATTAATTGCTCCTTCATTCTATAAAAATTGTAATGAGAAAAAAAATCAAAAAAAATTCGCCATGGGGCTAAAATTTTTATAAAATAGTTTATGCTATAATTGAGAAAAAGGACTGATAAATGGATTTTATTGATATTGCAAAAAACGCTAAAGAAGCAAGTTTAAAAATTGCTGATATGCCTTCAGAAATTAAAAACAGTGCATTGAATTTTATCGCTTGTACCCTTGAAAATAACAAAAGCCAAATTTTTGATGCTAATAAAAAAGATTTGAAAGAAGCTGAAAATTTGGTCAATGAAGGTAAAATTTCAAAACAAACATTTAATCGTCTGAAACTTGATGATAACAAAATGCGAGATATGATTAAAGGTATTCGCGATGTCGCAATTTTAGCTGATCCTGTTAATAAAATTCTTTTAAAAAGAGAGCTTGATAAGGATTTAGTTTTGACAAAAGTAACTTGTCCTATCGGGGTTTTAGGTATAATCTTTGAATCCAGACCGGATGTCATCGCGCAAATTTCTTCACTTGCAATAAAATCCGGTAATGCGGTGATATTAAAAGGTGGGAAAGAAAGTATAAATACTAATAAAACAATTTTAAATCTTATTAATATGGCGCTTTCAATGACCGATGGATTTCCTAAAAATGTTTTGCAACAGGTGTTTACCCATGAAGATATTGCCGAAATGTTAAAATGTGACAAATATATCAACTTAATTATCCCTCGAGGAGGGAATAAACTTGTCCAATACATAAAAGAAAACACAAAGATTCCGGTATTGGGACACGCATCAGGGATTTGTCATACATTCGTTGACAGTTCGGCGGATTTAGAAATGGCACAAAAAATTGTAGTTGATGCTAAAACTCAATATCCGAGTGCATGTAATTCAATCGAGACTCTATTGATACATAAAGATTTTCAAAAAAAAGATGAATTACTTGCAAGTTTAGAACTTTCTGATATCAAATTGATTGATAAACCTGAACGTTGGGATTTTGAATATGGTGACAAGATATTGGCATTTAAGTATGTAGAAAATCTTGATGAGGCAATTAAACATATAAATACATATGGCTCAGGTCACACAGATTGTATTATTACAAATGACATCAAGAATGCCGAAACTTTTATGAACAAAATTGATAGTGCCGGAGTATATTTTAATGCTTCTACCCGTTTTGCAGATGGCTTTAGATATGGATTCGGAGCTGAGGTGGGTATTTCTACCAACAAAACTCATGCACGCGGTCCTGTCGGTCTGGAAGGGCTTACAATTTATAAATACAAATTAGTCGGTAAAGGTCAGATTGTAAAAGATTATGTAGATGGTGTAAAAACCTTTACTCATAAAGATTTAGTTTCCTAAGCTTTTCCAATCTTTTGCAACTCTACCAAGAGCCTTTTTTGTCGGTGTTTTGCCGAGTAAAATTTCTTGTACTGCAGAATTTATAATTGTATTTACTTCTTTTTGATTTCTGTCGGGACGAAGGACGGGATTGATTTTATTCAACTGCTTTGCGCTGATTACACGGGCTTTTGCCATCAAATCATCCGGCTCGTATTTAGTATAAAAATCATCTTGTAGTGATTTATTGTTTGTTGCAATAACGTTTGTCAATTTTGCAAGTTCTAGCTGGTTTTGAGCGTTTGTCAAATACAGAGCGAATTTAAGAGCTGCACTTTTGTGTTTTGCCCTTTGAGGAATAATAAAATTCATCAAAGAAAAATCATTTTGACCGAGTTTTCCGGTGATTTGCGGTGCAACATCAGTATTTTTGTAAGTGGATGGTGCATTTTCTTTAATCATATTTAAGAAATTTGCGCCGGCTTGGAAAAATACGATTTTTTCTGCCATATATTTTTCTAATGCTTCTCGTTGAGTTTGAGTTACTGTTTCTTTCGGAATCAAATCTTTTGCATACAGATTTTTGTAGAAATCAAAAACAGCAATGCTTTCCGGAGAATTTATTTTGTCAGATGAATTTACGCCATATTTGTTCAGAATTTTTACCATAGTATCGTTTTCGGTAATATTCGGAAGTTGTGCATAAGCACCTGTTTTAGACTTTATTTGTGGTGAAATTGTGGCAATATCTTCATAAGTTTTTGGTAAACTTACACCGGCTTTTTTTACCAAAGATTTATTATAAATTGTAATAGCGCTTGTCGCGTACCAAGGCAAAGAGTATAATTTACCGTTATATTTTAAAGAATTTACGATTTCTTGATTATATTGGGCAATTTCAGGTGTGTTAATTTCATATAATGCGCCACGTTGAGCGAGCAAATTTGTAAAATCAGGGTTAAGGTTGATTAAATCAGGCGGATTATCTGATAGAATACTGGCTAAAGTACGTTTTTCTCCTTCAGAAAACGGAACATCAATCCATTTTATTTTGATTGTCGGATTTTCTTTCTCAAAATTTGAAATAACTTTGTTCATATACGGTGCAAAGTCGCCCATCTGAAGTGTCCATAAGACAACATCGTTATTGTCTTTTTGCGGTGTTTTTAGCATAAAAAAGCTCAAAACAACGGTAATTAAAACGATTATTGAAATTAAAAATTTTTTATTCATTATTGACCTTTTACCCCTTTTTATATGATATTATATTATCATGAATAATTTATTTACGGAATTGGAAAATCAAAATAAGCAAATACCGCTTGCCGAAATTTTAAGGCCTAAAACTCTGGAAGATTTTTTAGGTCAAAGTAACGTTATATCTGAACATAGCCCGTTATTAAATCTTTTAAAAACTAACAGATTATTTTCACTTATTTTTTGGGGTACTCCGGGGTGTGGCAAAACGACACTTGCAAGGCTGATTGCTTCCAAAACCAATGCGAATTTTATTGAAATTTCTGCTGTGACGTCAGGGGTAAAAGATATAAAAGAAGCGGTTGAAAATGCAAAAGAAAATTTGCGCGCGGGTGTAAAGACAATCCTATTTATTGATGAAATACACAGATATTCAAAAACTCAGCAAGATGCACTCTTGCCACATTTAGAAAATGGTACGTTATTTTTAATCGGTTCAACTACTGAAAACCCGTCATTTCAGGTTATACCTGCACTTTTGAGTAGGCTTCAAGTCATAAGGCTAAATTCTATTGATGATAATAGTATGAAAAGTATTATAAATAGAGGGTTTGCATACCTTGCGAAAAATAATCTTCCTATGGATTGCGAGAGTGGCGTTATTGATTTTATTATCAATTTGGCAAGAGGAGATGCTAGATATGCGTTGAATGTCGTTGAAAATGCTTATTTTGCGAGTGATTTGGTTGATAACAGACGTAATTTAACGGTAAATGTTATAGAACAAATTTGCCAAAAACGTAACACAAGATACTCAATTGATGAGCATTATGATTGTGCATCTGCATTTCAAAAAAGTTTGAGAGGAAGTGACCCTGACGCTGCAATTTATTATTTAGCCAAAATGATTGCAGCGGGAGAAGATCCGAGATTTATTGCAAGACGTTTAATAGTTTGTGCTTCAGAAGATGTCGGCAATGCTGATCCTATGGCTTTGAATGTGGCAGTCAATGCATATCGTGCAGTTGAACTTTTAGGACTGCCTGAAGGTAGAATTCCTTTAGCGCAAGCCGTTGTCTATGTTGCACGTGCAAAAAAATCCAATGAATCTATTTGTGCAATTGATGAGGCGCTTTCCGATATCCAATCTGGAAAAGATTATCCTCCTCCAATGAGTTTGAGAGATACACATTACAAAGATGCTTCAAAATACGGGTTTGGAGAAGGTTATATTTATACACATAGTGCTCCTGATATTGAACAACAATTTATGCCGGATGAGCTTGTCGGTAAAAAGTATACCAGATAAGCGTTTTACCTTTGTCGGCTTTACAATATCTAAAAAAAATGTTATTCTCATTTTATAAGTAGGAGATGAGAATAATGAAATATGAATTTAATTTATCTTTAGAAGAACTGGAAAAAAGAACAAATAAGGATTATTTGGCAACAAAAAAACTTTTAACCCCTGAATCAAGTGAATATTTAAACCTGAAAGACGGTGACAAAACCGCTTTGAAATATTTGGTAAAAGCCGGTGATATTTTGGAAAAAATTAACATGCAGCTTGATAATAAGGAAAATTTGCCGTTTAAAAAATTTATTGATGATGAGATTAAAAAAGGTAACAAGCAAGCTGAATTAACAAAAATATTGTTTGATGCCCAAAAAGGTATCTGTGCACTGGATAGAGAGTCAAACAAAATTGAACTTGTTAAAGGTGTAAAAGAATTACCGGGAAAAGGGTTGTATCCGACGGATTTATCCAAGGATGAATTTCATAATATTTTAATTAAAATGTTAAAATCAGGAAAAGTTGAAGAAGTCCGTAAAATTTTAAATCAACGTTCTGTAATTGAACGAGATGGCGATGAATTGAAAGCTACAGATTATATAGATTACTTTAAAGAAGATTTTGCAAAAATCGCAGAATTTTTGGATAAAGCAAGCGAAGTTTCTACAGATTCTGATTTCAATGAATATTTGAAGTTGCAAGCAAAAGCTTTCAGAGGTGCAGATCCTATGCTTGATGCTTATGCCGATAAGAAGTGGGCAACATTAGAAGAAACTCCATTGGAATTTACTATAACTCGTGAAAATTACGCAGATGAAATGACTGAATCTGCTATTGAATGTCCTGAATTGAAAAAAATGTTGGACGAAAATAAAATTGAAGTAATTTCAAAAGACTTTTTGGGTGCACGTATCGGAATTGTAAACAAAGAAGGTACTGAATATCTTTTCCAAATAAAAAAATATCTTCCTCTTTTGGCTTACAATATGCCATTTAAAGATGAATATGAGCAAAATATAAAGCCTGAAAATAAGATTATGGATGAAGGTCCAAAATCGTCAAAACAAACTATGGTTGATGTTGATTTGGTACAGGTAAACGGCGATGTCGGTGAATATCGTGCGGGTATCACTTTGGCAGAAAATCTCCCGAACGATGACAAACTGTCTTTGACAATAGGTGGTGGGCGCAGAAACGTTTATCATAGACAAATAAGGTTTATTTCTGATTATAAAAAACTTCAAAAACGTTTGAATACACTTTTAGATAAAGAACAGCACAAATATTATTTGAATGATGCTGACCACTGGTTCACAATAGGGCATGAAAATACTCACTCCCTTGGACCAAACAAAGGGACTGAAGCTTTGGGCAAATACAAGAGTATAATTGAAGAAAACAAGGCTGACATGGGTGCGTTGGCAATGCTCGACGTTTTGCAGAAAAATGGTATGTACACAAAAGAACAGGTTGAACAAATTGTTGTTACTTTTGCCGCTGACAATTTTCTTAAATCGAAACCGACTCTTTCCCAAGCCCATAGAGTTCGTTCAGTTATGCAAAACAAATATTTATTGGAACATGGTGCCGTTGAACTTACAAAAGATGGTAAAATTCACGTAAATATTGATAAAATGGTTCCGACAGCAAAGAAAATGCTATCTGAAATTGTCAGGGTTCAAATTGACGGAGATTTTAAAAAAGGCGAAAAATACGTTCTAGACAACTTTGTATGGACAGATGAGATGGAAAAGCTTGCAATAAAAATGCGAGAAATTGATAAAAACCTCAACGGTAGGGTTGAAGCAAAACTTGCAGAAAAACTGTTGAAATAAATAAAAAGGCGGAAAGTTTAAACTTTCCGCCTTTTTCTATTTTTCTGTATCTCTTAATAATTTATATAATTCTATTTGTTTCCCTGTAAGTATTTTTGGAATAACTATTTTTATTCTGATGTTCAAATTTCCATTTCCACTTTTTGTTGGTAATCCTAGTTTTTTTAATCTGAGCATTTGACCCGTAGAAGTCTTTGGCGGAATTTTGACAGTAACATTACCTTGAAGAGTTTTAACGTCCTTCACGGTTCCTAGAACTGCCTCAGATGGAGTTATTTCTAAATCTTTTGTTAAATCGGCTCCGGAAACTTCATATTCTGAATCTTTAATGTTTATAATTAAATATAAATCACCTTTTTGACCGTAGGCATCAGCTTTTCCTCCGCCTTTTACTCTGACTTTTTGACCTTCTTTAACATCTTTTGGCAATTTTACTTTGAAAGATTCTGTTGTATTTTTGTAACCGGTTCCTCCGCATGCACTGCAATAACCTCCATTCGGCGGACATTGAGTACATTTTTCCATGCTGTTGATTTTTACTGTAACCGGTTTGCCGTCATATAAGTCTTTGATTGTAACGTTTAAAGTTTTTGTAATATCAAGATTTTCATCCGATTGAGGAGATCTTCTTTGTCTTGCTCTGGCGCCCTGAGTTGCACCTTGAGCTCCGGCAAAATCAAATCCACCAAAGTTCATACCTGAAGTTCTGCCTCTTTGTGTTTGTCCGGCCATCATATCTCCAAATAATGAACTAAAGAAATCTGAAAATCCGCCCATATCAGAACCGAATTCAAAAGACTGAAAATTTCCGTTCCCTCCGCCAAAATTGAATTGTTCAAATCCCGGAGGTGGGGTATATTCAGCGCCACCTTGCCAATTTGAACCAAGGCTGTCATATCTTTGTCTTTTTTGTTTGTCGCCTAAAACTTCATAAGCTTCATTTATATCTTTAAATTTGCTTTCAGCATCTTTAGTTTTATTTACGTCGGGGTGGTATTTGCGTGCAAGTTTACGGTATGCCGATTTTATTTCAGCTGCCGTTGCATCTCGTTTTACGCCTAATGTTTCATAATAATCTTTATATTGCATATTTATCTCCTATTTACAATGATAATATAAATTTTTCAAAATCAGTTAATAATTAATTATTTTTTAATACTATTTATTCATATATAAAGATGACAAAATTTTTGAAAAATAGGGTATAATAAAGACATGAATATATTCCAAAGAATTGCCTATTTTTTTATGTCTCAGAAAGAGAAGAGTCTTTCTAAAAAGTTAAATAAGCATTTCGAAACAAGTGCAACTAATTCTACATCTAAAACAGTAATATCTACGGCATATACAATGACATTAAACTCTGTGACACAAAAGAATATAGAACTTGTGAAAACAACGGTAACAGGAATGGTAAAGCAATTTAATTATCATCCCGGAAAGTTGCTTGATTTCATCATTGCAAAGGGTACCCCAGTTGTAAAAATTAAAGATGCGACAAAAAAATTGGCGAAAATAAAGTTGGAACCAGGGTTTATTGGTGAAATTACAGGGTTAGATGCTATTTATTTAGGATTTATTTCAGGATTAAATATGGGTTTGTCTACTGTTCCTTTGATTGCGATTGAGGATGATAAGCTCGATACAACATTTATTATTCACGAATTTTATAAATGGTTTTCTTACTATAAGGGTTTACCGGGATTTGATAAAGCTTCGCAGGAGCTTTTTAGAGCAAGCTTAGCCGGTAAAATTAATATGAAATCACTAACGCTTAAACAAATGACAGGATTAAGAGAGGCAATAAATAGAGATCAGGAGGCAACTGATTTCTCATTGCTTATTGTAAGGGAATTTGAAGCTGCAAAAAAAATCCAAGAAAACGGCGAAGCGAATGTTTAGATAATAAAAACACCTTTCTAACTGGAAAGGTGTTTATCATGTAAAAAATACTTGGTATTTTGGAGTATATTGTTTTATTTTAGTTTATTTGGGGTATATATTGGGGTAAATGTATCAATTTTATTCTAACCGTAATATGTAAAAACATTATTAGGTGTATCTTTTACGTTCTTTTTTGAGTTAAATAGTATATTATAAGTCTTGACAAACTTGTAACCCAATGCTGTCAATGGATTTGCCTGTACAGCATCAGAGTTGCTTGTTGCGTTAAAGTCTTTTTCAAACTTTACTTTTGCATTTGGGTTTTGTAGTGACATAATAGCCACATTTCTTGATATATCGTTATTTTTTTCTCCGAAAGATATCGGTTTTACTGTTGTTAATTTTATAGGATTTACTGTTATCATGTTTCCCTCCTTGAGGTTTTCTCTTGAATAAGTGTTTTTTAAACACTTCATCTAACATTTTTACTATAGACTATAAAGATTATTTTGTCAACCCCTATTGTGAAGATTTGTAAATAAGGCTAAAACAAAATGAATACAGGGCTTTTACATAAAGTGTACAAAATGCACTTATTGCGGCGTTACAGGAATTTTATTCTCTAAAAATTTTTATGACAAGCGTAATATTCATAATAAAAATAAATTATTAAGACTATAAAATTTATTGTCCGGTAGGGTAATTGTAAAAGCATGGCATGTAAAGTTTAATATAATTAAATCTTTTTCATACTTCCAGCTATTCTTAATTCCAACGGGAGCGCAAGCTCCCTTTTTTTTTGACTATAATATTTTGGCAAAAAAATATCACTTTTTAAAAAGTGAAAAAACATATATTCCAAAATTAAGACCATATTATTTAAGTTTATAAAAGGCGACACCCAGATTCGAACTGGGGATAAAAGCTTTGCAGGCTTCTGCCTTACCACTTGGCCATGTCGCCACAACGTTACTTTATAATACGTTACACATACTTTAATGTCAAGGTTATGATAGGCAAAAAAAAATTTTAGAGGTTTTATGTCTTTTATGAAAATTCCTGAAGTCTCATATAATTTTATGCACAGAGTAACCTCTGTATTCAAATCAAAACCAAAAGTAACTACACAAGGTTTGCCTGATATATTATATCAGGTTTCTAATGATACATTTTGCAAAAGTCCGATAAAAACTATCGAAGATTTTTATAAAGCTCAAAAATTTGAAGTTGAAGATTATAAAAATATGACACCTGAATTGAAGAATAGAATTGCAAAATCTGTCCCTGCCGGTGTTAAGTATAGAGTCAATGAAACAATTGGACCATCAATTGCTATAAAATCTTTTTTGGATAAAAAATACGGGGAAAATAATTACATATTTTTATCACTCGGAACGTCCCCTTCTACTGTTGCAAAAGCTCTAGAATTTATGGGGGTTGAAACTAAGTATATGCCAGGCTCAAAGTTGTCTGAATTGTATTGTCACCATCCTCATTTCTATTATAAAATAAAAGCTTATGCAAAATATATGAATGATTTAGGAATTGAGAGAAAATTATTAAAGAGCAGACAAAAGAAACTGGTTTGTTATGATTTTACTTTTTCAGGGGAATCTTTGAGAATGTTCAAGTATATGGCATGGCATGAAGGTAAACTTTCAATATTTAATACTCGTTTTAGAAGCTTGAATGATGATTTATATAAAATTGCCAGAGAAAAAGGGCATGCAAATATGTTTGATTATTTTGTAAAAAATCATATGGGATGCTCTAATGTGCAGCATTTTTCAACTATTCCGCATATAAATTTTATGGAATTTGATAATATTGAAAAAATAATGAAAAACCATAACTATACACGCGATGTAAAGTTTTTCAATTTCGATTTGTTTAAAGCTTTAGAAGATAAAATGGCTAAATGTAACCAATCTCAAACTCTCCGTTAGCAAAATTTACTCTAACTCTTAACGTTGTATTATTATACCCGTCAGGTGGAGCGGAGAAGGTTGGAACACTCATCAACATATAGTAAACTGCATCATTTAATGATTTGTTATCAGACATTCTTACAAATTTGCGATTCAGAAGTTTTCCGTTATCACTAACAGAAAAAGAAACTGTACAACTTCCTGAGCCAGAAAGCCCCCCTACAACAAATTTAGAATATAATCTTCTAAGTAGAGCACTGTTATAATTTGAAGTAGCCTGATAATCAATTCTTGATGTTTCTTGGGCTTTAGGTGCTGAAACTGTTGGAGCTTTAACTACATTAGTTGTATGTGGTGTAGAAACTCTTATTATTGGTTTTGCTGTTACAGGTTTTGCTTTTGGTTTTACCTTTTTAACAGCGGTATTCTTTTTAACCGGTTTAAAGATGATTGGAGTCTGGACAACTTTTGGTTGAACATTATATGATGTTGTAGGCTTGTTGAACAGTTGGCTTACAAAAGGTGGTTCTTCAATTTGGATTGTCTTAACTTTTTGAGGTGCAGGCTGTTGAACAGGTGTCGGGGCTTTTGGCGTTACTTTTACCGGAGTATTATCCCAAAAAGTATCCAAATTCGGAATGTTTTCTACTTTTTGCAATTGCTTGTGAACTTTTTTAGTTGAAGTACTTTTTTGAGGATTCCAAGCAAAAAATATTATAAGCAATGAGAGTAAAATACACATTGAAAATATACCCCATGATATAACGTTTGATTTATCAATAGGCTTTTTTTCAATTGTAGATTTTGGCTTTTTCGCTATGGTTGGTGTGTCATCAACGATATTGAAAGTATTATTTCCACAATCACAATACTCTACTTTTGAATTAAATTCTTTTCCACAATCTTTACAAATAAATTTCATAATTTTAGTCTAGCACAAATTAAATTATTGGCACAATATGCTTAATAATAAGTACCATAAAAAAAATAAGTAGCATCATTATAAGTGCAGTGGATGTTTGATGCATTATATCAATTTCTTTTTGATACTTTTTGTATTTTAAAAACAGCCTGTATTCAATAAAGGTAAGACATATTAAGATTAATATTGCAATGATTTTGATCAAAAATAAATTCCTTTATTTTGTATTTTTTTGTACTTGAGTTTTGATAATTAATTTTTCAATAAGCATTGTAGGGTGCATTTTTGGTTTGAAATTCAATACAACAGCTGTTCCTATTACAAGTAGTATAATTAATAAAATTCCTATAATGCTAAATTTTTTCAAATCCATAGTTATTTTACCCTTTCATAATCTGAATAATCATTAGGTGAGGCATACCTATCAGCAGTAGACATTACAAATGAGCCTGCAACTATAGTAGAAGTTCTTCTTGTTCCTCTCGGGAAATTCAAAACTGAAGAGCGTTGAAGTCCTGCTATTGCCGGCTTTACGTATCGTTTTGAAATTGGTGTATATTCTGATGCTGTTGACCAAGTATTGATATTTGAAATGTTGCCGTATTTATCAACTATGCAAGAAAACATAAATACTGTTCCAAGCGGAGCGGCTATATTTCCTGAATTTTGCATAACTGCATTTTGAAAATTTGCTCTCCATTTGTTCCAAGCAATAATTTCTTCTTGATCTGTCATGTAAGGATTGCCGTTTTTGTGATTATTTACCTGTGGTTTTGGCTGCTCATTTTGCTGACCTGTAAGTGTTTTTACAACTGTTTTTACTTCATTATTGGTCAGATTTTTATTTGGATTTTTTTGACTTTCATTTACAATTTCTTCAAATGTTTTTTCATGATGTGGTGTTGGCTTTGAAACTACCCTTTGAGTTGTACTTTTCGGTTGATTTACATATACAACTCTTTGTTGTTGCGCAGGTTTGTTTTGCTGAAAAATCCAATTATTTTGGTTACTTATAGCTGGTTCTGTCGGAATTGTATAAGTTTTAGGCTGTACGACATGAACTACATGTGTTGTGTTTGTCGTTGCAGGTTTCATTGTAGATACCGGTTGTTGTTCAATTTGTTTTTGAATTTCTTGAACTTCTGTAATTTTGAAATCTTGATTTTCCAGTATCACAGGTTTATGTACGTCAGGATGTGTGGCGATAGTTCCTAACGTCAATATTACAAACAATATTATGTATAAAACTTTAAAAAAAGTATTCATGATTAATCTTTATCTAATTTTGCTATCAATTCATCACAAGAAGTTACTTCAAATCTTGTTTGACTCATCATAACTGTTTCAGCGATTAATAATGCCGTTGGAACAAGTGCTGCTACGATACTCAAAAGAATACCGTTAAGGTCTCCACCTATTTCTGTCATAAAATAGGATACGTTCATTGAAAATTCAATCAAGATAATTGAAATAGCTATTGCAAAAGAACGTCTCTTTTCAAATTCCAAACGACGGATGCCTTCAAGTCCGTAGATTGTTACACCGTGTTGAATGTAATCAGAAAATCCGTCTTGTTTTATAACTTGTGAGCCTTGAATTTTCTTTGAAGCTGTAAATGCACTTACAAACGTAAAGAATGCAAATATAATCAAGAAAGTTGCTAATACCAAGAATACAGGGCTTATTCTTAAGCCTGAAATTCTTACCCAACCGGCAGCTTCAGGGAAACACATAGCTAAGGTGTTTGAAACACCATATGCTAAGAACGGTGCTGTTAAAATACCTACCAAAATTTCAAAACCTGATTTTATTTGTAAATTGAACATCTTGTCTTTTATATATTGGATTTTTGAATTGCTTAAACTGTTTACATACCTATCAATCCATTTTCTGTAAGCTTTTATTACACCTTCAAAATCTTCTCTGTATTCATGTTTATTTAATTCCAAATTCCATTCAGATTCGTTACACTTAAAGTATCCGCAACTTATTGCAAGAACTGCCATAATTCCTGAGAAGAAGAATGAAATAAATATTGCAAATGTCAAAAAGTCATTCAAATTCATATAATAAACAAGGTTTACAACATAAATTCCAAGTACAAATATAAGTGCAAATGTCAACATAAATACTTCTGCTATTTTGTTTGAACGGTTCATGTCTTTTTGGATATTACTTTGCAGGTATAAATAGACACCTTGTTTTAGTAATAAACATATTCCGTAAATTAAAACTGTGTAAATCCCCCAAACTTTTAAGTTTGTAGGAAGATGAAGATAATTTGCTGATTCTTGAATTGATAAACCCATAAGGTAGTTTGAAACACCAAATGCGCAAACCATTGCACTAAATAGCATTGCTATATGTAAAAATATCTTTGTTCTTCCGTTTGAGGTTAATTTAGATTTTAAATCGGAGATTGTAAACCCAACTTCTTTGATAATACTTACACGAGCAGCTTCAATATCTTCTTTTTGTTTTTCAAGTTTAACTTTTGTTGAAGCATTTACTTCATTGCCGTAAAGACCTTTGATATCTGCTTCTGTAAAGTCTTCTTGCGCGATTGAAGTTACCGTCTTTGAATGTGAAAAATCTTCTTTTACCAGTCTCACACCGATAAATTCATCAGTATCAGCAATCATAATTTTGCAAACATCACTAATTTCGATTTTTTTAATCGGTTTGCCTCTAAATAAAACTTTCGGAGATTGGAAGTTATTTATAATAGTACATTTTTGAGTGTCCGGATTGTATTGAACCGAAATCAAAAGATCAAAATTGATATTCAGTTTAACGTCGCAATTCGGGTTAGAACCTATGTTAATTACATCTGTACCTGCAAATGTTTTTTCTTCAGTAGATGTTGAAATTATAACTGCCATTTTTTACTCCTCATTATCTTCCAAGAACATTTATGAATGTTCTTATAGCTTTATCAGTACTTTCTTTTGTGGCAACAATAAGTTTTGTTTCGCCGAGAACAGGTGTCAACTTATCTTTAACCAAATCCAATTTTGAAGGATGTGCATCCAAAAACATCATTGTAAGTTCGGGAGCATATGTTTTAACATGTGCTACATTTTTTGGTAATGTAGACCAGTTTAGTTGTTTGGTGACATCACCTTCATTTGCCAAATCTCCGATAACAACGATTGCCGGATTGTAGCCTGCTTGCTTCATCGACAGAGCATATTTGAATGCTTTTCTCATTCCGATTCCGTAGGCTGTGCCATAATCTTTTGCATTGTATTGAGTGAAAGCATTCATTGCTTTTGTTATTTCACTTCCATTCATTGGAGAACCTTCATAAATCAAATAAGCATCTTCAGATACGTTGAATATTTTTATTTTATCTTCAGGATCAAGTAAATTACAAATTTGTCTCAAAATTTTCTTTTGTTCAGGCAAATTCTTTTGGTTTGAAGCTGATGAATCAACTACAAACATAACGGCTTCAGGATGGAAGTCATCAACTTTAATCTTTCTGGCTGCACTCCATACCAATTTCCCAATGATTGACATTGCAAGAATTAGTATTCCGATTGTTATTATTCTTTTATTCAATTTCATAATTTCTATCCTTTATTATGTTTAAAATATATCATATTAAAAATTTCTTATCAATTATATGGAGAAATATTAATAGGTTGAGTGAGTTTTAATTGAATTTTTGTGCCGTCAGGAATTTTTACGTCATCCCCTCTGGTCATTGCTCCGTGCGCTCCACCGGCTACGGTTCCGATTCCTCCGCCAATTGCAATTGCACGTATAAAATCTTCTCCACCGGCACCTCCGGTTAGTAAAAATCCTAACATTCCTCCCAAAATCCCCATTCCTGTTCCGATTAATACATCACGGGTCATATTTTTGGCACGAGTGCTTTTTGCGGTTACAACAATTGTTTCTGTTGAAATTTTAAACGGAGAGCCGTTTGTCGGTTCAATCTCATCAAATTGTATCGCCATAGAGCCTGAACCATAGGCATATCCTGCGGATTTTGAATCCTGAACGCTGCCTGATACCATGCTGCCTGCAGGTGCAACTACTCTGCCGTTATAGACAAAATCTTGCGGCAACGTTACGGTAAGTCTGTCACTTTTGTCAAGGCTTCCGGAACTTATTCCCGATTCAAATACAACATCAAAAGTTGTTCCTGCCGGAACATATACAACAGAGCCTTGTAACGTTTTGTTTGTTGGTGAAGATGTTGTAGATGTGTTGGTTTCATCAACATTATTATTATCATTATTATTATATTCTTGATAGTTAGAATTGTCATTTTGGGAATTGTTATCTTGATAATTATCCGAGTTGTCATTATTTTGATAATTGTTAGTATCTTCATTATCTGAATTGTTTTCATCGCTCGGATTTACATAATTATCCTCGTCAACATAGACTGGTGGTTGTGTTTTGGTCTGAGAAGAGTTTTTGTTTTTAGGCTTTTCAACCGAATAATCATCGTTTTTTGAAGTCGGATTATATGTGTTTTGATTATCAAATTGGCGTTGCGCTTCATCTGAAAAATCATATTTGGAATAGTCAAAAACCTCAGCAGATACAGGTAGTAATGTTATATTTACTGCCAATACTAATGCTAATAAAACTTTTCCATACTTATTCATCATAAAATCTCACGTTTAACTAGATTATAATTTATTATTAATTATATTGCAATATTAGATTAAAATTGCTAAAATAATAAAAGCAAGAGGAGACGTTATGTTAAATAATATATTTGAAGTTTTATTTGTAATTTTGGGCGCATATTTAATTGGTTCTATACCTACCGGATACATTGTAGTGAAGCTATTTACAGGCAAAGATATAAGGCAAATAGGTTCCGGTTCGACAGGGGCTACAAATGTAAAGCGTGTAATGGGAAAAACATGGTTTTTTATTGTTTTGCTTTTAGATGCATTTAAAGGTGCGCTACCTGTAATTTTAGCCAAAATGTTTACGATAGGGTTGACAAGTATAGGTATTATGCCTGTAGTAGCTGCGGTTGCTGTAATTGTTGGACATAGTAAATCTATTTTCTTAAACTTTACCGGCGGAAAGTCTGTTGCATCAAGCATTGGTACAATTATTGCATTGAATTGGCAAGTAGGATTGATATTGGCAGGAATTTGGGCAGCAGTAACATTTGTATCAAGATATGTTTCAGTAGGTTCTATTGTTGCTCTTTGGCTTGCTCCTTTTGTAATGTTAATTTTTAAACAACCTATTGCTTACGCTTGGTATTGTACAATTGGCGCGATTTATATTACTTACCTTCACAGAGGCAATATTAAAAGATTGCTTAAAGGTGATGAAAGTAAAGTAAGATAAGTTATGCAAATTATAAAATTAAACGATGATTATGGTTCTAAAATAATTTTAATGTTCGTAAGTTTTGTTACAATCATCCTACTTCCGTGTATATGGAGTTTGTACGATGGACAGCTTATTAATTCATATGTACTTTTTCTTTTTGGCTCAGTTTTTGTGTGTGGAATTATTTTGTTATGGTCCATATTTGTTTCGGGTTACGAATATCCTTGTGAAAT
This sequence comes from Clostridiaceae bacterium, assembly GCA_022641775.1. Taxonomy (GTDB): domain Bacteria; phylum Cyanobacteriota; class Vampirovibrionia; order Gastranaerophilales; family Gastranaerophilaceae; genus RUG14219. The sequence continues at coordinate 59,482 of JALCDS010000006.1, forward strand.
GAGAATTGATGATTCATCATTAAAAATTGTTTACAAACGTAAGCATAAAATTTCACAAATTAAAGAACTTGATTTAGCCGAAATTAAAAAAATAAAATTTGATATAAATGCAAAAGAACAGGTGGTTAACTATGAGTTACATTTCCTTTGTAAAAATCCCAAAAAATCTATTGATATAGAGTTTGGAATTCATAAATTATTATTTTTTGTAGACCAATATAGTCTTTTTTATCAAATGTGTGAACTAAAAGAAATTTTGCCAAACTTAACATGTAATGTTTCAAGTATAGATTTAGCAGAAATGATAGATTTAGAAACATATTTTAAAGATGGAATCCATACCAAAAACTATTCGGAAAATAATAATAAATTCAACATAATCAAACCATATATTTCCCCTGTTATTCTAATCATTTTGGGAATTATTGCATTGTTTGTTGCATATAATTTTGGGAAATAAAACTATTAGAGTTTGCTGTTTGCAATTTTATTGTTGTAAAAGTCTCGAAATCTTTCTTTATAACTGATTTTGGCTTCTTCCATATATACTCTACTGTATAAAGGCTTCATACAAAACAACTGCGGCAGAAATACTTAAATTTAATGATTCTACATTTTCTTTCATTTCTATTTTTACAGAAGTTGTTGCAAAATCAATCAGTTCTTTACTCAAACCATCAGCTTCAGATCCAAACATTACAAGACTCGGTAATTTGATTTTGAAATCTTTTAACATTGTAGTTGCTTTTGGTAATGTTGCTACTCTTTCATAGTCTTTAAACATTTCTTTCAGTTCATTAATTTCAGAAATGGAAACAGTAGGAACTTTCCACAAGTTACCTACTGCAGAGCGCACACATTTTGGGTTATACAAATCTACGGTTTCTTTTCCGTATAAGACGATTGCATCGGCATTGAAGGCTGCTGCTGTTCTCATAATTGTACCTAGATTACCGGTATCTTTGATATTTTCCAACAGAACTACACGTTTTGTCCCTTTAAGAATCGATTTGTCAAAGTGTTTTTGAATTCCGACGGCAACTGCATCAGGCGCAGATTCAGTCGTTGAAATCTTTTTTAAAATCGGTTCTGTTACCAAAATGATTTTATCTTTCAAAAATTCATAGCGAGAGATATGTTCTTTGAGCACAAAAACATGCTCTATCTCTATATTGAAATCATAAGCTTCTTTTATGACCTTGAAACCTTCCAACAAAAATTTATTTTCTGAATTCCTGAACTTTTTTTGCTGTAATTTGGCAGTATCCTTTACCAGTTCATTATTAACGCTTGTGATTTCTATCATTTATAGTACCTTAAATAGTTTTAACTGTTTCTTTTCAGTATCGTTCAACATTGAAAAATTAATCAATTTTTTTTCGTAACACATGTCTGTAAATGAATTAATTATCCCATATTTTTTGTAACACGAATTTTCCAATCTTACACCAAAGAATTTTTCGTTATATAGTCCTGGTTCTATTGTAAAACACATATTTTCTTCAATAGGAACTTTCGCAAGTTCATTTTTGCTCAAATTTGGCGGATATTCATGAACGCTTATTCCGATACCATGCCCGAGGCCGTGATTGAATTCAAAGCCTTCTATCTTGTTTTGTTCTTCCAATATTCTTGCGTTATTATCAATTTCATATCCTGTCGTATCTGTTTTCAGACTATAATTAAAACAGTTTAAAAACATTTTTAAAACAGTTGTGTAAACGTGTTTTTGGAGTTCTGTAGGATTTCCTTTCACGAAAACTCTTGTAATATCTGTAGCAAGTCCGCCATCATAATATGCACCACAGTCTATCAGAACGAGTCCGCCGTCTTTTAAAATAACATTTTTATCTGTTTTTGAATAGTGTGCTAATGCAGCGTTTTTATCTATTGCAACAATAGATTTGAAGCTTAAACTTTTTGCGCCAAATTGGTAAAAATATTCTTCCAGTTTGTTATCAATATCATGTTCTGACAAGTTCTCATGTTCATTTATGTATGCGCGAATAGCATACATTGTTCTATCAGTCATTTCAAAACAATGCTTGTAATGCTCAAGCTCTTCATCTGTTTTGATAGATTTCATATGCATAACAGGATTTGTTTCAAATATTTTTGCTCGGTCTTTTATCAGAGAATAATCATGAGCATTAATTGTTGATTTATCAACATAAATATTCCCTTTGAAATTTTTAATATAATTTTCAAAAGATTCCATTTTGTCAGGGGTAAAAAGTAATGTTTTTTTGTGTGAAATCAAAGCTTTTGCTTTTATTTTTGCAGAATATTGTTTCGCAAAATCTCTAGAATTAAAAATGTATGAAACATTTTCTAAATTCGTAATCAAGAGAGCATCATCTTGATTAATGCCTGCTAAAATCTTCTTTAATTTTTCTTCTATTGTTATTCCTGTTAAAGATTTTGGTATCTTTTTTATCCCTAAATCAGGCTCTCTGTTTAATTTTGTTATTGGATCTTTATCCAAAAGTTTTATGAATACATTTTTGTCTTTCAATTTTGAAGTTAATTTTTCAAACCTCATCTCGCTTGTTTTGTATGAAAAAATTCCTAATTTTGAATTGGGTTTTATGTATTCACAAAATTCATCAATAAAATTTTGACCTGTTTGCAATTTTACAACAGTGACAATATCTTTGTTGACTTCTAAATCGGCTTGAATATGGTATCTCCCGTCGACAAATAAATAAATTTTGTCTTTAGTAACCAGTGCATCTCCGGTTGAACCAGTAAAATCTGTAAGATAAAAACGCGAATTCTCCTTTAAATCGTTGTATTCTACCAAAAAATCATTGGTAGAGTTTACGAGTAAATAGTTCAAACCTTGAATTTTTAAAAATTCACGTATTTTATCTACAAATTCTTTCATCTAGTTCTTGTCCGTAAGTTTTATCAAATGCCATCCGAATTGCGTTTGAATAGGTTTTGATACTTGACCTTTTTCAAGAGCAAAAGCAGCATCTTCAAATTCTTTAACCATCATACCTTTACCAAAATAGCCTAAATCTCCGCCTGCAGCTCCTGATGGACAAAGTGAAACATCTTTTGCAATGTCTTCAAAACTTTCTCCGGAATTAATTTTGTTTAGTAATTCATTTGCTTCATTTTCTGTTTTTACAAGAATATGACTAGCTCTAACTTCTGTTGTCATTCTCTCTCCTTTATCGAATTATACGATATCTCACTATACTTGCCAAATTATAGTACATTTTTCTACTATTTGCAACCAAAAAGAAAGACTTGCTCAAGGAATCCTTTTACAAGCCATGCATATTAAACATAGAGTTTGTTAATTATGAAATTGTACATATTATCAATTTAAAAAGTGTAAGTTCATTATATTTTAAAACCAAACCCGCTCTAAGAAAATCTTGTCGCAACCCCGAAAAAAGTGTCTGGATATAACAAACTTACATTATTATATTAACCGTTTTAATGGGGGATTTCACCATTCAAAAGGATAGATTTTTTTTATAAAACTAGTATTTAATAACTAATTCAAAAGAACTAAGGATACTTTTGAGGTAAAAACTTGCAATATTTTTTTTTTTATTATAAATTTAAAAGTACGCGGAGGTAACTCAATGGTAGAGTCCCTGCCTTCCAAGCAGGTTGTTGCGAGTTCGAGTCTCGTCTTCCGCTTTTTTGCTATCAATTTAAAGGTAAAAAAGCATGAATAGTGATATTTTCGTTAATGCAAAGGATTTCTTAAAACTGTTTCACGGAAAACATTTTGATATTGCGATGGAATTGATTTTGAATATTCTTGTGTGTCTTGTGGTATTCAAACTTATTGATGCATTTACAAAGAAAATTTTGACAGGATTGTCAAATATTCAAAACAAAGAAGGATTGGTAAAATCTATACCTGTTGTAGCAAGAATTATTAAATTTTTAGTTTTATTCTTGGTAATTGCCTGTTTTCTGGAAAGTCATGGATATTCAATAACTTCTTTAGTTGCAGGTTTGGGAATTACCGGTATCGCAGTCGGTTTTGCTGCGCAGGAAACTATTTCTAACATATTTGGCTCTTTTGCAATATTTTATGATAAAGCTTACAAAATCGGAGATTATGTTATCTTAGGAACTGCTGAAGGTGTCGTTGAAGATATAAATTCGCGTTCTACAATACTTCGTGCTCTTGATCATTCAAGAATTATTGTTCCGAACGGATTGATTGCAAAAAGTGTGATAGAAAATGTTACTGATTCTCACAAACGTAGAATTTCTGAGCTTTTTGAAGTTACGTATGAGACTTCGGATGAAAATATTGTAAAAGCAAAAACAATAATTAAAGAAGTGGCACTTTCTCATAAAGATGTTCACAGAGATTTGAAAGTTTTTGTAGAAAAATTAGATGCAAGTTCAATAAATATCAGGCTTGTAGCCGATGTAAAAACAAACAATTATTATAAATATGCAGAAGTTAAAGATGAAATCATTTTAGAAGTTATTAAACGCTTCAGAAGTGAAGGAATTGAATTTGCATATCCTACAAAAACTGTTTATATGGCAAACAAATAATGAATATAAAAATTATTGCTTTAGGAAAAGTCAAAGAAAAGTATTTGTCATCAGGAATTGATGAATTTTTGAAACGTTTAACTCCGTATGCAAGTGTTGAAGTCGTTGAACTCCCACAACTAGAGATAAAAGATGAAAATCTTACGACAAAAATTTTGGATGAAGAAGGAGATAAAATTCTTTCAAAAATTAAAGATACAGATTATGTTATTACTCTTGAAATTGAAGCTAAACAATTGTCTTCTGTTGACTTTGCAAAAAAACTAGATGAAATTGCAAATCAAGGTATATCAGAAATAGTCTTTGTCATAGGTTCATCTTGCGGGTTATCTAAAAAAGTTTCATTGAGAGCCGATTTTAAACTTAGTATGTCTAAAATGACATTTTTGCACAATTTTGCAAGATTAATTTTAATTGAGCAAATATATAGAGCATTTAAAATATTAAAAGGTGAAAAATACCATAAATAATTATACAGTTGTTACATTTTTAGCAACATCTTTATTGGCAGACTTGATTAAAGCATTGAATACAAACGGATGTATTTTTCCGGTTTTTACATCTTGATTATAAATTATTGTAAGTGCTTGTTTTGGTGTCAGCGATTCTTTGTAGATGCGCTTTTCAAGAAGTGCAGAATATTTATCTGCAATGCTCAAAATTTGTAAATTTATGTCAGCTTTAAAATCTTTTTCTATAGCAGGATATCCTGTACCAAGTGCGTTTTGGTGATGATATCTGACCAAATTCAATGTATATGGGTCAATATCTGTAGATTTTAAAAGTTCGTATCCGATTTGAGAGTGTTTATGCATTATTGTCTGTTCATCATCGGTCAGACGTGCCGGTTTGTTTAAAACTGATTTTGGAATCAGAACCTTGCCTATGTCATGTAAGTACGCAGCATCTTGTATTGCTTTAGTATTTACACTTGACTTTAATGAGTCCGGTAAGTTATCTATAATGGATGTTGCTGTTCGTTTGATGTCTGTCGCATGTGTTTGTTCAAGCTCCCTTAATTCTTCCATATTCAATACCATGGGAGCATTCATTTCTTTCATTATTTTAGAAACATTTGGATTCGCTTTTATCATCTTTTGTATTGCATTTTCAGACGTGTATTTCCCGATAGAATTCAGTTCAATTCTATCAGAAGGCAAGTTGTTGTTAAAACCTGTATTATAACGGTTTTTGTCAACACGAATATTGGTATTTATTCCACCTGTAAAAAGTGGACTTGCAATTTTAAACGTCATTAACCTACACTATAATTTTCTACTACACTACTACTGTTATAAAGTAATTTTTTTAGGCAAAATTGCGGAGAAATTATGTTTTGTGAATTAATGTAAAAATGATTAGGGAAAATTAAAGTTTTTTATGAAATTTCCGATAACTATGTATGTGTGAAAGATTATTAAGGCAAAATATGGGTAATGACAAAATAAAAGTACCTCTAAAATTTCAACCACCTAAAAACTTTTTTAATGAATATAGTATGGATAAATTTAAACCTAAGTTCGATTTTTACTATACTGTAAGAAAAGGCGAGAATCTGAGTACCATAGCTCAACAATGCGGTGTTACTTTAAAAGCTTTGTGTGACGCAAACGGATTGGATAGCAAAGCTGTGATAAAATCCGGACAAGTTTTAAAGATACATAAATCATGTCATAACGCTATTTTGTCTATGAAATCTACGACAAATGGAATTCCTGATTTTTCTGATGTTTCTGATATAAAAATATCAAAACCTTATGCAATGATGCTGAATCAAACTTCATATACGGTGCAAAGCGGAGAGACACTTTCTGAAATAGAAGCACGTATGGGTTTGAAGTATGGAGAACTTGCGGCTTACAACAAAAATATAGATCCTGATAGTATCTCTGAAGGTACAACTTTACAAATTCCGAGAAGGGTAATTGCCGATAATATAAAAAATGTTAAAGATGTTTCTAAGGCAACCGGCATGAGTCCGTCTTTTGTAAATCAGATAATTAAAATTGAAAAGAAATCAAATAAAGCATATGTTGATCCTAAAGGTAATTTGACTATTGGGGTTGGGCATATGGCTCAAAATGACTTTGAAAAAAATTATTATAAAAATAAAAATCTTTCGGACAAGGCTGTTTATACGCTTTTAGCAAAAGATATTATTGTTGCCCAGAATGCAGTAATTACTGAAATTGGAGAAAATAATTATAAAGCACTTTCAAATTCTCAGAAAGAATCTTTAACCGATTATGTATTTAACCGAGGTGAAAATATATTCAGAGGCGAGAAATGTCAGACTATGGTTTCAGCACTTAAAAGTAAACGGTTTGGAGTAGCCGGTACTATGTTTGATTTGGATACATCCGTTCAAAACGATAGTATTTTATATGGAATTTCAAAGCGAAGAATGTTTGAAATGTCACACTATTACAATGGCAATATCCCATCAGCTGCTGTAAAATCTGCTCAGCGCCTATATAATATTGCCTACAATGCCAATGTCAAAGGTGGACACGGTAATCTTGATGACTTGAATGATTATGTAAACCATTTATTTAAAGGCAAAGTAAAAACAAAGAAATAAAATTATTCTTTATTTAATTTTTCTTTTATTTTATTCCAGATTGCTTTGAATTTTTTTCTGCTTTCACCGGGTTTAGTTTCCTTGATTACGCCAAGAGAAATTAATAAGCCGAACATCATTATTATTCCCCATAAAGCAATTAATGTTGTACAATCTTCAGGTGCTTTTTCGGCAATCATTTTATATTTTTGATGTTTTTTATCATTTGTTACCAAGAATTTTTTAAAATCTTTTGCTGTCCAAATGGCTTCGTCATTATTTTTGAAGGTATAATTCAAAAGATAATTTTTATCACTTTTTGTTGATAAAATTACGCATGGCTCTTTATATATTCCAAAAAATGTTTTACAGTTGTCGTTTTTTACCGCGGATATTTCTTTCAATTTTAGAGAAGTATCATAAACCGGTGTTGATTGAAGCATATTATAAGTTCTTAAAATACATGTTCCGGCAGCCTTTTCGCAATAAAACTGTTTTAGTACAGGCGTATTCAAGACTACAAAAACAGGTGCTATTACAAACATTATGAAACATAAAACTCTTAAAATAATATTTTTATTCATTATAACCTCACATTCAACAAGTTTTATTATCTATGTTTAGAACCTTTTTGTCAATGGATATGATTAAAAACAGGTTCTAATTTCTCCTACAATGTCATTATGAAGGGTTCTTATTTTGTTGTCATATTTTATATTTGCGCGATTCAACTTTTTCAAAAATTCAATTACTGTAATTTCACGTGATTTCATATCACAGTCTGAAACTTTTACGATAAACCCGTCTTTATTTTTTGTATCTATTGTTACAAACAATCCGCCTGCACCTGTTTTGCATACAATATTACTGCTATTTGCTATTATTTTAGTATCAGTTCTATCTTCTCCACCTATTACATACGGGTTGTTTAAAAATGCATTTTTAAGTTTTGAATATTTTTCATCTAAAAAAAGATTCAGATAGCCTTTTAATATATTATATAGTGGCATTGAAAATATTGGAACTCCGCAACCGTCCTTTGTTATAGGATATTCTTTATCAATTTCGCAAAGCGTGTAAATTTTCTTTTTAATTGCTTGTTGAAGAGGGTGAGTCAATTCATTATAAGTTTTAATATCCCAGTTTTTTAATTTACATAGCGCAAGCATCATTGTATGTTTGCCACTGCAATTGTTATGTATTTGAGTCGGTTTTTCACCTGTTAGAAGCATTTCATTTTGTCTTGTCTTTGATAAAGGGTAATGTATGCCGCATTTAAGATCTGATTCTTGTAACCCTATTTTTGATAATAATCCTTTGATTAATTCTTCATGAATTTTTTCACCGGCATGAGATGCTGTACAAATAGCAATTTCTTTTTCTGATAAATCATAAGCTTTATCAAGGCCGTAATCTATCATAAGACTGGCTTGCAAGGGCTTTGCGCAAGAACGCAAAAAGTACGGATAATTATTATCTTGCCCGTATTGTTTTAGGATTTTTTGGGTGTTTGCATAAATTATAAATCCAAAATGTTCTTCTTCTACAAGTCCGTCGCGGATATATTCTACAAGTTTTTCAGGTTTATTGTTCATTCCGTTTAACCAAATTTAAAATTTGTCTTAGTTTTATTTTTAAGTTTGTATTTTCATCTGTTAAAAGTTTTATTTCTTGTTCAAATTTATCTCTTTCGGTTTGTGATACCGTTTCTACCTTTGGTAAATTTGAGATATCCAATATAAAGCGTTGTTTTGATTCTTCTTTTAACTGTAAAATTGATTTCAAGTCATTTTCAGAAATCAAATTGAGTTTTCTTAAAATTTCTCCGAATTTTGGAGTTTCACCCATTTGAATTTTGTGTTTGTATTCAGTGATAGCACTTTCCAAATCCTCAACAGTAATAGTTCCTAGGCGTTTGAAATATTCGCCCAGTCTTAATTTGCCTGACATATATGAAGTTATTGTACTTATGCCATTTGCTACAGGTCGTCTCACTAAATCTTGTTCAATACAAAATTCAAACAATTTACAAATTTCTTCAATGGTTAAAAATGTATTTAGAGAAATTTCAATTAGTGTATAATTTTCTTTGCAATATCCGAGAAAATTGTAAATATTTGTATCGTAGCCACCGCTTCTTGATTCAAGTTCTGTGGTGCCTTTGTATGTTAAAATCGGAACATAACTTGAAAAATTCAAATTGCTATTTTCAATAAAGTTCAAACTCCCGCTATTTTGTAAGTCCTTGCGTAAATTAAGGTATATCCGTTGTTTTACCCAAAGCGGAAATCCTGCGATTTTTTCAGTACATGCGTTTAATATATTCTTTTTCAAAATAACCCTCTGTTTAGTTATACTTTTGATTTTATCATATTTTGCTTTTTTTTCAATACGTAAAGACTATTGATTTATTTAATTTAAAATTGTAAAATAAACTCATAGTAAAAGGGAGAATTTATATATGGATACAACTGCAAAGAAGAAATTATGGGTTGGTATTATTGCTATAATAGGCTTTATTACAACAATTAAATTGGCTTTTATATATTATAATGCTAATTTTAATCCTTATGCACTATCAAGTTTTTGTTCAATAAATGAGTTTATTGATTGTGATGGTGTTGCACAAACTACAGAATCTCAATTTTTCGGAGTTCCGCTTGCTTTGTGGGGTTTGATTTTATATGCATTTATTGGTTTGATGCTTTGTGCAGAGAAGATGAAAAATTGGAAACTGTTTAAATTTATGGAAGTTTTCAAAAACCCTATGGATTATATAGCCTCTTTAGGCCTTATTGCATTTACTATTTCAATGATTTTGTTGTGTGTAAGTTTGTTTGATATTAAAAAACTTTGCATCTTGTGTGCATTAACTTATATTTTAGATTTGGCAATAGGTATTGTGGCTGTTGATTTCAAAAACGGTGGATTTGTTCATTCTATCAAACAGAGTTGGACAGATTTTGTTGATGCTTTGAAAATTAAACCTTATTTAATTGCATTTTCTTGTGTTGTATTAGCTGCAGCCGGAATATTGATATATACTTCAACTTCAATGGTTTTAACTCCACAAGTTAAGTCGGCTGCTGTATTTAAAGAATTTGTTAATGCAAAACATAACAAATATAAAATAACAGGAAATGTTTTAGGAAATCCTGAACCATTACTTGTTATCCATTCATATACTGATTATCAATGCCCGATGTGCAAACCTTATAACATAATGATTCATAAACTTGCAAAAGAAATGAAGTTTGTACAAATAGTTCACCATAATATGCCACTTGATATGTCATGTAACAAATATTTAACTCAACCGCTTCATGACCATTCTTGTATGCTTGCGAGATATTCAATTGCAGCAAAAATGCAGGGTAATGAGTGGGGATTGGCTTCTGCAATGTTTGAAAAACAACCTCAAACTGAAGAAGATGTTTTGAAAATTGCTGATGATCTTGATTTTAATGTGGATCAACTTAAAGAAGATGCCAATAGCCCGAAAACAGAAAAACGTCTTGAAAGAGATATTGATATAGCTTGGAAGATGGGTATAAACGGAACGCCATCAACTCGTATCGGTAAAGATATTGTTATCGGTATCAAACCATATGGTGATTTCAAAGCTTGGGTTGTAAAAAAACAAGATGAGCTTGGAGAATAATAAAAAAATATTATTGCACGCTTGTTGCGGAATATGTTCAGGATATCCTATATCTTTATTAAAAGATATAGGATATCAAGTTGTTGTGTATTTTTATAACCCTAATATTTATCCTAAAGAAGAATACCAGAGACGATTAATGGCTGAGCAAACTTTGTGCGACCATTTTGGCTGTGAATTACTAGAAGGAGAATATATTCCTGAAGATTTTTACACTGCAGCAAAAGGGCTTGAAAACGAGCCTGAACGCGGAAGACGCTGCGACAAATGTTTTGAATTGAGATTAAGACATGCTGCTATGAAAGCAAAAGAGTTGGGGATAGAAAGTTTGACGACCTCAATTGTAATAAGTCCACATAAAAATTATTCAAAAATAACTGATATTGGAGTCAAGATTGCTACTGAATACGGACTTGATTACGTTGCGATTGATTTCAAGAAAAAAGATGGCTTTTTAAAAACGAATAAAATTTCAAAAGAGTTGAATTTATACAGACAGAATTATTGCGGTTGCAAGTTTTCTCTACCTGAAAAGTAAAATAACAAAAAATATTTTTACCGGTTTTTTTATATTTAAAAGGAGCAATAAAATGATAAGATTAAGTGCTATTGTAATGCATATGACCGTAGCAGATAGAAAACTCGTAAGAATTATCTCTCAAAATAAAATTCAACCTACACTTTATGAACGTGAAATGTATAATGATATTGTGAATATGTCAGGTAGTTATTCAAAAAATCCGCTAAGGAATATTAGAAATTGGTTAAATCAATATAGTAACAATTTGTCTCGTAAAGATGCAATAGATAAAATGGAAAACATTGAAAAATAAATAAAATTTTATGAAGTATAAAAAGGATTGAATTATTAATTCAATCCTTTTTATTTTGACATTAATTTGTGAAATTTGTCCATATTATTTTGAAAATTCGGTGTAGGCTCTTGAACTTGTTGAATAGCTACCGCTACATCATTAGCTGCTTGTTTAGCCTTTTCTTCTTTTTTTTCAACGCTATATGATTGAACTGAACGTTTTCCGGTCAATCTCTTCATAAATGTATAATAACCTTTTGTAAATCCTGTTGCAGCATTTTGTCTTGTATCTATATCTTCCAGTTCTTTTCTTGTATGTGCTTTAACCGGAGTGCCTATTGATTTTCTTGTTAATATTTCACCAAGTGTTGTATCAACTGCCGTAATCCAACTCATTCCCCATAAAGATTTGTTGTATTGACTTCTGAAAGTACTATTGAATAAGTCAATCAATAATGTTTGGTAGAATAATCTTGAACCTTCCTGTACAAATCTTTCTTTGAATTTGGTTTGTGCTCCTTGAACATCGTTACCGTTTGATTTCAACATTACCATATTGTAGTTATCTGTCATCAAGAACCATATTGTTGCAGCTGTTGCTGCTGTTTTTGCCAAATTTGAAAGGTCACTGTTTGATATACTTGACAATGTATCAGTATTAAAAGCTTTCAAAATATTGTCTTTTACAAAGTCTTGGAATTTTTTAGGATCCATATCTTTTTTCAAGGCTTCTTTACCAATATAGTCAACAATTTTCATCAATCCTTTTTCATTTATAGCTTTGATCTGTTTAGGGGTTTTTGCTTTTTCAATAATTTGAGCTTTGTTTGAGAAAGCTTTTACAAATGCAGGGATTGCATATTTATCCAATACCCAATATGGCAAAGTTACTGTTTTCCAAGCAAATCTGAAAGGTGCTCTGATAAAGTTTACCAGAGGTTTTATCTTTTTATCTTTTGTCCCGAGTTTTAACGAACCATCTGCATTCTTTTCAATATTGTTAGCAATATCTTTGTATTTTGTTGCTAATTCTTCAAACCCGTTTTCTTTTAATACATCAATTATCTTGTCAAATTTTTCACTACTAACGGAGTAATTTGGATTTTCTGTTAATTTTTTATAGAAATCATTTGCAGGTTTTTCAACACTTTTAAACAACTTATCTATAGATTTTATTTTTCTTAAACCTTTTACAGAAAATCCGGCTGCAATAATTGCAAGTGATGCTTTTAATAACGTATCAATTGATAATAGCGGTTTTTTCTGCTTTTCTTTTTCCGTCTCAACTTTTGTAGGACCTGCAGTAAACGTTTTAACCGGTTTGATTTTGGCTTCTTCAGAATGATTCTTTTCATTTTCACGTCGTGCTTGTTCCGGTGTTAATTTAGTTATATGTTTTCCGTTAGAAAGTCTGGAATACATTTCTGTTGCAAGCACTGTGCCGGCCGTCAATCCCATAATTCCGATTTGAGATTTGTTCATTATCTTGGATAACGCACCCATTGTGATAAGGGTCAAATATCCGCTCATTACAATTCTTGTGGTTTCCTGTTTAAATCTTGTTTTTTGTTCTTTTTTAGCTGCATTTGGATCATCATCCATCATTCTTGACAAGTTGTAAGCATCGTTTGCTAAAAATATTGCCGGTGGCAAACCTGATACTAATCTATTTAAAGCTCTTTCATGTTTTGTATCATAATTCCCTGTTTTAGGGTCAAACATTCTGAGTGAACGCTCGTAAACTCTTGCAGCAACTTCTTGCTCACTTTTGCCGGATAGTTCTTTTTCAAATTCAAACAAACCTTTAAGCGAACTTATTTTTGCATCCATTTTTGAACGTTGACGAACATTTCTCAAAAAATCACTGTTATATTTTTTATCAGCCCATTTTTGAAGCGGTTTTATTTTTCGCATAAAGCTTACAGCACCATTGACGATATCTAATGGCAAAACTGTAAACGGATATTTTACGCCATCTATGAGAAGTTGTCCCCAGGCTTTTTGTTTAAATGTTATTTTTCCGTCTTCAGAAAAAGTCACAAAATTCTTTGAATGTTTTGCTTCTTTTTTGACACTGTCGAATAATTCCTTGCCCATAGAACCCAAATGCTTTTGGGTAAATTCAAGAAACTTATCTGTATCATATGTTACAGGAGTTTTATACCAAAAAGAAAGACCTTTAAATGATAAATTCGAAGAATTTGATTTAAAAGGTCTCTCATTAATATCTTTATTAAATTGTTGATTTTTTATTTCCGGAGAAAGAGGAGTTCGATTAGGGAATACTTCGCCGTAATCTTTTATTTTTGGCGTTATGAAGTATTGAGTCCTTCCTACTAGCATTTTCTTCCTTCCCTTTGGTATATTTAAACCCATGTAGAAGAAAATATCAACCCCATGGAAGTAAAATTTTTACAATAATTAATAAATATTTTTAATAGTTTCAACTACAAGCTTTTTGAACTTATCCTTTGCTTCATTCGCAGTATTGATAACCTCATTGTGGGATAATTTTGTGCTATTCCCTACTCCGCTTGCAGAATTTGATATACAACTTATGCCAAGAACATTTAAATTACAATAATTTGCGACTATTGCCTCAGGCACAGTCGACATTCCGACAGCATCGGCACCCATTGTTCTCATCATTTTTATTTCGGCAGGGGTTTCATAACTAGGGCCTGAATTTGCAAGATAAACTCCTTTTTGAATTTTTATGTTGAGTTTGTCAGCACTTTTTTGCGCCAGATTAATCAAATCTTTTTTATAAATTTCTGTCATGTCCGGGAAACGTTCGCCTAGTGTTTCATCATTTTTGCCGATTAAAGGGTTTGTCCCCATAAAATTGATATGATCTGTTATTATCATCAAATCTGCCGGTTTGTAACTTTCATTTATGGCTCCTGCAGCATTTGTCAAAAAAAGTGTTTTAATGCCTAATTTCTTTAATACTTTTATAGGATAAGTTACATCTTTCATTGAATAACCTTCATAGAAATGAAATCTACCTTGCATCATTACAACATTTTTGCCTGAAATGTTTGCAAAAACCAATCGGCCTTTGTGACCTTTTATGGTTGATGTCAAAAATCCAGGGATTTCAGAATACGAAAGGGCGATGTCACAATATTCATCTGCGAGTTCTCCAAGTCCGGAACCCAAAACAATTCCAATTTCAGGTACAAAACTACCTATTTTTGACTTGATAAAATCTATTGTTTCTTGCATACATACCCCTTAAAATTACATACAAAAAGGCAAGGGAATATGTAAAATTTACCCTTGTCTTTTTATTTTAAAATTAACCTACTAATCTGTTGTCGTCAGCTTCTGAAGCTTTTACCATAATGGCGTGTTCAACAGGATTTTCATGTTTATAATTGTTATCATAGTTTTCTTCAAAAACGAAATCTTCACGAGCTTTTTTAGCTTGATTTTCATCAACCAATTTTTTTGCAAGTTCTGCAATTTCATAAACTAATTGATATCTGTTATCAGTATTGTCATTCAAGTCCCAAGCGACTCTTATAATTTGATCCATCATATTAATATTTCCTCATTCGTTTCAGTTATAACCCTATAATATAATACAAATAAAATTTTAGCAAGTAGCAAAAAATTATTTTATCGTGTATAATCGGTTTATGATAAAAAGAGAAAATCTGCAAAAACTAATTTGGGTTGAACTTGTAATATGGTTTGTTATTGCATTGGCACTTGTTTTTACTGTAAGACATTATCGTATAAAGCATTTGAAGGCTCAAACAACTTATCAGATTTTTATGCCTGATGTTGATGGGTTGATTGTCGGCTCTCCAATAAAATTTATGGGAGTTGAAGTTGGATATATTGATAAAATAAAAATTGTAGGAAACGATGTATATTTAAAACTTTTAATAACCCAAAAAGGATGCAAGCTTCCTCAAGGAGTTGTTGCGACTACGGAATTTAGCGGACTTGGTGGTTCAAAATCTTTGGAATTGTATCCCCCGACAAAAGATTCCATTGCAACTAATAATGTAATTTTTGTTGAACCTCCGAAACGTCTCCATGATGCTGCCAGATTATTAAATGATATGTTTGAAAAAATAGATTCTATTTCCCAGAAAATATCTGCTTTTGGAGTAGAAACAGAATCTTTACATCCGGGAAGCAAAAATTCTGTAGATATTGACGGAATTGGAAATAATGTTAATATGTTTGGTAATATTATTGATAAAATGAATACTAATGTAAAAAATTCTAATATCAAGATGAGAGGTAATAATGGAAGCAGTCATTAATAAAGAAAAAGTAAGGGTGATTTTAAATCCTGTTGTGTTACAAAATTTGTGTGTAATGAGAGATAAAGATACTGATACCCAAAATGTCAGAATTGCTACTCGTAAAATTACGAGATGCTTGTTGTATGAAGCCGCCAAAAATTTGCCGCTTGTAGAAAAAGAAGTTACAACCCCTCTTACAACATTCCGCGCAAAGACTATTGATCCCGATACAAATATAATAATTTCTCCAATATTAAGGGCAGGCCTTATTTTTACGGATGAAGCAATTGATATTTTGCCTCAAGCTTGTATAAGACATATTGGAATGTATAGGGATGAAAAGACTTTGAAACCTGTATGGTATTACAACAAAGTTCCAATGGATGTAAAAGACGCAAATGATATTTATGTTTATATTACTGATCCGATGCTTGCAACAGGAAATTCTATGCTTGCTGCCATCAATCTTTATGTAGAAAAAGGGATTCCTATAAATCATATAAAATGTATTTGTATAATTTCAGCCCCACAAGGGATATCTAATATCCAGAAACATTATCCGGATATTGAAATTATTACGGCATCAATTGATGAATATATCAATGAAAAAGGATATATAGTTCCGGGTATGGGCGATGCCGGCGATAGAATATTTAACACACTCTAATTGGAATATTTTTTGTTATGTTGATATTGAGGGCTCTCGCTTACCATTACCAATTGAGTTCGTTTTGCAGGAAGTGCTCTTTTTTGAGTGATTTTCCCAAATCGTGTTGCCCTTTTAGACTCGCTTAAAATTGCACCCTTTATGCTAAACGGAGGTTTTGAAGTTATACCGTTAGTAATCAAATTTGGAGAGATGAAGCTTTTGAAGTTTGTATGTAGATTATTCCAAGAAGTTTTTAGTGCCTTTGGAATATCTTTAAAACATTTCCCAAGCGAACTTATTGCGTTTTTATTCTCAATTGCTTCAGTCGTTTCCATTCCGGCTTCTTGTGCTGCTTTTATAGCACTTTTTGCTGATAAGGCAGATGTTACAAGTGCAAAAACTCCATTTCCTATAGTTTCGTATGCTCTTTTTGTGTCGCCATCTCTATGACTTTTATGTGCTTTATATGTTCCGTATCCGATTTGGATAGCTCCCACTGACGCTCCAATGGCTGTTAATATTGGTAGTGCTGCACCACCTGTTGCAACAGATATTCCAATACCAACCGCCAGTGTTATACCGGTACTTATTGGATGATTGATGACGTCTTTTATAATACCTCCAAAGGTTCCTTCTGCGATGCTTTTTATGGTTTCGCCGGTGGATATATGGCCGTCATCTTTTCCGTCAGTCGATTTTTTGTCTTTATCATTCAACCAATCAGAAAACCAATTACTGTTTTGTGCTTTTATTTTAGCGTTAATCTGTTTTTGCGCAGGTAAGTATTTACTGTGAGTTACCCCAGAAACTTGTTGAATCAATGTATAATTTCCCCGTTTTTTTCCCTTAGTTATAAAAAAACATTTTTGACAAAAAAATTGCCATATAAATTAAGATTTATATGGCAATTTGAATAAAATTTATAAATTTTTTATTTTACGTTTGCTGATAAACAAGTTTTATCATATTCCAGTTGGTCTCTAAGTGTCGATAATCTTTTGATAACATCTTTAAACATAGGAATAGGTAAACTTTGTTTCCCGTCTGATAGTGCGTTTTCAGGGTCATGGTGAACTTCCATCATAATTCCGTCTGCGCCTACAACTAAGGCTGCTTTTGACATAGGTTCAATTAAATATCTTTGACCTGTTGCATGACTTGGATCAACAATTATCGGTAGATGTGATAATTTTTTGATTACAGGAACTGCTGTTAAATCAAGAGTATTCCTTGTGTATTTGTCATCAAAAGTTCTGATTCCACGTTCACAAAGAATTACTTGTTCGTTACCATTATACATAATATGTTCTGCAGCAAGTAAAAATTCTCTTATCGTATTTGCAGGTCCGCGTTTCAATACAACCGGAATATTTGCTTTACCGACAGCTTTTAACAATTTGAAATTCTGCATGTTTCTGGCACCGATTTGTACTACATCAACATAATCGGATATCATAGGTAAGTCTTGTGAATCCATTACTTCTGTAACTAAAAGCAAACCTGTTTCTTCCTTTGCTTTTGCCATCATTTTTAGGGCTTCTTCTTCCAATCCCTGAAAATCGTAAGGTGAAGTCCTTGGCTTAAAGGCGCCTCCTCTTAAAAATTCGCACCCCATTTCTTTTGCCGCAGTTGCAACCTGTAATAACCCAGCATAGTCGCTGTCAACAGAACATGGCCCAACAATGAATACCGGTCTGTTTTTTCCACCTATTTTTACTCCGTTAGAAAATTCAATAACTGTATCTTCGGATTTTCTATCGCGGGATGCCAATCTGAAAGGCTCTCTGATAACTTTTACTTCTTTAACTCCGTCAAGAGCCGAAACTCTTCCGGGAGTTAATGTGGTTTTGTCACCAAGTGCATCAATACATGTATGAACATCGCCTTCATGGACGATAACTCTAAATCCGTGCTCTTCTAATAAATTTACTGCTCTTTGTACATTTTCTTTAGTGGCAGTACGTTCCATTACTATAATCATATTTTCCCTCTATTTATATTTCTATAAGTTTAAAATACCATAAAAACACTTCTATTTGCAATTTTTTAGTTTATCCTTTAATTCTACCAAAAGATGCTCTGCCGGATAATATTTCGGTAGAACTTTTAAGCAGGTTTCAGCTGAATTTATTGCATAATCAAGCTTGCCTTCTGTATCATATTCTTGAGCTAAAAGAAAATGTAATTCCGGATCATTATAGAAAGTATTTTTAGCTCTTTTGAAATATATCATCCCATATTCTTTGAAGTTGTTGTTTATAAAGACTCTACCGATAAATTTGTTAACTTCCGGATTTATTGAAGACATAAAATCTGAATAGTTAACTATTTTTTCAACATATTCACCCTTAAAATGTTTTATCAAAATATCCAAATCTATTTCTAAAAAATTTCTCAATTCAAAATACGAAGGGTAATAGCTTATATTATTTTCTATAAGTTCAATCAAAAATTTTGCCCAGTGAGCTCTGATGTCGGTATCTAATACCTTATCGAAACAGTCTTTAGCTTTTTTGAGATTGTCATTTAAGAAATAAAAATATCCCAATTCCAAAAAATCTTTATTTTTCTCAAAAAACTTTCGACAAGAAGGATTCCTTGCCATCAAAAGTTCTGTTTTAGCATTTTCGTATTCAGAAATCATAAACTAGTAATTGTTGTTATTGTTGTTAGAGTTATTAAAATCAAAGTTGTTCATCATAGATGATGTCATCATTGTTTCTATAACTTTCGGATCAATATTTTTGTTTGCAGAACCATCATTGTTCATTAGATATGGCAACATGTTCATCATCGAATTATTATTATTGTTGTTGTTATTATTACCAAGCAACATTTCTATTTGCGCATATTCAGCATTTCTTTCTGCAATATTCGGATCTATTTTAGGACTTGTAGCTGCAGTTTTGCTTGTTGTAGATGCTGTTGAAGCTGTTGGATCTTGAGCGTTTTGTGACGGAGTTAAATCCGATACATTGATTGTTAATCCTGCTCTTTTTAAGGTATCAATTGCATCCATAACTTCTTTATCAGAAGGTTTTCCTTTTGCAACTTGTCCTTCAGCGCCTGTTATTTTAGCTGCTCCACCTGTTATTGCACCTTTGCTGTCAATATCTTTGATTCTTTCAAGTTGAGTTCCGTTAACGTTTCCGTTTGTATTGTTAATTTCTTGCTGAACTCGTTGAAGTTGTTGTTGTTTAATTTGTTGATTAACTTCAGGTGACAATCCGTTTCCGTATGGAGCATTAATAAATTTGTCCAAATCTGATTGCGGTGCAGCCGGAGTTGTAGGTTTTACAACAGGTTTTGGATGACATAAAGGCCCGCCTGTCAAGCAATCTCTACCTCTTTTAGCATAATTTGTAACAGTAGAATTTGCATTAATAGAAATAGCTTTATTGTAAGCTTTTATTGCTTCATCTTTTTCACCAATTCTTGTGTATGCCAAGCCCATGTAATAATATGCGGCCGCATTAGACGGATGTTTTTTAGTCAAAGAAAACAGTTCTTGCAAACAACCTGTGTAATTGCCTCTTTTATATTTGGCAATACTGCTTTTTAAGGATGCATTAGGATAGTAAACGGTGGTTTTATCGAGGCTTACCTTTTTATTCGTTGCTGTATCCGCTGTGAATCCTGCTAAAGTAGTGAATGCCAGAATTATACTGAGTGTTAAAGCTATTTTCTTATTCATCATAACTTCCTTCTTTAATTATATATAATGTTTCCATTGAATAAATCAATTTAGGTACATTATATAATATTTTTAGAAAATAATCACTAGTTTAAATATATGAAATCTTAAAAATTAAGATTCTTTCAAATGTTTTATGTGCTTATAAATATATATAATGCCCAAAATGACGCATATAATAACAATTAAAAGGTCAAACTTATGCCAAATTGCTTTGAGTTTGTCAATATGTTCGCCAAATTTTATTCCGACATATACGAGGACATAACTCCATATTAATGATCCAAAAAATGTAAGAGTAAAAAATACTCTTTTCCTTGCTCTTAGAATTCCTGCAGGAAGTGATATAAATGTTCTTACAATTGGAAGCATTCTGCACAAGAAAAATGCCCAATCACCATATTTATCTACCCATTTATCAGCTTCATCCAAATCTTTTTTTGATACAAGAAAATATTTTCCGTATTTTTCAACGAAAGTTCGTCCGCCGAAATAACCTATATAATAAGAAGGAATCGAACCCAAAACACAGCCTAAGGCTCCAGCAATTGCTGTTAGGTGAAAATTCAGTTCACCTTTTGATACCAAAAAACCTGCGAAAGGTAAAACTGCTTCTGACGGAAGAGGAATATTACATGATTCAATCGCCATCAATAGGGTTATTCCAAACACTCCCATGTGTGTAATTATTCCTTGAATCCAATTTACCAAACCTGTTAATATACTATCCAACATTTAAAATTATTCCTTCTTTATTCAAACTATTATTTATTGTATCAAAAATATCAAAATAATACACTTTCCATAAAATTAATTATCGGCAGTTGCATTTTTAGCAACTACCAAAATATTACATTATTTTGCCACCATTTTCTTTCTCTCTTTGTTGTGATGCAAATAGAGAAAGAAAACTCTGGCGGGAAAAGAAAGAGAGAAACTC
>JALCDS010000007.1 GCA_022641775.1 Clostridiaceae bacterium
TGCCATAAATAATGAAGGTTGAACAATCAATTTACCTTGTTTAATTTCAAAGTTATATCCGGATTTTGAAGCAACACCGGCTGTAATCATTGCGAAATTATCGGTTCCGTATCGAGTATAAGCTTCGCCTGCACTACCACCTGCTGAAACTGCTAAACCTGTAAAGAAATTACCCTTATACAATGTTCCTGCAACACCAAGTGTTCCACCTTCCATATTGGCACTTACGCTATCATATGAATAATGAGAACCGTTATAACCGATGAATGGAGAAATAACTCCGTAGAAACCGTGACCTAAATCTTTCAATTCAGAATCACCACCATACAATGCTCCATAACTCATATTATCAACTTTAGGCCCATTCTTCAATCCAACAGATTCAAAAGTTGTATAAGGTTTTGTCCAGAAAGCTTCTCTATCTTCAGGGAGTTCTGCATCTCTATATACACCACAAACAAGTGATGCCGAACGATTTCTCATATTATTCTCGGCTTTCAATTTGTAAGGATACTTAGTATATCTATCCATATGATAGAAAGCATCATTCAATGTTTGAACCTGATTAAAGTATCCGCCTAATTGCGTAGCAACAGGAGCTGCCATAATTGCAGGGTTTACAGAATTGTAATCCGGATTGTCACCGCCCTGTTTTGCAAAGTTCAAATAACCGTTTGAATATGACAAATTATATTTTTGGATTGGACCCATAACCGATGTTGTTTGCAAGTCTAAATAATTGCCTGATGCAAGCGCACCACCCAAAATATGTGCCTGTGTATTATTAAGTAATGAATCACTAACAACGCTTAATGAAGCATTATTTATAACAAATTTACCTGTACCTGATACATTTGTTGCAGAAATTCTATCTGAATTTGTTTCTGCATTACTGTTTTTCAAATCAGCATCAAGTCTGTAATTAACATTTCCATTCAACGTAAGATTTGTGAAATTCAAGTTTTCTATACTTGCCGGGTTAGGATTTGTTGTCCAATTACCGGAAGCATCCTTAACAGCATTTGTATTATGCAAGTCAAATGTTGTTCCACCTGCAAAAATTCCGTTTGTAATCGTTCCGATTTTTGTTCCTGAACCTATTCCGAAAGTTCCGGAATTTACTGTTAAATTGCCAACAGTTCCGACAGTAGAATTCTTACCCGTTGAGAAATTACCTGAATCACTAATTGTAATATTTGAAACATCACCAATAGTTGATTTTTCACCTGTTGTAAATGCACCTGAACCTGATACATTAACTGTATTCAAATTCCCCAATGTTGAGTTTGCTTCTGTTGTTAAGTTACCTTCACTAACACCTAAACTACCGTTAAATCCGGATTGAGAATTTGTCAATGTTAATGTTGAAGCACCTGTTTTGGTAATTGTTCCTGTACCGGTAACGGTATTTGCCAAAGTTGTATCAACAGTTGTATTAACCTTCAATCCGCCATTTACACCAAGATTTGTTGTGCTTGTTGAACTAAGATATTTATTTGTTCCATTGGCGTTATATTGAACGTTTCCATTATTAACATCAAGTGTTCCGGTATAATTTGAGTCGTCGCCTGTCAAAATAACATCTTTTGAACCTGTTTTTGTAACAGTACCGGCACCTTTTAATACACCAATTTGGGTATCAGATTTATCAACATTCAAATCAAGTGAACCACCAACATTTGTTGCACCTTGAATATATGTATCACCGGAATTTGTTTGATTGAATGCGACTTTTCCAGTTGTAATATTCAAATCGCCACCAAATCCTGCATTTTGACCGGTAAGATTTAATGTACCATCACCTGTTTTTGAAATTGTACCTGAACCTGATACATTCTGAATATTATCAGTATTTGCATTATTTATATTTAAAGCAGTACCACCTGCAACAGCTACAGGACCTTCGACAAAGCTTCCGCCTGCACTTTGTGTATAATCAACAGTACCATTATTAATATTTAATGCACCTGTTAAGTTTTTGTTGTTTCCTGTCAAATCTAAAGTTCCGTCACCTGTTTTTGTTAAAGTTCCGTTACCCGCAAGACCGCTTGAGATTGATGAAGTTTTGCCTGTCGTTGTATTAAATTCAACATTTGTATTAGCTCCATCAATATAAATATCATTTGCACCGTTTTTATCTGTATTGTTACTAAATGTCGAATCTGTTATCTTCATATTGTTAGCTGTGTAAATTGCACCGCCAAGTCCGGCTGTTGATTTGTTTCCGGTAACATTGGCGTCTGTAATTGCAAAACTGTTTGAACTTGTATTATTGATAGCACCACCATTTCCGCTTGAAGTATTATTTGTTAAATCTACATTGTTAAGTGCTATATTTGAACTATTATTATTTGCATTTACAACAGAACCGCCTTTTATTGTATTCGTTGCATCACTTGCATTGGCAATAGTTAAATTGTTAACTGTCAAATTTGTATTATCTTTGGTAACATCAAACATTGAATTAGTTGAACCATCGATTACTGTTGTGCCTTTAGTATTACCGTTCACAGTAAATGTACCATGTTCTGTTTCGCCAAGATTATCTTTAATCGCATATGTTGTTGTATTATCAGAGAAGTTGAAACCTCTATTATTAGCTTCAGTTCCACCGTTATAGATATTTTCTTTTCTCAAAGAATCATTGTTCGCTTCAGAAGTTCTTGTCAATGTAACATCAGAACCATCAACATCTACAGCATATGTATAAATATCAGTTGACCAAGAACCAATTGATGAACCTTTTCCGCTAAATGTTAATCCGCTCAAAACATTCAATTTAATAGGAACAGCTTCAATACCATCATCTTTTTCTTTATAATCCTGCAAATTCAATGAATTAAGGATTACAGAACCACCACCTGAATTTGAAACCAATTTATCATATACATGTGCATTTGGAGATTGGAAAATAACATCTATATTTAATTTTGTATTATTTGTAGTTGTTAAATTGTTAAATGTAGCTGTTGTAATATCAGCCGTAGCCGGTTTTGAAGCAGATGCCATATCTATTGTAGAATTATCTACAGTATAATTACCTGTATATGTATTTGTTGAATTTAATTTTAAAGTAGAATTATCAGCAAATATTATGTTATTACCTGTTGAATGAGTCAAATCACTTGATAATGAATATGTTCCGCCGTTGAATTGTGCGGTTGCACCTTTATCTGTATTAGCAAATGAAACAGTTTTTGAAGATGTATTCAAATTAATATTGCTACCTGTTCCTGCAGTATATGTAAATTTACCATTATTAATCTGGGTATTGATATCTAATTCCGTTGCATTGGCAATAGTAGAGGTATAAGCTAATTCACTGTTGCCATCTTTTATCAACAAACCAGAGCCTGATACATTTTTCAATGTATCATCTTCACTTGCTTTATATGTTAATGTTCCGTTTACTACTGTTGCACCTGAAATGTATTTATTTGCACCTGCATTATCAAATAATGCAGAAGAACCGTTGTTAATAATAAATTTAGCAGTTGAACCTGTTTCAGAACCAAAGTCTGAATTGTCACCGGTTAAGGTTACAACACCTGTTCCTTTTAGATTTATATTTCCGGTTGAAGTTACAACTCCGCTTGATTGCAAACCTGATACAGAATTCAAGGTTATAGCTTCCGTATTTGCCAAATCAAGACTTGCATCTTTTGCTATCTGATATGTTGTAGAACTACCGAAGAATTTGCTGCCTGTACTTGTTGTATAAGAAAGAGTACCTGCTTCAACTTTTGCAGTTCCGCCAAAACCTGAATTGTCACCTGTCAAATTCAAAGTTCCAGTACCCAACTTATCAAGAACACCTGTTCCTGAAATTTTAGCTATATTATCAGCTGTATCATTTGTATATTTTAAAGTTCCGTTTTGTTCAATTGCAGTTTCACCACCGACATAAGATGTATTTGTACCTTTTGTATAAGCTAATGTTCCATCTTTTATCGTAGTTGTACCTGTAAATTCTAAATTTGAACCTATTAAATCTAAATTACCATTATTTGTTTTTACAAAATTACCTGTACCTGAAATATTACCTAACGCTTGATTTGTTGTTGTATTAGAAATATCAGCAGTCAATGTACCTGCAGTTTCGATTGATGTCGTACCTGCAAAATATTTATCACTATTAGAAGTTGCAGTATAATTCAAATCACCTGCATTAATTTTTGTTGCACCTGTGAAGCCTGAATTATCACCTGTTAAATTAACAGTTCCCAATCCTAATTTATTAAAATTACCACTTCCTGAAACTTTCTTAAGATTATCTGTCAAAGTATTATCAACAGTATAATTTAAAGTTCCTGTTGTATCTATAACGGTACTTCCTGAAATGTATG
Source organism: Clostridiaceae bacterium (assembly GCA_022641775.1). Taxonomy (GTDB): domain Bacteria; phylum Cyanobacteriota; class Vampirovibrionia; order Gastranaerophilales; family Gastranaerophilaceae; genus RUG14219. The sequence goes on from JALCDS010000007.1 coordinate 4,347, forward strand.
AAGTTGAATCATCTTTCTTCTCATAATTCAAAGCACCATCTGCAATTTTTAATGCTCCGGTAAATCCTGAATTTTTACCTAGTAAATCTAAGGAACCAACACCTGATTTTGTAATATTTCCTGTCCCTGATACGTTTTTAATATCATCAGCTGTTGAATTTGAGATATTTAATGCACCGTTTACCGCAACATCACCTGATACAAAACCATTATTAACAGTTTGTGTGTAATTAACTGTTCCTTCATCAACCGCAAATTTACCTGTCAAACCTGAATTGTCACCTGACAAATTCAATGTACCTTTATCGGTTTTTGTCAGTGAGCCTGTTCCTGCAAGACCGCTTGCGATAGTTGAAGTATTATTTTCAGTTGTTTGGAAAGTTACATTAGCTGTTTCATCTATATAAATATCATTTTGTTTACCGTTTTTGTGGGTATTTAATTTTGTCGTACCAAAACTTGAATCAACAATTGTCATATCTTTATTTGTATAGATTGCACCGCCCTTTGAATCCGTTCCAGTTGCAGAGTTTCCATCAGCCGTAATATTGGTCAATGTCATGCCTGTCGATGTATTATAAATCGCACCACCATTTCCACTTGCCTTGTTACCTGAAATCGTTGAATTTGTTAAAGTAAAGGATTTACTTGCTTCATTTGCAATAGCGCCACCATTACCGGCTAAGACTTCATCATTTTTGAAATCAACATCTGTTAATGTAACTGTTGAATTAGCGTTATTTGTATAAATTACAGAACCGTCTTTTACCTTACTTGTATCGTAGCGTTTTGCATTTTCAATTGAAACTTTTGAAATATCTAAATTAGTCGGAGCTTGTAATTCAAAGAATGAACCATTTTTTATATCTTTAGAATGACCTGCTGTAAAGGCATCAGGTGTAATTGTATAAATTGCATTCCCTTTTGCATCAGTTCCCGGTGTTATATAATCCGTAACTTTAGTTTTATATTCTGAACCATTATCATAGTAATCAGTATAATAATAATCTGTACCATCAGAGGTTAATCTTACATTATTCTTGTCAAGCGTTAAATCTTTCAATTCACCTGATAACAAGCTCTTTGTAGTACCGATAGTTTTACCTATAATTGTGAAATTATCTTTGCTTGTTGTGTCTAAATCACGATAAATATGATAACTGTTATCTGTTTCCGTATTACCTACAAAACTAAAACCTCTGTTACCACCTGTATAATAACTTATATTGTATCTGTTCAAGTCTCTCAATGTATCTGTACTTGATGGACCTTTTGCACTTATTTTTATACTATCTGCAGTGTAATTTGTTTGTGCCGAATCAAGTCCATATCTATAAATATTCGTTGCCCAACTCAAAATCTCAGTATCGTTTGCCGTTGCGACATGAAGCTTTTGAGATGCGTCATTAATAACTTTTATCTTTTGATATTGTTCAGGGGCTGTGGCAATAGCTCCGTTATCATCAACAATAAATAATTTTGTAATATTCAAATATTCATCGCTCGTTGCACCTTTTGTAACAGTAATTGTGTCACCTGTAGGATAAACATTATTTGTAGGATCATATACAAGATTTACATCTATTCCAATATTTGAAGTTCCCTTGCCTGAAATTGTTTCAGCATCAAGTGAATTAAATGTGTAATTATTTATCGCATGGTAATCTTGTGTCAAATCAAGTGTTGAGCTGCTTAATTTGTAATCATTTGTATAATTTGTTATACCATCAACTACATTTACTGTTGCATTATTAAATCCGATTACATTTTTTACATTCGAGTAACTTCCGGAATTCAAAACATAAGTTCCGTTATTCAAAGCAACAACATTGTTTGAATTTCCATCAGTAGTCAAGAAGTTTGAATTAAGAGTAATTGTACCGGAATTATTCAGGTTGAATGTTCCGCCATTTTTTAAATTTGTCTTTGTATTATCAAGAGTCAAATCTGTATCAGACAAATTATAATTTAATGTTGAACCAACAACATTGATTGCAGAACTGTTTGACAAACTGTTTGCATAACTTCCAGTATAAGTCAAAGTTCCTGCGTTTACATTTGTTTCTCCTGTAAATCCTGATTCATCACCGGTTAAAGTAACAGTACCTTCACCAACTTTGTTCAATGTAGAACTTGAACCTGAAATGTTTGCAGATACAGTTGTTGAAACGCCATTATTGTTATTCAAATTCAAGGTCCCCTTATCAGTAATAGAACCTGTTGTATAACTTGTATTATAAATATTTGTTGTAGCACCTGAATTTACTGTCAAATTATCATTTGTTAAATTAGATAATTCACTTGTCGAAGCCGAATCGCCTAATGATAAAGTCCCTGTATTTGCTGTCATATTTTGATTTGTAATTTTATTTGTAAGATTTACCGTTCCATCTGAATTTAATGTGCCATATTTTGTTTTTGCTGATGATGAAATTTCATCTTTTATTGTCATGGCACCGGTCGTTGCAGCCAAATTTATTGTACCGTCATTTGTAATATTTGCAGACGTTGTAGAATCAACATTGTTATTGATAGTTAAATCCTTATTTGCCTCCAAATTCAATGTAGCATCAGCATTGTTATATATGTATGAAGTTCCGCTGTTTGATGTGAATGTAGAATCAAGCAGTGTTAAAGTTCCTGCGTTAAATATAGCAGAACCGTTTGTTGCTGAGTTTTTCTCAAATGTTGAATTGTTTATGTTGTTAATTGTACCTATATTATAAATCGCACCACCATCTGTAGCAGAGTTTGATTTGAAGGTTGAATTATTTATAGTTGAAATTGTACCTGTACCGGCATTATAAATTGCGCCACCCATACCATCTGTGGCTTTATTAGACGTAAATGTTGAACCGTTTATGCTGGCAATTTTTCCGTTTTCATCATTATAAATTGCTCCGCCTTTAACATTGGCCCCACTTGTTGTCGTTGCTTCATTTGATGTAAATGTTGAATTAATATCACCAGAAATAGTGCCGTTATTATATATTGCACCACCTCTTGTTGCAGTATTTGAAGTAAATACAGAATTGATACCGTTTGTAATAGTTCCGCCATTAACAATTGCACCACCTGCACCATTTGTCAGGTTTGAACTATTTGCAATAAAGGTTGAATTATTTATGCTTTCAATTGTACCTGAGCCTTCATTAAAAATAGCTCCGCCGCTACTACCTGCAATATTACCTTCGCCTGTTCCAGTACCACCAAAAGTTGCCTTAATATTTCCTATTGTACCTACATTCGAAATTGCACCGCCATGATAAACAGTTGTGTTAGATTTAAAGGTATCATTGTCTATAGATGTAATCTTCCCATTGGTTTCATTACAAATTGCACCACCATTTTTAGCAGTATTTGAAGTAAATACAGAATTACTTAATTTTGTAATCGTTCCGGCATTATAAATAGCACCACCCATACCTGAACCAACACCTGAAGCATCACTTGTATTATTTTGCATTGTTGTATTTTCAATACTGATTTTTGAATCTGTTGCTGTTGCATTTATAACAGAGCCTTGTGTACCTTTTGCATCTTGTATTGTTAAATCTTTTATATTCAAAGTTGTATTAGGATTTACCAATTCAAACATTGACAATCCTGTAGTTGCAGAACTATCAGCCTTTGCAATAATCGTATTACTTGAACCTGCCACATTTGAGCCTAAGACATTTAATGTCCCGGTTAAAGTTTTATCAAGGTTTTGACCTATATAATAAGGTGTTGTACCAATGAAGTTAAATGTTCTTGTATTTGAACGTTCATGATTCAATATATATAATGAATTTTTACTCAATGCGGTAGCTGTAAGTGTCAATATACCATTTTGAGTTGATGCCGTATAATTATATATTTCAGATTTTATTGTATTTGATAAAGTTGTTTTTGTTGTTCCGAAAGTTAAATTATCGCCTAAAACAGTATAATTTCTTGTTAATAAAGTCCCATCATCAGAAGTTTTATTCAAAACATTTATATTATCCACACTGCTGATTTTTACTGTACTATTTGTACCTGCATTTGTCGAAATTAATTTATCAGAAGTTGTTCCGTTCAAACTTATATCTAATTTTATATCAGTATTATCTGTCGATAATTTATTAAATGTATAATTGTTTGTTGCATTATCAATCATACTGATAGTTGAAGCATTATCAGTTGAATAGTTGCCTGAATAATTTGTTGTTCCAAGATTTACAGTTGCAGATTTAAAGTTTACAGTGTTACCACTGCCATTTGCAAGGTCAGAATTCAGATTGTAAGTACCCTTATTAAATGTTGCAGTTGCATCTGTAGCGCCTGAATTAAATTTAACATTTGAAGTTGAATCAAGAGTATATGTATTATTCGCTGATGATGCATTATAAACAAGATTTGAATTACTTGCGATATTGAAATTATTATTAAATGTTGTGTTATCGGCTGTATTATTAACAGTCAAGGTTCCGCCATTTACATTTGCTGTTCCTGTAAATGTTTTTTCTAAAGTAGTTGTTAAAGCACCGGTTCCTTCTTTATTCAATATACCAGTGCCTGTAATATCCCCAATTGTATCAGCAGTTGTGGTATTGTTTGTATATTTTAATATTCCGTTAGCACCGATTTTTGTTGTACCGCCAACATATGAATTACCGGTACCTGATGTATATGCCAAAATTCCTGATTGAATATCAGTTGTTCCGGTATATCCTGAATTAGCTCCTGTCAGATTTACAATTCCATTATGAGATGAACTTGTATCATTTATAATAAATTGAGCAGTTGAATTTGTATCTGAAGACAGTCCGTTTACAGTTTGATTTGCTGTAACTCCGTTCGGGTCAATTTTTAATGTTGTTCCGTTTGCAAGTTTTACCCCTCCACCCAAGAAGGTTGTATCAGTTGAATTTGTTGCTTTGTAATCAACTTCTCCGCCATTAATATTGAATTGACCTGTATAACCCGCATTTTGTCCGTTAAGCGTCAATATCTTTGAACCAGATTTATTAATTATTGCAGTTTTATCAGTTGAAGTTAAACCGTTTGCGATTAAATCTGTTTTGCCGTTATCATTAATATTTAAGATTGAACTTGTTCCAACATTAACCTTGCCACCAAAGAATTTGTCTGTTGAACTTGCAGCACTATATGTCAAAGTCCCTTTATTTACATTTGTTTGTCCAAGATAATTTGATTGATTTCCACTAACAACAACTTCACCCAAACCATCTTTATTCAAGGTTGAAGTTGAAGTGCCTTCAATATTTACAGCAATATCTGTTGAAATACCGGTATTATTGTTCAAGTTCAAGGTCCCCTTATCCGTAATAGAACCTGTTGTATAATTTGTATTATAAATATTTGCCGTTGTACCTGAATTTACGGTTAATTTATCATTTGTCAAATTAGATAATGCACTTGTCGAAGTTGAATCGCCTAATGATAAAGTTCCTGAATTTACGTTAATAGCTTGGTTTGCTATAGCATTTGTAAGATTTACGTTTCCATTTGTATTAATTGTACCTGAGGTACCTGATGTACTTGCTTTACCTATAATTGCATCTTTTATTGTCAATGTATCAGTTGTTGTTGAACTTGTTTCTTTCAAGTTTAAACTATAATTATTTGTAATATTTGCAGTTGTATTATTATTAATCGTCAAATCTTTATCAGCTAATATACTGAAATTGCCTGTATTATCAATATATGACGTTCCTGTATTAGATGTAAATGTCGGATCAAGCAATGATACATCACCTGTATTGTATATAGCAGAACCGTTTGTTGCGGTATTATTTGTAAATGTATCAAATGATGAAATATATGTATCTGTATTATATAAAGCACCACCTTTTTCTGTTGCACTATTGCCATTAAATGTAGTTTTATAAGAACCAATTCCACCTGTATTATAAATTGCACCACCATTTTTGGCTTTGTTTGAAGTAAATGTATTGGCACTCGTATCATCATAATCCGTGCCTATATATATAGTTCCATAAGCCGTATTATTATATAATGCGCCACCATTTGCTGTTGCAACGTTACTTGATATAGTTGAACCGTTTATCTGGAATAAATCTATATCATTATTATAAATAGCGCCACCATTTGTTGCTTTACTATTTGTCAAAATTGCATCTTTTACTGTGATATAAGAATCTATATTATTTGCATAAATTATAGAACCGTCACTTGCACTATACGCATCTTCTACAGTTACATTTTTCAAGGTGAAATCTGTATTATTAACTATCCTAAAGAATGAACCATTTTTTATATCTGTAGAATGACCTGCTGTAAAGGCATCAGGTGTGATTGTATAAATTGCATTCCCGCTTGCATCAGTTCCCGATGTTATATAACCTGTTACATCAACGCCATCATACTTGTATGTAGTACCTGTTTTTTCAATTCTTGAATCATCTTGGCTAATAACTATATTGTGCAAACTTCCTGAAATGAATGTTGAATTTGAACTTGTATCAGATACAGTAAAATTACCTGCCGCGGTATCAGAAAGGCTTCTACCTATATAGTATGTATTGGCTTTGCCATCCTTAATCATACTAAAGCCTCTGACATCTGAGGTTTTGTTCATTTTGTATAAAGAATCAGCATCAGCGACTTTGTCTGCCACAAATTTTATTGAATCATAAGTCGACGGATTATCAGGATCAGTAGAAGATTGAGCTGCTGTAATATTGTATTCATAGACATTCGTTGACCATTTTGCAAGTTCAAAATTACCGGAAGCCAAACTTGCATCACTTAATAATGTAATGGTACTCTTAGAAGTTGCATTGTTGATTACTTGAACTTGTTTTGTATGTGAACTATCAGCAAAAATTCCATTATCTGCATCAATACCGATTGTTGTAAGTTTTATTTTACCGGAACCATTGTTAACATTAATCATATCTGCCTTAGGAGATTGCCCTGAAGCTGTATCATAAGTCAAATCGACATCTACACCAAATGTAACATAATCCGTACTTGTTGAACCTATAGTCAAGTTATCAAAAGTGGAGGATGTAATTTTTTCATCCCACATATTTATCGTTGAATTACCGTTAAGCGTGTAATTACCATTATATGTAGCGCCATCTTTTACATTAACTAAAGCGTTGTTAAATATAATATTATTGCCTGTGGCATTAGCGATATCACTATTTAAAGCAAAATTTCCTGTATCAAATTTTACGGTTGCACCCGTTGCACCCGTATTAAATTTTATTGTAGAAGTATTATCAAGCGTATATGAATCAGATTTATTAGTTGAATTGTAATCTAATTCAGCTCCACTTGCGACATTCGCAGCTATATTGAATTTGCCTGCTGTTGTTTGAGAAGTCGGTGTTACACTCAAAACCCCACCATTTACATCTGCAGTACCTGCAAAATCTGTATTTTTTAATGTTGTAGTTCCGGTTCCAGCTTTTACAATTTTACCAGCACCGGATACTGTCAAAGCTTCATTTGTATCACTTGTATAATCTAATATTCCGCTTGTTTCAATAACAGTCGAACCCGTTGTATATTTTGTTGTATCCGATTGTGTAACCGCTAAAATGCCTGATTTTATATCAGTTGTACCGGTAAATTTTGAATTATCACCAAGCAATGTCAAAATGCCATTTTTACTTGCACTTGTATCATTAATAATAAATTGTGCAGTATTATCTTCTGAAGTTAAATCACCTGCTATATTCTGAGTAGTTGTATTTCCGTTTGTATCAATCTTTAATGTTGTACCACTTGCAAGACTTACATTCCCGCCGACAAATGTATCACCTGAATTTGTTGCTTTGTAATCAACTTCTCCGCCATTGATATTGAATTGACCTGTATAACCCGCATTTTGTCCGTTAAGCGTCAATATCTTTGAACCTGATTTATTAATTGTACCTGCACCTGTGGTTTGTGAATTCAAACCGTTTGAGGTTAAATCTGTTTTGCCGTTATCATCTATATTTAATACAGTGCCATTATAAAGATTTACTCCTCCACCGAAGAATGAATCACCGCTATCTGTTGCTTTATATGATAATGTTCCGTTTTGTATATCAACTGCACCTGTAAATCCTGAATTTATACCGCCAACATTTAATGTTCCGGTACCGAGTTTATTTAATGTACCTGTACCTTGAATACCACTTGATATAGCAGATGATGTATCATCATTTGTTGTAAAATCTATTGTCTTTCCATTCAAATAAATATCATTTTTAGTCCCGTTTGCAGTATTACCGCTAAATGATGAATCTGTAATATCTAAATCAACATTAGAATAAATCGCACCACCAAGACCACTCGTGGATGAGTTATTGCTAAATCCTGAATTTTTAATTACAACAGCAGATTTTGCATTGTTCAAATATAAAGCACCACCATTACCGGTTGATTTATTATTTTTAAAATCAACGCTATCAACGTCTAATGTTGAATTTGCATTGTCCATACTAACAACAGAACCTGTTCCATTTTGATAAGCATCAGCAAACGTAACATTGTCCAAATGTAATTTAACACCTTCATTCGCACTTGAAATTTTGAAGAATGAACCGTTTGTATCGGATGAAAATGCTGTATGTGCAATTGTATAAGTATCATCAGTTGCATTATAAGAAACTTTATCTGTCGGTATTGTTACACCATCATATTTGCATGCAGTAATATTCCCTGAAACATCTTTTGTAACGCTTATTCTTGAATCATTTGATTTGACCGTTATATCAACTAATTTACCTGAAATAGTCGTTGTATTTTTATTCGTGTCAGAAACGGTAAATTCACCAGCCAAAGTTTCACTTAAACTACGACCAATATTATAAGTTGTACTATTTAAAACATTGAACCCTCTTGTATCGGAATGATTGTTCATTTTGTATAAAGAATCCGCATTTGCAATATTTTGGGCAACCAATCTGACAGTATTACCAGATACACTAACCGCATAATCATAAACATTGTTACCTTGTAAAATTATAGATTTCAAAGCACTCAATGTGGCAGATGAACCACCTTGTAATACAGTGAAAGTTTTGTCAGTTGTCAAACCGTTATCATCAGTGATATTTAATGCTGAAACATCAACAGTTCCTGAAGACGTCGAACCTAGAGTTAAAGTATCACTTGCACTATTTGCACTTAACATTTTTAAGTCAAGCGTGAGTTTTGTTGTATCAGTTCCTGCAATTAAATTGCTGATTGTAATATTGTTTATTGCACTATTTATCAAATCTATTGTTGAATTAGTTGTTGCAACATTAGCTGATAACGTTCTATCTCCATTGAATTTTATTGTAGAATCTTTAACAGATATATTTGAATAAGTTGTACCTGTTCCAAGATCTTTGTTGATAGTATAATCAGCGCCACCTGTCAAAGCCAAGTTTGAAGTGCTTGCACTTGCAAACCCAACTGAATTAATCGCAACATCACCTGAGCCTACAACCTTTAAAGTAGCATTACTTGCAATATTTATATTTGAAGGAAGAGTATCACCGCTAAGCGTATAAGTTAAGACAGAACTTGTACCCACTACGTTTACTGTTGCAGTACCTGTTACAAATTTATTTCCACTTTGAGTAGCATCAAATGAAGCTGTCCCTTGTGTTACTATGCCACCACCGGTTTTACCTATATTCAAAACTCCGGTAAATTGGGAATTATCTCCGGCTATATTCAAATTGCCTGCGCCATCCTGATTTACAGTACCAGCACCTGATAAATTTTTAATGTTATCAGCTGACTTATTTGAAATAGATAAAAGATTATTAGCTGCAACAACAACAGGACCGCCGACAAAACTACCGTCTGTAGTTTGAGTATATTTAATACCTCCACCTGTATCACCTTTTACATTTAAAGTACCTGTGAAATCTTTATTTACACCGGATAATGCAATAAATCCGGTACCCGTTTTTTCAAAATTACCACTGCCTGATAAACCACTTTGGATTGATGAACCTTTTGTCAAATCAGCTTGGAATGTAACTTTTTTACCATCAGCTATATAAATATCGTTTTGAACTCCACCTGCCTTATTATCGGAAAATTTAGAATTCTTTATTGTAATATTATTTCCTGCATAAATTGCACCACCAGATTTTACCGCAGTATTTCCGGTAAATGAAGTAGAATCAACAGTTAAATTTGCACCATCAGCAACATTGATTGCACCACCGTTTTGAGAATAAAAGCCATGGTACTCAGATATATTATTAACATTTAACGTTTGTCCAGATAATACATTAATTCCATTTATTGTAGCTGCAGTTGCAGTAATTTTATGATTGTTACCATTAATATTCAAAGTTGAATTTGCACGTTCCATATCACCTAAAGACTGAGTGACACTTTCATCTTTAGTCATATTATAATTTCTTGGATCAGTAGTATAACCAATATTATGAACAGCTTTATAAAGACTGTCTTCACTTGCACTCATAAATGTCAAAACACCTTGACCGGAAGAATTCATTGAATATGTAATAGTATAATTTTTTGAGACGCCACTAGCTTTAGATATAGTAACAGTAGTTGCTTTGGAAATTGCCTTACCTAAAACGCTATCAGAAATGATTATTTGGGTATTATCAGTAGAACTATCTGACATAATATTTATAGCATTAATTACAATATTACTTGCACTTGTATTAGAAAGAGCAGCCGCTGTGATTATATCACCTTTAGTATTTGCTAAGTCGACATCCAAGCCCAAATTGATATTACCGTTTAAAGTAACAGTTTTGCCTAAACTTGTTGATGCAAGTGAACTATTCATAAGGTCAATTGTTCCTGCATTTGCATAAAACGCAACCGAACCGCTGTCAAAATTACCTACACCGCCTGTCTCAGTTGATGAACCAAATTTTAATGTACCACCATAAAGATTAACTATATTTCCGCTTACAGTATTGTTAATTTCCACAATCCCTGATGTTGGAGCATCTGTTGGGATATAATTCCCTGTTAACCCTGTACCGGTTTGGTTTATATTAACAGTTCCGGAATCACCTGTAATTGAATCATTAAAGATAACATTGTGATGATCCCCGGCATTTAGATTTAAAGTACCTGACTTACCTTTATATTTGGCGTTATAAACTGCATTATACTTAATACCACCAGAAGTTGTATTGTTCCCTGAAAAAACTGCATCTTTGGTATCTGCAATTATATTTGATACTCCGCCATTATTGAATATAGCACCACCATTTGTCGCTGTTGTATTACTTGTGAAAGTGGAATCATAGAAAGTTGCTACGCCGGAATTATAAATCGCACCGGCATCATCTCTGGCTGAATTTCCAGTAAATGTAGAATTTTTTATTGTAACTTTTGTAACGTTTTCCCCAACAGAAATCGCCCCGCCACGTGCTCCTTTACTATTAACAGTAGCACCATTGTTAGAGAAAGTTGTATTATCAATATTTAACGTAATATTTAATGTATTCTTTGTATCCGGAACAGTACCGATTGCCCCACCAATTTTGGATGTATTACTTGTAAATGTACTATCTTTAATATTAGTTGTACCATTAGCGACTCTGATAGCACCGCCTCGTCCTTTAGAACTATTACCGATAAAATCGGTATTTGTAAAACTTTCAGTTCCGGTAGAACCCCAATATATAACTCCACCATCAGTATTAGGGGCACTGTTCGATTCAAACAAAGAATCTGACACTGTTAAATTTGAAGTGCCGGTTGACCAAATTGCACCGCCACCTTGCTCACTAACACTATACGAGGTCTTGTTTTGGGAAATAATACTGTTTTTAATATTTAAGGTATCAGCACCATTCAGCTGGATAAAACTACCATTACCTCCGGAAGAAAATTTGTAAAAACCTGCATTGGAAGATGCATCATAAGTTGCGGAAGTATCCCCGACATCTTGAATATTTATTGTTTGAGGAGTGCTTGTAGCTCCTGCCGTGACTATTCCGGATTTAGAATTCCCGTTGATATTATGCGTATTACCCTTAATATTCAATGTTGAACCGGCACTTTGCATTGTTCCAAGGTTTTGAGTTTCTGTTTCATTATCCGCTAAAATATATGTTCTATTACCATTTTTATACTGAACTGCTTCGTGAAGAGTCGCCGAACCTGAATAAGAATATGCAAGTTGACCTTTTTTCGATGTTGTTGAAAATGTAATTTTACCAAGTGAAGAAATTAAAGCAGTATTTAAACTTGAAACATCCAAAGTTATATTATTATTATTTGTACCTGTTATAACATTTAATTTTCCGCCGGTTGTAGGTAAATCGCCAAAAATATTAATATCAGAAATCTTCAATGTACCTGAAGATGAACCCACATTAAATACATCACTTGTACCGCTTGTACCGCCTGATAAATTGGCATCAATCGCAATACTTCCGCCTGAACCCTTTAGACTTGTTAAAGTATAAGTCTTTAAGTCATTATCAATAGTATTAAGAACTCCGCCTTTTAAATCTAAATTAACAAAAGTTCCAAAATCTCCGCTTGAAGTTACTTTATTAACGGTTGCACTCCCGAGTTTTAACGTTCCGCCTGATAAATTAACATTGTTATATGAAATTGCATTGTTTAAATAAACAGTACCTGTATTATCAGGTGATACAGATGATGAATTTATGTTAATAGTAGGAGGCCCCCAAGTTACATCTTTACCTGTAATTTTGTCGTTAAACGTTACAGAATAATTTTTCGTTGCATTTATATTTAATGTACTGCCACTACCAACACCAGTATAAATAGCATTACTTCCGGTACTGTCAGTATTTCCGCTAAATAAAATATTATTATCAGATGCAACAATATTTGTAGTTGGGCTTTGATTTTCAGGCATATATATAGCACCACCAAGTCCTGCTGCATGATTTCCTATAAAATTTCCGCCTGTAACAGTCGTAGTTCCAAAATTATAAATAGCACCACCATCACTTGTTGAAGTATTTGAAATAAAATTTCCATTAATATTATTTATTTTTGAAGTCTGCCCATTGTAAATAGCCCCACCATTAACTGCACTATTGCCGGTAAAATCACCTGTAATTTTTGATATTGTATTTCCATATCCGTTATAAATAGCACCGCCATTGCCCGTTGCGGTATTTGAAGTAAAGTTTGCAGTAGAGGTTCCTATTGAACCACCTTGTGCCAAATCAATAGCACCACCATCACCTTTGGCAGTATTTCCTGTAAAACTTCCTGATAATGTTGTTATTTTCCCACTATTATATACAGCTCCACCATTTTGGGTTGAAGAATTCGCAATATAATTACCCGTTATTGAATCTATAGTATCATTATTGTTACTGATTACTCCACCGCTATTAGTTGATGTATTTTGAATGAAATTACCATCAACACTCTTTATAGTAGAACCCCAAGAACTGGCATCAAAAACCGTACCCGAATTATCATAAAATGTACTATTTTTAACTATTATAGTACCATATTGAGCTATCGTAACAGGTTTTGTAAACCCACTCATGCCGGTAGCTTGGTAATATTTTATACTTCCATCAGCTTGCGCTACCTTGATTGCACCAGTTGTGCCTGATGTAGTTTCGGTCATCGTATTACCGATATTTTGTATAGTCAGAGTTTTACCTGAACTTACAGTTATTCCGGAAGAAGTTGCAGTTGCAGTTATATTATGTTTGTTACCTTCAAGGGTAACAGGGGTTGCACCTAATGTGCCTAAATCTCCGCTACCTAAGATATCTCCGGTAACGTTAATTGTTGATGCAGTTGATGATTTAATAGCAGTTTGCAGTGCAGAATAATCGATGACATCTGCTGATGCTTTTTGAGGGCACATAGCTAAGACAGCTATCGCTGCCGATAATAAAATTTTTGAGCTCTTCTTTTTATCAATACTTCTCATTTATCATTCCGGTTTCCGCAACATTATAACCTATGTTTTTGCCCAAAAAAACATAAACATATTTCATAATTTACGGGTAATACAACTGCTAATTTAATTGTACTATTAACACTTTTAAAGGGCAACTTTTTTGCTCTTAAATCATACTTTTAATGTATATCTTTTTAATGATTTTGTCGTAACATACAACATTCAACGATTACAGCTTTACATTTTGTTACATTAATTGTGACCTTTTTCACAAATCTAATTCATAAATGTTTACAATGTTAGCTCTGTCTTAAAAAACTTTCCACAAAACCGTCAATATCTCCGTCCATGACCGCATCAACATTCCCGACTTCATAGCCTGTTCTATGGTCTTTTACCATCTTATACGGATGGAAAACGTACGAACGAATTTGTGAACCAAAATTTATGTCAACATTTTCACCTTTCAATTGAGAAAGTTTTTTTTCATGCTCATTTCGTTTTATTTCCAAAAGCTTGGATACCAAAATCTGCATTGCATATTCTTTGTTTTGCAACTGTGAACGTTCCTGTTGACATTTTACAACGATACCGGAAGGCTTGTGCAAAATTCTAACGGCAGTTTCAACCTTATTTACGTTTTGTCCACCTGCACCACCAGAACGCATCGTCGTTATTTCGAGTTCATCAGGAGGGATTGAAATTGTTTTTTCAAAATCTGCAATAATCGGAGAAACCTCTAATGAGGCAAAACTCGTTTGACGTTTACCATTTGCATTATACGGAGAAATTCTAACCAATCTATGGACTCCTTTTTCGGCTTTTGCATAGCCATAGGCATACTTTCCTGAAATTTTAAATGTAGCAGATTTTATTCCGGCTTCATCGCCATCAAGTTTGTCCAGAAGTTCGACTTTCCATCCGCGATTTTCTGCCCAACGGAAATACATTCTCAAAAGCATACTTGCCCAATCCTGAGCATCAGTGCCTCCGGCTCCGGCATTAACCGTCAAAATTGCATCGGCATCATCATATTCTCCGCTCAACATCATCTGAATTTCAAATTTGTCCAAAGCATGTTCCATATCTTCCAAAAGATTAGAACTTTCCTCAATCAAATCAACATCAGACATTTCAAGTGCAACTTCACTATCTTCCAAAACAGATTCCCAATGATTTACAAAATCTATATTTTCCTTAATTTCACGACTTTTTGAGCCCAATTCGGACGCCAATTCTTGATTTGACCAAACCTCTGAAGATTGCAACTTAGTTTCAATCTCTTTTAATTCTTTTTCCTTTTGAGGTAAGTCAAAGACACTCCTTGATTTTTTCAAATCTTGGAGTTAACAAATTTATTTTTTGTTTCAATTCAGTTTCCATAATTTGAACATATCATAAAATATACGTTATTTAAACCATTAAAATTCATATTAAAAGTTATACAATTATAAAAACTGTTACAATTTTGGAAGGGAAATCAGATGAAACAAATTTTCAACGCCATAAAGGATATCTATTCAGGTGAAAACAAAATGCAAGTTCATGCAGTATTATTTTCAATTGCCGGTATCGGAACAATAATAGAATCTTTGACCGGAGATTATGCGAAAAGTATGCAAAACGTAAAAACATTCGACCCGAACTTTTTTGGACAAATAATAGGAATAATTGCACTTATTTGGTTAATTTCACTTGTAGTCAAAATCTTTATGTTAGGTTTTAACGTAAGTTTTATACATAGAAAATTGGCAAAACTATCAGGATTGCCCGAAATAGAAAATTCATTCTGGCTAAGAGGTCTTATGAGCTTCATCTTGAATTTCATATGGACATTAGGAATCGGATTAGCCTTCGGAATTATAATCATTCCGCTCTCAATTATCGTCGCAAAAGGTACAATAGCATTAAAGATTGTTAGTGTTTTGATTATGATACTTCTGGCTTTTGGATTGGCATTAATCACACCGTTTTATTCAATGTTATTCATAAGTTATGCAAAAAACTTTTCACTCCACGGACTTTTTAATCCTAAATTATTGGTATGTTATATAAAATCTTCATTTAACGATGTAATGATTTTGCTTTGTAAAATGCTCGTATTAGGAATTGTATTATTTGCCGCTATCTATGTCATAAGTATAATAGTTTCCGCGCTCACAAGTATCTGTGGAATGGATGGGAAAGCCATTGAAAGTCTTGTTATGAGTTTGCTCGGTGGATATCTTGGAACAATATTGAGTTTGATAACCTTCTACTGTTTAACCTTTATTTATAAAGGCAAAGTCGAACAAGAACTACTCAATAACGGTCTTATTCAATAATTTTTAATCAACAACTTTTACTCGCCCGTCATCTTTTATGGTTACGGGCGTTTTATCACGTTTAAAGTGATCTTCAACACATTTTATCAAGTCAAAATCAAATATTTTTTCAGCTTTGTCATATTTATTTAACATTGAAAATCCGTCATTACCCTGCGCGCAATAATCGTTTATACCAAGTCTATAAATTTTATTCGGATCAGGATTTTGAACATTAATTTTGTGTTCAACACCTGATTTGTCAATATATGTCATATCTTTCAATTCACCTGAACGAGAAACTGCATATTTCAAACCTGATGGATGGAACAACCCGGGTTTGTTATTAGATTTAATCATCGAACTGCAGCCTCGTTTTATCGCATCAACGAGGTCTTTTTCATTACATGGAACAATACACAAACGGTTTCTGAACGGTGAAATTTCATCCAACACCTGACTGTCCAAATTTCCGCTTTCAAAATAGCCTCTTACATTTGCTGCAGATAATAGTGCTATATCACAGCCCAATTCTTCTTTAATACAATCAACTACAAAATTTGCATGCGGATTAGGTTCAATCAAATCATTGTTTAAAGGCGGAGCTGCCGATGCCACTTGTCCCACGACAACCGGCTTCCCTAAAATCTGGTCAAAAATATATCTGACCGGTGCATTACGTTTAAATCCGCGAGTGCCGGTTACACTGTTTTTAACTTTTGTTATATGACCTGAATTATCAAATTCCAAGTCTAAAATCCCAAAATTTTTGCCATCACGACCTGCTTGAGTAATCACAACATAATCACCTGATTTTGATTTAAACATATTATATTCAGGTTCTACACTCTTCAACAAGTTGTGAGAATGTCCTCCTAAAATCACATCAATACCGTCGGTTTCCTGCGCAATTCTTTGATCATAACCAAAACCTGTATGTGACAACAAAATGATTTTATCAATACCCTGCTGTCTAAATTTATCAACTTCAGTTTGTATATCTTTTATCGTTTGACCTATATCATCAATCTTAAATTGTTGAAAAATTTTCCCGTATTTTACACGTGAAAATAAATCTGTCGGGGATGTTCCTATTATGCCGTATTTGTGACCGTTTATATCTTGGACATAAGATTTTTCAATTTTTTTAGAATAAGGATTTTCCGGTGAAACATGTACATTACATGCCAAAAGCCTGTATTTCATATCAGGAATAACGTCTTGAACTTTTTCTGCCATATCGTACTCATGATTTCCGACGGCAGAAGCAGATATTCCCATGATATTTTGAGCCTTAACAGCAACCATGTTAGTCGGTTCAACTTCGCCCAACATAATATCACCTGAGGATAATTTAAGTTTATCAACACTTTGCTTCCGTGAATTATCAAATCCGTTTGAAGCTGTAACTGTACGTTCCATGTTTATCGATTTACCATGGTAATCGTTAATATAAAAAATACTCGTTTTTATAGGCTGTAAATTTGAATTTACGGGCGTTATCATGTGTTAATATCCCTGCATGGAGAACGTCCGTAAATAAAAAATTTTGCTATTATACTTTTAAATGTTTACAAAAATTATCATTAAAATTTCATTGTTTGAACTTTGCCAAATTGAGCGAGTTTCTTTTCAAATTCTGAAGTTTCACCAATAACTTCTAACAAAACAATTCCGTCAGGCGCGCATTTTGTATCGTTTGCATCATGAAGCCCGATTCTGGTTTTAACCTGACATCCGAATTCTGTTACAACCTTTTGGAAATCTAAAGAATTTAAAACCCTGTTTTCCAATTTTACTCCAATAATTGTTGCCATATAAGACTCCTTTCGTTATTTAAAAATAGTTTGATCTCTGTTTGGACCTACACTTACAATATCAATTGGAACATTGATAAGTTCTTCCAATTTTGCAAGGTATTTTTTACAGTTTTCAGGTAACTTATTATAGTCTTTTATTTGAGAAATATCAACTCCCCAACCCTTACAAGTTTCATAAACAGGTTCAAGATATTTATGCATATAAACATCTGTAGGATATGTTTTGTAAATCTTGCCGTCACGAGTATCTTTATAAGCCGTACAAACTTTTATTTCATCAAATCCGTTAAATACATCAATCTTTGTTAATGCAACAGATGTCAAGCCACCTACAAGTGCGCCATAACGCATAGTAACGGCATCAAACCAACCGCATCTGCGAGGACGACCCGTTGTGGTACCAAATTCATGTCCGACTTGTCTTATTTTTTCGCCAATTTCATCTGTTAATTCGGTTACAAAAGGACCTTCGCCAACACGAGTTACGTATGCTTTTGCAACCCCAATAACTTCATCAATCATACAAGGACCAAATCCACTTCCTGTGGCAGCTCCTCCTGCAATGGCATTTGAGCTTGTTACATAAGGATAAGTCCCGTAATCTATATCCAGCATAACACCTTGAGCACCTTCAAAAAGGATTGTAGCTTTATCACGTTTAAATTTTTCAAGCATTTCTTGCCAATCAAAACAAACATAAGGTCTGAATATTTCTGCATATTTTTCACACAATGACATTACACATTCTTTTGTATATGGTTGAAGTCCATAAACTTTTTCCAGCATTTTATTTTTTAAAGGAAGGATTACATCCAATTTTTCTGATAAAGATTCCGTAGAATACAAATCTTGAACTTTCAAACCTATTCTTGCCATTTTATCTGTATATGTAGGTCCGATACCTTTTTTAGTGGTTCCTATTTTGCCTTTTTTAGCTGAATCCTCACTATAACCATCGACTTCTGTATGATAAGGCATTGTAATAGATGCTAAAGGACTAATCTTCAAACCTTTTAAACTCACACCCTGTTCTTTTAAGGCTTTAGTTTCTTCTTCAAAATATTCGGGCAAAATTACGACACCTGCACCGATAAAACAAGTTTTACCTTCATACAAGCTGCCTGATGGTACCAAGTGAAATTTAAAAACTTTATCATTGACAACAACAGTATGACCAGCATTACAACCACCTTGATATCTTATAATAAAATCCGATTTTGCAGCCAAAATATCAGTAATCTTAGCTTTTCCTTCGTCTCCCCATTGAGCTCCAACTACAACTTTATTCATTGAAAAATCCCTTCTTAAAAACTGCTATTACCGATTTATTTTAGCACGGAAAAAGTTCGTTGTTAAATTTATTTTAATTCTCCAATCAATTTAGGTAAAATTTCAAAAACATCACCAACAATACCATAATCGGCATGTTCAAAAATCGGAGCGTTTTCATCAATATTTATAGCAAATATTTTATCAGAATTTTCCATTCCGACAATGTGTTGGATAGCACCGGAAATTCCGCATGCAATATAAATTTTTGGAGAAACTGTAATCCCTGTTTGTCCGATTTGCATATTTTTCGGAGCAATTCCAATATCAGTTGCGCCACGGCTTGCACCAACTTCAGCGCCCAAGGTATCGGCAAATTCTTTCAACAGTTCAAAGCCCTTCGCAGTTTTCATACCTTTTCCACCGGAAATAATAATTTTTGCATCCAATAATTTGTTACGCTCTTTTTCTATCCCCTTTGCAAAGTTCAAGATTTTAACCCGTTCATACAAACCGTAGATTTCAGCTTTGTCATAAATATATTCTGTTTGTTTAGGCGTATCATGCTCCATAGGTTTGAAAACATTTTCTCTAACCGTTGCCATTTGAATATCGGATTTTGAAAGGATAGTTGCCATCAATTGACCGTCAAAAGTCGGACGAGTAGCAGCTAATTGACCTTTTTCATTAATATCAAGTTCTATACAATCCGCAGTCAACCCAGCATGAAGTTCTGAGGCTAAACGCGGAGCCAAATCTCTGCCTTGAGTTGTTGCTCCGATTAAAATTATTGCAGGTTTTATTTTTTTTATTTCATCAAGTGCGACTTTTGAATAAAATTCAGTAGTGTAATTTTCCAATCTGTCATCTTCCACAACATAAACTTCATCAATTCCGAATTTTTCAAACCCTTCTTTAAAGTTTTGAGTATTGCCTTCTTTCGTAATAATTAATGCCATCACAGGACAATTATCAATCTTTTCAGCTAATTTTTGAGCTTTTGATGCAAGTTCAAAGAAAACCGGTTGAACATAATTGGACTTATTCACTTCTGCATATAATAAAATACCTTTATTCATCTTCTTTCAAGCACTCCTTAATATTTGTTGCTATTTCATCAGATGAAATAAACTTACATTCATGTTTTTTAATTGGACGAAAAGCCTTTGAAACATATGTTGGAGAACCTTTCAGACCGACATCTTCGGGTTCCAATAAAATATCTTTATGCGAAAGAACTTTTATTTCAGTATTTTTTGCACGTTTCATTCCGTTAATAGTAGGACGTGAAGGCTCATACGCTCCTTGTAACACACAAATAAGTGCAGGAAGTTTGACTTGAACAGTCTCAATTCCTTCTTCCAATTCTCTGCGTACCGTCACATAAAATTCATTAGCATCAACAATCTCATTTACGTATGTAACCTGAGGAATATCAAGTTTTGCAGCAACAGAAGGTCCGGTCTGTGCAGTATCACCATCCACAGCAAATTGCCCGCATATAATCAAATTAAAATCAGAATAATGCGTTTTTATTGCAGCAGAAAGTGTCTTGCCTGTTGCATAAGTATCCGCACCGGCAAATTTTTTATCAGAAATCAAACACCCGCCATCACAACCCAAAGCAACAGCCTTCTTTAGCATATCTTCAGCTTGATTAGGCCCCATTGTAATTGCTGTTATTTCCACATTTTGTTCATGCTTTTTAATTTTTAAAGCTTCTTCAAGCGCATAAACATCGTAAGGATTGATAACACTTTCCAATCCTTCACGTTGAATGGTATTATTTTCGGTCCATTTGATATTTGTTGTATCAGGGACTTGTTTTATACATACAAGTATCTTCATCAATATTCCTTATTATGAATGTTTTTGTTTTGAATTTGCATCTAACAAAGCGTTATATGCAATCATATAAACTGAGCATTTTTTTACAGAAGAAACGTACCAAGCACAACGTTCCTTTGTACAAACCATATCAAGGCCTGCACCAACACTCATCAAAGGACAAAACGGAATTTCTTTTTTTATATCAGTCATTTTATTCTCCTATTTTGCAACAGCTTGTTTTAACAAGTTACAATTTTCGTCACGAGTTTTTTCAACATCTTTGTAAAGACGAGTTCTGTTTATAACTTCATCAAAATCAATTTCGTGTGCATTAAAATCAGGCCCGTCAACACAGGCAAACTTAACTTTACCGCCAACAGTAACACGACATGCACCACACATACCTGTACCATCAACCATAATCGGGTTCATACTTGCTTCTGTATAAATACCCTTGTCACGTGTCAAATTGGCAACCGCTCTCATCATAGGCATAGGACCTACGGCAATTGCATAATTTACTGGTTCACTGTTCATAATACGTTCAAGCACCTGAGTTACAAAACCTTTTTCACCTAGAGTTCCATCATCAGTTGTGATAAATAATTCAGTACAAGCATCTTTCATTTTGTCTTGCCAGAAAATCAAATCTTTATTTCTCGCACCCATAATCATATAAACTTTGTTACCTGCTTCTTTAAACGCTTTTGCAATCAAATAGCATGGAGCAGCACCATAACCGCCTGCGAGACAAACAACTGTACCATATTTTTTGATATGTGTAGGTTGTCCCAAAGGTCCTACGATATCAACAAGTTCATCTCCGACATTCAATTTTGCGAGTTTCTTTGTTGAATACCCGACAGCCATAAATACAAGTGTCAAAGCACCTGTACTTTTGTCAACATCGGCTATTGTCAACGGCACTCTTTCGCCATTTTCTTCTGCTCTAAATATAATAAATTGTCCTGCCTTTGCATTTCTAACAACATAAGGTGCATCAACTGTTATTTCATATTGATTCGGACAAATTTCTTTTTTTGATAATATTTTGTATCCCATTTTCCTACCTTTTATTTTCTATTCTACAAGAATTATACAATAAATTTCACAATTTAGCATGTTTTATAAGAGTAATCAGGTGTATTCTTAAGCTTAGCCTCGATTTCGTCAAATGTTAAAAATCCTTTTGTTGCACCAAATTCAGAAACAACACCGGCTGAATTTACAGATGCCATCATCAACGATTTGCCGATATTTTTGTCTGTTCTATCCAATGAAGCGCAGAAAGTTGAAGCAAAAGCATCACCGGCTCCAAGGGTTGAAACTACAGGGCCGTCAAAACAAGGGCAGTAGAAGAAAGTTTTTCCGTCATAAGCGTAAGCACCCCTTCCGCCATCTGTTATTACAATAATTTGATAATCCTTAACCTTTAATTTTTTAAACATTTCAATAATATCAGGGTGAATCATACAATCAGAAAACTTTTCAGTACGTGTATCCGGACGAACCTGAATTTGTGTTGCCATAGATGCTTCTTCTTTGTTCATAACAACAATTTCAGCATTTTCCAAAATACCTTTGATATAGTTATATCCACGTTTCAAACAAGTTGTTCCGGCATTGAAACAAACATAAACATTGTTTTCGTGTGCAAATTTTACGATATTATCAAGAACTTTGTTACTATCACCATTCAACGGTGCAATATATAAAAGTCTTGCTGATTTAATTGCATCATAATCAATTTCTGATTTTTTTATACAAGCGTTTGCGCCACGGTGAGCAAGAACTGTTCTATCACCTTGAAAACTTGTCAAAATTATTGAAAAACCTGTTGATACATTTTTATCTTGAATAATACTTGATGTTGAAACTTTTGTTTCTTTGAAAGCTTCTAAAATACCTTGAGAATAAATATCGTCTCCTATTTTTACGATAGCATTTGTTTTAAAGCCTAAATTATCAAAATTCATTGCGGTATTAACTCCGCCACCGCCGACATTTGAGGCAAAATCTGTTATCTCAACTTTTGCACCGTACGGATAGCTCATAAAATCAGAACGCTTGTCTTTTTTGCAAACTGACACAATATTGGCATCATCACTTTCAACAAATACATCCATCGTGGCACTACCAATCGTAACTACATCAACCATTTTCATTCTCCATTTTATCTATATAGGAATATTTTAACACAAATAGAAAAAGATGGTTTTAAATACATAAATGGATAATTAAAATTTAAAAAAAAGAGCCGATTAAAATTAATCGACTCTCTTTTTGATATATTTTATCTGTTATTGAACAGATGCTTTTTCTTCTTCGGTTACACCCTTGATTGTAAGGTTTACTCTGCCCTTATCATCAATTTTGATAACCTTAACGATTACTTCATCACCGACTTTTACGTGCGGTTCAATCGTTTCAATACGTTCTTGACAGATTTGAGATATGTGAACCATACCGTCTTTTCCACCGCCAAGTTCAACAAATGCTCCGATTGGAATAATTCTTACAACTTTGCCTTTCAAAATCATACCTTCTTGCGGTTTGAATGTTAAGTCTTTAATCATTTTCTTCGCAATATCAGCACCTTCTTGATCGTTAGATGTAATTGTTACAACACCAGAATCTTGGATATCGATTTCAGCACCTGATGCATCAATAATCGCTCTGATTTGTTTTCCGCCAGGTCCGATTACTGTTCCGATATCTTCTGTTGCAACTGTCATTGTGCAAATTTGAGGAGCGTAAGGTGACAAATGATCATTTGGCGCTGTAATAGCTTTTCTCATTTCGCCTAAGATATGCAATCTGCCTTCTTTTGCTTGACCTAAAGCACGACGTAAAGTTTCATTAGGAATACCTTTTGCTTTCATATCCATTTGTAAAGCGGTAATTCCTGTGTCATTACCTGTAACTTTAAAGTCCATATCACCCAAGAAATCTTCAATACCTTGAATATCAGTTAATACAACAGGTTCATGACCTTCTTCTTTAATCATACCCATTGCAACGCCACCTATCATACATTTAACAGGAACGCCTGCATTCATCAAAGCCATTGAACTTCCGCAAGTTGATGCCATTGAAGTTGAACCGTTTGATTCCAAGACATCAGAAGTTACACGAATTGTATAACCAAATTCTTCTTGAGAAGGAAGTGCCGGAATATTGGCACGTTCTGCCAAGTTTCCGTGACCAACTTCACGACGACCAGGACCTCTTAAAGGTTTTACTTCACCAACTGAGAATCCAGGGAATATGTATTTGTGCATATAAGTTTTTTCTGTTTCAGGATCAACACCGTCAAGTTCTTGTTTCATGCCAGGACCTGCAAGAGTTGCAACTGATAATACTTGAGTTTGACCTCTTGTAAATACAGCTGAACCGTGAGCACGAGGAAGAACACCAACTTCGCACCAAATAGGACGAACTTCGTTTGGTTTTCTACCGTCAGCTCTAACGCCTTCTTCTAATATCATTTTACGCATAACGTGTTTTTCTGCAGCTTTAAATTCTTCTGCTACAAAATCAACACCTGTATCTTCAATCATTTTTCTGATTGAGTTATCTTCAGGTAATGCGTCTATTTTATCTTTTACTAATTGTTTTGCTTCATCAAGTTTGTTTTGTCTATAAGTTCTGTCAAAATTGTGATAAGCATCAAAAATCATATCGTGAGCATTGTCTTCAATAATTTTTGCAATTTCTGATGTGTCATAAGGATTTACAAATTCTTGTTTTTCAACACCACATTGTTTTGCGAATTCAACTTGAGCTTCACATTGTTTTTTGATTTCGCCTTGAGCAAATTCAACAGCTTCCATAATATCGTCTTCACTAACAAAGTTGCAACCAGCTTCAACCATAATTACAGAATCGTGAGTTCCGGCAACAACAATGTTCAAGTCAGACTTGTCACATTCTCTGTGTGTAGGGTTAGCAATCATTTTGCCATCAAGTTTTGCGACACGAACAGCACCGATTGGTCCTTCAAACGGAGCTCCGCTTATCATCAACGCACAAGATGCACCTAACATTGCAAGTGTATCAGGTTGATTTTGTTGGTCATAGCTGAACAATTGAGCTACGATTTGAATATCGTTTCTATATCCTTTTGGAAATAACGGTCTGATTGGTCTATCAATTAGACGAGAAACAAGGATTGCCTTGTCGCTTGCTTTACCTTCTGAACGGTTGTAACCACCGGGGATACGTCCGATAGAAGACATTCTTTCTTCATAATCAATTAATAATGGGAAAAAGTCTATCCCAACTCTAGGTTCCTTGCTTATAGTTGCGTGAACGAACAACATTGTATCGCCACATCTAACTGTAACAGAACCGTTTGCAGAATTTGCATACTTCCCTGTTTCAACTGTAACGGTTTTATCACCGATTACGAGTTGCATTTGTTTTGTTTCAGGTATCATAATTTTCCTTTCTTTGTACACTCTTGTGTACCTTTTTGTTATCCACCTATTTTGTACAAGAAAATTATATACCAAATATAAAAATAATCAAAATTTAGAGAAAGATTATAATCCGATTTTAAGGTTATTTTTTATAGCTTCCGACAGATTTAATTTTTAAACCTCTTTTAGGAATATTCCAATTGTACAGGTTATACAATGCTAGCAAATCATTATATTGAATACTCTGATTATTCAAAGGAACCTTATACATTACACTATATTTGTCGGATGAATTGTTTAACCCAATTGAAATACCTACATAATGCAAAAACTTAGCTCTCAACTGATCATTATTCAAGCCGTTTGTCTGAATATTTATTGTTACAACAGGCAAATTGATACCATTTTGGGTAATTGAAGTGACACCATCTTGACCTTGATTAAAAAGTATTTTGATATGAGCATACTTATTCATTGCCTTTGTCCCGCTTACATTAAAAAGAATATTTCTATTTGCAGCTGCAACCCAGGTATAATAGGCATCATTCATAATGGAATAATAAGGACCTTTTGCAATATAAACATCCAATACGGTACTTTTCCATCTCTCAACTTCTCCTGCATAGCTCATCATTGAAGTTGACAAAAACATTATTAAACCTAAAAGTAATAAAAAAACTTTTTTCATTGCATACTCCTTTACAAAAAGGATTATACACAATTTAAAAAGTTTTATCAATAAAAATTATTTTAAAAATATTAGCAGTCCATATCAAATTTTGGAGCTGCACCGTTTATTTTTTCATCTTCCATACGCATAGCAGAACCAATTGTAAAGCTTTGCGCAAAAATCTTGTTCATTTGGAAATTGATATCACCATTAAAAACATTTTCATTTTCTTCCAAAAACGTAAATAAAGGTTCAACCGGACTTTTAACAATTTCACCTAAAGTATCACCTGCTTGTTGAAGAGTTCTTTCTCCAATTTCAGGTACCTTTACATTAAAGCCGAAAGGTTTGTAAGGTCTGTTAAATGATGTTCCTGTGTTTGTAGTATCTGCCATAAAATAATTAATCCTTATTCTTACATGTTTGTTATCGGAACATTAAAGAAAAAAGTTTAATTTTTTATTTTAAATTTTACAATTGTTAATAAATATCGTCAGAAACATCAGGAATATATTTCAAACCTCTTGTATCAGGCTTGATTCCGGTTTGACTAAAGTAATTTTTCGCCATTTTTATAACATCTACAGGATTGAATTGTCCGTCGTTAGCATCTTTTATAATAGTTCGGAAATATCTTTCACCGGCTTTTTTGCTAAACGGGAATTTTGCATATTTTATATCATCACTGCCATGAATATTATTGCAATAAGGACAAGCTAACGCCCAATTGCCAATAATATCAACACCTTTTTTGATTTTGGTATTATTTTCTTTGTTCATTCTTTTTAGTTGTTTTTGACTGGTATTTCTCAAAATAGGTTGGATATGCTCAATCGTAACTCTGGAATTTGACAACAAATTATAAATAATAGTTTCATTTGCAGCGTCTTTATTCTTTACAATAAAAGCATTCTTATTATTCAATGATGTCGGTAATTGTTGCGCAATTTTTTGGAATTTATCTCTTAATGATGGATCAACATCTTCTAAAATTTCATATAATTTATATCTGAAAGATTTGTTACTAAACTGCAAAATAACAGGTTTCCTTAAAAGTTTTTTCTCGGTAATATCACAAAGCTCCACAATATCAGGACGTCTATGCTGTTTCGAGATATCTTTAATTCGTTTCAGAACAAGCAATTGAACTTTTACTCTTGCATTTTTATCTTTTGAAGAAATAAATGCATTTTTCCTTTCTTTCAAATTTTGAGGAATAAAATCTTTTATTTTGGCAATAAGTTTTATCGGGAACGGTCCTTCTTTTTCCTTAAATGCAGGATGAGTCAAGAAGTTAGCAATATTCATTATTTGTTGAGCTGCACGCTCATCATTCATAGTCTTTACTAACTTACATACTTTATAATCAAATTCTTTAGCACTATATTCACTTACATAAGGAATCCCTTGAATACGGTAATATGAATGTTGAACCAAAGTATCGAATGCCTGGAATTTTTTGACAGGCAATGCTTTTTCCTTCAAATCCAAAAGGCGTTCAAATACATATTTTTGAGTATTCAAAAGTTTATATTCAGCTTTCGGATTCATTATATTTAAAGCTTCTCTTAAGTCAACATCAGGATTAGCACTCCCGACACGCCTTATATCCTCTAGCAATTTTATATTCTCTTTGGAAAAATAATCTGAATTTTTCAACATGGCAGTAGCAAATAACTTTGCATTAGAAGCCAAACGATTGCTAAACTTTAAAAAAGCACCGATTTCTTTTTCCGTAAACATATGTTTGCCGCAATAAACACAACCTATATGACCGTTTTTTGCATACTCTCTAAATGCCGATTGCGTGTTTATTACACTTGAAAATCCTTCAAAACTCGGAGTTTGTCGAACAAATACATCTTGAATAGGAGCAATCTGAGGCGTCGAATACTTGTTCCCTAACGCAGATTTTTGATTTAGAGAACTCCTCGAAAATAATTCAGATGTAACCGGCAAAATTTTCACATGAGTAAAATACACTTAATCAAAATAATTTGCTAGTTTATTACTTTTTATTTACAAATATTTTAACCCATAGCAGGTGGTTGAATATAGAGAGGTTTTAGCTTTCTCCAATTACATTCTGAAGATGCAGCCTTTTCAATTGCTAAATCCGTAAGAATTTTACCAAGATTGTATTCATTACCTTGATAAGATGTTCCGCCGAAAATTTCATTCATCTTATTATCCGTAATAATATTATAATCTTTGTCTTTTATTGATTCTTTTATTTCATCAATATCTACAGCACCTTTAATTTCATTATCCTTATACAAATAAGCACAATGTTTTCTGGCATCAAGAGCTACCAAAGGATTTGTATCAGCTAATTTTGCAAGTATTTCTAAAGAAGAAACTCCAATAGCACGACAATTAAGCGTTTGAGCCATTACACGAGCAACTGTAATACATGCTCTTATTCCTGTAAAACTTCCCGGTCCTATATTTGTCCCAATCAAATCAATGTCTTGAGGTTTAAATCCATTATCTCTCAATATATTTTTTATAGTTGAAATCAAAAATGCGGAATGATATTTCCCATCTTTATTTTCAATGATTTCTGCTGCCAAAAATTTATCATCATTTTTTAAAGCAACATACATTTTATCTAATGCAGTATCAAAGGCTAAAACTAACATCCCATCAACCCTTCCACAATATTATTTTTATCTTCTCCAATATATTCAAACGTATAAATTCTTGAATCATCATCAGAATATGTTACATTAATCTTCAAATGATCAAACGGCATTTCATTTTGAGAAAACTCTGCCCATTCCACAAAAGTTAAATTTTTACCTTCTGAATATTCTCTGAGTTCATCTGTAATCGTTTTAACGCCTTCATTTTCCAATCTATACAAATCAAAATGATACATAGGAATAAGCCCCGAATGATATTCATTCAAAATTACAAATGTCGGACTTGTAACATGTTCCTTTACTTCAAGAGCATCCGCAACAAGTTTTACAAATGCTGTTTTGCCTGCTCCGATTTCACCATAAAGTGACACAAAGCATCCGTTTAAAACCAGTTTTGCAAATTTGTTTGCCAAAACCTTTGTATCTTCTAAACTATTACACTTTTTTGAATAAGCTTTCGCCATAAACTATTACCTTATTTCTTCCGGTTTCTTTTGCCTCATACAGTGCTTTATCAGCATTCTGTACCAAATCTTCGGGAGAATCAGAATCTTTCAATTCACTCACTCCTAGACTTATTGTAACACCAACATGATTTTCTGTAATTTCAGGATTGATTTTTGAAATATCCAATTTTGTATTTTCAACAGCTTCTTTCAAACGATTTGCTACCATTTCAGCTTCAGAAATTTTTGTAAATGGCAACAACAAAACAAATTCCTCACCACCGTAACGACCTGCCACATCATAATCACGAAGTTGCTGTTTCATAACTTTTGCCACAGTTTTCAAGACATAATCACCCACAGCATGCCCGTAGTTGTCATTAAATGATTTGAAATAATCAATATCTGACATTATTGCACAAAGAGGTTTTTTAGTACGTTTGGAAGATGAAACCTCTTGTTTCGTCCTCTCTTCCAGCTGTCTGCGATTGTAAAAACCGGTCAAAGCATCCAATGTCGCGTGTTTTAAAATTTCAGCATACACATTAGCTCTATTGATTGTAGTTGCAGCTTGGTTTGCAAGTTGTTCAATATATTCAACTTCTTTTTCATGCAAACATGTATCAACGCTTTTGGTAACTATTGTGCCAATAAGTTTATTTTCTGCTGACATCGGGAAAACTCCGATTTTTTTATTTTCTGTTGTAAAAAACTCCGAATTGGCTTGAACAACTTTTACAAGTTCTAATATTTTTTCATCATTACAAGCTTTCGGCCAAATGAGCGTCATTGAATCATTATCTTCGTCATTCAAAAATATATAAACCAAATGCTCTGCAACAAATTTATCAATCATTTCTCCGATAATCGGAATAATGTAATTAGTTTCATACTGAGTTTCAATAATTTTTGCGATATTTTTCATTGAAGAGTGGAAATCAATATTTTTCTGCATTTTATCTGACAAAATTACATTTTGAACTTTTAAAGACAACATACATTCAATCAAATCTAAAAATTCAATAACTGCATTATCCGGCTTCATCTCAACAGATAAAAAACCGATAATTTTGTTGTATTTTTTTAACGGATAAAACAAATTATTTTTTAAAAGAACAGGTTTTTTATCAGAAACTAATTTTTGCCAAATATCATAGATTTCATCTTTTTTATTCTCTATAATCAGCCAATTTTTTGAAAAATCACGCAAAGTCTGAGTGCTTTCATCAAAAATATAAACAAACACTCTGTCGGCATTATAATTATGAACCCAAAACGTATTCAACGCAGCAACTATACTTTTAGGATTGTATGCCTCATTGAGCCCTTGGGCAAGTTCTTTTATTTGTTCTGTTAAAGACATCTAAGCGTCAATTTGCTCCATAACTTCATCAGGAATATCACAATTTGCATAAACATTTTGAACATCATCATGTTCTTCAAGTTTTTCTAACAATTTAACAACCCAAGAAGCATTTTGAACATCTGTAACTTCAATTGTATTTTCAGGAATTCTTGTTAATTCAGCATTAACAGATTTAAAACCTTTTGTTTCCAATCCTTCAACAACCTTTTGGAAGTTTTCAACTGAAGTCAAAACCTTGTATCCGTCATCTTCTTCTGTAACATCTTCTGCATCAAATTCAATTGCTGCATCAAAAAGTTTTTCAAAATCAACTTCATCCTTATTAAAAGTAATAGAACCCTTTGGAGAAAACATCCAGCCTACACAACCATTTTCGCCCAAGTTTCCATGGAATTTTGTAAAGAAACTTCTAATATCACCGGCTGTTCTATTTCTGTTATCTGTCATAACTTCAACAAATACAGCAACTCCGCCAGCTCCGTATCCTTCATACGTTAATTCTTCGTAACTTTCAGAACTGCCTGCTCCCGCACCTTTATCTATTGCTCGTTTAATATTGTCATTTGGCAATCCTGCAGCTTTTGCTTTTTCAATTGCTGTACGCAATCTGAAATTTCCGGCAGGATCAGGTCCGCCAAGTCTCGCTGCTACTATTAATTCTCTTGAATATCTTTGAAATACAACTGCACGTTGTGAATCAACTTTTGCTTTCTTATTCTTTATATTTGCCCATTTTGAGTGTCCAGACATAATTTTATCCCTCTTTTTTAATAATTCCTGACACCATCATATCAAAAAAAAGAAAAAAGTCTAACCAAATGGAAATCTTTAATCCAAAATTCCGCTGTCTAATATTTTCTGAACTTCAATATTCATAATCTTATGGATTTCTTTTATAGGCTTTGTACCATCAATTGACTTAAATCCATACTCTTTTTTCATCCAATTATACTGTTCAAGACATTTGTTTTGATACATTTCAAAACTGTTATAAAAATCTGTAGAAAATCCTACATCACGTCCGCTTTCATAATAATCCAAACCTGTTGTCCCGATTATACGTTTCAAAAGTACATCAACAGGCATATCCAGATAAAACGTCAAATCCGGTTGCGGAGCAAAATCATACAAATTTTGTACCCATTCAATATCTTGCCCACGAACAACATCACGAGCTAATGCAGTATAATAATATCTATCCAAAAGCACTATAAACCCTGATTTTAAGGCTGGAATAATTTGGTTTTCCAATCTGTCAGCGAAATCCGCAGCATATAAAAGGCTATAAGTCGTTGCATTCAGAAGGTTTCTATCTTTTGCTTCATCAATAACATCCGCAATTAAACGAGAAGTTTTCCATTCTGAAACCATAACACCATATGATTTATCTTCAATAAAACGTTTTAACAGTTCTAATTGAGTAGATTTTCCTGAACCGTCAGTACCTTCAATTACAATTAAAAGTCCGTCATAATCATGTTTTCTTGTAAATTTCTGCACGATTACACCTCAATTCCTTTTGCTTTCAATACAGTTTTAAGCATTTCACGAATTTTTACCTGTTTTGAATGAATTGAATCTGTCGCATCAAGTTTTACCAATCCGTATTCCTTAACCATCTTTTTGTACTCTTTGATTACTCTTGATTGGAAAATAACGTAGCTTTCATATGGATCATTACTCAATTTCAAGTCCATTCCGGCTTCATAAAATTTTGGAGCTCTGTTAAAACATATTCTTTCCATAGCAACTTTCGGATCAATGTCAAAATAAATTGATAAATCCGGTTTGATTGCAAAATCATAAACATTACGAACCCAAGAAGGATCAACACCACGAGCAACATCACGCGCAAATGCCGTATAAGCATATCTATCTGCAAGTACAATAAATCCTGCTTTCAACGCCGGCGCTATTACTTGTTTCAATCTGTCTGCGAAATCCACCGCATGCAACAACGAAAACGTACGAGGCGAAAGAAGATTCTTTTTCTTTGCAAGTTTTGTAGTTTGGCTGATTAGAGGAGAAGAATTCCATTCAGTATATAAAACATCCTGTCCACAAGATTTCAACCAATCTCTTAAAAGATTTAGCTGAGTAGATTTCCCTGAACCGTCGATTCCTTCAACACAAACAAGCGTTCCTTTTAATTCATGAGTTTGAGTCAATTTAGCCAAGATTTTCCTCTTTCTTTTCCAACATTGAAACATTTATTTTACCAAATTTTGCAGATAAATTATCTACAATATTAATTAAATATAAGTCATTATCAATATCTTTTTGGTCTAAGTCAATAATTGCACCCCACTCACTTCTGCCATGGTGTGCTGCAATCATTTTTGCAACATTTTTAAATCCTTCATTCATACAAAGACAAAATCCGTATTGAGTATGAGAAATCCAATCTTTTTTAAACTCCTCATCATATTCAATCAATCCGTCTTCGGTATTTATTTTGTATTCATATATTTTGCCTATATCATGTAAAAGGCAAGCTGCAATAATTTCATCTTTGTTCAATTTATAAACAAAATGCGGCAAATTAAGCTTTGCAAAATTTACAACTTCAAGAGTATGAACCATTAATCCGCCGATATAATTGTGATGCATAACCTTTGCAGCAGGCGAAACTTTTATTTTATCAGAATGTTCCATAAAATATTTAGCAACAAAAGACTGTAATTTTTCATCTTTTATTTCATTTATACAATCAACAAGTGCTGCATAATATTTTTCACGCTCATTTTCATCAAGACCTGTCTTTGCCTCTTTTACCAATTCCAAGACTGAAATAAGGCAATTATTATACTTTTCATTAAATGAAGCTGAAATAATTTTAACAAGATTCCCGCATCTGAAAATTTTGGCATCAAACCTGTTCAAGGTTTCTTCCCATAAAACACAATTTAAAATCGTTTTATCTTCAGTATTTTTTAACTGAAGTTTACCCATTTTTGTTCCGGCTTTGGTATCTCCTACAGAGAATGCTGCAACCTCATATATAACATCTGTTGAATACATTTTTACCTCTAAAATTTTACCGACTAGTCAAAACATTATCACAAAAAAGCAAAAACTCAATCTTTTTAAGTTTAAATATGTTATCAATTCTTAATTATCACAATTACAAGATAAGAAGATAGGATACCACATCTTGTGCTATCCTTTTATTTGGTGAAAATTATATAAATTTGTAAAAAATTTATTTTGGGGGTTAATCGTATAATTAAGCTTTTCTTGTTGCAGATTCTGTTTTCAAAATATTATGAGTAACACCTGCAAACAATCCTGTTAATGCACCGGCTACAACAAATGGAGCAGTTGGTCTTATGCGTTTTACATATCCTTCATATACCGAAATGATAGTATTTGCACGTTTAATAGCTGTTTCATTCATTCTTGCAAGAATATTTTTAAATTCAATTGCATTTACAGAATCTGTACCGCCAAGTTTTGCCATCGCTTCTTTGATAATTGATGGTTTTATAACAGGTTTATCAACATCAACAATCTTCAAAAATTGATCTTGCGCAAGGCTTCTGTTAGGGATATTTCTGATTTCTTCAATGAATTCACCCTTCAATTTTTTAGATTGCTCACGAGCAATTTTTATTGTCTCATGATAATTCTTATCTTCTCTTTCCTGAGTAGTAATAGGCAAAACATATTTTGAAGCATAACCCAATGCAGCTCCTACAGCAGAAGCTTTGACTACAGTTGACAAATTGTCATTCTCATTCGATTGAATAGCTCTTATCGTCATAGTAACATCCTTTTTGCTAACTAATCTCAAGTAACTAAATGTCCATACAACTTTAATCAGGAATAACATCCTAATTCAAAAGTTCTATAGGGGGATTTACACTTAAATATTTCGTACTTCACGCACAAAACTGAGTAATTAAATCCATGACGGATTTTATCACATAGTTATTTTTTTGTCAAGCCATTTATTAAGTTTATTATCACCATAATTGAAACGATTACAAAAATTGTAACTGCATATAATTTCAAAGTAGTCACCCCAACAAGCAATGTTGCCAAGGCACCTGCTATAATTGCAACCGTAGATAATATCAAAACTGTTTTCTTTTGAGAAAATCCTGCATGAAGTAATTTGTGATGTATATGTTCAGCATCTGCAACAAAAGGAGAAGTTCCTTTTGCAATACGTCTTAAACTTGAAAAAGTTATATCCATAATAGGAACAGCTAAAACAACAAATGGCAAAAGAATTGCCAATGTCGCAGTTTTCATAACACCTGTAATTGAAATTGCGGCGAGTAAAAATCCTGAAAATAAAGCTCCGCTGTCACCCATAAATATTTTTGCAGGATTAAAGTTATAAGTTAAAAATGCCAACATTGAACCAGCTAAAATAAAACCAATCAAAGCACTTATCGGATTTGGAGGGGTCATTGCAACTGCAATAATCGCAATTGTAATAGCGTTTATTGTTACTACAGAACCACACAAACCATCAACCCCGTCAATAAAGTTGAAAGCATTGCTTATTCCGACAATCCATAACAAAGTTATAGGATATGCCCAAAGTCCTAAATTTATACCTCCAAAGAATGGAATAGCATCAATTCTTACCCCTAACAAATATACTAAAGTTGCAATTGCTATTTGAATAAACAACTTGAATTTTGCAGGCAAATTATACAAATCATCAACAAATCCTAATAAGAACATCAAAGAACTGCCGAGCAATATTCCTGATAATAAACTTCCATACGGATAATAACTCATAAAGACAAGACACAAAAAGGTCAACATTGTACTTGTCCAAATTGCAACACCGCCTATTCTTGAAATAGGTTTTGTGTGAATTTTTCTTGCATTTGGTTTGTCTACCCAGCCTTCTTTTTTAGAGAAAGCTATAACAAAAGGAACCAAACATACTCCGATTAAATATGCAATAATGGCACCTATTATATGTACATGTTGTAATGATAATGATTTAATAAAAATTGTCTTATCCTCTATCTTTCAATCGGGTGTTTTTTACAAAGTTTAAGCGAACGTTCTTTTAAATTTTGTAACCCGAGTTCATTGTCTGACGCATAGATTGCAGATGCAATAATCTTTGCAACCTCAATCATATCTTCTTCTTTAAACCCACGAGTCGTAACTGCAGGCGTTCCTAGTCTAATTCCGCTTGTAACAAACGGACTTTGCGGATCATTCGGAACTGTATTTTTGTTAGCGGTAATCCCTACACGCTCCAAAACATTTGCCATATCTTTACCGGTTTTGCCTGTTTTTCTCAAATCAAGTGTCATCAAATGATTTTCTGTCATACCGCCAACGATATCCATACCTTCATCCATCAAGCCTTGAGCCAAAGCTTTTGCATTTTTAATAATTTGGGCTGCATACTCTTTGAATTCAGGTTTAGAAGCTTCCAAAAGCGCAACTGCTTTCCCTGCTATAATATGTTCCAAAGGACCGCCTTGCATTCCCGGAAAAACCGCTTTATCAATACCTGCAGCGTGTTCTTCCTTACACATAATAATTCCGCCACGAGGACCGCGTAAAGATTTATGCGTTGTTGTGGTGACAAAGTCACAATATGGCGCAGGTGATGGATGAAGTCCTGCCGCTACAAGTCCTGCAATATGCGCTATATCAGCGAGTAATAATGCACCGACTTCATCAGCAATTTCTCTAAACTTTTTAAAATCAATAATTTTTGAATAGTTACTTGCACCGCAAACAATTAATTTTGGTTTGTGTTCTAAAGCAATTTTACGGACATTTTCATAATCAATGTTACCGTTTTCATCAACACCGTAACTTTTTACATCAAAATACATGCCTGAAAAATTAACAGGTGAACCGTGAGACAGGTGACCACCGTTTGACAAATCCATCCCCATAACATGATCGCCCGGTTTCAAACAATACATAAACACAGCCATATTAGCCTGTGCTCCGCTATGAGGTTGAACATTAGCATGATCCATATGAAATAATTCACACGCTCTTTTTTGAGCAAGTTCTTCAATTACATCAATACATTCACAACCGTTATAAAATCTTTTGTGTGGCTTACCTTCTGCATATTTGTTTGTCAAAACGCTTCCGCAAGCTTCCATTACAGCAGATGATGTTATATTTTCACTTGCAATCAATTCTATTGTATTTTGTTGACGTTCATATTCAGCTTCAATAGCTTTTGCAACGTCAGAATCAACTTTTTTTATATTTTCTAAATTCATGCTCTACCTATCCCTCAAATAAAATTATATTCAAAATATCATTTTATGGCAATATTATTAACTATTAATTCTCTTGTTTTTTCTCTTGTAGTCTCGTCAACTTCAAAAATCTCATCAATTGTCGGATTTTGAATAACTTTATGTTCATCAAAAATTTGCTTTGTAATTTCATAAATATTAAACAATTTTATTTCACCACGCAAAAAGGCGAAAACAGCTTCTTCATTCGCAGCATTCATGCAAGCTGTTGCAGTTCCACCGATTTTTCCTGCACGATAGGCTAATTTTACAAACGGGAATTTTTCATAATCAGGCTTTTCAAAATCTAAATGGGCAATTTCAGCAAAACTAAAGCTTTTTGTTTTTATTCCTTCAAATCTTTC
Organism: Clostridiaceae bacterium; assembly: GCA_022641775.1. Lineage (GTDB taxonomy): Bacteria > Cyanobacteriota > Vampirovibrionia > Gastranaerophilales > Gastranaerophilaceae > RUG14219. Next base: position 41,576 of record JALCDS010000007.1, read on the forward strand.
AGGATAAGAAATTGCATATTGAATAGGGATATGCATACTTGGCAACCCTAATTGCGCAATTACGCTCCCGTCTTTGTATTCAACAGCAGAGTGAACAATACTTTGCGGATGAACTACAACATCAATATTTTCATAATCAAACCCGAACAAATGGTGTGCTTCAATGACTTCTAATCCTTTATTCATCAATGTTGCACTGTCAACGGTAATTTTTCTGCCCATATTCCAGCGCGGATGTTTCAATGTTTGCTCAACTGTCGCATTTTTCATATCATCAATTGATTTATGTAAAAAAGGCCCGCCGCTTGCGGTAATAATCAATTTATCAACTTGATTTATATCTTTTATACATTGATGAATAGCACAATGTTCACTGTCGACAGGAATTATTTTTACGCCGTTTTCTTTGGCTTTTTTCATCACAATATCACCCGCCATAACAAGAGTTTCTTTATTGGCAAGTGCGATATCAATTCCGTTATCAATAGCTTTCAATGTAGGACGAAGCCCGATTTTTCCTGACACCGCAACAAGAATTATATCGTTTTCTTTGTTAGAACAAATTTCATCAAGCCCTTGTGCGCCATACAAAAGTTTGAAGCCCTTGTAAGAAGAAGCCTCAGACGTCTCAATTTCATCCTCTTTAGGCTTTCCGATACAAACATATTTTGGCTTAAATTTTTCAGCCTGTTCCATTAACAGTTCAACATTACTTCCACCAGCAAGTGATATTATTTCAAACTTATCTTGTAATTTTTCTAAAACCTCCAGCGCTTGACGTCCGATTGAACCTGTTGAACCAATTATACTTATTTTTCTTTTCATTTTATCCTCTTAACCAAATCTTATTACAAAAACATGTGTGAACACACTATAACGGCAGCAACAATTCCAACCAAATCTGCCAAAATTCCGACAAGCATTGAATATCTTAATTTTGAAATTCCAACTGCGCCAAAATACACAGCCAAAACGTAAAATGTTGTTTCACTGCTGCCGACCATTACTGCTGCAAGCTTTGTGGCATAGCTATTTGCGCCAGCAGTATGTGCTATATCAGAAAAAACACCCAACGCTGCTGAACCTGATAATGAACGTACAATCATCAATGGCAAAACATCAACAGGAATATGGAAATGCGTCAAAAATCCATTCATTAAATGTGACAAAATCTCTATAGCACCTGACGCTCTGAACATTGAAATTCCGACCATAATCGCAACCAAATACGGAATGATATTGATAGAAACTTTAAATCCGTCTTTTGCGCCTTCTGTAAAACTTTCGTACAACGGAATTTTCTTAACCAATGCGACAGTCAAAATTGAAATGATTATAAATGGCAATGCCCAAAGTGATATAAGGTTCATAACATGTTGAAACATCAGTTATTCTCCTTATCTTCAGGGGTTTCCGTATGTTGCGGTTTCCAAATTTTTTGAAAAACTTTTGCCATAACAATTGCACTCAAAAATGCAATCGTTGTAACCAAAAGTGTCGGTGCAATAATTTCTGTAGGATTTTTGTAACCGATACCTATTAAAACTGCAATAACTGTTGCCGGAATCAATTGAAAACCCGCGGTATTCATCCCTAAAAACATACACATAGCATTTGATGCAGTTGTTTTATCTTTATTTTCTTTTTGAAATTCTTCCATCGCACGGATGCCTATTGGAGTTGCGGCATTGGTAAGCCCTAAAGCATTGGCAGAAAAGCTCATTGCAACGTCACCCAAAGCTTTTGAATCTTCAGGGATTTCATTAAATAAAATTTTTGTAATCGGTTTTATTAATTTTGAAATAAATTCAACAATACCTGATTGCTCCGCAATCTTCATAATTCCTAACCAAAATGCCATAATTCCGATAAGGGAAAATGCAACCTTCACAGAAGTTTCTGCCCCGGTCAAAATAGAATTTACAACATCTTGAAGGTGTCCTGTCAAAGCTCCGATAATTATTGAAAATACAATTAAAAAATAAAATATGTAATTCATAAAAAAATGATACCATAAAAATTACAAGTTAAAAAAAGCATTATTTAATTTTTTCTTTCAATTTTGAAATTTTTTCAAAAGACTTTTCAATATTTTGAGATAATTCAACATCATCAAGTGCCATTTTATAAATTTCTTCAATAATAGAAATAGTCTCAGGATTTGAATTTCTGTAAATAAACATATTTAAACCTGCTCTTATACCCATTTCACAAGCTTTTACCGAACCGAATTTTGAAACGCCTTTCATTATCATATCATCGGATACCGTAACACCCTCAAAATTTAAGGTGTTTCTCAAATAATCAATCGCATTTTTGCTCAGAGATGTCGGAATTACATTTTTTTCAAAGTGTGGAATAAAAAGGTGTGCAACCATAACCATTTCAATTCCGTCTTCTATCAACGATTTGAAAGGCTTTATATGAAATTGTTCTAATTCTTCAAATGGAATCTTTATTTCAGGCAAAGTTTTATGACTATCAGAATCAGCATCGCCATGTCCCGGAAAATGTTTTATACAAGGCAAAATATCATTATCACGATAAACGGTAGCAACAAGTTTTCCACCTTCAATAACATCATCAGGATTTGATGAAAAAGCTCTTTCTCCGATAATCGGATTGTTAGGATTTGTATTTACATCAATACATGGAGCAAAATTTAGATTTAGTCCGTAATTTTTCAACTCATGCGCAATATCTTCTGTTTGGGCTTTTAAAAAATCTAAACCTTTAGCATAAGCAAATTTTGCAGATAAATATTTTTTGCCGTTATGAATATTCTCGGTTCTTTCAACTCTCCCGCCTTCTTGATCTATAGATAAAAACGGTGTTGTAACAGCATTCTCAAGGCATTTTTTTGTAAGCATTTTAAACTGATTTTCAGATTGGATATCATGTGTAAAAAATATAATTCCGCCGAGGTTATTTTTTAAAGCATCAATATACCCGTCACCCTCTGTTCCCAAAATAAACATTTGATAAAGTTTTTGTTTAAGATTTGGCATTACAAAATCATATCCTTAATATTATAAAATTCTGTAAAATTACCGTTTTCTATAACACTTTTAACTGTTTTTTCAGCAATTTCAGAATCTTTAGCCGATAACACCTTTACATTTTCAGGGAGTTTTATGTCATCAGTTTTGTTACATTTTACAAAACCCTCATTAAGTATCAAAAATTCTTTATACTTGTTTAAGATATCTAATTCAAAATCTTTTACTTTATAAGTTTCATTCATATAATATTTTGCATCGCGTTCAAGTTGTTTTGCAAAATCAATAACAAAATTAACTTCATACAAAGTGTCTTCGTCATATGTTCCGCCATAACAAAGGTTTCCGATTACAGATTGACCTTCTTCTTTTTTTATTAAAGCCGCCCATATAATGCAACCCAAATAAAATCCGATATAACTATCCAAAAGTGTTTTGAGTTTGGAATAATATATTTTAAACATATTCCTTTTTTGACTGAAATTTTTGAAATTGGAAAATTTTGAATAAATATCTTCAACTGTAGGAATAAAGGCTTGCAGATGAATAATAAACCCCGGGTCAAACTTTATATCTTCTTTTGTTAATGTCATTTTTCTCTCCTTATAATATTATATATAAGTTTATCATATCAAAACAAAATATCCGGATTTGTAAAACTTCTTAAAAATTTGCAAATTTTTATATTTACGAGTTTTATAGAAAATATCATGATAAAACCTATAAATATTATAAGGTTAAATAACAATAATATTGTTAACAATAAAACTTCATTCGTTTCATATCCTGCATTTGGTTCGGAGGAAAAAGATTCCTTTGAAAAAAGCAACAAAATTGAACCGCCTATACAAGAGCCTGAAGCTTCCATTTGCACGCCTCAACAAATACAATTTCAAGAAGAACTTTTAAATTTACCAAACATTCATTGTCCTATATGCGGGACAAAAATGCTTACGCAAAAAGATTTTCAAAATATCTTGCAACAGGCGGAAAATGTTAAAACCCCTGAAGAATACACAGATTTATTAAGAGCAAACCAAGAATTTCTCCCTGATGGGAAACTTGCAATTTTAAAAAATGCAGACAAAATAATTGAAAAAAATCCTGAAATTGATTTGGCTACGTTTATGCAAAGCCTAAAACAAACAAGCACAGAATATGTCGACAATATGTTCCAACAAAATATTGATTATCTTCAAGCTCATATTGACAGTGAAATGTATGTCGATAGTGATATCAAACGAATGAAGGCTTGTATAAAAGATTTTCAGATTTTGAAACAAAAAAACATTGATGAAAATACACTCATTTATAAAGAAATATCTGATACTCTGAAAAAAAATCTTGCCGGGATAGAATCCTCAAATATAAACCAAATTTATAACCACATAAAAAACAATTTCAAGGCAGCACTGGCATATAAAACTGCTGTAAATATCAGAAAAGATGAAACCACGCCTCAAAAAGATATTACAAAACAGGCTTTTTCACGTATTTTTCAAAGTTCTGTTTCAAAAATTTCACCCGTACAACAAAATTCCGAAGAATTAAATTCCGATATCGCAAACAACATTCTCATTTGTACTTCATGTGATAAAAATAAACAAAATTCATTAAAATTTTATCCGCATAATGTAGACTACAAAAAGCTGAACAAAAATTTTGATAATTATTCAAGAGACATAACAAATGCAATCTGTAACAATTCATTCCCTTATCCGATGTATTTTGGGAGAATGGCATCAATGGTTTATAGTATTTCAATGCATTCAGTAGGACTTTCAAAAGACAAGTTATACGGTTACAAAACTAAAATTGATGATTTTGGAAGAAAAGTAAATTTCCAACCTCTTTATCTCAATGATGATATCCCTTGTTCTTGTTGCGGAACTACTATGGTCTCTTTTAACAAGATGGATGAAATTAGTGAGCAAGTCAAAAAAGCAAAAACTTTACCCGAATTGAACAATATTATTCAAACAAATAAAAAATATTTAAACAGAAAATTGTTGTCACTTGCCGACTTTATAAATGATATGACAGTCGAACATCCGAATATCTCATATGAAGAGGCAATGACTGAAGTTCAAATTGAAGACGCTATCCTATTACAAAAAAGATTCGGACATATTGTCAAAAAAATCAGAGAAAAAAGTAATTCTCTAATTGGCAATCAAGAGCAACGTGATGAATATGCAAAATTGGCAGATGAGTTGGAAGAGGAATTTATAAAACATAAACATTTAGGTTTCATTAATTTTACAAAATACAAAGATATATATTCTAAATATCCGGTCACAGACCAAAGAGATGCTTTCCGCCTTATCCCACTTATAAAATATAAAGGAAAAGAATATATTGCCTTTTATAATGTGGCACATGCGTCTGAAGCTAAAACCGAAAAATACGGTTCTGAAATGCAAGCGTTTGTCAGAAATATGTTTAATATGTCTGCGCACACTATGGATCATTCAGAAGCAAAAAGCCGAGGTGGAGACAATGCACTTAACAATTTAATTGGGATGTGCCACTCTTGCAATACCGGCAAAGCTACACATGATATAGGATATTGGGCAATGGTAAACCCTGAAATGAAGAGGAATACAATAAAAAATCTAAAAAGAATAGATGAACTTGCAAAACAAGGCAAGCTTGACGGTTACGAAAACTATGCAACAAATGTTTCAGAAAATCTTTACAACATTTCATATGGAACTTTTGATATCAGATATGCCTTTAATAAAGGGAAAACAAAACATAAAAAATAGGACTCTTGAAATTCAAAAGTCCTATCTTTATATAATTTCTTATATTTTATTCTTCAGGTTCCAAAAATTTAAAAGTATAACCTGCAACAACACCTGCTACCAAGTTTGTTAATGCTGTAATTGAAATAATTTTTAAACTTGAAATTCCCATAATTAATAATGAAACCGCAACTGCAGGATTGAAAGCACCTGTACAAACAATTCCACCTACTGCAAAAGCGCCAACCATTACAGTTGAACCTATTGCCAAGCCATAGTATGAATTCCCTTCACATTTTTTGCTTGTAGCAGTCAAAAGAACTACATAACAAAGAGCAAAGGTAAATAAGAATTCACAAATTACTAATACCGGAATATTAAATACAATAGAATCGGCTTCTGCCGGAGCTACTCCAACAAATCTTGAAAGAAAAGCCGCACAAACAGCGCCTAAAACTTGGAAAATCCAATATGGAACTAACTGTTTCCACTCTAATGCACCTCTTACTCCTGCTGATAAAGATACCGCAGGATTATAATGTCCGCCTGAAATATGTCCGCCTGCATAAACCATTACCATTAGCACAAAACCTATTGCAATTGCCGGAATTACTATACTTCCATGCAACAGTGCCGTACACCCGATTGTAAATACCAGAAAAAACGTTCCGATAAATTCAACAAGGTACTTCCTAAAATTTTCTACCATAGAATGTCTCCTTTTCTATAGTGAACAATAAGTTCACCTATATTAACTAAAGAATTATATCATATTTAATATCTTTTGTTATCATTTTTTTGTAGTATAGTAATACCATGTTTTATTTCGATAAAATTGAAGGCAAAAATATTTTAAAATCTGACAAGCTTGATAACGCGTTTTTTACAACGCGTGAGACTATTATCAAGTCAAAAGATCCTCAAAATTTTGATTTGGTAAAAGCCAATCGAGAACTTATCAAAAAGTATCTGCAAGTAGAAAAACTTATCCGACCTTCACAAACACATACCTCAAATGTTGATGTTGCAAATTTTGACAGGGATATGTATCCGAATACTGATGCCTTAATATTGAATGATAAAAGACTCGGAATATTTTTAAATTTTGCCGATTGCACTCCTATAATCTTGTATGACAAGAAAAAAAATATCGGGGCAATAGCTCACGGTGGTTGGCGCGGAACCGCAGAAAAAATCGGTGCAAAAACCGTATTAAAAATGGTTTCTGATTTTGGTTGCAAATCTGAAAATATCACAGCTCTAATTGGACCTTGTATTTCAGAATGTTGTTTTGAAGTCGGCGGTGAAGTTCTCAACAAACTGAATGAAAGCATTGGAAACAATGAAAGAATCTCAGAAGATGAAAAGACCTTTGCTGATTTGAAACAAATAAATAAAATTCAACTTGAACAAGTCGGAGTAAAAGATATTGATATTGCTCCTTATTGTACAGTTTGTAATAACGATATGTTCTTTTCCTATAGAAATGAAAACGGGACGTCAAACCGCCACAGCGCTGTTTTAAAAATCAAATAGAGATAATAAAGATTTATGCTATAATCTCGTTATGAAAATTATTTTAGTAACAGATTTATATCCCGTAATGAATAACGAAAAAACAACTCCTAGAACACTTTATGATTTTGTTCAAGGATGGAAAGCTTTGGGACATGAGGTTTCTGTTATAAAACCAAATTTCATTTTAAATTCTTTTATAAGAAAAAAACCGTTTTATAAACAGGGACAATATAATGACGTTTTAAATTTGAATTTTTGGCTGCCATTTCTAATGGTCGGCAAAAACTTTTTAGATGATACAGATTCTTTGGTAATTGCACATATGCCATCAGGAATATTATTTGCTGACAAACTTAATGTTCCTTTTGTTGCAGGAATTCATCAATCAGACCTTGACGTTTTAACAAAACCAATTTACAAATTTTATTTTGGGAAACGATTGTTAAAAGCATTACGAAATTCAAAAGCAATCGCTTGCCGTTCATATCCCTTAAAAAATAAACTTTTAAACCTTTACCCTGAATTTAGTGAAAAAACTTTTGTCGCACCATCAGGTATTGAGGAAAACATCATTACAAATATATCTGAAAATCTCGGTGATTGGCAAAATAGAAAAATAAAAGTTCTGACAGTTGCAAATTACAAAAAAAGAAAAAATATAGATAAGGTAATTGAAGCTGTAAAAGATATGGAAAGTTTTGATTTAACCGTAATAGGTAATAATGTTGAAAAATCAATTCTTTCAACTTCCGCCGACTCAAATGAAAATATCCACTTAATAGATTATCTTCCGCACGAAAAAATTTTGGAAAAAATGAGAAACTCAGATATATTTATATTGCCAAGCGAAAATGAAACATTCGGGATGGTATATCTTGAAGCTATGGCAAGCGGTTGTATAACAATTGGCACAAAAGGAACAGGCATTGACGGAATTGTTAAGAACAATGAAAACGGATTTTTAATAAACCCTACCGTTACAGATATCAAAAACATTTTAAATACAATAAAAAATATGGATAAAAATGCACTAAAACTCTTGCAAGAGAATAGTTTCCAAACAATACAAAATTATACAAAAGAAAAATGTTGTAACGAATATTTGCAACAAATTTTAAGATTTTGTAAAGATTTTGGTAAATAGAAACATGTTTTTGGTAGTATAATTAAGGTTCGTTATTTACCCTAAAATTTTCACTTGGAATTTGAAGATAGAGCCGAAATGAACACAAGCATAAGGATATAATAAATTAATGAAAAAATTTTTAATCGCACTTTTGACACTTATTTTTAACGTACAACAAGCAAACGCAATGAATTTCGATGCGTTCATGGATAAACATATCGCGCCCGTGTCAGATGCGATAGCGGGAGTAATTTTTCACCCCATACATATTTTTGGTGCAGAAATTCCAATAATTATATTTTGGATTTTAGCAGCAGGTTTATTCTTCACTTTCTATTTGAGATTAATTCCTATTTGGGGATTTGTTCATTCAATCCATAACCTTGTAAAACCAAATAAAGATGGTGACAATTCAGGTGAAGTTTCATCATTCCAAGCATTGATGACAGCATTATCAGGAACAATCGGACTTGGTAGTATAGCAGGTGTTGCACTTGCTATTTCAATGGGCGGTCCCGGTGCTGCATTTTGGGTAATAATAGGTTCAATACTCGGAATGTCATTAAAATTTGTAGAAGCAGCTTTGGCTGTAAAATATAGACGATTTAACCTTGACGGTTCAATATCAGGTGGTCCTATGCATTATATGGCACACGGACTTACAAGAAAACATTTGCGTTGGTTAGGTCAACCTCTTGCCGTATTATTTGCAATTCTTTGTATTTGCGGAGGTATCACAGGCGGCAACATGATACAGATAAACCAAGCAACTAACCAATTTATAAACGTTACAGGTGGTGCACATAGTATAATGCACAATTACCATTGGGTTATCGGACTTTTAATGGCAATTTTAGTCGGTATGATTGTAATCGGCGGAATAAAGAGCATAGTAAAAGTTACAGAAAAAATCGTTCCTTTAAAGATTTTTGTATATTTAATCTCTGCATTGGTTGTTATTTTGGTAAATTGGCAACACATACCACATGCAGCATATGTAATTGTACATGAAGCATTTCACCCCGAATCAGTTTACGGCGGAATGTTTGTAGCAATGATTATGGGCTTACGTCGTTCAGTTCAAACAAACGAAGCGGGAACAGGTTCTGCTCCTATTGCTTACGCAACCGTAAAAACGAATGAACCTATTTCTCAGGGTTTTGTTTCATTGTTAGAACCGTTTTTGACAGGTTTTATGTGTACATTAACAGCCTTTACTATTGTAATTACTGGCGTATATAAAACTTTTACAGGCGAAACTTCAGGTATTGAAATGACTTCAGCTGCCTTATCATCTGTCATAACATTCTTCCCTAAAATATTGGCAGCAATAGTTTTATTGTATGCGTTATCAACATTAATTTCTTGGGCTTATTACGGACAAAAAGCTTGGAACTTCTTGTTTGGAGAAGGAAAGAAAAGAACTCTAACATTCCAATTCATATATTGTTCATTTATCATAATCGGTTCTGTAATGAATGTTAAATCAGTAATTAACGTAACTGATGCAATGATGATTTCAATGTCAATTCCAAATATTATAGCAATGTATATTTTAGCTCCTGAAATCAAGGAAGATTTGAAAGAATATTGCAGAAAATATAATGTAGGTAAATGGCTAAACAAAGATTGGTTTAAAGTTCCGGCAACAGTTCCGGTTGAAGTGGCACAAGAAAATGAGGAAGATGTTGTATGTCAGAACAACAAATAATAATCACCGTATCCGGTGTTGATAAAGTTGGAATAGTAGCTTCAGTTGCAACATTGCTTGCAAAATATGAAGTTAATATTGAAGATATTAAACAAACTTTAATGCAAGGCCATTTCGTAATGTTTATGTTATGCAATATTGAAAAATCAAGTTTTTCATTCAAAGAAATTAAAGAAGCTTTGACAAAACTAGGCGAAGAATTGAAGATGGAAATCTGGGTTCAAAAACGCGAAATTTTTGACAATATGCACAACATTTAGTTTAAATTTGTTTGAACAAATATCTAGGCTTGTTTGTCCAATTTTGCACCAAGCATTTTGTTTTGATTTTCAATAATTTTATTTTGGTTTTCAATAACTTGTTCCAACATAAGATTATTTCTTGTTACGGCTCTAAGCGTAATCTCTTGAGGTTCTTTTATTAAACTTGTTGTAAACAAAGCAGGAGTTTCATGGTTTAAATCTTTTATCCTTGATTGCACTAAATCCGGGCTGATTCCGTTTATATCATTATTCCCGCTATTTACACTATTGCCGCGGAATGATTGAGCTGAAATTGAATTAACTTCCATAATAACTTCCTTTATAATTTTCTACACACAAATTCATAATGAATCTCAAACTTTAAAATTGCCTGTTTTTTGCAAATTATTAATAAATTTTAAGGTCATTATTTCAACAAAATAGCCGAAGCGGATAGATACTTTTGGTAATGTTTATCGTTGCGAATAACGTACATAATCAAGTATCAGTTTTTTAAACGCGAATTTTTTTAAAGATTTTTAGAAAAAAAATCTTGAAACACAAGGAGGTAAAAATGACCATTAAAAAACTTACTGTGGCAGCTGCGATTGCCGTTGGAATAGCAACGTGTTCCTTGAATCAAGCAATGGCAGCTTGCCCGTGCGAACAAGCAAACAGTCCCGCTCCGTGCAATGAACCGATGCCAACGGTGACGGGTGGAGCTTGTCCATGTGAACAGCAGACGCAACCTGCAACGACTTGTGACAAATGCCACAAAGCACTTCCTGACTGCGATTGCACTAAAGACGATGAAGACATTACCCCACCGCCATGTCCAAATGAAGACAAAAAATCCGATTGCGGTTGTCCTGCAAATACAGGCTGCGACAAACCAAAGGATGCAGCAAGTGCAGTTTGTCCTCAAATCGGCAAACCTGCAAAAAAGGATATGAAACAAGTTTATGCATATCCAAACGCAATTTATGGACAAAACAATTATGTCGGCGAACCGGCTAACGGAATCCTTTCAACAGAAACTGCCCTCGGAGGAAATCCGATTAGTAAAATGAGTGCCAATACAGGAGGGGTTACTGTTGCTACAGACGGAAATGTAACCGGTGCAGCTTCAAATATTCCATGCCTAAATGAAGCCCCTGACAGGTATAACGGCATCCCTATAAATAGGAATGACCGTACAATTGACAACAACAATTGTCCAATCAATATCCAAACAGAAAATTCCATTGATGCATTAAAAAAATCTATGGTTCCGTTCACTTACCAAGATGGTGCAGGTTGTGGAGTTACCACAGGTGCAGCAGCAAATTTAGGCGGTTGTTCATTTCCCGATGTGCCACAAGGATTTTGGGCAGCATGCAACATCGACAAATTGGCAATGAATGATGTTGTCGTAGGTTATCCTGACGGATATTTCAAACCTAATAAGGACATTTCCAGAGCTGAATTTGCAACTATGCTTGTTAAAGGTTTCAATCTTAACAAATGTGATATGAGTGAAACCTCAAAATTCAAAGATGTAAGCCAAGGTAACTGGGCAAATGCAGCGATTGCAAAAGCTGTTGACGAAGATTTGCTAAAAGGATATCCCGACCACACATTCAAACCAAACCATCCGGTGACTCGTGCTGAAGCATTAACATCAATTGCAACAAGTATGACTTGCGATATTGATGATTGCAAAGCAAATGAAATTTTGAGTAAATACGCTGACGGAGGTCAAGTTCCGGCTTGGGCAAGAATACCTATAGCTAAATCATTACAAAACGGTGCTTTAGCTGATACTCCAAATCCAAACTTAATTATGCCTAACAAAGAAGCATCACGTGCTGATGTTGCCTCTATGTTACAAACGGTTCGTGTAGCTTTGGGTTATGATACAAATCCAAAAACTGCAAACAACATTTGTCCGGCTTGCCCTGTAACTAAACAGGCTTACCACGAACAAGAAGAAATTGTTAAAATTCCGACTCTTCAATTAGCAATGATTGACCAAATTTCAGCAAAATCTTCTCATGTCGGACAATATTTCAGAGCGAAAACTCTTGAACCGGTAACCCTTAACGGCGTAACATATCCTTGCGGTTCAACAGTATCAGGTCAAGTTGTAGAAGTTGTAAGACCATCTGGCGCTGACAAAGGGGCAATAAAACTTGCCTTCACTAAAATCAAAAATGGTGATTGTGAAGCAAAATTACCAAAACAAATCTTATCAGCACAAATAGATAAATCAAAGACGGTAAACCCTGTTGCCAGATTAGTTGAAATGCCATTCACTTGGGCAGGCTCTTTAATCGGTGTTGTAGGTAGAACTACAGGCGGTATTTTGACAAATATAGGGAACGCCGCAGAAAACGTTACAAATAGCACAGGCTACACTTTAGGTAACGTATTCAACGGAGAAATGGGTGCTTCTGCACGCAGCTTCGGGGATGCTTTATTTGAAACAGCAAAAATGCCGGTTGATGCAACAAGAACAGCATTATCAGGTTCTATGGGTATGTTCCAAACAACAGGCGACGAATTTGCATATCTTGTAGACCCACACGGTTACAAAATATCAACTCTTAACCCTAGAGAACATTTCACAATTGCATTCGGTTGTCACGAATAATAATATTAAACAGAACAAAAAAGGCGGAACTTACGTTCCGCCCTTTTTATGCTTTTAGTATTTATATAGCTCTCAAAGAATTTTTATAAATTTCTTCAACAACTTTTCTGTCATTTCCACAAGGAGCTATTTCCAAAAGTCCTTCAAGTGACGGTGTTGCATAAGTTAAATCAACTAGTTTTTCAACATCATTGTCAGTAAATCCTACATCAACAAGTTTTTCACTTACGCCGACAGATTTTAGCCAAGCTTCAACTTCTTTTGCAGCCTTTTCAGCCTCATCAGGAGTACCTTTTAAACCTTTTGCAATAGGAGCTAAAATATCAGCTAAAACGTTAGGGAATTTAGGATAAATAGCTTTTATAACGGCAGGCAACAATATTGATAAGCCTAAGCCATGTGACAAATCCGGTTTTACACCACTCAATGGGTGTTCAAGAGCGTGTGTATAATGTAACATTCCGTTATCAAATGCCACTCCGCCCATCATAGCTGCGTAAGCCAAGAAATATCTTGCTTCCAAATCATCAGGCTTTTCGTTTGCAATAGGCAAGTATTTTGCAACAAGTGCAATTACTTCTCTTGCAAGTGTAATTGAATAAGGTGAAGCCACTTTACTTGTTGCCGCTTCAATTACGTGGTTTACTGCATCAATTGAAACGTAACGAGTTTGCTTTGGTGACAATTTTGTCATCAATTGAGGATCATCAATTGCAAACATCGGATAGATACAATCATAAGCAATAGCCGGCTTAAAATTCTTTTCAGGAATTGTTACAACCGCAAATCTGTTTGTTTCTGTTCCTGTTCCGTGAGTCAAATTAATTGAAACAATCGGTACAGCCTTATCAGGTGTAAACTTGTATTCAAATAAATCTTGGGCAGTTTTATCAGGATATTCAAGTAAAATTGCAACTGATTTTCCTGCATCTGTTGGAGATCCGCCACCTATTGAAATTACAGCCTTTGCGCCAAATTCTCTTGCTTCTTTTACGGCATCATTAACATGATGTGTTGTCGGATTTGGTGTAACTTTATCAAAATTGATATAACCGATTGAATTTTCTTTCAATGCTTTTTCTACAACGTCCCAAGCCCCTGTGGCTTTGTAAGCATTGTGTCCTGACATTACAATAACTTTGTCAATTCCTTTTGATTTTAAAATTTTGGCAATATCATGAATTTTTTGAATTGCTCCAACACCAAAATAAACAGTTGAACGTGTTCTTATTTCTTTAATATCATTGATATTTAAGTCCTTTTCCCACATAATAACTCTCCTTTCATTACTCTACATCTTTATATCTCAGAAACATTATTAAATAAAAAATCGTGAATTTCAACACGATTAATATTATTTTAACCTTCTTGCTATAAAGTTTTGTTTGTCGTAGAATTCAGGTATAATTTGAGTAGCTAAGGAGAATTTTAGATGAACGAGCTTTTGAAAAAATCGGCAACAGAACAAAGTAAAGCCTTAAAAAATAAAGAAATTTCAGCTGTTGAATTGACAACTGAAGCTTTAACAAGAACAAAAAGTTTAGAAGATAAGTTGGGTGCATTCAATTCATTTACAGAAGAAACCGCATTGAATACAGCAAAAAAAGTTGATGAAAAAATCGCAAAAGGCGAAGAATTACCGCTTTTAGCAGGTATTCCGTTAGTTTTAAAAGATAATATGAATTTGAAAGGTTCTAAAACAACTGCATCATCAAAAATTTTGGAAAACTTTGTATCTCCATATAATGCTACAATTACAGACAAATTGTTGACCAATATGGTTCCGATTATCGGAAAAGCAAACTTGGATGAATTTGCAATGGGTTCCTCAAATGAAAATTCAGCTTTCAAAAAAGTTCATAACCCTTGGAACTTGAACAAAGTTCCGGGCGGTTCATCAGGCGGTTCAGCTGCAAGTGTCGCAGCATGCGATGCAACTTTGGCACTCGGTTCTGATACAGGTGGATCTATAAGACTTCCGGCATCTTTCTGCGGTATCGTAGGTATGAAGCCGACTTATGGTAGAGTTTCCCGTTACGGATTGATTGCATTTGCATCATCCCTTGATCAAATCGGACCTTTCAGCAGAACGGTTGAAGATGCGGCAAACCTACTGGAAGTTATTTCAGGTCATGATGAAAAGGATTCTACCTCACTTGATATTCCTGTTGAACACTTTGCAGGACATTTAAATGATGATATTAAAGGTAAAAAAGTTGGTGTCATAAAAGATTTGATGGCAGAAGGTGTAACTGATGACGTTGCAAAAGCTATCGAAAATGCTATTGATACTTATAAAAAATTGGGTTGCGAAATTGTTGAAATTTCACTTCCAAAACTTAAATATTCAATCGGGATTTATTATATCTTGGCAACAGCAGAATGTTCATCAAATTTGGCTCGTTTTGACGGTGTAAGATATGGCTACAGAACTTCTAATCCTGAAAATCTGATGGATTTATACACAAGAACTCGTGCAGAAGGATTTGGACCTGAAGTCAAACGTCGTATAATGCTTGGAACTTATGCATTGTCTTCAGGATATTATGATGCATATTACAAAAAAGCTCAACAAATGAGAGCATTGGTAACTCAAGATTTCGTAGAAACATTCAAAAATGTTGATATATTGATTTCCCCAACTTGTCCGAATACTGCATTTGATTTGGGTGCAAAATCATCAGACCCACTTGCAATGTATTTAACAGATATCGCAACAATTTCTGCAAACCTTGCAGGTATTCCTGCAATGAGCATTCCTGCAGGATTTGACAAAGACGGAATGCCAATAGGATTACAAATTTTGGCTCCTCAACTTCAAGAAAGCAGTTTGTTCAATTTTGCTCATAAATTTGAACAGGAACATGATTTTTACAAAACTTTAGCAAATATTTAATAAAAATTAATGCCTAAAACCCTTACTAATAATGATGTAAGGGTTTTTTAAAGCTTATTATATATTAATAATAATTCCGTTTTTTATTGACAAGTTAAATAATTTGATTCAATATATAAACGGAGATGTTTATAAAAAGTTTGGAATTAGAAAGAAAATTAATTGAAACCTCCGATTTGGTCGACACATTACAGGATGCCCTCAATTACAATATTGCAAATGGCACTCCAATATGTCACCTATCAACAATCGGTGAAGTTACACAACAAAAATTGAAAGAAATATTAAACGATTTAGATGAAATTTAATAGTTTGTATCAAGAGCTCTTTTAGTAGCCTGATTGTTTTGATTCTGAGAATTATTAAATTTGAAAATAGTTTTTTCCTTTGACATTGATTGTTCAACTTGAGTTTCTGCTCCATTAGGATTTATTGAAGCTTCAATTTTTGCATGATTAGTATATGTAAAAATACATGCTGCCATAATGAGAATAAAAAGAATAAATTTCATAATTGTCTCCTTTATTTATAAATATATAACAGTAATTTTATACTTTAATCCTCTAATTTTATGAAATACTACTCATGAAGAATTGTTAAGTGAAATTTTGAACACAAAATTACTCATTTTAAAATTTCCAAAATCCGAAAGCGTGTAAAATCAACACTTTTGGACTATTTTTTTGTAAAGAATTGTAAAATTTGTTATAGGTGTAGTACTAAAGATTGAAGATTTGCATGAAAAAAGTGGTATAATATAAGTAGAAAAGAACAATAAATCTTGGAAGAAAAAAGCCCGTATTTTGTAAGATCGTAAATGTCTCGAAAGTTCGAGAATAGATATAAAACAAAATAGAAAGGCGTGATGAAAAATGAGTAACCTACAATTTCACAATGACCTTGACAAGATGGCAGAAATATTGCCCGAAAAAGTCAAGCGATACATCACTTATGAGAGGATGGAAGATGTCATTGAAATTGTTCTCGACATTGGTCGAACCCCCGAGATACGACATTCCTCGGGAAAGATAGAGTATTTGGATTGCTCATTTGTCACAGATGAAGATTTAGAATTTATAACGAGCAATATTCAACCGTTTACGTCGGATAATCGTTCAGGAATCCCCGGAACACTCCACAGAATTAGTGCAATCAGGAACAGACAAGGCAAAATTATTGGTTTAACACTAAGAATTGGTAGAGTTGTTACGGGGACAATTGCATGTATAAAGGATATTTGTATGATGAACAAGAGTATCCTTTTCTTAGGTAGACCCGGTGTCGGCAAAACTACAAAATTGAGAGAAATTTCAAGACTTGTAGCAGATGAACTCGGTAAACGTGTTGTAATCGTAGATACATCAAATGAAATAGCCGGAGATGGGGACATTCCGCATCCTGCAATAGGTCATGCAAGAAGAATGCAGGTAACTCAACCTGAGTTTCAAAAGGATATAATGATTGAAGCTGTTGAAAACCATACTCCTGAAGTTATCGTCGTTGATGAAATCGGAACAGAAGCTGAAGCTCAAGCTGCCAGAACAATTGCCGAACGTGGCGTTATGCTAATTGCAACAGCACACGGCAATAGCTTGGAAAACTTAATCAAAAACCCTACATTATCAGATTTGGTAGGTGGAATTCAATCTGTTACATTAGGTGATGATGAAGCAAAACGTAGAGCTTCTCAAAAAACCGTACTTGAACGTGAAAAACAACCAACATTTGACATTGTAATAGAAATTTTGGATAGAAACACTCTTGCTGTATATAAAGATACCGCAGAAGCCGTGGATTATATTTTAAGAGGATGGCCAATCAGACCTGAAATAAGAAAAGTTGATCAGGTTTACGATACAAAACCCGAATCGGAAAACGCCATTTCTGAAATTAATACTGAAATCAACAAACTTGAACAAAAAATATCACCAGAACCTGCGCAAGACAGTTTGAAATTCAGCTTTTCAAGACAAAAATATGTTGAAGAAGTTAAAAAATTCAAAAAAATATATTTGTATGCAGTTTCAAGAACTATAGTTGAAAAAATTATTGAACGACTGGATTTGAATGTAGAAATCACAAGAAACATTGATGATGCGGATATAGTAATCGCTCACAAAAACTTTGCAAAAGGTGGAGCAAAAGTATTGAGTACTGCAAACGATTACAGATTACCAATTTATTACATCAAAACAAATTCTATGGCACAAATTCAAAAAGTAATGAAAGATGCACTACAATTGAATGACGGTGCACAAACTTTGCAAGGATATTACGATGATGCAGAACGCGCACTTGATGAGGCAAAAGCCGCAATAAATAAAATTCTTGCAGGAGTTGACGGAGATGTAGAATTGACTCCTCAAAATCAACAAATAAGAAAATTACAACACGAACTTGTTGAACAGCACAACCTCCAAAGTAAAAGTATCGGAGAAGGCGCTCAAAGACACTTGAGAATCGTTGGTGGTAAAGATTACGACGGTAAAGCAAGCTAATTATTTTTGATAAAATAAAAAGGCAGATTGAAAATTTCAATCTGCCTTTTTATATATTTGTTTTGTTATTGATTAACCACGAAGAGCTTTATCAACAGCAACGGCACATGCAACAGTAGCGCCAACCATAGGGTTGTTGCCCATACCGATTACACCCATCATTTCAACGTGTGCAGGAACTGATGATGAACCTGCAAATTGTGCGTCTGAGTGCATTCTACCCATTGTATCTGTCATACCGTATGATGCCGGGCCTGCTGCAACGTTATCCGGGTGAAGAGTTCTTCCTGTACCACCACCTGATGCTACTGAGAAATATTTCTTACCGTTTTCAGTACACCATTTTTTATATGTACCTGCAACAGGGTGTTGGAAACGTGTAGGGTTTGTTGAGTTACCTGTAATTGAAACATCAACACCTTCACTTCTCATAATTGCAACGCCTTCTGAAACATCATCTGCACCATAGCATCTGATACTTCCACGGTCACCTTCTGAGAATTTTGTTTCGTTAACAATTTTCAATTCGCCTGTTTTGTAATCATATTGAGTTTCAACTGATGTAAATCCGTTAATTCTTGAAATTACATAAGCTGCGTCTTTACCTAAACCGTTCAAAATAACTCTCAAAGGATTCTTTCTAACTTTGTTAGCATTTTTAGCAATACCAATTGCACCTTCAGCAGCTGCGAATGATTCGTGACCTGCTAAGAAGCAGAAACATTGAGTTTCTTCAGATAACAACATAGCACCTAAGTTACCATGACCGATACCAACTTTTCTTTGGTCACCAACTGAACCAGGTACAGCAAAAGCTTGTAAGCCTTCACCAATCAAGCTTGCAGCTTCTGCAGCTGATTTTGCTTCTTTTTTAAGAGCAATAGCACAACCTAGTGTATATGCCCAAACAGCGTTATCAAAAGCGATAGGCTGAATTCCTTTAACGATTTCTTCTACGTTAATTCCTTTAGATGAACACAAAGCTTGTGCTTCTTCTAAATTTTTGAAACCGTATTCAGGTAATATTTTATTTAATTTATCTTGACGTCTGTCTTGTCCTTCAAATTTTACCATTTTTAATTTCCTTTATATTTTTAATGTACTTTAATCTCTAAAATTAGTCCTTACGAGGATCGATAACCTTAACGGCTTCAGCAAATCTGCCATAAGTACCGATATTCTTTTCGTAAGCTTCTTTCGGATCCATGCCTTCTCTAATCATTTCAAGCATTTTTCCTACTCTTACGAACTTATAACCGATAATTTCGCCATTCTTATCCAAACCTGTTGCCAAGATATAACCTTCAGCAACTTCAAGGTATCTAGGACCTTTTTGTTTTGTTGAGAAAATTGTACCAACTTGAGAACGAAGACCTTTTCCTAAATCTTCCAAACCAGCACCAACAGGCAATCCGTTATCAGAGAAAGCTGTTTGAGTACGTCCGTAAACGATTTGTAAGAACAATTCTCTCATTGCAACGTTAATAGCATCACAAACAAGGTCTGTGTTTAATGCTTCTAAAATTGTTTTGCCAGGTAAAATTTCAGCAGCCATAGCAGCTGAGTGAGTCATGCCTGAGCATCCTATTGTTTCAACTAGTGCTTCTTGAATAATACCCTCTTTAACATTAAGTGTTAATTTGCAAGTACCTTGTTGCGGTGCACAACATCCGCAGCCGTGTGTCAAGCCTGAAATATCTTTGATTTCTTTGCATTTTGTCCATTGACCTTCTTGAGGTATTGGAGCAGGCACACCTTTAACGCCACGTTTTACGCAGCACATTTCTTCTACTTCTTTTGTTACTTGTATACGATCCAACATTTTTATTACTCCCTTCGGTTCTATACAAGTAAATTGTACCAAGTCAAAGGGGCAAGTCAAGAAAATATAACATTATTAATTACCATAATATATTACATTTTCAAAGAAAAATGTGCGTTTTGAGTGTATGATTCTAAAATCTTTCTTTGACATTCATTCCAA
Source organism: Clostridiaceae bacterium (assembly GCA_022641775.1). Lineage (GTDB taxonomy): Bacteria > Cyanobacteriota > Vampirovibrionia > Gastranaerophilales > Gastranaerophilaceae > RUG14219. Next base: position 61,929 of record JALCDS010000007.1, read on the forward strand.
TATTGAATAGTTCTATTTCGCCAAAAAGAAGAACCGTTAAATCCGCCTTTTGAAATTTTATCTGTAGTATTTTTATGTTTTTTTACATACAATCTGTCAATTGTATTTGCAAAAACATCCATACTTGTAGCAATACTGTCATGCTGCTGATAACCACCTTTTGCGCGACGAAGTCCGGTAACATTATATTTTGTTCCATGAGCAGGATTTTTACCCATACCTGATTCTGTTCCCGATACTGCAATCATAAACAAAGGATCAATATTGTATTTTTTTGCCGATGCCAAAATCTGTTCACCCAAACCTTCCATTGGAGAGCCCTTCAAACATATTTCCAAATCTGATGCAGATAGAAGCGTTTTGCCATCAATTCTTGTTTGTGTTGTAACCTTTTTACGTAAAGAATCCATTAACCTTTGAGTATCAACAGGTTGTATAGCAACAAGCGGTGGCTTCAAATCAGGAATCGCATCTTGTTTGGCAACCATCCCCTCAGCTTGACGTTGCTCAGCTATTTTTTTACCTTCTTCAAGCAATTTTAATTTATCGATATCAACATATTGACCATCACCAACCGTACTTGAATTTACAGTCGGATGCTCAAGTTCTTTTTTTATAAATACAGTATTGGGCTTTTTGGGTTTAGTTTTTTGGGGGTGAGACTGAACCCGATTATTATTATTTCCACCTCTAACCTTTTTTCGTCCGTTATCATCATCTGAAATTCTCATTTTACCTGCTCCACTAAATTGTTATTAATCTACTTTATTTTATAATACGGCTTTTTTAAAAAAATCTTTAATAATACAAAAAGACCGAATATTTTCATATCCGGTCTTTCATTATTACTTTTAATTTTTATTTTGAAGTTGATGTTTCAGTTGAATTCATCAAAGATTTCAAAATACTGTATGAAGCATCCCAGCCTGATGTTCCACCTGTTGCTTTGTATGTATTCAAGTCTCTTTGTCTTTGTTTCTTCAATTTTGCTTGTTGTTTTCTGAATTTTGCAAGTTCAGATTTTGAAGAATTTCTCTTTGTAATAGTTGGTTGAATATATGAGATGAAATTTCTGTATTCTTTACAAGCATAACCTGCTTTTAATTTTGTAGGATAGTTGTAAGAAACATAATCATAAATATTCATTGTTCTTTTAATGTTAGAAGGTTGACCTGTAACGGTTTCCAAAACACTTCCATCCATTTTACCCAACACAACAATCATTGCAAGTGGATTGTATCCGGCTTTAACCATCAAATCAACACCGGTTACATCAGCATTTTGAGCTTGTTTTGTTGACATACTACTTGTAGAATAATTATTTAATACTAAAGCTGCATTTTGAGCTTTTGTTGATTTAATATTCCCGGCAATAGCTGAGGTTAAATTTGAAAAAGCTGTATTTTTTGATGCGGAAGAATTAATAACTGCGCCCAACTCATCTGCAATAATTGCAGCTAATTCGTTATCGTTTCCGGCATAACCGATTTCAGTTTTTGTAAGATACAAAACATTTGTTGTTGCAATATCAGCATTACTTGCTGTAGTATCAGTAACCTTAAATGTCACTGAAGGTAAATCGTTTTTGCTTAAAATATAAGCTCCGACTGCATCAACTCTGTTTGCAGGAACATAAACTGTTGAAACTGCTGTCGTAGTTGTCGTTTTTTTGGCTGTTGCAGTCTTTTTAGTAGCTGCCATACCAACATTTGCACTCAACACAAATGCAGTAAGCAAAACTAATGAAACTAATGTTTTTTTCATAATCGTTTTCCCTTTCTTAACTAATCTACAAATCTGTACTTAATCAATGCAAAAATCGCATGAAAGCCGTCACGCCAAGTAATTTTTTTACCTTCAGCGAATTCTCTGCCATAATAAGATATCGGCAATTCATACAATCTGGCACCCTTTTTCAAAACCTTTGCCGTAATTTCAGGCTCAAAATCAAATCTGTTTGATTTTATATTTATATCTTCTATAAATTCACGTTTAAAAGCTTTATAACAAGTTTCCATATCGGTCAAGGTTGAGCCGTACAAAACATTTGTCAATAATGATAAAAATTTATTACCTATCAAATGGTGAAACATAAATGAACGAGAAGGTTTGCTGCCGGTAAGTCTCGAACCGTAACAAACATCGGCTTTCCCATCCAGTATTAATTGGACCAAAGGCTTATAATCCACAGGATCATACTCTAAATCGGCATCTTGAATCACTACAATATCTCCCGTTGCTTCTTTAAAACCGGTTCTAAGTGCAGCACCTTTACCCTGATTTACGTTATGATACAAAACTTTATAATTATAATTTTTATACAAATCACGAGTTCCATCATCAGAACAATCATCAATCAAAATAATTTCTTTGTTCAACCCGCAAAAGTCTGCAGACTCAACCTTTTTTATTATTTTGTCCAACGTATTCACTTCATTAAAAACCGGAATTAGGATTGTAATTTTTTCCATTTTTGTACCAACTTTTTATTCAATAATTTTTATTGGATTTACACTTTGTAAAATCCTAAAAATATTATATAATAAAAATATACAGTTGTAAAAGTTTGGATGTGAGAAAATGGTTCAAGTTAAAAATTCAAAAGTACTGGAAAAAACTAAAGAATTATTTGTAAATGGCTTAAAAATTATTGAAGAAAAACAATATGATATAGCAACAGATAATTTTAAAGAAGCCGAAAAAATATTCAAAAAGTTGGAACTCAATGAGTATGTATCAGCTTGCTTGAGCTGTATCGGACTTGTAACATATTTAAACAATAAAGATAATTACCAAAAAGCGTTATCTTTGATTAATGATGGCGGAAATCTTGCAAAACTTACAAAAAACAAAACAGCAATTCTTATTAATGAATTTTGCTTGGGAAATGTTAATTTTGGAGAAGGAAATACTGATGTTGCGTTAATCCACTATGGAACAGCCCGAGATATCGCAATGGAATATGATGAATTTAATATTGTAGGATACATAATTACAAGAATCAAACAAATTAAAAATAATCTTGAATTCTCACTGCCGATTACGAGTGATCCTCTTGTTTCCTTGGTAAAAATAGGGCGTTCCATTACTGCACAAACAGATATAAACGTATTATTAAAAGTAATTGCGGAAGAAACTAAACTCGCAATTCAAGCAGACAGATGTACAGTGTTTATGTATGACAAAGAAAAAAATGAAATTTGGTCAAAAGTAGCACTGGGAATGGATAGTCAGGAAATAAGATTCCCGGCAGATAAAGGACTTGCAGGATATGTCGTAAAAACCGGTGACAGTATCAATATCGCAGACGCCTATAATGATAAGAGATTTAATCCGGAAGTCGACAAAAAAACAGGATACAAAACAAAAACCATCCTTTGTATGCCAATTAAAAATAACAATCAAGAAATTATCGGAGCTTTTCAAGTCTTAAACAAAATTAACGGCATATTTACAAAAAGTGACGAAGATTTGCTCGTAGCAATAGGTGGAAGTGCCAGCATAGCAATTGAAAACGCTCAATTATTTGAAGAACAGAAAAAGCTTTATAAAGAACAAAAGGTTTTATTTGAAAGCTTTATCGATACACTTGCAACCTCAATTGATGCCAGAGATAAGATTACAGCAGGTCATTCAAGTCGTGTAAAATTATATTCAATGCTAATCGTTGATGAATTAGGAATGGAACAACACGATAAAGAACTTATTGAAAAAGCCGCAACCTTGCATGATATAGGCAAGATAGGAATTCGAGACAGCGTATTACAAAAAGATGGTAAATTGACGGATGAAGAATACAAACATATTCAAGAACATGCAAAAATAACGCATGATATATTGGATAAAATTCACACTTCAAAAGATTTCAAAATCATAACTGAAATTGCATGTTCTCATCACGAAAAATATGATGGTACAGGTTATTACAGACACCTAAAAGGTGAAAAAATCCCTTATGGCGGAAGAATTCTCGCTGTTGCAGATGTATTTGATGCTATAACTTCAAAAAGACACTACCGTGATAAAATGCCTATCGGAAATGTTATTAATATAATGCTAAAGGATTCCGGAACTCACTTTGACAAAAACTTAGTGAACATTTTTATGGGTATTTCGTTAGATAAAATAATAAGTGTGTTTTTGACTGAAAATCCAAAAATCTTCAAACCTGAAGATAAAAAATATCTAAAAAAATATACATTAACAGATATTCATAATATCATACAAAAAGCTTCGCCGACAAAAGCAGAAACAAAGCTTTTGGATATGTTTAACGGCTACTACGCAGGAACAAATAATCAGGAGCAATAAATGAAAAAATTACTGCTTACAATTGCAATAATTATTTTCGCTGGAAGCACTTTACAAGTGTTTGCAGAAGACTTCAACGGCGCGACTTTAACTCCACAAGATACTTCTTTAGAAAACATAGAAACAAAACACGCTTCGCTAACTAAAAATGATTTAAAAAGTCAATATGATATTGCCTTTGACAGATTTGTTCAAAGTAACGTGAAAGCGGCATATGACGATTACAAAATACTGATTGAAACTATGACTCCAAGCGATTATGCGTATATGAATGTTGCCGAAAAAATGGCATCTATCGGCTTTTTTGATTTGGCTTCAGTTGCATCTTCAAAAATTTCAGACAAAGATTACTCATATATTCTTGTTGATGATATTCAAAGATTCTATTACCCGACAAAACAACTCAAAAAAGATGATGAATTATATTTGGCAGAAGTTTTTTCAAACATTACATACAATGATCAAAGTCGCGAAGCCACAGCTGAACTTGTTAAAAATACAATGCTTTTGGCTAACTCCGATTATGCAAATTATATTGTTGCTCTAGGATATTCAAAATCTGGCAATCCGAAAAGTGCGCTGGAATATATTAATATGGCAATTTCAATGAATCCGGACAGCATAAATTACCAAAAATTAAAAGCTGAAATTTTGGCACAAAGCGGCAAATCTAAAGATGCAATAAAGATTGTTGAAAATATTAAAAAACAACCAATGAATTCAAAAGATTTTTCAAAAAAAATCAATTCATTAGAACAATATATTTTATATAAAACAGCAAAAAAAGAAGACATTAAAAATTATCATCTCGGATACTATTATTATTATGAAGGAGAATATCCAAAAGCTTTAAGGACTCTTCAAACTTCCTCCGTTACAAAGAAAAAAGTAAACAAAGATGTTTATGCTCTAGCCTCAAAAATATATTTTGACATAAATGAATTTGAAAAAGCACAAGACAATGCTCAAAAAGCTTACCGTTTAAACAGTAACAATATACTTGCACTAAATGTCCTCGGAGATTTAAGTTGTAGGAATAAAGATTATAAAACAGCTTTAAAATATTACAAAAAAGCTGCTGACAATGAAAAGAGTTGCGCTGATTCTTCCGTAAAAGTTGCACAAACATACAAAACTCTAGGGGAAGATAAAAAAGCTAATGATATTTATACAAAAATCTTAAAATCATATTCAAACTGTTATATGGCATATTATGAAGTAGCACTTACCGATAAATCAAAAGAACTGGCATACTTAAAAAAATCTATTGCAGTAAATAAAGATTTTAAGGACGGATGGATTGATTTAGCAAGGGTTGAGATAGCCTCACAACATTATCAACAAGCTCAAAAATATTTAGCTGTTGCAAACTATATTGACGAAAATGATTTTAGATATTATTATTATCAAGGACTCGTTTATAAAGCTCAAGGTTTGAAAGGTGATGCTGATTATTATTTCAAAAAGAGCGCAACCCTAAATCCAAATTGGAAACCAGAGGAATAGAAATGAAAATAAACATCTTAATAGTGGAAGACCACGAATTAACAAGATTCGGACTAAAAACAACATTTGAAAATGTTGATTTTGTCGGCACTATTTATGAAGCAGACTCTGCGGAAACCGCTATTGAAATATTTAACAACAATGCAATTGATGTAGTAATAATGGATTTGGGGCTTCCAAATATGAACGGAATTGATGCCACTAAAAAAATTAAACAGACCAACAAAGATGTAAAAGTCATTATATTAACATCGCATAACGATGAAAAAGAAGTTTTAAACAGCTTGAAAGCCGGTGCAAATGCTTATTGTTCCAAAGAAATAAACCCGCAAAGACTATGTCAGGTTGTTCAATCTGTTGCAGACGGAGCTGCATGGTTTGATCCGAGTATTGCGCATATCGTTTTGAAAGCGACTACAAATACTCCAAATATAACAAACGACTCAGCTAAAAAAGATTATGATTTAACTGCAAGAGAATCTCAAATATTAAAACTTATGACTGAAGGTTATAGCAACATGGAAATAGCAAGAATTTTAGTTATAAGTATTAATACAACAAAAGCTCATGTCGCAAACATTCTGCAAAAATTAGAAGTTGATGACAGATTACAAGCTGCCTTAAAAGCCTTAAAAAATAAAATAGTATAGATTTACCATAAGGAGAATAAAATGATTGATTATACAAAAGAAGAATTAGTCGAATTATTGAGAAAACACCCTGAACAATTTAATGAGTGGAAACAGGAACAAGAAGAAGTTGATTTATCCGAAGTCGATTTTTCCGGCATTGTCCTGAATGAAATAGATTTTTCTGACGCAGATTTGAATTCAAGTTCTTTTGCAGACTGCAATCTTTCTTTTGTGAATTTTACAAATACAGATTTAACTTCAGTTGATTTTACTCGTGCAAAAGTTTTGGAATCTGATTTTACAAACAGCTTATTAACAGGTGCTGATTGTAGCTACGCAGAAATGACTTATTGCAATTTCACAGATTGTGATATGGCAGGTTGCATATTTTCAGAATCAAACTTGAGCAATTCAGATTTGACAGCAACTTTAAATATGAATGCATGCAGATATGATGAAGATACAATCTGGCCGGAGCCTGAAAACATGCCGGAAGATTTTGATGCAACTTACACAAAAGATTTGTCATCACTTGAAGATGATGATGATTCTTCATCCCCTGAAGAATACTAGAATCTATACAAGTTCACCTTTTAAATACCAAGTTTTAACACTTGCAATCTTTACATTTACAAATTGTCCGACCATATTTTTATCACATGCAATATGGACAGTCTTGTTGTTTCTTGTTTTTCCGGTATTTATCATCTCACCCTTATGTTCATAAAAACTTTCAATCAAAACTTCCATAGTGCGATTTAGATATTTTTTATTTGATTTCAAACAGTTTTCTTTAACTTTATTATTCAAACGTTGGAAACGCTCTTCCTTTACATCATCAGGAATATATTTATCAACCCAGCGTGCAGCAACAGTTTTTTCTCTAGGAGAATATGCTGCAACATTACTGTAATCCAGTTCAAATTCATCAATAGCAGACAGTGTATCTTCAAATTGTTCTTCTGTTTCCGATGGAAATCCCGCAATAAAATCCGATGTAATTGTAACATCAGGTACTCTATCTCTGACGTGAGCTACAATTTTTGCATAAGTTTCTCTGTCATACCTTCTATTCATTTTTTTCAAGACTTCAGAATTACCTGATTGCATAGGTATATGAAAATATTCGCAAACCTTGTCAAGTTCAACTACAGTATCAATCAATTCATCGGTAATGTCTGTAGGATAAGAAGTTACAAAACGAATTCTAAAATTTCCGTCTAAAGCATTCAAATCTCTAAGTAAATTTGAAAGCCTATAATTTCTATCTTTAAAATCTTTGCCGTAACTATCAACATTCTGCCCAAGTAAAGTAATCTCTTTAAACCCATCTGCCAAAGCTCGTTTAGCTTCTGCAATAATAATTTCAGGAGAATGAGAACGTTCCCGACCTCTTGTATAAGGCACTATACAATATGTACAGAAATTGTTGCAACCTTCTGTTATAGGAATCCATGCATTGGTAGATTTTACTCTGACAATTCCAAATTCATCTTTCTCATCAACATTTGCAATATTTGTTTCCGCACATTCACAAACTTTTTCGCCACTTTCAACACGTTTGATAATTTCAGGAAGCTTGTATAAATTGTGTGTTCCCAAAACAAAATCCACATAAGGCGCACGTTTAAAAACTTCATTAGCTTTTTGTTGAGCAACACATCCACAAAACCCTATCTTTATATCTTTGCCTTTTTTCTTCCATCTGCCCCAAGTACCTATTTGGCTAAAAGCTTTGTCTTCACTCAATTGGCGTATTGAACATGTATTAATAATCAAAAGATTTGCATCTTCTTCCTCTCTTGTTTCTTCATAATCAAAATGAGATAAAATCCCAAGCATTCTTTCTGTATCAGACTTGTTCATTTGACAACCGAGGGTATCTATAAAAACTTTTTTCATAATTTCCTTATTTGTATATAAAATGTATCACTTTTTCTTAATATTAACACAAAAATGTGATAAAACTTGACCTTTTTCCCTGTTCATCATAAAATATTACTACCGACTAATGGAAAATAAAGGGGTAGAGGAAAGTTTCATGGGATTAAGAACTAAATATAATATTCTTTCATTGCTTGAAAATAAAACAAAAAATTATGATGAAAGAGTAGCACTGGGAATTAAAAACTCTTTCGGATGGAAAGAATATACATATAAAGGCTTGGGTCTTATGACAAGAAAAGTTGCTTGTCATTTGATTAACGATATCGGTATTAAAAAAGGTGAAATTGCAGCAATCTTATCAGAATCAAAACCTGAATATGGAGCTTGCGTATTTGCATCAGTAATTTCCGGAATGACAACTGTCCCTTTAGATATTAAACTGACAATTTATGAATTGACATCAATACTTTTGGATTGCGAACCTACTGTATTATTTGTTTCTCAGCATTATCTTGATACAGCACTTGAACTTCAAAAGAAAATATCTTCAATAAAATATATTATTTTGATGGATGAACACAGCAAAAATTCAGGAATAGAAAATATGTACGAACTTCCTGACAACTATGAAGCAAAATGGCGTCATAGGAGTTCAAAATCAACTGCCTTGATTATTTACACTTCAGGTACAACAGGTGCACCAAAAGGTGTTGAAATATCTTTTGCAAATATGATGGCACAGTTAGATGATTTGGGATTTGCTTTGTCAAAAATTTTACCAAAACAGGAAGTAAATGTGTTATCTATATTGCCAATGAATCATTTATTTGAAATGACAGTTGGATTTTCAACCTTCTTGAATGCAGGATTTTCTGTTTTTTATGCCCAAAGTTTGAAACCAAAAGACATTTTGGGAATAATGAGAGAAAAACGTGTTGAATTTATGATTGTAGTTCCTGCGTTTTTAAAATTATTAAAAAGTTCAATTGAAAAGAATTTACACGATGCACCGGTAGCAACAAGATTAATGTTTAAATTTCTTTATCATGCAGCAAAATTCGTTCCAAACTATGGATTAAAAAAGTTTATGTTCAAACCAATTCATGATAAATTCGGTGGCCATTTCTCAGGTTGTATTTCAGGGGGAGCCCCAATGGATATTGATGTTGCAAGATTTTTTGAAAGAATCGGCATCAAAGTTATGCAAGGCTACGGATTGTCAGAGACAAGTCCGGTTGTTTCCGTAAATTGGGACAGACGTCATGATTTAGCATCAGTTGGGAAACCACTTCCACACTTTGAATACAAAATTGATCCTGATTCAAAAGAATTGTTATTGAGAGGACCTTCAGTTATGAAGGGATATCATAATCAACCTGAATTAACCGCTCAAACTGTTGATGAAGATGGTTGGTTACACACAGGTGATATAGCTGAAATCAATATGCACGGACACTTGCATATAACCGGCAGAATTAAAAATATGATAGTTCTATCAGGTGGTAAAAAAGTATTCCCTGAAGAAGTTGAAAATGTAATCGAAAAAAGTAAATACTTGCGTGAAGTCTGTGTTTTCGGATATTCCAGAACTTTCGGAGCAAAAGATGGTACAGAAGAAATTGTTGCTGTAGTTGTTCCAAAAGAAGAATACTATAATGAATATGACCTTGAAACATTAGACAACTTAGTAAAAACTGACATTAAAAATTTGTGTCAACATTTGACACCATATAAACGACCTATCTCTATAGTTGTAAGAAAAGAAGCATTACCAAAAACTACAACTCTAAAGGTAAAACGCCGCGAAGTTATAGATTTAGTAAAAATATAATAGGAAAGGAGCTTTTTATATGAAAAAGATATTATTAATGACAATTTTAATGGGAATGATGATGGCTACAACACCTGCTTTTGCCGGTGGAACAGAAGGTCATCCCGGAAAAGTTTCAGGCAAATCTGTTGGAGCTGCTGCTGTATCTCTAATCGTATGGCCGGGACTTGGACAATTAATGCTGGATAACCCTGTTGACAAAAACGTTACTCACGCAGTACTTGGACTTACAGGTATTTTCAGAATTTGGTCTTGCTATGATGCATTCGTTGACAGAACAGGCGGAGTTTGGCACAACAGAATTTAAAAATACTTTTATTTAGAATATTTTTAAGTTAAAATTTATATATGACAGAAATAATTGACGAAAAAGAGAATACTGTAAAATTACTCGATAAATACATTTTAAGACAAGTTATAGAAATGTTTATTATGGGTGTTGCAGTCTTTACGTCAATTATTTTTGCATCTGATACATTTATCACACTTATCAAACAGATTTCGTTATACGGTATTCCATTTAATGTCGCATTTATGATGATTATATTAAATCTTCCGGGCGTTATTGTTATGACAATTCCGATGGGAGTTTTATTGGCAACAGTTATGACTCTTAACAGATTGAGTTTGTTATCAGAAATAACAGTAATGAGATCTTGCGGAATAGGATTGAATCGTATTGCAAAACCTATTTTTATATTTGCAATTGCAATGTCTATGTTCAGCTTTTTTATAAATGAAAGCGTTGTTCCTGTTATGACAAGACAGTCAAAAGACTTAGCATTATGGGCTCTTGGACAAAAGAATATTCCTAACGGAAAACAAAATTTTGTATTTAAAGAACTTAACGAAAATGAAGGATTGAAAAGATTATTTTATGTCGGATACTGTCAAAACAAAACCTTGTATAACATAACAGTTTTGGATTCTTCAAAACCCGGAGCAATACAAATTTTACAAGCTGAAGAAGGTAAAACTACCCCTGCAGGATGGAATTTTGACAAAGGTTCAATTTACACAATCAGTGATACCGGCAAAATTTTGAATACAACTCTATTTGATCAATCACAAGTCAAATTTGGGATTGATATGACAAAAGAATTGCAAAAAAACCTTGCAAAAGAAATGAACTTTAAAAAATTATATTATCATTTAAAACATAATTTAGTACCAAAAGATCAAAGAAATGATATGGCAGTAGAATTATTTGATAAAATAGCGCTACCGATTACAACAATTGTCTTTGTATTACTCGGTGTTCCGTTAGCAATTACACCGCCAAGAGTCCGCTACAATAGAGGTTTCTTGTTCAGTATTTTGATAATTTTTGCATACTACCTTATAAGGGCACTTTCAATCTCATTTGGGGATGCAGGAACAATAGCACCTGCACTTGCCGCATGGGCACCTAACATAATTCTTTCAATTTTAGGTGTATTTTTGTATTATAAAAAGGTTTATACAATCAATTAAACTTAAGGTGGGCTCACAGTTTCGCCACCAGGGAAACAAACACCAAATTGACAATTTGAGTTATAAGATGGTGTTGCACCATTTTGCATTCCAAAGGGTTCTGTATTAATGGTACTATGTCCGAATTGTTTTGTTGAAGGTTGTTGGAATGCATCCGGTTTTAACATCTTTTTTAAATAATCCGGATTTAATTTATCATTTATTGTCTGGTTTTGACTTGAATCAAGCGCAAAACAAATATTTGTGCTAAATAATATCAAACAAATAATAAAAAATTTCTTCATAAAAATACTCCCATATAAAATTATACGAGAGTATTTTTTTAAATCATTAGACTAAATGCTAGTTTTACACATCTGCAACAGGTGGCAAATCTATTTGTTTTAAAGTTTGTTCAATCTTTCTATACCACTTCAATTGTTGTTTAAATACAAATTTATGATTATCCAACTCACCATGTCTTATTGTTTCAAGTTGTTCATCAGAAACTTCTGTCAACGCATTTTCCAAAATATGTGTAAACTCTTTTCTATTAACCTTGGAATCCGTAAGTTCAATTCTTTTACCAAACTGAGCTATAACTTCCGGTCTGTTATCTCTCAAAAAACAGTAATCAACTGCAACCGGAACAAGATTAATTTTACCATAACGAGCACAGGCTTTTTCTGCAATATAAGCTAAACCTGTCTGAAATTTGAATGGTCTAAAAAATGGAGGTCTGATAATTCCTTGAGGAAAAATACATAACATATTTCTCAAATCCCCAACAACATCTACTGAATATTGCAATGCCTTCATTGCCGTTTGTGGCGATTTTTTGTTTACAGAATAAGCTCCACCTCTTCGCAATAATGGAAACCTATTTAATTCTTCTACCATTAAACGAATTTCTTTATGAAAAATTCTATGTGTTATATTATACATAACAATCCCATCCCACCAATTACAGTGAGGTGAAAATAAAATGGTCGGAGTACCCTTATCTGCATCTAAAACATTCTCTTCCCCAGTATATCTGAATGCAAAAAATCTGTTTTGTAACATATTATAGAAAAAGTTACTTGCGACCCAAAGCCAGAATTTGCTTGTTTTTGCCGGTTTAAACTCCTCGTCTTTGCCCCTTAGCTTTGTTGGAGGGACATCCGGATATAATTTTTCAACACTACTCATACTTCTATAATACCCCATATAAAACTTTTTGTGAATAGATTTACACGCTAATCTTAAGAAAAATTAATAAGAAAAACGCCCTATTGACGAAGGCGCAAAAATCCTATATAATACATCAACTACAACTTATAGGAGAAAATAATATGAATAAAATAGAAATATATACATCTGCAACTTGCCCATACTGTATAAAGGCAAAAAAACTATTGCAACTTTTAAACCTTGAATATGAAGAACATAATGTTGATAATGACTTTGAAAAAATGCAAAAAATGTTAAAAGAAAGATTTAACTTATCTGTAGAAACTATTCCGCAAATCATAATAAACGGAACATACGTAGGGGGCTTTACAGATTTGGAAGCTTTATATAAATCTGGAGGGCTTAACAAAATTTTAAATTAATAAATTTATTAGCAAAAAATTTTATCTTTATTTTTATATAGAGAAAAAGGAATTTTTTATGATAAATATTAATTACGCAACCCCACAACAAAATACTAGAATGGCAAAAAAGCTTTCTGCTGCAGCTAAAAATGCACTAATCAAAGACTACAGCACAAAAGGTTATGTTACTCGTTCTACAGTTTTCAATATGAGTGACAAATTCATCTCTTTTATGAAACTCATAAAGCAAGACAATCCTGAATGTTATGTAAGATATGCCAGATTAATGACAGACAACATAAATCAAATCCGAAAAGAATATGGCAAAAATGGTACAACAGCAACAATTAAAAAACTTGTTGCAAGTAAAAAAACCGCAATAAATTTTGGATTGGCACTTTTAAAAAGCAGTGGTGAAAATCTTTCAAAATATATTTAAAAATCTATAAAATAAAAAAATACCGGATATGAAAAATCATATCCGGTATTTTTATTTAGTTAAGTATTACTAACAGTTAACCAAAGCTTTAGCTTCTACAACTGCTTGAGCTGCAGCAAGTCTTGCTTGAGGTACTCTGTAAGGAGAACAAGAAACATAATTCAAGCCAATTTTGCAAGCAAATTTAACTGAATCAGGGTCTCCACCATGTTCACCACAAATACCACCGATTAGTGAAGGGTTAGCTTTTTTACCTTCATTAATTGACATATCAATCAATCTGCCAACACCCTTTTCATCCAATGTAATGAATGGGTTAACAGGCAAGATTTTTTGTTCAACATAGTTTTTCAAGAATTTGCCTTCAGCATCATCTCTTGAATAACCAAATGTCATTTGAGTCAAGTCGTTTGTACCATAAGAGAAGAATTCTGCATATGGTGCAATTTCAGAAGCTGTCAAAGCTGCACGAGGGATTTCAATCATAGTACCGAATTTGTACTCAACTTTAATACCCTTTTCAGCCATAACTTCATCAGCTACACGAACAAGACCTTCTTTAGCAACCTTAAGTTCATTTACGTGACCGATTAGAGGAATCATAACGTAAGGTTTTACGTTAACGCCTTCTTTTTTCAAATCACATGCTGCAGAGAAGATTGCTCTAACTTGCATTTCGTTGATTTCAGGATAAGTCAAACCTAAACGGCAACCACGTAAGCCCATCATAGGGTTTGATTCTGACAAGTTTTCAACGATATCAAGCATTTTTTGATCTTCTGCATAATCTTGACCCAAAGCTTT
>JALCDS010000008.1 GCA_022641775.1 Clostridiaceae bacterium
ACAGATACATTGTAACTTAGGCTTTTTGTATTGGGGCAAAGGTGATCTTGATGAAGCTATAAAAGAATATAATTTAGCTATTGAATATAATCCTGATTATGATATCGCATATAACAATTTAGGCGTAATTTATCTTGATGATTTGGGTAGAGTAAAGCCTGCTATAGATTTGTTCAAAAAGTCTATAGAATGTAATCCGAATTATGCGTTGGCATATTTTAACCTTGCTCGTTCAATTACGATTACAGGTGACAAAATTGAAGCTGCAAAATTATATCAGACTGCACAAGATATCAACAAGATTACAAATGAAATTGATCCTGAAGAAATTGTGGATAAAATAAACGGTCTTTTTGAATAAATGAGTTGGATTTTATAGACTTATTTATTTTTAAAGTGATATTGTTTTGCTGCTTCTACCGATTTAATTAATTCATCTTTTATAGAATATCCCGGTCTCATTCCATATACATACGTATGAAGAATTGTCCTTGGCTTAAAAAAGGCTTGGAATGCGTTTTTAGCTTTGTCAGCAACTGCACATTCAATTCTGCAGGCGTTAGTCCATTTGATATATTCATTTACTGGATAAACAAAGATATCACAATCTGTAGCTAGTTTCTCAAGCTCTGCTCTTGCTGCGCGAGCGTTGTAACCGGCATTTCCGCCTAAGACTCTTGCTATCCTGCGTTCATTCATATGTAATGCCATTCCAAAGTTTGGGCTTGTTACATTATAATTTGTGTTCATTATGTTTTATTCCTATTCTGTATATTTGAACACATGAACAAAAAATTTTTTGTTACCTGTAAATGTTATTTCCTATCTGTACTTGAGTTACATACATGATTTCACAGGAACCTCCGCCACCGGCGCTGTTTTCATCCATTAATATCTGTATGCCACGAGAAGTGGGATCTGTATCATCCCTTGTGTCACTTGTGTATGCTGTATAACCTTTTGGCAACAATACATCTACCAAATATCCGTCAAGTTTTACGTTTTCGTATTTATGCAATGTCAAAAGGGCTGACATTACATTTATATCCTTGGGAATAAGGTGTGTATGAGAGCTGTGTTCTCTCATGTAATCAAAGGCAATAGTATGTGAAGGGAGTGCTGATGTTTCTAACATCCTTGCGCTACCGAGTGTTTTTGATGATTTGAACTTCGCATTTTTTTTAATAGTATTTTCATTTGCCCAATCACCCCAAGCAAGTCCTACATCCATAAGCGCTACATCATCGAAAAGACTTTTATCTATGTCACGAAACCAAAAATTTGTATTTTTGGCAACAACCATTCCTGATATAGAATATGTGGCAAAAGTTTCAAGTCCATACGCATCTTTGTCCCCCTGATATTTTATAATTTGACGTTGAATAAGATTTTGTTGCAAGGGGTCTTTGCTTGTATCAATTGGGTTTGATGTTGTAGTACTGATTGATGGAAAACTGTATTGTATCCTGAATATTATATCTTGAAACATTGATTTTAAAATAAGTAAAATCATTAAAATAAAGCATATTTTGCCAAAAATATTTAGAAAGTTTTCATTTTGGAAGTTTTCATTTGGCATCAGCTTATCCTTGAATGTAAGGCAGACGGAATCCAAAAGTTGAACCTTTGCCAACTTCTGAATCAACAAAAACTTCCCCTTGATGGTATCTTTCTATTGTTGTTTTTACAAGGTTAAGTCCCAAACCTGTACCTTTTATAGTGTGTGCATTATTTTCTACTCTGAAAAATCTGTCGAAAACTTTCTTTTGATATTCAGGTGCTATCCCGCAACCTTCATCTTTTACCGAAATTTCAACTTCATTTCTGTCTTTTAAATTTTTAATGAATACATTTATATTAGAATTATCTGGAGAATATTTTATTGCATTAGAAACCAGATTCGTAAAAGCTCTTTCAATACTGTTGTAGTTAAACATTAATAATGGGATGTTATCTTCTTTGTGGATAGTAAGATTAATTTTGTGTTCACTCAACAGAACATTGACACTGTTTACACATGTTTCAACAAGTTCTACTATATTGTTTTCTTCTTTTTCAACCTTTACACCGGATTCCAACCTTGAGAAATCAAGAATATCATTAACCATTGTATTTAAACGTATGATTTCCCGATTGATTGTTCCGATAAATTCTTTTTGAGTTTCGTAATCAAATTCATCGCCCATAGTGTAGAGCGTATCTATATAAGATCTTAAAACGGTTACAGGAGTTCTAAGTTCGTGTGATACGTTCGAAATAAAGTTTGCTCTCATCAAATCCATTTCGGCTTCTTTTGTCATATCAATAAGTACGATGATATAGCCGACATAATCCTTATTTTTGGTAAACATTGGTGAAATAACAGCTTTTATTGTTTTTTCGTCGATTTTTATATTAAATTCAATTGGGCTGTTTGTTATATCATCTAATGGTGCGTTTTTAAATTGTTCGATTTTATCCTTAAAGCAGAAATTGCCAGAAGTATCGGTATAAGTCTGAATTTTTATATTGAGTAATGCGTGTTCTGATGTTTCTAATAGGCTTTCTGCATGGTGATTGACCAAAACTACATTGTCATTATTATCACATACAACAACTCCGTTTGCGATACTCATCAAAATTGCTTCCAATTTGTTTCTTTCCAGCGTTAATTGTTCGATGTTTTGTTCTTCGTAGATGTGTAATCTGTGGGACATATTATTAAATGAATTGAATAGCTGTTCAACTTCTTGAGAAACATCTTTACCTTCAATTGTATAGCCAAATTCGCCGGAAGATATTTTACTTACACCTTCCTTTAGAATTCTTAATTCACGTGTAATCAGGTATGTATTTATCAAAACTACAAAGGCAAAAACAACCCAAGCAATTAAAAATACAAAAATTAAGGAGGCTCTTGTTGTTGCAGATATTGCATCTACAACTTTTCCTGAAAATGCTACTGTTACCGTACCAAATCCTTGAGACCCTTTTGAATTCAGAATTTGAGATGTTACTGTAATATTTCTGCTCGGACTTGGTTTGTTAAGTTTGCTCTGTTGTAAATATATTTGTTTCCCGTTTTGGTCGTTTATTTTTATGTAGAGGATGTCACTATGCCCCTTTAAAATAGTATCGGCGTGTGTTTCTACCGTGTTTAAAGCGTTTTCTGTCGGCATTTTTAGTGATAATTCACTGTATTCAACAGCAAGTGCTTTTGATATAACTCTACCAAAGCTTTGATAACCTTCATTAAGTTTGTTTTGAATGTTAAATATTGCAAAAATGGCAATACAAATTATCAAGATTGTGCTTAGTACCAACCCAGAAATTATAAGTCTGTTTTGTGCGGTTAAACTTACTTTTCCATTTTTCATAACAGAATTATACCACCAGAAGTTATCTAGCGCAAATTGTACGAGCTACGTGGATACCTGATGCTGAAGCTTGTATTAAGCCTCTTGTTATCCCTGCGCCATCCCCGATTGCAAACAAATTCTTAACGCCTTCTGTTTCAAATTCATTTGTCAATTTTACTCTTGCCGAATAAAATTTAACTTCAATACCGTATAATAATGTGTATCTGGAAGCAGTTCCCGGACAAAGTTTGTCCAAAGCTTGTAACATTTCAATAATACTTGTCATTTGACGATAAGGTATAACCAAACTCAAATCTCCTGGAGTTGCACAGGTTAATGTCGGATTTATTATGCTGGCTTTAATTCTGTCAGGTGTTGAACGACGTCCATCCAATAAATCACCGAAACGTTGAACCAATATACCTCCACCAAGCATATTTGCAAGACTTGCAATATGTTGTCCGTATTTGATAGGTTCTTTAAACGGTTCTGTAAATTTCTCGCTTACTAATAGGGCGAAATTTGTATTTTTCGTTGTTTTTTCGGCGTAACTATGACCGTTTACAGTTGCAATTCCGTTGTAATTTTCTTGAACAACTTCGCCGTTCGGATTCATACAGAATGTTCTTACTTCATCCCCAAATGTTGGAGCATGATAAATCAATTTTGATTCATACAATTTAGAAGTTAAAGGTTCAAAAACAGGTGCAGGAAGTTCAACTCTAACGCCGACATCTACGGCATTGTTAACCATTCCTATTCTATTTTTTGCAAATTCTCCTGTTAACCAATCGGCGCCTTCTCTACCTGGTGCAATAATTGTGTATTCGGCTGAAATTGTTTGTCCATTGTTGAGTTTGATGCCTTTTACTTGTTCACATTCAACAATTAGGCTCTCTGCCGTAACATCATTTACGATTGTTATTTTTTTGTCCAGATAATCTTGCATGCTTTTTAAAACATCAAGACTTCTTTCTGTTCCAAGGTGTCTTACCGGAGAATAAATCAATTTTAATTCTGCCAGTGCCGCAGCTCTTTCTATTTCATCAAAAACTTTTTTATCGGTTCCGAAAACTTCTTCAGTTGCGCCATATTGTAAATAATATTTATCAGCATAATCAATAAGTTCTTCAACTTCTTTCCTTGGCATGTATTCAGATAGGTGCCCACCAACTTCAGGAGTTAATGTTAATTTTCCGTCAGAAAAAGCTCCGGCTCCGCCCCAACCGCAGAGAAGTCCGCATTTTTTACAAGTAGGACATTTTGCATAACCTTCACGTAGCAAGCATTTTCTTTCTTCTATTCTGTCGCCTTTTTCAACTAAGATTATTTTCCAATCAGGTTTTAGTTTAGTAATTTCAAGTGCGGCAAATATACCTGCAGGGCCTGCGCCAATTATTGCTACGTTATACATATGTGTTATCTCTCCGATTTGTATCAAACAATTATAAATATACACAAAACATAGCTATCTTTAAATATTTTGTAATTATATGTTAAGTTCAGTTTGACATTGGAACATATGAATAAGTTACATTATTTAAGTTAAACTTTAATTTGCTTGGTTTTGTTGCATTGTTAGATAGCATGTTCAAACTTAAACATATTTGTTTTCCTATACGGTTTTTATATTGGTTGTATCCTTCGGTAAGTCTCAACCTTGTATTATTGATAATATCTTTTAGTTCAGCACCATATGTATCTTGCGCATTACTAAATTCGTAGGTATCTTCAGGTTTTACGTACATATCTTTTGCCATTCTACGACTTCTGCCTATATTATGCCCTACTTTTTCAAGTCTATCAGCCGTTTTACCTGTTGCCAGATATATTTTGCCATCAGTTATTATTGTTCTTATAAAATCAGACGGAATACATCTTTTCTTTGAATACATATTAGCATATGCAATTTCATTAGGATTGAAATCCGGATCGCATTGAGCCAAATGTTTGGTTAATGGTGTCATATTCTGATTTATAGAATCTGTAAATACTTTGTTTATAAATTGTTTTGTTGCCTTTTGAATGTGTTTTGGATCAACGGATTGTTTGCCGTTAATATAAACTTTGATTGGGATTATACTCGTAAAAGTCTGACGATTATCAATTGCGTTTACTTGCATAAAATATTACTCCTTAATTTATAAAAATATTAAATCACATAAAAATAAAATTTGTCAGTTATTTTTTATTTTTTTGTTTTTGAATATTAGCAAGTAATTCTTGAACATCGCTTTCATTTTTTATATTCTGAGCTTCGCGTGCAAATGTTTCAGCCTTTGAAAGTTGTCCGTTATTAGCACAAATCACAGCTGAATTATATTTGATTATAAATTTATCGTCATCTTTTTGTGCTACAGTCATTGCTTTATCCATTGTTTTTAGAGCGAGTGTAACGTTACCGGCTTCTCCATATGCGCCTGCAAGATCAATATAACCTCCTGGGATATTTGGAGCTTTTCTTATATAGTTTTCAGCCTCTTGAATTTTTTTACTGTTTCTTG
This sequence comes from Clostridiaceae bacterium, assembly GCA_022641775.1. Lineage (GTDB taxonomy): Bacteria > Cyanobacteriota > Vampirovibrionia > Gastranaerophilales > Gastranaerophilaceae > RUG14219. Next base: position 5,843 of record JALCDS010000008.1, read on the forward strand.
TTTCCGAATTGCCTAAAATTATAGGCGGATAAATCAAACCTTTAACATTTATTTTGTCTGTTGCGATATTTGTAATATCAGGTACCATATTGTATAAAAGTGTAATTGTATTCAAATCTGCAGAGGAAATGTATTGGAATGAACTTTTGTATGGTGCATAAATATCTTCAGCTCCGCTCTGTGACATATACATAATGTCATTTGAGTTGTAGCTGTGACCTTCTATCCCCAAAGCGTGCCCCATTTCATGAAGAATTGTGTTGAACATTTCTTTATCTGAAAAATACTGACCGTGTGCATCTTTATCGTAAAGTGTTATGGTCATTTTTTTTAGGATACCTTTTTGTATAGTTGGAGATGTTTCGCCGACTACATATTTACATTCACCATTACTACATACATTTGCCGGTAATGGTGCAATTTTAATATAGATATTTGCTGCATCTTGATTGTCAACTAGTGCAAAAGATAAAAATCCTGTTATAGTGTGCCATTGATTGAGAGCTCTCAATATTTCAACTTTATAGTAATCAGGAACATTTGAGTCTGCAATTTGTATAAAAACTTTTAAAGGGAATGCCGATTTATCCCATCTGATAATTCCATTTTCATTTGAAACTTGTTCAATATAATTATCAGTTACCATCGCAGTTAATTTTGCTCTCAGTTCGCCAATTTTGATAGAGGCCAAATTTTGTGCGCTATCATGTTCTTTGCTGTCTGAAATCTCAAAAAGTTCTTTTTGTATCATTATGGACGGAACAAGATGAGATAGACTTTCAACGTAATAGTATCGGATATCTTTGTTTGTGTGATCAAATGAATATGCTTTTTTTAGATTATTATAAGCTTCAACGTAATTCTGTTTATCAAGTTGTGTTTTTCCGAGATTAAAATAATAGGATGGCAAGATTTTTACAACTATTCCAAAAATTATAGCTGAAACGCATATTAGAATTATTATAATTCTATCTCTAGTCTTTGAGTTCATCTTTTACGCCTTTGTCCAAATCAAGGATTTTTGCCAAATTTTTAGTATCACCTTTTAATTTAAAATATTCTGCAAATTTAGGAGTGGTTTTTAAATTAAAACTTCTGCCATTCTTGTCTCTTGTTTTTGATATCAAACCTTTTTCAACGAGTTCTTGTATATGTTCGTATGCTGTTGAGCCTCTTAATTCTTTAAGTTCAGTTTGCCTAATAGGTTCTTTTAATGCAATAACGGAAAGAGTTCTTAATACTGCAGGCTTTAAATCAACAGGACATAATAATTCAACCAGGTCGGTATGTTCTTCTTTTACCTGAATTATGTACCCGCTTTCATCATCAATTTCCAAAGCCCCTTCACGAGCAGAATAATCCATAATAAGTTCAAGTAAAGCTTCTTCTACAATATCTTTTTCTTCACCTAAAATGTTGGCAATTTCATCAGGTGACATTGCGCGCGCGGTTATGAACAATACTGCTTCAACTCTTGATTTTAACTTATTAATATCTGACATCAGCTTTCTTACTTCCTTCTTTTATAGCATTGTCAATCATTTCGTTAACATCAGCATCTATTACATTAGATGGCTCTGTTTCTCTTACTACGTAAAGATCAGAATAAAACTTTTCTTGTTTTAAATCGTAGTCACTATCAACTGTCAAAAACAATAATGCCAAATATGCACTGATTTTATCCATTCCTAATAGTGTAAGTTCATTTAATTCTATTTTATCTTGTTTTGCAAAAATTTGTTCAAGATTTTCACGTAATACAAGCACATTTTTTTCTATATATTCATCGTGGGCAAGATTTACAATATCATCAGGAGTTAATCTTGCATAAGATTGAACTCTACGTTTTGCTCTTTCATGAGCTTGTTTTAGCGATTGTTTCTTTTCTAATTTCTCATAGAATTGTAATTGTCTAATCAAATCTTTCAATGTAACTACGCGGTTGTGATTTAATTTTACGCTGGTTCTTCTTTGTAATACATCATCGATTGAAACAACGTTGTTAGTTTGAACGTAATCATCTTCACCGTATTCTGCGATAAATCCGTCATCATCATATTGAACGTCATCTTCTTGTTGCTCTCCAAAATTGAGGATATCAAGTCCGTCTAAAATGTTAGATTTCAATCTTAAAAGAACAGATGCAAATAAAAATGTTCTGCCTGTAACTCTGAGATTTTGAGCCTTTAATTTACACATGTGAGATAGATATTTGTCGGTAACATCAACGATATCTATGTTCCACGGATCAATCTTTCCGTTTTTTGCCATATCGACAAGTATTCCGATGCCTTCATCTGATGATGATATCTCAGGTAAATCCATATTCATATTCAACATTGCTACTTCACTTGCCATACTAATCTCTTAATTTTACTCCTGTTACCTTAGTTATACCTTTTTCTTTTTGAGTTACACCAATTGTCCTATTAGCTGATTCTATCATAGGTTTCCTGTGACTAACTACTATAAATTGCGTATTTTTTGCTTGATTTTGTATCATTTGTGCAATTAATTCTACATTCATAGTATCTAAATTTGCATCAACTTCATCCAATGCGTAGAATGGTGACGGCATATATCGTTGAATTGCAAAAACAAATGATAATGCTGTGATAGTTTTTTCACCGCCTGACAAACCTTCAAGTCTTTGAGCCTTTTTATCTCTTATGGAAGCTTTGATTGTCATTCCTCCGGCTAAAGGATCGTCAGGGAATTCCAAATCCAACTCCCCTTCACCTTCTGATAATTGGTGGAATACTTCCTTGAAATTAATATTGATGTTGTTGTAGGTCTTTAAGAAAGCTTCTTTCTTCATTGTTTCATAACCTTGCATACGTTCAATGATTTCTTTTCGTTCTTTTGAAAGTGTTTCAATTTGAACTTTTAATTCATTTTGACGTGTTGCAACTTCATCATAAGCCTGAATGGCTCTCATATTAACATCACCCAGTTCTGCCATTCTTTTTTCTAATCTCTGAATTTTTGAATTTATTTCATCAATAGAAATATTGACAGGTTCAAGTTTGTCAACGTCAACACCTGTGTCTTCCAAGTCTTTTCTTGCAGTATCAAGTTGAGGTTCAAGTTCTTTACGTCTTGTTTTGAAAGATTCAATTTGTTCTTCTATACGTTCAATATCTGCGGCTTTTATATGCTTTTGAGTTTCAATGTTATTCAATTCGGTTTGGATTTCATCTCGTTCTTTTAAAAGTTTACCCAATTTTTCTTCAATAACTTCGATTTGCTCTTTTAAAGTTTCTATTTTTGTATCAGTTTCTTCAATATTCTTTTTGTAGCGAACTTTATCAGTTTCAAATTTTACATTATTATTTTCAATGTTTGAAATTTCATCGGTTTTAGATTGAATCAATGTTTCATTAAAGGATATTTGTCTGTTCAAATCTTCAACTTCATTATTGGCTTTCATTAGATTTTGTTGTAAACGTTTTATTTCGTTTTCAACGCCGGCTGTTTTTTCTTTCAAATCTTTCAAGTCTTTGTCATTGATAAGCTTTTCGACTTCTTCAATATCTTCTTGAGTTTTTGTCATCTTATCAAATAATTCAACATTTTTGGTTTCAATTTTGTCCAATTTTTTGTTAATTTCTTCTATTTTAGGTTCAGAATCTTTTATAAATTGAGTTTTTTCCTTCAAAATGTTTTCACTTGCCTGATAATTTTGAGTCATACCGCTCAATTCTATTTTTGCTTTTGAAAATTCTGTCATTGAATCTGAATAATTTGAACGGATTTTTTCTAATTTGGCATCAAGTTCAGATTTCTTTGTATTCAATGCTGCAAGGCTTGCTTCCATTTCTTTCAATCTTGCTTTAAATTTATCAAGTTCTTCATCATCATTTTGGCTAAAACTTAACCCTGTTCTATGAGGGGTCGAACCACCTGTAATTGAACCTGATTTTTCAAATAAATCACCTTGAAGTGTAACCATTCTGTATTTGCCGATGAGTTTTTTTGCACACTCCATATCTTCAACAACAAGAGTTTCACCTACCGCATAATAAAATGCATCTATATATTCATCTTCAAAATCTACGAGGTTGATAGCATAGTCAATTACACCTTTATCTTTCGGTAAAGACAATCTGGAAGGTGCTCTTTTGATTTTGTTTAGCGGGATGAAGGTTGCTCTGCCGGCATGATTTGAACGTAACATTTCAATAGCAACAGAGGCTACATGTTCATCATCAACTACAACGTGAGCCATTCTTCCGCCAAAGGCAACTTCCATAGCAGTTGAATATTCCTTATCGACTTTTCCCAATTGTGCAAGCGGGGCGTGTACGCCATTCAAGTTTGCACTCATAATTGTATCAATGGCTCTACCAAAATTAGTGGCTTCATAGGCAGCTTTTTGAGCTTCCATAGTAGAAATTTTTCGATAAGCCATATTGACATTGTAAGATAAATCGTTAATTTCGGCTTCCGTTGTGTCTTTGTCGTGCATTGTATTTTGTTGAATGAGTTTGAAATCCTCAAGCTCTTTTTCCAGCTTTTCGACAAGAGTCTTTTTTAAGTCGTAGTCGGAATTATAATTTTCTTTTAATTTAGTAAGGCTTTCAACTTTTTCTTTAGCTTGTTCAATTTCATTTTGAAGATTTTTTAAATCACTTTCCAATGGCAAACGTTCTTTTATAAGCTCGTTTTCTTTGTCTTTCAAGTTTTCAAGTTCTTTTCTAAGATTGTTGCGTTTTTCAATATATTTATCTGCAGAGGCATTTAATCCCGTCATATCTTCAATGATTTTTTTGAGTTCAGCTTCTTTGTTTTTTATATTGCCTTCAATCACCTTGATTTCATCATTTTTCATAGTGATTTTGAGTTTGAAGTTTTCAATATTATTTTTAAACTTTTCAATACCGTTTTTTGAATTTTCTATTGTTTTTAGTCCGTCTTGGATTTGTTTGTCAGCATAATTAATCGCTAAATTAGAGCGTTCTCTTTCTCCTTTGAGAACTTCTTCTTTTTTCTTCAATTCAATTTGTTCTGATTCGCCTTTAGCCTTAACTTCAGTTGAAATTTCTTCATATTTTTTTCTGATTAGCGTTAATCTTTCATCCAAGTCTTTTGATTTAACTTCTTCTTCTTTTTTCTTTTTAACTGCAGAAAGAATATTTTCATGCGCAAGTTCTAGATTGCGTTTTATATCAAAAAATCTTACGGTGTTAACTTGACCTTCAAGTCCTGTTTTTTCATCGCGTAATTTTTGATATTTTAGTGCAACTTCTCGTTCATCTTTCAATTGTTCAAGACGAGTTTCAACTTCTCCTAAAATAAGAGTGGAACGCTCAACTCTGGCTTCAACTGTATCTAATTCATTGGTCGCTTGTTCGACACGTCTGTCAAAGTCTGCAACTCCTGCAATTTCATCAATTATTTTTCTTCTGTTCTTTGGAGTACAATCTGTAATCCATGTTACGTCACCCTGCATAATAACGTTGTAGCTGTTTGGTGTCACATGATATTTTTCAAGCAGGGCATGAACATTAGAAAGTGTTGTCGGACTATCATTTACATAAAATGTGCTGGCATAACCTTGAGAGTTTTTCCTTATTCGTCTTGCAATAGACAAATCATCCCCTTCATCCATTCCGAAGATAACTTTAACAACGGCTTCATTTCTCTTCGTGTATGTAGAGATAAACTGAGAAAGATTTTCCGCACGTAGCTCACTTGCAGAAGCAAGGCCAAGTGCAAAAAGAATACTATCTATAATGTTACTTTTGCCGGAACCGTTCGGACCTGACACAGTAGTAAACCCTTGCATCAAGGGAATATCGGTTTTATTTGCCAGTGATTTAAAATTGTCTATTTCCAGTTGTTTTATATACATTAATAATCCCTAATTATAGTCTTATACCTATTAGACAACAAGATGACGGGCATGTCAAAATTGTTAAGTGAACAATTAATAAAATAAAAAAGCCGTACCACTGTCTATCGAATTAAGAAAATATTCTTTTCAATATAAGTTTCTCTTTTTAAAAATATGATACCCGCAAAGGTTATCTTAGTGCTGCTATATTTCTATCCTGACACGGTTCGATATTTCACGCCACCATAGTTTTAAACGTCAACAAAACTTATAAAGTCCGGTCTACCTTCAAAACCCTCACAACAGGCTCTGCACCCCGCCTAAACTTCGGGTCGAGAGATTGCAATTCCCCGTGGAGTACGGCTAGATATATTGTATCATAAAAATCGAAAATTATTTACCTTTTACAATATTTATAAATGTAATGCATAATGCAGTAATTGCCGCAATCGGTAAAATGAACGCGTATTTGTTATATATGTCTGCATTGTTCATTTGTTCTGTCGGCATGTAGAAGTATTCCCGATTTTTGTGTTCAGGAATATTACAGTTGTTGCAACTGTTCACACTAAAAGAAATTTTATTGACCCTCATACCTATATTAAAACTCATAATCTGTATTTTTGTACCTTATTGTAACAATTTTGTTACCAAAATTGCCCAAAAAATTAGCTTGTCTGTCTGATGTATAAAAACAGACCTTTGTAAAAAAATAATTCAGAAAGGAGTTCATTATGACTAAAAAATTAGAATTATATAGATGTAATTTATGTGGGAATCTTGTTCAAGTCATTTTAGATGGTGGTGGAGAACTTGTATGTTGTGGGGAAAAGATGGAACTTGTTCCTACAAATAATGTTGAAGAATCTATATATGAAAAACATATTCCTGTTTTTACAAAAGAAGGCGAAAATACGCTTGTAAAAGTAGGCAAAGTTTTACATCCTATGAATGATGATCATTATATTATGTTTATTGAAGTTATTGATAAACATGATGATAGCATGTGCTTAAAATACTTGCATCCTGGGCAAGAAGCTCAGATGATTATAACAAAAGAGTTGAGTAACCCTGTTGCAAAAGCTTTTTGCAATCTGCATGGGCTTTTTGAGGGCGAAATGGATTAAAGATTAAAAAAAAAAACGGGTTTAAACCCGTTTTTTTAATAATCCATTGTCCAATTATTATCTAATAAGGCTCCTAAACATCCGCTTGGCCAAACACTGCCGGGACAATTCCCTGTAACTCTGGCTGCTTTAAGCGAGGCATATCCTCTACAGTTTTGTACGGAAGGACTTTTCTTACATTCCGGAGTTGCAGCATTTTCGTCGACAGTTCCGTCATCAAAAATATAGGCTAAGAAGAAATCACGACCTGTTACGTTTGGCGGATTTTTACCGTTTGTATCAAAATATATAAAACTGTTTCCATGTGTTTTTCCGTCAGAATCTGTGTATGTTTGATACCATCCGTTTTCGGCATTTATACAAATAGAAGCTCCGCTTTTTAAAATGAATGTATCCGTGCAACCCGATGCTTCATCAAATGTTTTAACTTGTCCGTTTATGTCTGCATATTGATCTCCAAAACATTCGCTGTGGCTTGCGCATCTTGTTGCCAACCTAAAGTAGTTCCTGTAAAATTCTGCCTTACCTCCGTCGCTATTTACAAATGGAGTATATGAAAGTTTTGTGGTATTATGATCTGCTAAATATCTCGTAAAACCTTGCTCCAGCTCACTATGAAATTTTTTAACGGAAGCTTCGTAAACTTTTTTTTGATAAGTGTTTACAAGTGATGGAATTGTGAGAGCTGCTACAACTCCGATAATACCCATTGTAATCATAACTTCGGCCAACGTGAATGCAATATTTCTTTTCATCATAGAATATGTCCCCTCTTTTTTCTTTTATTATAACATATTATTGCGATTTTGTAATGAATTTGTCGAAAAGATAAAAATATTTTAATATGTTTATATGGATAATAAGATTCAAGGTAAAATTGTAATTGTTGATGATGAAAAAATTGTTACCTCCGCTTTCAAAATGTTATTGAAAGTAGAGGGATTTTCTGATGTAAGTGCTTTCAACAATCCAAAAGAAGCTGTTGACTTTGTAAAAGCTAACAAACCCGATTTGATTGTTTCTGACTTTATTATGCCTGAGATGAACGGGTTGGAATTTTTAACTGAAGCGAAAAAGTATTGTCCAGAAACAAGTATGATTCTATTAACAGGATATGCAGATAAAGAAAATGCTATTAAGGCTATAAACGAAGTTGGTTTGTACAAATACATTGAAAAACCTTGGGATAATAATGATTTAATTATAAATATCAAAAACGGTATAGAACGCAGTCATTTGTTGGAAAATTTACGCAATAAAATTGAAGAATTAAATGTTGCTAATAAAAAATTGGAAGATTATTCTCAGAATTTAGAAAAACTTGTTGCGGAAAGAACAAAAGACCTGACAATCGCTAATTCAAAGTTATCAGGTATTATAAATTATTGTGCTGACGGTATTATAATTATTAATTCAAAAGGAAATATAGAACAGGTAAATCCTGCTGTTGAAAATATGACTGGATTGGATTTTTCAACTCTGGTTAAAAAGAAGTTCCAAGAAATTGCGGTTATAACTTCTAAAGAAATGAATGATGCTCATCATGATGCAAACGGAAATATCTTCGGATTGAATGATGATAAATCTGAAGTTCTGTTGAGAGATTGTTATATTTTGAATGGTTTGAGTTGTGACAAAACTCCTGTTGAAATTAGTTTCGCTCGTATTTCTGATGATGATGACAAAAACTTAAAATATGTTGGGGTTATAAGGGATATTTCGGTTCAAAAAGAAACAGAAAAATTACGTGATGATTTTATTGCGACATTGACTCATGATATGAGGACTCCTCTCCTTGCAGCAATCCAAACATTGAAATTCTTTATAGAAGGTGCAATTGGAGAATTAAACGATAAGCAAAAGGTTTTGTTATCAACGATGTTGCAAAGTAATGAAGACTTGTTAGGGTTGGTAAATGCCCTATTGGAAGTTTATCGTTTTGAAAGTGGAAAATTGTCTCTTTGTAAAACAGTTTTCTCTCTAAAATCATTGGTTCAACAGTGTTATGATGAATTGAAACCTCTAGCTACTGGTAAAAATCTTGATTTCAAATCTGTATTTGATTTTGGTGGACTGGAAGATTGTGAAATTGAAGCCGATAGAGGTGAAATAAAAAGAGTTATAACAAATCTTTGCGGAAATGCGTTGAACTATACAAACAAAGGCGGAGAAATTACCATAATGACGAAAGTTCAAAGTGAGGATATTATATTTTCTGTCTCTGATAATGGAAATGGGATACCAAAAGAGGATATTCCGCATTTATTCAAAAGATTTTCTCAAGGAACAAGTGTAAAACGTTCTACAGGTACAGGTTTGGGACTTTATCTTTCTCGCCAAATAATTGAAGCCCATGGCGGTAAAATTTGGGTTGAAAGTAAAGTAAACAAAGGCAGTGAATTTTCATTTATATTGACAGGAGTTGTAAGAGTAAAAAAAGAGGTTGTTAATGGCTAAGAATATAAAAGTAGTAATTATTGAAGATCATGATATGGCTAGAATGGGATTGTCTGTTATATTGAGTAGCAACAAAAATATTGAAGTTGCCGGCATGTATGCAGATGGTCTTGAAGGTGCTGAACAGTCCATAAAGTTGAATCCGGATGTCGTAATTATGGATATAGGATTGCCTACTATAGATGGAATTGAAGCTACTGCCAAAATTAAAGGTGTTAATCCTGATATAAAAGTTTTGATGTACACTTCACGAGAAAGTGAAGATGATGTATTTGATTCTTTTAGGGCCGGTGCTGACGGATATATTACAAAAGGAGCTACTGCAGAACAAACTGTTGCAGCGGTTGTGGCAGTTTCTGAAGGTGCAGGTTGGTTGGATCCGGCTATTGCAAAAATTGTTTTGACGAATTTGAAAAAATCAACAGCAACTCCTGATAGAAAAGGTGAAATTAATTATAAGCTTGGTAAAGATTTGTACGGGTTGACAGAAAGAGAAATGGAAGTTTTGGCACTTATTGTTGACGGATTTACTAATCCGCAAATTGCCGAGAAACTTGTTATAACTATTTCTACAACCAAAACACATGTCCATAATATTTTACAAAAATTATATGTGGGCTCTCGTTCAAAAGCTATTTCTATGGCAATGAAAGAGGGTTTGGTATAGATTTATGCAAAAACGTGCAGGAGTTTTAATTTTATGTTCTCTTGTTCTTGCTGCAAGCATTTTGCCATCTTTTGCTGTTGTAACTTTGGGAAAAGATAAAAATCAAAAAGAAGCGGCATATGTGTTGAAGGTCAAAAAAGAAGATGCCAAAACTAAATATGAACGAAGAGTTTATAATAGAAATCCAAATGGTTATATGACAGTTGAAGAATATGAAAAATTGTCTGCACCTGTTGATTTGACGACCCAAGAAATAAAAATTCCCGAAGTTCAAACTCCATCGGATATGGTATATGTTCCTCATCCGACATATTCTATTGCAAGATATAACAATCCACCGGGTTCGCCAGAAATTTCAATACCGAGCACTATTTATAAAACAAGGCAATTTAACGGACAGGGACTTGTTGCGCCTAATTTTTCAGTTATGGTGTACCCTTCTGTTTATTATTATCCAAACAGTGATTCTACTGCGTGTGACCTTTTTGTTATTCCGTTGGATTCTGCGAAAACAAAACTTGAAAGAATAATGACAGCACATGTTTCATTGAGAATGCCTAATCCTATTATGACAACTGATACTGATAATATGAATAATGGGACATTTACGACACTTACTCCAATTGATTTTTCAAAAAGCGGCACAAAAATACTTGTGAAAGAAAAAATTGGCAATACTGATGATGGTATTTGGCAAACAAAAATGCTTATATATGATTTTGCAACAGGAACATCTTATGATTTGGTTGAAATTCGTGAAGCTATCAGCTATTATTGGCAAGAACACTATGGCTTGAATTTAGATGACAAAAGGTGGGATATTTATCCATTAGGTTTTAGTGTTACAGAACCGGACAGAGTTTTAGTAGAAGCCTATGCTTATACCGGCGGGGTCCCTGTTAATCTTGGCGTTTGGAGTATAGATTCTCATGGCGAACAATCAAAATTGGTTTCTTTAAATAAAGCTGATGTACAAATAAGCGAAAATGGTTTCAAACTTGTTCAAGATGGTGTTGAATCTCCAATTATATTAAAAGCTGAACAAGAACATAAAAAATATGTTGAAAAACAAGATGCAAAGAAAGCTAAAAAGGCTGATGCTGCAGTCGTTAAAGCTATGACGAAAGATTATAAAAAAGAAGTTCAGACACTCCAAAATGATTATAATTTTGATTCAAAAGAATATAGAATTCGTCAAAAATATACAACATCAACTGATGGGTACAACGAGGGATACGAAAAATACAAAACTGAGCGCTCGAAACAACTTGAAAGTGAAATCAAAAAAGATGAAGCATCTATTCAAAAGCGCATGGATAAAATACAAAAGCTTCAAGATAAGATGAAACAATATGATGAGGCTATTCAGACTATTGATAAAACTCCATATGGAGAACCTGCCGTTTTACCAACAACAAAATAGTTATTTAGTATTTATCAACTTTAATTTTTGCTCTTTTGAAAGATGTTTTATTCTATATTCTTCTTTTTGAGCTTCTTCTTTTGTGTTGAATTCTTTTGTATAAACAATTTTAATAGGTTTGTTTGCTCGGGTGTACTTTGCTCCTCTGCCTTCCTGATGTGCCTTGAATCTTTTTTCGACATCATCAGTGTATCCGCAGTATAATGTGTTATTTTCGGTTAATAAGATATAAACATAAAAACTTTTATCCATATTTTATATGTTAATAAAAAAGGCGATTTTTAAAACCGCCTTTTAATGTATTCTTTTTCTTTATTTTAAATCTTTTAACAAACTGAGGTAAAGCTTCCTCCGCCGCAGTCACCGCCACCGCAAGATGCACCTGCAAAACTTGCAGCTCCGGTACTTGCTCCTGCGAATCCGCCATCAGATGTGGCACAAGCGCCTGTTCCATCTGAATAGCTTGCGCAATCTGTAGAACCTAATGTTGATACGGCTGATTCAAAACCTCCTAAGAAACCTGAGGCAGCTGCAGCACAATCAGAAGGTACATAATTACAGTTTGCATATTGTGCATAATCAACAATAAATGGATTTGATGATGAAAATACATCCATTAATGGTGTTGATAAAACTCCTGCAAACGGATTTTGTGTATTCATTGCAAGAGATCCTGCTGTTTCAACTGATTGTACGTGTTTGCTATTATGTGTTGCTGTTGAATGTGTAGTCTTAGAATTAATACCGTTCATATTAGCTCCTCAATATCTCGCTTACATTTATATAAAGTATTTTGAAAATATCTGATTTCAGCATGGTTATGTTTCTGTAACATAAGTTTACAATATTTAAAATCCTTTATGGACAGGCTTTTTGGGGTAACTTACACAAATGGGGGTAGAAGGGAAAGGAAACAGATTTAAAATTCTATAATATTTGGATTTAGTTTCATTTCGGACAAGTCACTCATTACACTACGTTTATATTCGTGCTTGTCCTCATTACTTCGAGTTCGTTCGTATATACTCACTCCACTCTACACAAAATCCAAAAAAAAACGACATTGCTGTCGTTGGAAATTAATAGGGAAAAAGGGAAAGGAAACTTTATCTCGTTTAAAAATAAACGAAGAATAAATTTTATAAAAATTATTTATATTAACCGAAAGTTTTGAAAGAAGATTCAACGTTCTTTTCGATAACCTTTTTAACGGCATCTAATTCGGTTGATATAGCGTTTTGTTCAGTATCTAATTGTTTCAATCTCAATTCAAGGTTCTTATCTTCGGCTTGAACTGTTTCGATTTTGGCATTGATATTTTGAACTTCTTGATCATATTCGTTTTTGTTGTATTCATATTGATTCATTGCATCATTGTATTTTGCTTGGTCAGTTGAAGTATTTGTTGTTAATGAATAAGTTACTTCATCTTCGTCGCCAGGGTTCAATGTGATAGAAATCAATCTTCCTGAAGAATCTTTTTCAAATTGAGCAGTTTTATTTTTCAATTCTTTTGTTACAGTAGCTTGACCTACAGTATAAGCAGGAATGCTTGATTCAGAGTTACCGTTTTTATCATAGTTGATATTTTTGCTTGTTAATTCTTGGTAACTATAGAAAGTAGGTGTATAAGATTTTTCAGTTGAGTTGTAAGTATATCTTACTAACCAAGTTTGGTTACCATATTTGCTGTTTAATAAACCTACATATTGTGATTCTTGTTTTAATAATGCAGTAATTTCATCATCATCTAAAGAATCAAGGTATGTATTACCATATTTGCCTTCAGCATTTTTTGTTGCTGTTCCAAGTGTTCTCAAAGTTACAGCGCCGATATTGAATTCTGTATCAGATGTTGTGTCTAAATATCCGGCATATGTATATGTACCTTTTGAAGTATCGGTATCAATATTTGATTGTTTTGTATATCCGATTGTATGAGTAGCATTATTACCATCAGTGTAGCTGAAACCACAAATTGCTGTAGTTGTATCATCAGCTGTCAAACCTAATGCAGCTTTTTCAGTTGCACTCAATGATGCAGCTGTCAAAGTGCTAAGTGATACATTATAATTATCATTGTTGCTATCTTTGTATGAGTATGTTGAAACACCAGCATCAGAAATTGTTCTTGTTACAGATGAAGGTACAGCATAAGTTTTAGATGAGCCTGTTGTTTTTGTTACAACAGAACTTGAAGCTGAAACGATTGCTGAATAATCAGTATAACTAGATGTGTAGTTAACTTTGTAGTTGCCGTTAGCTTCTGCTATCATTGATGTTACAGTGTTTGTCATTGCACCATCAGTGAATGTATATGTTGTTTTTGTATAATCTGCAGATGATGGAGGAGTTGGAACTGTCATTCCCATTAATTGGTTATAATAGTTAGCCGATTCGTTAGACAATGTTGTTCTTTGTTGGTTAACTTGTTGTCCTTCATATTCTGTGTTATTTTTTCTAGCCGTAAGACTTAAAAATCTTGCTTGTGAAGCTGCCATTCCCATAGCATGTTCCCTTTCAATTTCGTTTCCTTATACTATGTATTACGGAATATTTTTTGGAAACTTTAATTTTAAGTATCACTTTGTAACATATTGTAACAAAAAAGACCGATATTAAATCGGCCTTTTAATGTATAAAACTAATTGTATTAAGTCTTTTGCTTATTATTTTATATTTGAATATGTCCATGCATCAGATGATGAATCAGAAGATGGTTTTTCAACAGCTATTTTAATTTCTTTATCTTCATCTTCTCCTGCACAAATACCACCATGAGCAATTGGTTTGTACAATCTGTTGAAGTATTCAATTACCATTCTGTCAGAATTGAAGTAAGCTTCAGATGTTCTGATTGCCTGTCTCATAATTGTTGCCCATTTCATCTTATCATCATAATATGTTGGGATGATTTCGTTTTCAATTTTACTCATCATGCAATCATGATCTTTCAAGTTTCTTTGATATGAATCCATATCATCATCAAGTCCGTCATATTCAATTGTGTAACCGTTTATGCCATCGAATGTACCTTCAACTGCCCATCCGTCATATATTGATAAGTGTACGGCGCCGTTTGCATTTGCGCTCATTCCTGATGTTCCTGATGCTTCTAATGGTCTCATTGGAGTATTCAACCAAATATCAGAACCGCGTTTTAGCATTCCTGATAATTGCAATTCATATCCGGGAAGAACTACAACGTTTTTCATCGTATGAGAACGCTTCAAAATTTTATTGAACATTTCTTTGCCCATAACATCATCCGGATGGAATTTGCCGGCAAATATGATTTGAACTTTGTTTTCATCTAAAAGTTTTGTAATTCTGTCTTCATCAAGTAATATTAACCAAGCACGTTTGTAATCTGCAAATCTTCTTGCCCAAGTGATTGTCAAAACGTCAGGATCAAATCTCTTACCTGCAACATTGGCAACGTATTTGAATAATTCGGCTTTCATTTCACGTTTTACATCAAGTAAATCTTGAAGTGTTTGAGCTCTCTTAATTCTAGGATCTTGCCAATAGTGAAGATTTACAGCATTAGTTATTGCTCTAATCGGGCATCTTCCGTCAACCCATTCCCACATTTTGTTAGCAACTAGGCCGTGAAGTTGAGATACAGCGTTCGCTATTCTGCTCATTCTAAGAGCAGCAACTGTTAAAGAGAAGTTTTCTCCACCTAAACTTACAGCTGTTTCACGTTTGCAACCTGCAAAGAATCCGCCTTCCATAAGTGTATCAACCCAGTGAACTTCATTACCTGCAGCAACCGGAGTGTGAGTTGTAAATACAGTCTTTTTCTTAACTTCGTCAAGGTTCCCGTTATATTGTCTTAATAATTCAAATGCAGCAGGAAGTGCATGACCTTCGTTCATATGTACAACATCAAAACTGTATCCTAAAGCTTGTAGTATTCTAACACCACCTATACCAAGAACTGTTTCTTGTGCAATTCTGATTTTTTCATTACCGTCATAAAGCTTGTGAGAAATACTCTTAGCCCAATCACTGTTGCCTTCAATATCTGTAGTTAAAAGATAAACAGGACATGTTCCGAATAATTCTGGTTTCACAAGATAAGCTTTTACTTTTACTTGTTCGCCAAAGATGTCTACTGTTGTAGTTGCATCAACATCAGAAAGATAATCGTAATATTTTCTGATATAAGCTACTTCAACCTGTCCGTCTTGACCGATTCGTTGGTCATAATAACCATATGACCACAACATTGTTACGCCGACTACCGGAAGCCCTAAGTATCCGGCTGACAACATATGAGATCCTGCTAAAAATCCTAAACCGCCTGAATAGGTGCTTAAGGATTGATCTATTGCAATTTCCATTGAAAAATATGCTACACTTGGTAATGACATAGATTTATACCTTTCTTCTTATTTATATTATGTACAATAACTCTTAATTTAATCTTATATATAACAGAATACCACAAAATAACAATAGTCAAAATTTTTATAAATGTTAACGGTTTATACTATAACTTTATCAAGAATTTTTTCAAGGACTATTTTTATATGTGCATAATTTAATCCGCCTTGCATGTATGCGGTATAAGGTTCTCTTAAAGGTCCATCTGCAGAAAGCTCAATTGTAGAACCTTCAATAAATGTGCCTCCTGCCATTATGATTTTATCTTCATAACCCGGTACATCATCAGGTATCGGTGTTACAAATGAGTTTACAGGGGACAACTCCTGTAATGTTTTACAGAATTGTTCTAATGGCTCAGGTGCGTTAAATGTAATATTTTGGATTATATCTGTTCTCTTTTCCCAGTATTTTGGAGATGAATCAAATCCTATTTCATCAAAAATCTTTGAAGCTAAAACTGCACCCTTAACTGCATCTGAAACAACAGATGGTGCCATGAAAAGACCTTGAAAAATTAGTCTGTGCTGATTGAACATTGCTCCGCCTTCAGAACCTATTCCCGGTGCTGTAAGTCGCATTGCAGTTTGATCAACGTATTCTGCTTTTCCTGCAACATAACCGCCGGCTTCTACAATTCCGCCACCCGGATTTTTGATAAGCGAGCCTGCAATTAAATCTGCGCCGACTTCTAAAGGCTCTTTTGTATCTACAAATTCACCGTAGCAGTTATCTACGAAGCATATGCAGTTTTGATTTTTTGATTTTACTATTTGACAAATTTTTTGGATAGTTTCCATTGAAAGAGATTTTCTGAGAGAATAGCCTTTTGAACGTTGAATTAGTACCATTGTTGTTGTTTCATCAATGACTTCTTCAAGTCTTTCAAAATCTATTTCCATATCATCTTTTAGGGGAACTTCATCATAAATTATTCCATGACCTATTAAAGATTCAGGTTTTGGTGTTCCGACACAACCTATAACTTCTTGCATTGTATCATAAGGTGCACCTGCAACAGAAACAAGTTTGTCACCCCAGTGAAGATTTCCGAAAAGGCAACAAGCAAGTGTGTGTGTGCCTGATACAAAATGTATTCTCGCGATAGCTTTTTCAGCTTGAAATACTTGTGCAAATACTTTGTCCAGAACTTCTCTGCCTAAATCATCGTGTCCGTATCCTGAAACAGTGTAAAAATGTTCCGGAGTAACTTTGTTATCAATAAATGCTTGCAAAACTTTTTCTTGATTGAAATCTCTTATTTCATCAATTTGTTCAAATTGTTCTGCTAAATCTTTTTCTGCTTTTTTAATAATGTCACTATTCATAATAATTTTATGATAGGTCAAGCAGATATATTCGTCAAGAAATGTTTTATTTTCCATATTTATAACATTTGTTAACACTTCTCTTTTTTTTTAGATATGTTCATAGTATTATAACAGTAGTAGAACATGATTTGTTCTGAAACAAACAGGAGATAATTGTGACAGATATACAGGAAATGAAGGACGAAAAAGTTATCGGAATCCCGAGAGCAATGTCTTTTTATAGTGATTACCCTTTTTATTACGGATTTTTTACTGATTTGGGCATAAAAATTGTGCTTTCTGATATCACTACAAAGCAAATAATGTCTGAAGGCTCCGGATTGGTAGTAACAGAAACTTGTTTGCCCATAAAAGTTTATGTAGGGCATGTTTTGAATTTGATTGAAAAAGGTGTGGATAAAATTTTAGTTCCATCAATTCAATCAATTGATTACAAAATATACAATTGTTCAAAAATTAGAGGATTGCCGGATTTAATCAGAAATGTTGTAAAAAAGCCTTTTACAATGATTGAACCTACGCTTGATAAGTCTGAAAAGAATCAGGGATTATATAGCTTTTTGAATGATATAGCAGTTCATTTCGGAATAAAAGATGAGGCTGTTGTAAAACGTGCATCAAAAGCAGGTTGGAGAATGTATAACAATTTCCATATCATGACACGTTCCGGTATGAGTTACAAAAAAGCTTTGAGCTATGCACTTCAAGGCAAAGTATTTATTGAAAATCAAACAAAAGAGTTCCCTATTTCAATTGCTTTGATTGCACACGGATACAATATATTTGATGATTATACTTCTATGAAAGTATTTGATAAATTGGAAAAAATGGACGTTAAAGTCTTTTCATCGCTTCAATTATCAAAAGAACAAATGGCTGACGGTATAAAATCTTTGAATCAAGAACTATATTGGGCAAATGAATATGAAGTAACAGGTGCAGCAGGTCATTACCTTAAAGATTACAAAATTGACGGTATAATAACTATCACAGCATTTGGTTGCGGTCCAGATTCATTAATGATTGAAAGAATTACAAGACGTGCAAAACAGTTTGCAAAACCTCTTTTGAATCTTACAATTGATGAGCAAACAGGCGAGGCCGGATTTATAACAAGATTGGAAGCCTTTGTTGATATGTTGTACAGAAAAAAACGTGCAAGAATTATTAATAAAATGGATATTACCGATAACGGTGAATATATTCCTAATACCAATTTTATAGAAACAAAATAAATAAAAGCCTGATTGTAAAAATCAGGCTTTTTAAATCTTAACGAGGAATCTACTACCTTTTAATCTACATAGCAAGAGAGAACCTCTTGTCCAAGGTTTGAAAATCTCATTTTTTTCAAAGCTCGGAGTTCGGTTTGTCTGATGCATTCTTTTGTTACGCCATAGATATTTCCGATTTCTTCTAAGGTTCTTTTTGTAGTTTCACCAAGTCCGTAGCGCATTCTTACAACTTCTTGTTCTCTTGTTTTTAATGTTGAGATAACCATATCTATGTTATTTTGCAAATCTTGATATTCAACATTCTCGGTTGCGGAAGCTTTTTCATCTTCAAGGATATCTGCAACATTCATGTCTTTTCCTTCATCGCTTTCCAGACCGTTTTCAATAGATATTGTTTTTGTGTAAGCAGATAAAAACATATCAAGTTTATCCGTTGAAATTGACATTTTTTCAGCGACATCAACAAGTTTGACTTCAGAATTTGTAGTTTTTTCCATTTCTGATTTTATTTTAGAAAATTTTGATAATGTTTCTTGAATATATACAGGAATTTTCATACAGTGTGATTGTTCTGAAATGGCTTTGAACATTGACTGTTTTATCCACCAACTTGCATATGTTGAAAATTTGTAACCTAATTTGTAGTTGAATTTTTCTGCAGCAATCATAAGTCCAAGATTACCTTCTTGAATTAGATCAACAAATGGTAATCGTGACATGTGAATTGCTTTTTTTGCGATGGTTACTACCAGTTTTAAATTGCTTTGAATAAGTTCTATTTTTGCTTGACTGTCGCCATTTTTTGCACGTTTTGCGAGTGCTCTTTCTTCCTCTATAGATAGAGGTTTGTAAGATGAAATTTCTCTGATGTAGTTTGCAAGTATGGCATCACTGTTTGCCTCAAGAACTTCGTTCTTTGCAGGATTTGAAAGCATCTTCTTCATTTTTACCGGGGATTCTTTTTTCATACAGCTCTAAACTCCTTCTTTGCATCTTTTGTAAATTGTATTTGCGTACAACTTACTAGCCCTGTTTTTTACAGGTTTTATGCTCCACTTAAAATATGTAACACGGATACTATATATATTAAGTATATACTAAAGTATATACTTTTTCAAGTGTTTGTTAATGTTTGTAAAGATGTTTTAAAATTTAATTTTCTTAAAATTTGGTCAAAAACGCTTTTTTATAGTAAGATATTCTCAAAGAGGAGAATATTATGAAAAAGAAATTATTAGTATTGATAGGATTGGCTTTTGTATTGGTTATTACCTCTACATTGGGTATAGCTTTTGCTAACGGAGCACTTGTTCCTAAAAAATCAAGACCTTCAGATTATAAAGTAGGTATTACATATCAACAAGCTATAGAAAATGATAAGCCTATGTTAGTTTTGTTTTATGCAAACTGGTGTGGTTATTGTTTGAGATTTATGCCTAAGTTTGTTGTTGTAAATGCGTTGTATGGAAGAAAATACAGCGTTGTAATGCTTGATGTAGAAGCTCCTGAAAACCAACCTATGGTTAAGAAGGCTATGCTTACAGGATTCCCTACATTATATATTATAGACCCTAAGTATGATAACCAAATTTTATTAAATTCAGCATTATACGGTGATGTTTCAAAATTGAGAGTTGAATTAGACAGATATTTGAGAATCAGAAAACTTCTTGATAAAGCAACTGACAAGATGGATTCTGACGAATAAAATTAGCAAAAAAAAGACCTTGTTTATATTCAAGGCCTATCCGTTTAAATAAGAAGAGAGAGCTTTATATTTATATAAAGTTCTCTTCTTGTAAAAAGTTGCTAGTTTTGGAGTAAAATATTAAGAAAATTTAATATAAAATTTATATTAGATTTTCAGTGTGCAAATCGGTTCCCCCTGTTTTTATCAAATTTAATTTATTTGCTATTTCTTTTACTCTGTTAATTGTTTTAAATTTTATTATTGCTCTATGTCGAGCGTACGGATAATAAACTTCAATCCCGTCCAGTCCTAGATTTATTAATCTTTTAACAAATCTTTCAAGACTTAATGCCCAACAGCATGCAGGGTGCGCTAATACTGCAATTCCGCCGGCATTATGAATCGCTTCAATTAATTTTTCAACATCACGTTTTGCAAAAATTCTCACACAATCAAGTTCTGTTTCTTTTTTTGATTTTGCAAGAAAAGGTTTCAATTCTTCAGATTTTACATCAATTCCATATGCTAAAAGATGAAAAAATACATATCCGAGCCAACAATCAAATTCAACTCCGGGGATTATGATATTTTCGTTGGTTACATCGGTGTCAAGATAACCTTGAATAGTATTATGATCACAAATGGCTATTTTTTTATAACCTTTTACTTTAGCTTGTTCAATAATATTGTTAAAATTTGCTTTTCCGTCAGAATATTGGGTATGTATATGTAAATTTACTTTGTTGTTAAGAAAATCTTCTTCTGTAAAACTGTTTATTAATTCTTTTATAGTATTTTTCATTTTTGTATCCGTTAAAGTGTTTTTGTATTAATATAATTAATAATACAATAAACATTTTGGAGTTGTTATGGCAAAAAAAGAAGATAAAAGTATTTTTCAAATATTATTTAAGAGTTTGGAAATATATGTTATGAATTTGAGACAATTTATAACATATATGGCATTTCCTGTACTTGGTCAATTGGTCGGAATTCTGATGACTATGGGGGCTGTCTTTGCTTATAGTTCAAGTTTGCCGTCATTGGTTACAAAATTCCAAATTCTGAATAATTTTTCAGCTATGACAATAACAGTTTTGTTGATTGCTGTTCCGGGGATGTTTATATTAACAAAAGCTTTTTGGGATTATATGATAGCATATGGAGCGTTGAATTCAATGGCTCAAGCAGCAGTTGTTACAGGAAAAGTTTATGATTTTAAGGCGCATAATGATGTTGTTTATTCCAAAATTGTTCCGTATTTGGCTATTTGGTTATTGTTTGGAATTTATACAGCTGTTGCGTCAATCCCGTTTTTCTTTTTATTGTGGATATTCTTTATTTATTTTGTATTGATATTTCAGGTATTTACATTTGAAGATTCAGTATCACCGATTGGTTGTTTCAAAAAAAGTTTTGATTTGATAAAAGGAAAGTTCGCAAGGACGTTTATTTTGATGGCAATTCTATTTGGACTTACGTATTATTTAATAACAATGGGTATTTCTGTAATATTTGATTTTACAAATCTTACAAAAATAATGTCAGGATTGTTTTCTTCTTGGTGTTCAAATTTGCCGTTGGATTCAATCAATCACATCGGAAGTCATTTTCAAATAACAGTAACATCTGTTGATATTGCAAAAATGATGATAAATCAGGTGGCTATGCTTATAGCAGCAGGATTTACGTTGCCGTTGCGTTGTATTGCATGGACATTGTGGTATGAAAATTTGAATGATGGTTTTGACAATAATATTCAAAAAATAGAAAAAAAATCTAAAAGAATTTCAAAAAAGAAACCTAAAACAACGTCTTTTAAAATAGAATCAAGAAAAATTGATCCTGAAATTATAAGACGTGCAAGAATGGAAGATGATGAGTATTAAATTTTATGTTTGTATGTAAGAACTGTAAATCAATCGATAAATTTGAACTTATGTTTTCTCCTGAATATAGGGGAAATAAAAGCTTTGAACAAAAATATAATGACAAGGGTGATATTGAAATTACTGTTGACGGTTATACTTTTGTCCCGGATTTACAATTTATGAATGAACATGCTGTATGCAAATACTGCGGACAGATTTATATGTGGGATTATAACAGTTAAAAGGAAGATAATTATGAGAAATGATGGAAGAAAAAATGATGAATTAAGACCTATAAAATTTACAAAAGATTTTACAAAAAATGCGTTAGGGTCTGTACTTGTGGAATTTGGTAACACAAAAGTTATAACAACAGCTTCAGTAGAACATTCAAAGCCAAAATGGATGGACAAAGAAGATTCCAGAGGATGGCTTACTGCTGAATATTCATTATTGCCATCATCGACCGATACAAGATGCCAAAGGGAACGCTTTAAGGTTTCAGGTAGAACTTATGAAATACAAAGACTTATCGGAAGAAGCTTGAGAGCATGTTTAGATATGACAAAAATGCCTGATGTTACAATAACAATTGATGCAGATGTAATACAAGCCGATGGCGGTACTCGTACAGCAAGTATTTGCGGTGGATTTCAAGCATTAAAAATAGCAGTAGATAAATTGTTGGCAGACGGAATTTTAAAAGAAAATCCAATTATAGAACCTATTGGGGCTATTTCTGCCGGTATTGTTGATGGAGACGTAAAGGTTGATTTGAATTATGAGGAAGATTCTCACGCTCAAGTTGATAGTAATATCGTTTTGACCAAAAGTGGCAGGATTATAGAATTTCAAACGACGGCAGAAGGTAATCCGTATGAAGAAGAAAAATTGTTAGAAATTTTTAAAATTGCAAAAAAAAGTATTGCAAAAATAATAAGTATGTACTAATCTATTTTTTGTAAAAATAGTTTTACATGACATAAGAAAAAGGAGAGAAATCATGAAGAAATTATTATTGACTACTTTAGTTTTAGCTGTAGCTACATCAGCATCTTTTGCTGCTGTTAAAACAACAAGAGTTGTAAATACAAGAGCTGCAAAAGTTACTGTAACAACTCCATCAGTTAAAAGAACTGCTGTTAAAACAACTACAAACAGAACAGTAGTAAAGGTAAATACAGCTACAAATAAGGCAAATGCAAAGGTTAATGCTGCTAATGCAAAAGCTAATGCTGCTGCAAAAAAAGCTAATGCAAAAGTAAACGCTGCATCAAACAAAGCAACTACAGCAATTGATAAGGCTGCTGCAAAAGTAGATGCTGCTCAAAACAAGGCTGATGCTACAGTTCAAGAACAACAAAAGAAAGTTGAAACTAAGAAGGCTGAAAAGAAAGCTTGGTTTAACAAGAAAAAAGCTTCTGTAAAAGCGCAACAAGATGCTCAAAAGGCAAAAGTAGATGCTGCTAATGCAAAAGTTCAAAAGAAAAAGAGCTTATGGAAAGAATTAATTTCAAAATAATTTTGAATTAATTGTAAGTTTTGATGGGATCTGTATTGTTACAGGTCCCATTTTATTTGACAAATCAAAAATAATCTTCTATTCTAAAGTTTAAGGAGCGTATTTATGAAAAGATTTGCTGCAGAAGTTAATATGCGATTATTTTTATTGATAGTATTGGCAATATTGGTTTTGATTATGGGAATAGGGCGTCTAATCGGTTTTGTCGGCAAATGTGTTATAAAATACAATATAAAAAACAGCTATATGGAATTTTCCAGAATCTTAGATTTGATGAATTTGGAATCCGGAGGAGGAAATGCTTGCTATTACAGCACTAATGTAAACGTTCCAAGCCAATCAAAAGATTGTGGAAAATTTTACAAAAAGTTTGCTACTGCTGTAAAATTATCAAAATATTGCAAATCTGATGCGCTTTCAGGCGGATGTGTTCCAAAATATGAAGAATATTCTGTAGATAAAAATTGTATTGGATTTTCAGAACAAATGATTAATAAATTTGACCAGACTTTTGTTCTTCAAGATGGAGAAATTATTTCTGTTTATAATTATGGACAAAATAATCCAATGCCTATTTTTGCGTTAGATGTAAATGGTAAATTCCCACCTAACAGAGCCGGACAAGATTGGTTTACTTTCATTATTATGCGAAATGCAAATGGCGATTACTTCTTCAACCAAGATTTATCATTTTGTATGCCGGAACCTAAGGGTGAAACATACATAAAAAATATCAGTGAATTAGAAAATTAATTTTTAGGTAATAAAATTGATACTACTGCATTTTCAGGTTGTAAATACTTTTTAACAGTATTTTCTAAATCTGTTATTGTGGTTGTTTCCAAATCCTTTATATAATCTTCAACAAGAGTCAAGTCATTGCATACCGTCGTATAATAACCTATTGTTTCGCCTATATCTGATACAGTTTCAGCAGAACATGCAAGTCTTGTTTTGATTTTCTTTTTTGCTTTTAATAATTCGTCTTCAGTTATTTTGTTTGTCAAAAGTCCTGTCATTTCATCAATTAAATCTTTAATAGCCTGTTCCTTTTTCTCAGGTGCAAAATTGGCTTGTAAAAAGAAATTGTTGCCATCTTTGAATTGATAATGTTCGGATTCTACTATATTAAAAATACGTTCTTTAGGCTTTTCTATCAAATCCTGATAAACTCTTGAACTTGTTCCTTCACCTAAAATTATGCTCAATAAGTCAAGATAAATTGTTTCTTTAACTTTTTTTGCTTTTGGACCTAACCATCCAAGCATTGCATAACCTGTATTTACCATTGATTTTTCTTCAATAAATATAGTTTTGTCTTTTGGTTTGTCTGTTGGATTTTTTCTTTCAGATGAATTTTGTCTTGTACCAAAATCAAATTCTTTTTCAATTTGAGCCAAAACTTTTTCTTCATCAAAATCTCCGACAACTATTGTTGTCATATTTGATGGGGTATAGAACGTTTGATAGTAGTTCATTATCTGTTCTCTTGTAACTTGCGAAATGATTTCCGGAGTTCCGATAACGTCACGTTTGTACGGGTGTTTTGTGTACATATTAAAGTTGCAATTGTTATAAACTTTTGTCCAAGGTTGATCTTTTCTCATCCTTATTTCTTCAATTACAACGTGTCTTTCTCGTTTATCTTTTACATTTGTGTCCGCCAAATCAAATGGTGCACCTATTTCAAATTCCGGTAAAACAGGGTCCATCATCATATCTGCATGGAGTTCCAGAGCCAAGTATAAGTCCTTGTCATCTTTTCCTTTTGGTAGTGTTACATAGAAAAATGTATAATCTTTCCATGTTGCAGCATTTACGATTGCACCTTTAGCTTCTAAGGTTCTGTCAAAATATCCTGCTTTATGTTTATGCGTTCCTTTAAACATCAAATGTTCCAAAAAATGAGAAATCCCGTTGTTTTTATCATTTTCATTGATTGAACCTGTTTTAACCCAAGTTGAAATGTTTACTAATTCACCGTCTTTATGTGCAAAAACGATTTTGTGACCGTTGTCACGTTCATATATTACGGCATCACGCGTAAGGTATGGATATTTAACATAAGTTTTTTTCATCTGCTTCCTTCTTCTTTAAACTTTCTTAAAGCAATTATAACGCAATATGTTTTTTTAGGCTATAATATGAACTATGGATATTATAAGAAGATTAAAAAATAAGGTTGTAGTTTCGGTTCAGGCAATGCCAAGTGAGCCATTATATGCGGAAGTTTGCATAAACGCACTGATGAAATCTGTTATAAAAGGCGGAGCCGGAGCCCTTCGAGTTGCCGGTAGTCGTGATGTAAAAAATGCTAAAAAACTTTTTGATGTTCCTGTAATCGGATTGACAAAACCGGAGGTTATTCCTCAAAATTTTAAAGAGATTGTTTATATTACGCCGACACTGAAACAGGTAGTTGAATTGATTGAAGCAGGTGCGGATGTTGTTGCTTTTGATGGTACACCTCGTCCAAGAC
Source organism: Clostridiaceae bacterium (assembly GCA_022641775.1). Taxonomy (GTDB): domain Bacteria; phylum Cyanobacteriota; class Vampirovibrionia; order Gastranaerophilales; family Gastranaerophilaceae; genus RUG14219. The sequence continues at coordinate 31,873 of JALCDS010000008.1, forward strand.
CTGAAGGTTGTACGTTAAAAGAAATTATAAAGCATATTTCAATAAATGATAGAATTTCAATGGCGGATATTTCAACGCTGGAGGAAGGTTTGAATTGTGCAGAGTTAGGAGTTGATATTTTGTCAACAACTCTTTCCGGTTATACAACTCAATCACCTATGTTATCTGACAAGCCCGATTTTAAATTATTGGAAGATTTGGTAAAAAATACTGATTTACCTGTAATTTTAGAAGGTAGAATTTGGGAGCCTGAAGAGGTTGATAAAGCCTTTGAACTTGGGGCTCATGCTGTTGTGATAGGTTCTGCTATTACTCGTCCGCAATTGATTACAAAAAGATTTGTTCAGCGTAAAAAATAGTTTTATAGGGGAAGATGAATGAAAAAAGCTTTAGCTATCGATATAGGTGGAACTAAAATTTCAAATTGCATTGTTAAAGAAACGGGAGAAATTGTAAGTGAAGTTGAAAAACGCAGTACTCCAAAACTTTTTAGTGAAATAAAAAATTTATTGACAGAAATAGTAAAAAAATATGAAAATGATGTTGATATAATTGCTATTGCAACTTGTGGAGCGGTAAATAATGAAAATACAGGTATCGTTGGCTCAACAGGAAATATCGCAAAGGAATATCCGACTTTAAAATTTAATGAATTATCAAAAAAAACTGTTTTTGTAGAAAATGATGCTAATTCTGCTGCTTGGGCCGAACATATAATTGGCGCTAGCAGAGGCTATGCTCATTCTGTTATGTTGACTCTCGGAACAGGTGTCGGCGGGGGAATTATCGTAGATAACAAAATTTTAAAAGGCAAAAATGGCGCTGCAGGGGAAATGCATTTTAAAATGCGTACTGATAGACATAGAAGTTGTACTTGCGGTAGTTTTGATTGCTTTGAAACTTATGCATCAGGAAACGGTCTGAAAGATACGGCACGTGAAATGTTGAAGGATGATACACTTTCTTCGTATGATGTTATTGATGGTGTAAAAAAAGGTGATGAAAGATTTATAAGGGTGTTCAATCAGTGGCAGAATGATATAAAAGATGGAATTATAGGACTCTCGAATATTTTCGATCCTGATTGTGTTGTCTTATCTGGTTCTATGGCGCAATTTGTTGATACAGACTTAGTTACAAAACTTGTAAATTCCGATATTGTCACAACTCCGACTAAGGTAGTTAGAGGTTCTGCAGGAAATTATTCAGGAATGATTGGTGCTGCATTGCTTGCTATGGGGGTAAAATAATAGTGGGAAAGGCGAAGAAAAGGAGCTTTAATTTAGGCATAAATGACAGGTTTTCTAATTTAAAAAGAGAAGATGCTATAAGTGAAGCTGTTTCTCTTTTGGAAAAGCTTGATTCTGATGCTTATAATATAATAACTCTATTCGGTTTGTCAGCAGAAGAACTTTTGGAAGCCGGTGCAAGTTATGAATCTGTAAAGAGTATTCAAGGGATTTTGGGGTAAGATTTATGTCAAAGATTGGAGATAAAATTGTATTTTGGATTAGCAATTCAAGACCTTTTTCTCTTCCGATGACAATTATGTCTTGGCTCGTTATATTTTTATTTTCCATAAAGGAAGGCGGTTGTATTTTAAACGGGATTTTGGCACTTGTCGGAATTTTGTTTGCGCACCTTGCTACCAATCTTGTTGATGATTTTATTGACTATAAAGCTCTATCTAAAAATCCTGAATTTGCAAAAATTGTTGAAAAGTCTAAATTTGCCTATCTTACAAACGGGCAGGCGAGTGTTTCTGAATTGAAACAGGTTATTTTAGTATATTGTGCAATTGCGACTATTATTGGTTTGATTTTATTTTTAAATTGCGGAATTGAAGTGGTCTTTTTAGCTTTAGTCGGGGCTGCTATTGTTCTGTCATATCCTATGCTTTCAAATAAGGGCTTTGGTGAGATTGCTGTTGGGATAGCGTTTGGTCCGTTGCTTTTTGAAGGTGTGTATTTTGTTATGACCGGATATTTTTCTTGGATTGTATTTTTCTTGTCAATTGCCGTTGTGTCGTTTACTACGATTCTGTTATTTATAAATAATTTTCTTGATTATGATAGAGATATTCAATCAGGTAAAGTATCTTTTTGTACTCGTTTGGGTCAACAAAAATCATTGGATTTGTTGTACTGTATCGCATTAAAAGGTTATGCTTTTATGTTTTTAACAGCTATTTTGACTAAAAATCCTATGTATCTTATCTCATATTTGTCAATTCCTTTGGTTATATTTTTGAGAGGAAATTTGGCAAAATATATTGAAAACAAAACTGCTATTCCAAATGTCAAATGGTGGAACTTACCGTTGGGCGATTGGAATACTCTTGTAAAAAATGGTACAGCACCATTTTACTTTAGCCTTTTAAGTGCAAGAAATATCGCAATGTGGTTTATGATATTAACGTGTATTGCAATTATTGTATAAACATACAATCACCGTATGAATAAAAACGGTACTTGTTTTCAACAGCTTGTTTATAAGCTTTAAATACAAAATCTTTGCCTGCGAATGCACTGACAAGCATTATCAATGTTGATTTCGGAAGATGAAAGTTAGTGATAAGTTTATCTATAACTTTGAATTCGTAAGGCGGATAAATAAACAATTCAGAATGACTGCGGCAAGCCTTTATTTCTCCGTATTGCTGGAAGGCTGTTTCAAGTGTTCTAACGGTTGTTGTGCCGACAGCGATGAGTTTTCTTCCTTCTGCCTTTGCTTCATTAATCATTTTTGCGGTTTTTTCTGAGATTTCAAATATTTCAGAATCCATTTTGTGGTCTAACACATTTTCGCATTTTACCGGTCTAAATGTTCCAAGACCAACATTCAAAGTAACATAGGCTATTTTAACGCCTTTATCTTCAAGCTTTTTTAAGATTTCTTTTGTAAAATGTAAACCTGCAGTCGGAGCCGCAACTGATGCTTCGTCACGTGCATAAACTGTTTGATATCTTTCAAAATCAAGCTTTTTAATTTCATCATTTGTCATTTTGCGTTCTATATATGGTGGTAATGGAACATTGCCGTTTCTATGCAGCATTGCCATTACATCAGTCCCGTCAAATAACAATTCAATAAGCCATTTACCGTTATCAGGAAGTTCTTTTATTAATTTGACGCTTAATTCATCTGAAACTTTTAAAACCATATCGGGCTTTACTCGTTTCGCCGGCTTTATCAAAACTTCCCATTGACGAGGTGATTGAGACATTTTTAATAAAAATACTTCTATTTTTGCACCGGTATCTTTGTAGGCATATAGTCTCGCCGGTAAAACTTTTGTATCATTTAATACAAGAATTGAATTTGAATCAATCAAGTCGACAATATCAAAAAAATGTTTGTGTTCTATGGTTTGTTTTTCGCGGTTAAGAACTAACATCCTTGAATTTTCGCGTTTGTCAGCTGGCGTTTGTGCAATCAATTCTTCGGGTAAATCATAATCAAATTCGCTTAATAGCATTATTTATTCCCACCTTGGAGTTTTTCTAAATAAGCTTTTAATTTGCTTACGATATCTTGTTGCATTTCTTTTTCTTTATTTCCGTCATCAACAAGTTCAGCTTCTACCACTTTTTCGCCATCAGTTGCGGCAACTTTTTTGTGTTTTTCTTCAAGAACAATCTGTTCGTTGATAATTACGGTTTGAATAATTTGAATTATATTACTTGTAACCAAGTATAAAAGAACGCCGGCAGGTATCGGAATAATTATAAATGTTCCGATAATCATTATCGGCATAAACAATCCCATTGATTTTTGCATAGCCTGAGTTGTTGCATCGGCATCTTTGGTATTGGTTGTTGCCATCATAACCTTTTGTGACAGTACCATTGTTAATCCGAATAGAATTATTAAAGTTAAAATGTCATAGTGAAAATCTTTTGGAACTTTGACAGTTGGAACAGTTGTTACCATCAAGTCATTTTGTTTTTTGAAGGTTAAATTTTCAGCTTCTTTTGTGCTCAAGTTTGTAACTTTCACTTCTGCCTTTTGAATTTGTTCTAATTGTGCAAATTTTAAATCCAAATGGTCAACTGTAAATTTCAAATCTATATTTTCACCCGGTTTGTATGTACCTTGAACTTCCAACGCACGAGAAGGTGTTGTAACCTTTACATCTTTCAAAATTTCTTTTGGTAAATATATTGTTGCGGTTTTTCCAAGTGTAAATTTGTCACTGCCTGTTGTTGTTAATTTGCCGTCATATGATTTTGCCGCAGTACCGTGAAGTGTTGTATCAAGTCTGTTTATGAATAAGAATTTTTGGTTGCCAGCAACTTGAATGAATTGAGGACTCATCAATGCCGAGTATAACAAGATGAATATAGGCATTTGAATCAACAAAGGTAAGCATCCGCCCATTGGGTTGAAATTGTTTTCTTTGTAAAATTCCATCAATTTTTGCTGTTGCATTTGCGGATTATTTTTGTAACGCTCTTGAATAGCTTTCAATTTTGGTTGCATTGTTTGCATTGTCTTCATCGAACGTTGTTGTGATACGTTTAAGTGCCACATTGCAAGTCTTACAATAATTGTCAAAAATATAATTGCTAACCCATAGCTTCCGCAAAAATGAGCGAGTATGCTCAATGCTTTTATAGTTAATGTAACAAAATCCACTTTTTCCTAATCCTTCTTATTTAATTATTTACTAATACATTAAAAGACTGTCAGGGACAGTCTTTTTTAAATGGTCGGGATGACATGATTTGAACATGCGACCCCCTCGTCCCAAGCGAGGTGCGCTACCAAGCTGCGCTACATCCCGAAGCTATCTATTTAATTGTACGTCCGAAAATTTCTTTCGGACTCCGGTGCGCTACCCCTCTCTCAAAAACCTGACATTTAGTCAGCTTTTTGTTCGGCAGAGTGCTACATCCCGAAGCTATCTATTTAATTGGCTTGTGTCTGAAATCTATCAGGCTTTTTTATTTTATAATAAACAATTTTTAACGTCAAGCCGGAACTTTAAAATTTTTAATATCTTATTTTGGAAGCTCTGTCGATTTCTCTTTGTTGGTCTTTTTTTGATTTATCTTCTCTTTTATCGTAAAGTTTTTTACCTTTTGCAAGACCTATCTCAACTTTTGCATATCCGGCTTTTAAATATATTTCTAATGGAACAATTGTATATTTTTCTTTTTTTACTTTGTCATCCATTTTTAAAATTTCACGTTTTGTTAGTAGAAGTTTGCGTATTCTTTCCGGCTCATGATTGAAAATATTCCCCTTGTCATAAGGCGAAATATGGCAGTTGTATAGAAAAACCTCGCCGTTATCAATTTTGCAGAAGCTGTCTTTTAGTTGTACGGAACCTCCTCTGATTGATTTTATTTCGGTTCCGGTCAAAACAATTCCGGCCTCATATTTTTCAAAAATAGTGAAGTCATGAAAGGCTTTTCTGTTATTTACTACAACTTTTTTATCCATAAGTTCAATATAACACAAAAATTATTCATATAAAAAGCATTTTACTCTGTGAGAATCCGATATTTCAGTAATATTTGGAGTATTACACTTACATATTGCCATACATTCAGGACATCTGTCGTGAAATTTGCAGCCCTTGGGAAGATTCGTCGGAGAAGGTAATTCTCCTGACAGTATAAATTCTTCTTTGTTTTGTTCTTCGTTCAACTTTGGTACAGCACTTAAAAGAGCTTTTGTGTACGGATGTTTAGGATTATTGAATATTTCTTTAGTTTTTCCTTTTTCAACAATCTCTCCCAAATACATTATAGCTGTGCGGTCGGCAAGATATTCAATAACTCTCATATCGTGAGTAATTAAAAGAAATGTAAGATTATATTTTTCTTTTAATTCTTTCAATAAATTTATTATTTGAGCTTGAATACTCACATCAAGGGCGCTTACCGGTTCATCTGCAACTATAAATTTTGGGTTTAAAACGAGAGCCCTTGCAATAGCAATTCTTTGACGCTGACCTCCTGAAAATTCGTGCGGATAAAGTTTTAAACAATCCTCAGAAAGTCCTACTTGTTCTATTTTTTCTAAAACTATATTTTTTATTTCAGTTTTTGATAGTTTTGTATTAATTTCTAATGGTTCAGATAGGGTTTGGAATATCGTCATTTTGGGATCTAAACTTGAATATGGATTTTGAAATATTATTTGAGCATTCTGTCTGAATGCTTTTAATTTATCTTTTGAAAATTCTGAAATATTTTCTCCGTTATAAAATATTTGACCGGAAACAGTCGGTTCAAGGTTTAGAATTGCTTTTGCAAGTGTTGATTTTCCGCAGCCGGATTCTCCTGCAAGCGCAAGGATTTCACCTTCATTGATGTCTAAACTTACTCCGTTTACGGCATGAACAATTTCAGAAGATGCCAGAACTCCTTTTTTTGTTTCGTATTCAACATATAAATCTTTTGTTTCAACTAAATTCATAAGTGCAGTTTAACTTTAATTTTTAAAAATTTCAATAGTCTAGATTTCTCTTCTGCCTTCAAGAGCTTTTGCAATTGTTATTTCATCGGCATATTCCAAATCCGCTCCAACCGGCAAACCGAATGCAATTCTAGAAATTTTTATTCCGAAAGGTTTTATCAATTTGCTTAAATAAAGGCTTGTAGCTTCGCCTTCAACCGAGGGTGATAATGCTAAGATTATTTCTTTTACTCTCTCATCAGTCAATCTGTTTAAAAGTTCTTTAATCCTTACGTCTTCTGCTCCGATGCCATCCATTGGAGAAATAAGACCTTGCAAAACATGATAAAGCCCTTTGTATTCATTGGTTTTTTCAATTGCAATCAAGTCTTTTGTCTCTGCAACTACGCAAATAGTACTTTTGTCACGGGATGATGAAGAACAAATTTCACAAGGACTTGTTGAGGATATGTTAAAACAAATCTCACAAGTCTTTGTGTTTTCTTTTGCTTCAATCATACATTGTGCAAATTTTTCAACTTCGTCTTTTGGCATCCTGAGTAAATAAAATGCCATGCGTTGAGCTGATTTTGGCCCAACTGACGGAAATTTTTGAAAATGTTCAATTAATGTTGCGATTGACTTTGGAAAAATCATAATTACATGTTCAATCCCGGAATATTAATTCCGCCTGTTACTGATTTCATCCTTGTTTCCATTTCTTTTGTAGCTTTTTCAGAAGCTTGGTTGATAGCTGAAGAAATTATATCTTCAAGCATTTCAATTGAATCTGAATCAATTGATGATGGATTTTCAGGATTGATAGCTTCTGCAGTCAATTTGATTGATTTGAATTTTCCTTGACCGTCACATGTTACTTTAACAGCTCCGCCTGCGGATTCGCCGGTGATTTCCATTCCTGCAAGTTCTTCTTGAGTTGTTTTTAATCTTGCTTGAATGTTTTGAGCTTGTTTCATCATTTGCATAATATTCATAAATCTATATCCTCCTTAAGTCTGTATATTACATGTTAAAAAATAGCTTTTTTACGTTTATTTATTATACAATAAAAATATGCAAAAGTGCACATATGTATCAGAATCTTTAAAAAACGGAAAACTAATGCGGTGGACATTTATGCCTCTCGCAGTTTATATTGCACCGATGAAATTCTATTCAAAACAGGGGCAGGATTCTACATATAACGGTCTTGTCAGGAGAGCTTTACATGAATGGGAAACTGCAACGAAGGGCAAAGTAAAGTTTAGAGTTGTGAATACTCTTTTGGAATCTAATATTAATATTGATTGGAAAAGAGTTGACAGGCAAGCATTGGGATATTGTTATTTCAGTTATGATGCTTCAGACAGATTATATGGGGCAGAAGTGTCTATAGGTTTGACCGACGGTTTGATTCATGCATCTTATTCCAGTGAAGATGAAGTTTATCATACAATTTTGCATGAAATCGGGCATGCAATAGGTCTTGGGCATAGTCCATATAAAACAGATATTATGTACACTCCTCATCAACAAGGCATTCATAAGGTTTCGCAAGGCGATGTTATGACAATAAATTGGTTATACACCTTCCCTCAAGGTTATACTCCGGGTGAAATAGCTGTAAAATATGGCGTTCAGACCGGAGATATTGATGATTTAGTTGTAAAGATTATGAACAAACAATCTAAATCAGAGTTTGAAAAAGTTAAAGAAAACCTTCATGTTCAACAAAGGGATTTACTTGAAGAAAATGAGAGTATTGCAAATTTGAGAAAATATCATTTAGCGCTTCAAAATGTGAAAATTTCTGATGATGTAACAAAATTTTTGAAACGTAATCAACCAAAACCAAAAGACAGATAAATCTCAAAATTTGACAAATTTCAGAGATAAAGCATAATGTTGCTGATGTCTCTTTTACTGATTTAGACCGCTTTGTTATTACTCCTTCAAAGCGGTTTTATTTAAGGCTTCTGATTCGATTTTTACGATTAAAACATCAGCAGGAGTATTACTCAAAACACGTTTGCTGACAGAACCCAATAAAAACTTTTGAAATTTTGTCAGGTTGCGGGAAGTCATACAAACCAAATCAACATTGTTCTTAAGGGTGTAGTCAATTATTTTTTGAGAAACATTACCTCTTAATATTACACTTTCAGATAGCGTCAGGTTGTTTTCGTCAAAAAGATGTGTCATTTTTTTTATAACATTTGCTGCATATGTTTGCTGATTTTTTTCTATTTCAAGTTGCCAGTTTGTATCAAGTTGTCCGTCTAAAAAGAGCATTTGAGGATCTTCGTTTACAATACAGGTTGCGATATCTTTGTCTTTTAAATCAAAATTTTCTATAAAATATCGGACACCTTTATATGCTTGTTCTGATCCATCAACCGGAAATAATATTTTTTTATTTTTATTTCTGTATTTTGAAATATATATGTTGTTAGAACTCTCAGATAAGACATCTTGAGATACGGAGCCCAACCATTTTTGTATGCCTTTTCGGCCGTGAGAACCCATTAAGATTATGTCGTAGTTGTCTTTTTCTATTTGTTCAAGTATTGAATCAACAGCAGAGCCACAAACTTTGATGTTTTTATCAGGTGTCATTCCAAAATCTTTTATATCTTTGCTTGAGGTCTTTAATATTCCGCAAGCTACATTTGCACATGCATTTGTAAATCCTTCTTCTTCAATATTTGAATCCATAGGTAAAAAGCTCCAATCTATTGCGCATATTGTATCTATACTTACATTTTTTTTATTTATCCAAGCTGAAAAATTTTCCAATGCGTTAAAACTTATTTTAGAACCGTCTGTACAAAATAATACTTTCATATATTTATCTCCTTATTTGTAATCAATAAAAGAATAAATTATGTTAAGCAAAATTACATTGTCTGGTATTCTATATTTTTTTTTGCTATTATAAAGAAGTAAAAGGGCATTTTATTTTTTAGGGAAATGTTATAGTCATGGCGTCAGCTCAAAAGATAAATTTAAGAGAATATAAGAATTTAATTGAAACAATATCAAAGGTGGAGTATCAGAAATTTTCGTCTTCACACCTCATTGAATTGCCGGAATTGATTAATATCGGCAATCATACGCTTTATATTCTTTTTAAGAATAACAAACCTGAAAAATTCAACAATACATATCTTTCGACTGCTATAAAATGGGCTATAAGAAATGAAGTACGTCGTCGTTATAAATGGTACACTTTGAAAAATCGTTCAACAGATGCTTCTGATGATGATCCGGCTAATTTGAGATGCGAAGTTTATAAGACTATACTTTCAATTGAAGAAATGCAAGAGGCTGAAGTACCGACTCAAATCAAGTCAGATGGCAGAACGCCTGAAGAAAGTATTGAATTTTCGGAATTAAAAAATGAAATTTTAGAATCTATGAAAAAATTACCGGCAAGGGAGAGAGAACTTATAGAAGATAAATTTTTTAAAGATAAAAAGCTCAGAGAACTTGCCGATGAATTTAATATATCCCAGTCCAGAATATCCAGAATTATTCAAGCAGGGTTGGACAAGATAAAAAAAGATTTAAAAAAACAGGGGATTATTTAAGTTATGAAAAATATATTTGAAAAAAGTAATGGAGCTCAATGTACTGTATTTACGGACGAAGCTCTAAATGTGGATTTTATAGATAAAAAGTTTTTGAGAACTTCAGCTACTAATTTGCCGGAAGTTTCAGAATTGGAATTGTTGAGACATTACAAAGAGTTATCAGATGAAAATTTTTGTATAGAAAAAGGATTTTATCCTTTGGGTTCTTGTACTATGAAGTACAATCCTAAAGTGAATGAAGTTTTGGCTGCGCTCGACGGATTTAATATCCATCCTGCATTTGCAGATGAAGATGCACAAGGTTCTTTAGAATTGATGTACAAGCTATCAGAAGCTTTAAAAAACATTACAGGTATGGATGGCGTTACTCTTCAACCTGCAGCAGGTGCTCATGGCGAATTGACCGGCATGATGATTATAAAAAAATATTTTGAAACTAAAGGTGAAAAGCGTCATAAGGTTATCATTCCTGATTCTGCGCATGGTACAAACCCTGCCAGTGCTCATATGTGCGGATTTGATATTATTAATGTTAAATCAAATGCAAAAGGTCAGGTTGATGTTGAAGATTTAAAAAACATATTGGATAGTGATGTAGCAGCAATTATGATGACAAATCCGAATACATTGGGATTGTTTGAAGAAAATGTATTAGAAATTTCCAATTTGATGCATGAAAACGGGTCGCTTTTATATTATGACGGCGCCAATTTCAATGCGATAATGGGGCACACAAATCCAAAATTGATGGGATTTGATGTAGTACATATAAATTTGCACAAAACATTTTCAACTCCACATGCCGGAGGAGGTCCCGGTGCCGGACCTGTTTGCGTCAGAGAAGAATTAAAAGAATTTTTGCCTGTTCCTGTTATTGAATATGATGGCAAAAAATATACCAGACAATATAATTTGGCTCATTCTATCGGAAAAGTGAGAGCATATAGCGGTAGTTTTGCTATTATGGTAAGAGCTTATGCGTATATTTTGATGATGGGCAGCAATTTAAAGCATACAAGTGAGGATGCGGTATTAAATGCTAATTATTTAAAAGAAAAACTTAAAGGTGCATATTTGTTGCCGTATGATGAACCTTGTATGCATGAATTCGTTTTGTCAGGTGAAATTCAAAAGGAAAAATACGGAGTTACAACTTTGCATATTGCAAAGAGATTGATGGATGGGAATACTCATCCTCCTACGGTATATTTCCCGATGATTGTCCATGAAGCATTGATGATAGAACCTACTGAATCTGAAACAAAGGAACGATTGGATGAGTTTGTAGATACAATGCTAAAGATAGCTAAGGAAGCAGAAACAAATCCTGAAATGGTTATTGATGCTCCACATACAACTCCTGTTAAAAAAATTGATGAGGTTTTGGCTGCACGTCAACCAAATCTTAGTTTTAAACAATAATAGAAAGAAATTGTAAAATGTCAAAAAAAGCTGAAAAGAAAAAAATAAAAGTAGCATTTCCTCATATGGGGACAATATCGTATGCTTGGGCATATGCATTGAGAAAAGTCGGTGTAGAACCGTTTGTACCACCTTATACAAGCAAGAAAACATTATCATTGGGGGTAAAACATTCACCTGAAGCAATATGTTTGCCATATAAATTAATTTTAGGCAATTTTATAGAGGCAATTGATGGTGGTACAGATTATGTTGCTATGCTTTCTTCTCCAGGTATTTGCAGGTTGGGCGAATATGGAAGCTGTATAAAAAATGCGTTAAAAGATTTGGGCTATGAAGCTAACTATATTGAGCTCAGACTTTATGACGGTATAAAGGGATTGTTCTCATTTTTAAAGGAATTGACCGGCAAAAACAGACCTATTTTATTTACGAGAGCAATTATTGGTATGATAAAAGCAGTATTTTTGCTTGATGATATGGAAAAATTGTTATTTTATTATTCTGCAAGAGAAATTACCCCCGGAGATGCCGAAAAACGTTATAAAAAAGCTTTGACCTATGTAAGAGATGCAAGAACTCAGAAAGATTTAAAAATGGCCAAGAAAAAGGCTTTTGCTGAAATTAAAGCTACTCCTATTGATAAAAATAGAGAAGTTTTATATGTAGATATAACAGGTGAAATCTATATTGTATGCGATGAATTTTCAAATCAGGATATTGCAAGAGAATTGGGCAAAATGGGTGTTCAGGTTCGTAAAACATTGACAGTCAGCAGTTTTCTAAAAGATGCTATAATTCCTAAAATCTTTAGAAAAGGTGAAACACACCTTCAACGTGCCAATAGACTTGCAAAACCGTTTTTGATGCGTGATATCGGAGGTGATTCTCTGGAATGTGTATCTGATGTTGCTTATGCGGATGAACGTGGAATTGATGGTATAATTCATATAAGTCCGTTTACTTGTATGCCGGAAATTATGTCACAGAATATTTTCCCTAATATGAGAGAAAATTTAGATATTCCTATTTTACCATTGATTATGGATGAACAAACAGGTAAGGCCGGTTACATAACCAGATTGGAAGCCTTTGTTGACTTGATGAGAAGACGTAAAAGAAGACGCAAATCTGAGGCAGATAAGAATGTAGCTGAGACTACTCAAAAAGTAGATTAATTTATTTTTATTAAGAGGTAGAATAATTTTATTATGGCAAATTTAATTAGAACATCATTAAAAACAACAAATGATAGCATAATTTTGACGATTCCATTGGTATTTTTTATGTGGATTATTGGGGCATATGTCGGATATACCCAATATACAGCCAATTCTTTACCTGAAATTATTTTGGCCGTTATTACTGTTTTATTTATGTTGGGTGCATTTTTATCCGGTTGGTTTTATATGGTTAAAAAAGCCGTTCTGCTTTCAAAAAAAGTTTTTGTAATGGATGAAGACAGAGCAAAAGCTGTGTTAGGCTTGTTTAAGACTATTCCTACCGGGATAGGTAAATATTTTTTGTCATATATTGGGATGTCTTTTTTGATAATTGTTATATTTTTAGTATTTGCTGTTGTCATATATAACATCGGAATATTATTAATTGGTCATTTGGATTTGAATGCTTTGCAGATGAAACAGGCAATGTCATCTCCTAATGATATGAAAACATTTTTAGATTCACTTTCGGAAGCTCAATTGTTAAAAATGAGTTATTGGAATGTGTTATTTATGGCAGGTAGTGCTATTGCTTCTTTCTTTACATTTTTGTGGGTGCCTGAAATTATTTTTTCAACAAAAAATCCGTTTGTTGCATTGTTCAAATCTATATATAAAATTTTGAAAAAGCCGTTGAAAACATTTGGTTTGTTTTTGTTTATAGGCTTGATGAATATTGTATTATCATTTATTAGCACATTTGCTATTTATAATCCTATAAGTTATTTGATTATGATGCTTATTTATTTTTATTTCTTGGTATTTATTGTTGTGTTATTATTCACATATTATGATAGAGAATATGTAGAAGAAACAGAACCTGCAAATACTGAGGAAACAAAAAAGGAAGATGAAAACAAGTCTGAAGAAAAATAGAGTTATTGCAATTGTCGGTGCGACTGCTTCCGGTAAAACTGCTTATTCTATTGAACTGGCTAAAAAACTTGATGGTGAAATTATTTCTGCAGATTCCAGATATGTTTATAAAGGGCTCGATATCGGGACTGCAAAGCCAAATATAAAAGAGCGTGATGGTGTTCCTCACTATATGATAGATATTGTAGAACCATCAGTTGATTATTCTGCAGGTTTGTATGTAGAGCAGGCTAAAAAATATATTGAAGAGATATCTGCAAAAGGTAAAATTCCTATTGTTGTTGGTGGTACCGGATTGTATTTTAATATTCTATTTGATAATTATAAATTGCCCAAAATAGAAGCCGATTGGGATTTGAGAGAAAAATTGTCTTCTCTTGATTGGGATACATTATATAATATGCTCTTAGGCTTGGATAAAGATTGTGCAAATATTAATATTGAAAAAAATGATAAAAAGAAAATTATAAGGGTTATAGAAATTTTAAAATTAACCGGAAAAACATTGAAAGAAGTTCGTTCAAAAGGCGAATGTGAATATGATGTTGAATGGATTGGTTTAAATTTTCCTAGAGAAGAATTGTATGACAGAATAAATCGCAGAGTTGATTTTATGGTAGATAACGGACTGCTTCAAGAAACAAAGAGCCTCATATCAAAATATGGCTGTGTTCATAATATTGTTGATACAATCGGGTATAAGGAAATGCTTTCATACCTGAATAATGAACTGTCATTTGAAGATGCCATTTTGAAATTGAAACAAAATTCAAGACGATATGCTAAACGTCAACTTACTTGGTTTCGGCGAAATGACAAAATTAACTGGAATTATTATCCCGATAAAAAGTTGAAATAACTTAACATTAGTAAAATATAATTAAAGAATTTATATAATTTATCCGATGTTATATATGTATGTAAAGGAAATAATACATGTGTGCAATGGATTCGGTAGCAAAGTTGAAGATGGCAACACAACTTGCTATTGCAGAATTAAATAAAACTAAAGATTCTCAAGTAACGAAAGATGTCTTTGATGCTAAAGTTAAAGAATTTTTACAGCTTTCTGATGCTGAAATGCAAAAAAGAATTGATAACTTACCTTCAATTTTAAGAGGAAATTCTAAAAAAGCTGCTGAGGACCTATATGCTAATATGGGGCTTGATATTAACTGTGGTAAAATCAATACCGCTTCAGCACCTTCGGATGCTAAAAATACACTTGTAAAACCGTCTGCAGAAACTTCTCAACTGCCAAAGTATAATCCATCAAAAGAAGAATTGGTGGATACATCATATAAAAATGCCGAAGATGAAGTCGGCAATGCGCAAACTACTTATAATGTTTTGAAAAAGTCTGAAGGTATTATTACAAAATCTAAAAAACGAGATGACAAATTAGCTCAAGTTATTGATGATCATCAGATAGGTTTGGAATGTTTATATAAAGCTAAAAATGGTCAATTGACAAAAAAAGAATATTTGGATGAAAATAGAGCGCGTTTACTTCGTATGTTCCCCGCTTATCAGTCTTCTATTGACCAAATTACTTATTTACAGGCTAAATCTAATCGTTCTTTATCGGAAGAACAACAATTAAATAATTTAAAAAAACGGACTGAAGATGTCAAAGAACGTGTAAATTCCTTGTCGCCTAAAGCCTTAAAATCTTATCAACATAGAATATTAATGTTAAAAGGGAATAAAACGAGTGGCCTTTATAAACAACAATCAGCAAAAATATGGAATGATTTTCAGTCTGATACAGGTACTGTTTCATTAGTTAGTTCAAAAAATTCTGATATTGTAAAAGCCAGAAATGTTAAAACAATAAAACCTCCATACAAATTGACAGGTAGTGAAGAACTTATGACTTATGAACAGGTATTTGAACTTGAAAAAGGTATAAAGTATGATGCCGGCGCAATAAAGGCCTGTGAAGAAAACAAAGCAGCGCTGGATATAGTCACAGGTGCTAAAACAAATTTTGACTATATAAGTCGAATGACTAATCAGTTTATTACAAGTTATGAAAAAGAAACTCACACTACAGCTAATCAAGCAATAGCAGGAAACCAATCAAAACCTTCTGAAAACGGTACGGAGGGTG
The DNA here is from genome assembly GCA_022641775.1 of Clostridiaceae bacterium. Classification (GTDB taxonomy): domain Bacteria; phylum Cyanobacteriota; class Vampirovibrionia; order Gastranaerophilales; family Gastranaerophilaceae; genus RUG14219. The sequence continues at coordinate 47,508 of JALCDS010000008.1, forward strand.
CTACAAGGTTTGAGCCTGATTCTAAATTAAGATGTGGTGAACTTGCTATGATTTATACAAATTATTTTAATAAGGACGGAAAAGCTGCTTTAAATTATTTGTCAAAAATAAAAGATGTAAATGTAAAATTATCTTTGGACAAGGATAATAAACTTGTTATTGAAGGTAAAAATCGAGACGTAAATGAATTGGCGGTAAAATTTCAAGAAATGCAATCAAACCAATACAAAAAAGTTTTGAGCGGTAAAAAATATGAGGATTACCAAAATAATTATGCTCAAAGTTATATTGCAGCATATGGAATTAACAATCCATCAGAACTTGCAAATGCTTCATTGAAAGATCAACAAGAAATGATTGATAATGCAAATCAATTTGTCATGGGTGCAGGTATCGGTTTGACACTTGTAGGTGGGGTTACATGTCTAATTCCAGGGCTTGAGGGGTTTGGTGCCGGAATGGCAAAAGTTGGCGGAAATATCGCTATGACAGCAATGGCAGCAGATCCTATTGCAAAAACTATTGATTATAAAACAAGTGAAACCGGATTTACCAAAGAAAGGGCAGATGCATTAAAAGAAGAGTTGGCAACAGATGCAGTCTTTATGGGCATTGGTTTTGTATCAGGAGGAGTTGGACGAGGTGTCGCAAAAGCGTTGAATGCACGCGGATTAAATCAGGTTAAATCAATGATGGCTGAACGAGGAACTGATTTTGCATGCAACGTAATGGGTGGTGCGTTGATGTTAGGTGAACCTAATTTGCAGATGAATGCGCTCAATGCAATATCTGCAGCTATGTTAGGTTCAAGAGCGTATAAGGTTATAAATAAACCAAAATTTAAAGCTGTCGGAGATCTTGTCGGTAAAGAAAATACGTTTTCAACTGACAGATTACTAGGTAATAAGTCACCTGAATTAAAACCCATTGATGCAAAAACGGAAGCTAAATCAAAAACTGAAGCAATGTCTACAGAAACAAAAAACACTCCGGTAAAACAACCAGACATAAAAGGTCAAGAAAATGTTCCTCAATCTATTGAAGCCGTAAAAGTATTTGATGTTAAGGATATAAAACAGCTTGTACCAAAAAAAATAACATCTGAACAGTTAAGTGCTTTAGGCAAAGATATGACAATTGTTAAAGGTAAGGATAGCGCCGGTAAAGAAATTAGAGTTTTATCAAATTCTGCAGACAAAATGGTTATGTCTGTTGCACGAACATTACATGATGATGCGGTAAAGAATAAAGATAATATAGAATCTATTATGGAAGGCTATGGATTCCACGTTGAAGGTAAATTTACAGGAAGAAGTAAAAAAATTCAAAGTCTTCATGATAAAATCAGAACATATATCGTTGAGCATCCGACGGAATCTTTTACGGATGCAATTAGAGCTGTACATGATGCTAATGGGTTTAGAAATGTTCATTTTTCAACGGATGTTACTAAATGTGAGGCTGTTCAAAAATACTTGAGGCAGGGTGATATAAAATCTGCCCAAATTGCTGCAGCAGAAATTCAATCAGAACCTATTGTAGAGGCTTTTAAAAGTGTAATATTAGATATGTCAAAAGGTCATCCAAAATTGTCTATAACAACTATTTCTAATTATATTGGAGAAGACGGTATCCCGTATTTTTCAGAAAGGCAGTTAGAGGACTTAGAAAAATTTGCTGTTGACCATAATGTACATATTCCTGTTATAAAACGTGCTGTCGCACAAGATAATAGAGCAAGTCTTGGAAACCCTTATGCTAAAAAAGCAACTACAAAAGTACGTGCTTCAGGTTATTCTGCCCTTCAGGCAAATTTTGTAACTGAAAAGGGTGATATTTTTGAATTCCAATTCAGAGGTGATAAAGTAAATCCATTTGCAGAGGGTGAACATGTTCCATATGATCTTCGTAACAACAAAGATATTATTGGTGTAAATAAGGAACTCGAAATTTTGTATAATCCTATGAAAGAGTTACTCTCAAAGGATAATATGAATAAAGAAAGATATAAAGAATATAATGCTTATTTAACAGCACATTATAAATATTGTAGGCTTGTTGAACTCGGATTTGAAAAGCCTGGAAATCCTCCAAAACTTCCGGAAGGCTTTGATGCCAGACTTAGAGCCGACAACCTCGCAAAATTACATGTTATTGCAGAGGATTTAAAAGATGGCAAATTGACACCGGAACAAGCTAAAGCACGTTTTGAAAGTGAATTAATAAGAAATGATGAACATAATGTTACGTCACACTCTTACCTTGAAGATTTGAGAACTGCCAGAAAAAATGCTCGTGGTATTACAGAATATGAGGCCAGAACAAGACTGGTCACTACTTCACATCCTGAAAATCAGGCTATAATTGATGCTTGTAAAGATTCTAAAGGCAACATTAAAGCTGTACTTGTTAAGGGCGTAGAGTATTTGAGAAGTAGGCCTAATGTATCAGATGAGATGATTATAGATTTTATAAATAAAAATAAGACTCCTGATGGGAGAATAGATCCTAAAATCTATAAGAGATTTTGCTTGAGTTTAGCAAAAAAATAAATTACGGGATTTAATATTTTTAAGTTTATAATATAATAACAGGAGATTATATGAATCCAATTAAAAATATATCATTAAATAATATAAATAAGGTTAGCAAACCCGGAGAGAAGCCAATGACTTTAGAAGACAAAATTATAGATATGGTTAAAAAAGTTGCTGAACGTAGTGAGCGTGAGGTTCCGGAGTACGGTGATTTTAAACCGGTAAAAGAATCAATAGTTGTAGCTGATGAAAAATATTTTGCGAAGAATTTTGATTTGTCCGTAATCAAAATGTCCCCTGTTAGAGAACCTGATCCAAAGGCAAGATATATAAAAGTGTCGATGACTGCTCCTGACAATTCCGTATCGGAAATGCTTGTAAAAACAGGTTATAAAAAAGATATTATGGAAGAATTGAAATCTGAAATTTTTCCTAACAAAATGTTCAAATATTTTAGACAAGTTGAAGATGCACTAAAACATGCGTAATATTTTATAACATTGCTTAATTAACCTATTAACATGTCCTTATTCTTTATGTTAAAGTATAGTTATAGTTTTTGTGATTATAAGAGGATATGTGATGAGTAAGTATAGTTTACTAAAAAAGTTAGGTATTGTTGTAGGTTCAGTTGCAGTTGTAACTTACGGAGCATTTTTGTTGTCTCCACTATTTTTATCAGGCGTTGTAAACAAATATATTCCTGATATTCAGGATCAGATTAAGACAAGTACCGGCATGACGGCTAAATTAACAGGCGTAAAACTGGTTGCAACACCAAAGTTAACGGTTGGTGTTAAGGCAGATAATGTTGAATTGACGTCTCCTGATGCAAAAAAAGTTTTAGCTGCAGATAATTTTAGTGTGAAATTATCGTTATTTCCTATTTTAGTAAAAAAAATAGAACTCGATAGTATATCAGCAGACAATGTTTCTACTGACTTGGGTATAAAAAATGATGGAACATTTGCAATTGAACAATATTTCCCTAAAAATACAAGTTCACAAGGACTGAAGCCATTACCTTATGGAATAAAACTTTCAAATCATCTGCCAAATATAAATATTTCAAATTACAATTTACGCTTAACTGATTTGGCAAAGAACAAAGAATATTCTATGTCAGGCGAAAATATTGATGTATCAGATTTCATTCTTGATAAAAAAATTAAAATAGATACAGTGGGGAAAATTACTTTAGAAAATAATACTCAATTTAATTATGATATAAAATTGTTAAACAAAATAATGCCTGATATTCAGTTGAATGATATCATTTTCGCTTCCAAATCTATAGAAGCTACTCCAAAAAAGAACAATATAAATATTGGGAAAACAATTTTATATGTTTTAGAAGGTGTTCATAATAATGGTATAACCTCTAATATTATGGCAGATGTAAAAACTTATGGTTCTTTAGATGACTTTAATATGGATGGTAAACTGGATGTTGAAAATCTTACATTGAACGTCTATGGCAAACCTTTACCAAAAGGTTTTGTAAAAATGAAGTTTAACAAAAATAAAGTAAAAATGGATTCAACTGTTTATACCTCATCAACTGATTCAACTTCAATCGTTGGTAAATTTATTACAGGAAAACATCCAAAAGTCGATATGTCTGTTAAATCAAAGGCAAATTTAAAAGATATTGTTGAAACTTTTGACAGTATGTTCAAGGCTTTTAATTGTAAGCAACTTGATACCTTGAAAGCGACAGGGAAGATTGATGCTGATTTTAATTTGAAATCAAACTTGAAAGAAGTTGAATCATCCGGTTATTTAAGATTACAAAACGGAACAATTAATTACGGATTATACAAAGTTGCAATCAATAATATTATGGCTGATATTGATTTATCAAATAATATGATTAATATCAAAAATACTGGTTTGACAATACTTTCACAACCTTTAAAAATATATGGAACTGTTAAACAAAATGCAGATTGCGATGTCCATATTATTGCTGACAAATTACAATTGAGAGGTTTGTTATTGGCGCTTGGTCAAATAAGTATATTGAAAGATAATGATATTTCTTCTGGCATTCTTTCAATGAATACTGTATTAAAAGGTAAGTTGAATAAACTCTCGCCGAAAGTTAATTTGTTGATAAGTAATGTAAGTTTGAAAAATAAATCTTCAAAGACATATGTAAATGCGGGTTCTGCACTTGTAGATATTTCAACTGATAAAAAAGCTTATACAGGAAAAGTTAAGGTAACAAACGTTACTGCGAAAAACTCAAACTTATCTGTTAGAATTCCGGATTCTGCAATATCTTTCGGAACCAAAGATATTTTGATTGATAAGGCTTATATATTGGTAAATAATTCAAGAATAAATATTACAGGTAAAATTGCTGATTATACAACGAAGAAAATGAAATTTTCTATAAAAGCTATTGGTAACGTATTATCTTCTGATATAAAATCAATGATGCCGAAAATTTCAGGATTATCAATCAGAGCTGCTGGTTCAATGCCATTGTCAGCTACAATTACCGGAGATAAGGATACCCAAAATGTTGTATTAAGATTGACGGCAACTCCTGGAAATTATCTTTCGGTAGCTGATATCAATACGCTTAAAGGTAAAAAATCTATAATAAATTCTAATATGGAAATATCGGGGAATTCTGTAACACTATCTGATACAGGTTTATTTGCAAATTCTTTATCAAATCCTGTTATTAGAGTAACTGGTTCAATTGATAATTTGTCAGGTAATCAAAAATTAAATTCTTTGAAAATAGTTACTCCTTCTCAAATTAGTATGTCTATTCCGGGTTACAGCGGATCTAAAGCTAATTTTGCTGCTAATATTACAGCGAATGGAAGCGTTTCATCTCCATCATTAAGAGGTGCAATTTCTTTGCCTTACGTTTCTATTCCTACAATGAAATTGTTGTTGAAAAACACTTCTGTTGATATGTCAAACGCTATGACTTCAGTTGATTGTCCATCTTTGAAGATAGCCAATTCTTCAATGAGTGGGAAGGCGAAGATTAATAACAATTTCAATAATGGTATAATTATCGATTCAATGTCATTTAATTCAGGATATATTGATGCGGATGCCCTTACAAAAGCATTGTCCTCAATGCCGTCCTCATCTTCATCTTCAAAACCTATCAGTATTACTATCTATAATGGAAACGGTAATATTTCAAAGATAAAATCAGGTGGGCTTGTTGCTGATAATGTAAGTTCAAACTTTAGCTTGAAAAATAATAATTTGTATATGAACAATTTGTCAGCTGAAGCTTATGATGGAAAAGTTACAGGAAAAGTTTCATACAATATTTTGAATTCTAAAGCAAATGTAGCTTTGACAGGTTCAGGTATGAATGCAGTGAAAGCTATTGCAGGATTCTTTGGGGTAAAAAATGCTTTGTCCGGAAAATTAGGTTTTAATACAAATTTAACTTTAAAAGCTACGACTCAAGATGTTATGATGAAGACCGCAAAAGGTGATGTTTCATTTAATATTGATGATGGAACATTTATGAATATTGGTACTTTACAATCATTTTTAGATGCTCAAAATATTTTGCAAAATGCTATAATGAAGGCTGCAGTTTCATCTATTTCTTACCTGCCTGCTGTTAAAAATACCGCAAATTTCAAAAATTTGTCAGGAAATATGACATTATCAAACGGTTGGGCAAGAATTAATTCAATAAAATCTCAAGGTAATACTTTATGTTATTACGTGGCAGGTAAATATAATCTGACTTCAGGTTACACAGGGGTAACAGTTCTTGGCAGATTGTCTGCGGATGTTGTATCATTGATGGGACCTGTAGGAAGTTTGTCATTAACTAAATTGACATCTTACATTCCAAAATTTGGAACAATGACAGGCAAATTAATTAATGCAATGACGTCAAATCCTGCTACAGAAAAAACGTCAGCGTTACCTGCATTGGCATCAGGTTCTACTAATTATAAAGATTTTAAAGTAATTGTTAACGGTAAAATAGGTACAACATCTTCAATAAAATCTTTCAAATGGCTTTCAGTTTGTGATACTTCTGCAATTACTAAATTGAGTATAAAAGAACAATATGCAACCACCAAGAAAGCTGTTAAAGATACTTATACGGCTAAGGTTAATGAAGCCAAAAATAGATTGGAAACTGCTCGTACTCAGGCACAAACGCAAGCTACTCAAGTTAACAATATAAAAACAAATGCGAAAAATTTAAATAATTGGAAAAACTTGTTGAATGGTGGCGCTTCAATGGGAACAGGACAATAAGTCAGATTTTAAAAATATTTTTCTTTTTTAAATCTTTTTTATGTACTACGAGTCCGCATTTTGAACAGCTCAAAATTTCACCTGTAGAATCTATTGGTAAAAAAATATGTTCGCAATCGGTTGTCTCATTATCAGTATCTGTTGAATCTTTGTTATCCAACGGATTGTATGTGACATTTCTTTCGTATTTTTTATTGATAAAACGACACAGCAATTCAAAAATATACATTATAGCTTAAAACACCCCGGAAGAAGTTCACTAAGTGTTCTGATTTTTATTCCATCTTGAGTTTTAGTTATTATAGAGATATCTGTATCTCCATCAAATTCTGCTAATACTTGACGGCAAGCTCCGCAAGGAAGACAATCTTCCATATTTGGTGAATATATTGCAATTGCAGAAATATTTCTGTCGCCACTTGTAACAGCGGTTCCTATGGCATTTCTTTCTGCACAGATAGTCATTCCAAAACTTGCATTTTCAAAATTGCAACCTTCATACATATTCCCGCTTTCGCATAATACACATGCCCCTACTGCAAAATGAGAGTATGGTGAGTAAGAGTTTTTTGAAGCCTCAATGGCTTTTTCCATAAGTTGATTATAATCCATAATAACCTCTTTACTATTTTGTCATTCTATTTTATAACACGTTTTATAATTTACAATCCCTTATTTGAATGAATATGTGCTATAATATTTTTATGAAAAATAAATTGTTGATACTGTTAATATTTTTCTTTTCATTTGTACCGATGGTTTTTGCAAAAGAATTTGAGGTTGTAGTTTTGCCAATGAGTATTGTTGAAGAAAGGCAAAATTTTTATGCATTTGAAAACCCTGATGAGGTTGTAGCCGGTGATGTTATAAAAAATTTCAATCAGTCCTTCAAGGTTCATTCCCCAGATTTGTATGAGTTGAATGCAAAATTAAACAGTTCTGATGATTTTAAAACTTATACAAAAAATGCTGTAAAAACGTTTAAAGCAACCGGTGAAATTGATTATGATTCATTGAAACATGTTGCAGAAGCATTTAATGCCCATTCTGTTTTGTTAATTTATGATTTTGTGACGCCAAAAACAGGCAAGGCTAAACGCGATATTTATGAGGTTTTATATGTAAACAGTGTCTTTGATATTCAAAATAAAAACGAAATGAAAACCGAAGCGGTCTTACTTGATAATGTAAATGACCTTGTTATGTGGTCTGCAACGTATAGAAATCCGCTATCTGATAAAGTGGACAGTTATAAGGCTTTGACGTATGCTGATGCGTTTGCCCAATGTGAAAATTTGAAATTGTATTCAAAGGATATTTTGTCAAAAAATATTGCACAAAATGTTACCTTGAGATTTTATCCAAAGAGTGTAAGAGCTGTTGATGTAAAAACAACAGGTGAAAAAATGGATTCAGGAATATTCAAGTTTGATAAGGATGTTCCTACTATTGATACTTTAATAAAAAAGAGTTTAGAAAATAACAAAGAAAATACTTCTGACGATGAACCAGATGGATTTGATGAAAATAAGTATGGCGAAATTATATTGGGTTTGTAATTTTGTTGAATTGTGTTAAACTTAAGTCTTAAAAATGAACATTTGTTGTTTTAAATCGTTATATAGATGTAAAGGATGTAACTAAAATGACAAATAAATGTACAAAATATCAAGGTTTATTTATTTTTGCAGATGAAAAAACATTTTTGTCTCACGTTGATTCTTGCGATGAATGTAAGGCAGAACATGAAAAAATGGAACGAGTTTCCGCTTTGATTCAAGAAGTTAAACCTCTATATAGACAGAACAAATCAAGAACAAAGGCATTGAAGGCTGCTTGCGTGATGTTTGCACTGTTTGTATTTGGTGTTTCTTTTACTGCACTTGATTCAAAGTTTTCAATTATGGATACACTAAAATACGGGCAGGCTGTTAGTCTTGAAGATATGGGGTTCCCTGTTGATTCATATGGTTTGCTCATGGTAGAGTAATGGATTTTAACAAGATTTTTAAAGAAAATCGAGATAACGTAAAAAATATAATCAAGCTTATAACAAAAGAAGAAAACGATGATCTCGAACAAGAAGTATATATAAAAGTTCTGAAAAATTCTGATAAGTATCAGGAAAGAGGGGCTTTTAAAACGTGGATATCTACTATCGCAAAAAATGTTTCTAGAGATTATTTAAAGTCTTCATCATACAAAACGGCTGTCAATTCTACATCAGATGAAAATATAGTAAATTCTATTTCTGACAAAACTGTGTCTCCGGAGTTGAAGTTGGTAAAATCAGATAGACAGAGAATGATTACTAAAGCAATCAATTCACTGAAACCTAAATTAAAAGAAGTTATTATAATGACTGAATTTGATGGATTAAGTTATGAAGACTGCGCTAAAAAATTAAATTGTCCTATAGGAACTATTAAATCTAGAATCTATAATGCGAAGCAAGAATTGGCAGAACAATTAAAAGATTTATTATAAAAGAAAGGATAAAAAATGAAAAAAGCATTATTAATTGCTGGAATTATAGCTATTACTGCGGCACCAATCTCTATTAGTGTCAATACTTTTGCTAAAACTACTCCAACAAAGGCTACTCAATCTCAAAGCGATGTTAAGCCTCAACAATCCTCTTGTGATAGACATAGGGGACCTTCTCCTGAAGAAATGAAACGTCGTGCAGAATTTGAAAAGAAATTAAAACTTACAGATGCACAAAAAGCTCAAGCTAAGATTATCAGAGAAAAAGGCAGAACTGAAATTCACCCGATTATGGAAAAGATTAAAGAGAAACATCAAAAAATTCATTCTATAAGAAATAACACAAAATTATCTGAGCAAGCTAAGGCCGCTCAGATTGACCAGTTGAGAAAAGAATTGGGCGCGTTGAAACGTTATGCTCATGAATTGCAAATGAAAAATATGCAGGAATTTGAAGGTATTTTAACAAAGAAACAACTAAAAACATTAAACAAGATGAAAAAAGAAGGACGTAAGAATTTTGATAAGGATTTCAGAAAAAATCATCCGCAACGTCCTATGTTCGGACCTCCACCAGAGGGTGATGATGGCGACCATCAAGGTCCTCCACCTCCTCCGCCTGAAGATTAATATTTCTAAAAAGAACCGGTTTATACCGGTTCTTTTTGTAACAATATGTAATGAATAATATTGAAAAGACAGAAAACCGTTAAAAACGCTATAGCCTTTGAGTTTGCTGGTTTAAAACATAATGGTAAAATAGGTGAATAATTTCTGCTGAATATTTTATCTTTTTGTTATAATTGTGTAGAGGTGTGGTTATGAATATAAAAGAGAATATTTTGTTTGCAATTGGAAATACTCCGCTTGTAAAAATTGATAGAATTAACGATGGTGTTGCAACTATTTTGGCAAAAGTTGAGAGCAGAAATCCTGCTGGTTCAATCAAGGACAGACCTGCTCTTAATATGATAGAAGTAGCTGAAAAACAAGGACTTATAAACAAGGATACAATAATCATTGAACCTACAAGTGGAAATACAGGTATTGGGCTTGCTATGGTATGTGCAGTAAAAGGTTATAAAATGATATTGACAATGCCAGAAACTATGAGTGTAGAGCGTAGAATGTTATTAAAAGCTTATGGCGCAGAACTTGTATTGACCGATGGAACAAAAGGAATGCAAGGTGCTTTAGATAAAGCAGATGAATTACATAAACAATACAAAAACTCATTCATTCCTTCACAATTCTCAAATCCTGCAAATCCTCAAAGTCATGTAAAAACAACTTCTGAAGAAATTTGGTCTGATACTGATGGAAAAGTAGATATAGTTGTAGCCGGTGTTGGTACCGGTGGAACAATTTCAGGCATCGCTCAGGGTTTGAAATCCAAAAATAAAAATATAAAAGCAATAGCAGTTGAACCATATACAAGTCAGGTTTTATCAGGAAAATCTGCAGGTTCTCACAAAATTCAGGGAATTGGCGCAAATTTTGTACCTGATAATTTTGATAGAAATCTTGTAGATGAGATTATCCCAGTTACAAATGAAGATTCTTATGAATATGCAAGACAACTGGCAAAGAATGAGGGCATTCTTTCAGGTATCTCAGCGGGTGCTGCAATGTATGCTGCAAATGAAGTTTCAAAACGCCCTGAAAATAAGAACAAGATTATTGTAGTTGTATTGCCGGATAGTGGCGAGCGATATTTATCAAGCGGTTTGTTTGATTAATTGTTAATTTTGTAACAAAATTTTTTATATTTGAATGTGCATATTTTTTGTAATGTTTATATATATAAGTTTGAATATGAGGAGTTTTCATGGTACAAATTTCAATTGAGCAAAATCAAGGAATAACGCAAGCTTTAAAAAAAGCTGTTGGGGGCAAAGTTAAAAGCAATATTTCTGCTGCTGATTGGCAACAGGCAATAAATATGGCGCAAGAAGGTAAAGAAAAAAGTATTTTTAAATCTTCTGACAAGGATAAAAATACAAATATGTCTGATGTCAAAGATTGGCACCAAAACTTTGTTGTTGATAAGCAAACTATTGAAATAGATCAAGGTGTTTTTGACAAAATAAAAGAGTTGCTAACCGGAGGAAATTCTTCGGCAAAGACGCAAAACACAGATAACCCAATAGACGGAGGAGAATTACCTGAAGTTGTTGTGACAGGTCAGAATAAATCAAAGCTTCCATCTATTGCTTCAACAGTAGAACCTCCAAAGCTTCCGGATAAATTAAATTTGCATATCGATATAAATTCTAATCAGTTGACGGCGACAGATGGCAAAATATTGGAGCGCTCTGTTAACGGCAAAAAACAAAATATAGAAATTACGCAAGATAAAGATGGTAACAAAGTTCGCTATGCGGTCAATGAAAATGGATCCAGAGGTGAGCAGCTTGTTGAGGTTAGTTCTGCTGGCAAAAATAAATACCTTACCAAGAGTCAATATGATAAACAGATTAATGAGCTGAAAGCTCAAATAAATCCATCCGGACCTTGGCCAAGTGATATTAAAATTGAATTGATAGATATTGGAAACGGACCTCAACCTATATTTAAAAAGAATGGTAAGACTGTTTCAAGCAGTGATTTGGCACAGGCAATAAAAACAACGAACCAGAATCAGTATGTCGATTCTAATGTCAAGCCAAAAGTAAATTCTGAAAATGGTTCAATCCCATCGGTAGATGATAAATACGATATGGCATAGAAAAAAGGGAACATATTATATGTTCCCTTTTTAGTTTTAACTTTGGATTAAAATTTTGTTCGTTCGAGCTACATCATTCCGCCCATACCGCCCATTGGAGGCATAGCAGGTGCTGCCGGTTTCTCTTCCGGAATATCTACAACTGCAGCTTCTGTTGTCAACAACATTGAACCTACAGATGCGGCATTTACTAATGCTGAACGTGTAACTTTGGCAGGATCTACGATACCGGCTTTTAACATATCAACGAATTTGTTATCTAAAGCATCATATCCGTATGCGCCTGAGTTTGACAATACTGTATCAATTACAACATCGGCTTTAGCACCGGCATTTCTTGCAATCAATCTCAATGGAACATCAAGTGCTGAAGTCAAAATCTTGAATCCGATTTTTTCATCATCTGATTCAAATTTTTCAGAATCAATTGCTTTAGTCAATTCTTGTTGAATTCTTAGTAATGCAACACCACCACCAGGAACGATACCTTCTTCATTAGCTGCACGAGTTGCGTTAAGAGCATCTTCAATTCTCAACTTTCTTTCTTTTAATTCAACTTCACTTGCTGCACCGACTTCAATTACGGCAACTCCGCCTGATAATTTTGCGATACGTTCTTGAAGTTTTTCTTTATCATAATCAGAATCTGATGCTTCAATTTGTTTTTTGATAAGTCTGATTCTATCTTCAACAGCTTGTTTTGTTTCGTTACCTACAACGATTGTTGTTTCATCTTTAGTAACTGTAACACGTTTAGCTTTACCCATCATTTGAGTTGTTACATTTTCAAGTTTTATGCCAAGTTCATCTGTGAACATTTGACCACCTGTCAAAATAGCTATATCTTCAAGCATTGCTTTTCTTCTGTCGCCGAATCCAGGAGCTTTTACAGCTACTGCTCTTAAAACTTTTCTCATTGTGTTTACAACCAAAGTTGCAAGAGCTTCACCTTCAACGTCTTCAGCAATCAATAACAAAGCCTTACCGTCACGTGCAACTTGTTCCAGTACTGGAACTAAGTCTGAAATGATGTTAATTTTTTTGTTTACACAAAGTACATAAGCATCTTCCAAAACTGATTCCATACGTTCTGCATCAGTTACAAAGTATGGAGATAAGTAACCTTTGTCAAATTGCATACCTTCAACAACCTTCAAGTTTGTACCGAAAGATTTTGATTCTTCAACAGTAATAACGCCATCGTGACCTACTTTTTCCATAGCTTCTGCAATAAGTTCACCGATTTCTTTGTTGTTACCGGCAGAAATTGCTGCGACTTGTGCGATTTCTTCTTTTGTATTAACAGGTTTTGACATTTCTTTGACTTTTTTAACAGAAATCTCAACAGCTTTATCAATACCGCGTTTCATGCTCATAGGATTTGCACCTGCTGTCAAGTTTTTCAAGCCTTCTCTAACAATTGCTTGTGCTAAAACTGAAGCTGTTGTTGTACCATCACCTGCAACATCATTTGTCTTAGATGATACTTCTTTTAACAATTGAGCTCCGGCATTTTCCAAACCGTCTTTCAATTCAATTTCTTTTGCAATAGTTACACCATCGTTAACGATTTGAGGTGCACCATATTTCTTTTCTAATATAACGTTACGACCTTTTGGTCCAAGTGTAACTTTTACGGCATCTGCTACAGCATCGATACCTTTTAATAATGATTTTCTTGCTTCTTCATCAAAAACTATACGTTTTGCCATTTTTATTTCATCTCCTTATTCAATAATACCTAGTGCGTCTTTAATTGATAAAATTTTGTATTCAGTTCCGTCCATTTTTAAATCTGTTCCGGAATATTTTGCATACAAAATAGTATCACCAACTTTTACATCCATAGGTTCTCTTTCGCCTTTTTCGTTAAGTTTACCTTGTCCGATTGCTACAACTTCACCCTTTTGAGGTTTTTCTTTTGCACTTTCAGGAATAAAAATTCCGCCTGATGTTTGTTCAGTATCTTCAATAATTTTAATTAAAATTCTGTCGCCTAATGGTTTAATCATAATATATCCTCTCCTTTTCTCTTTTACCTACATATTATTTATAATACGAGAAATAAAAAAATCCCAAATAATTAACGAAAAATTAATTATTCGGGATTTAAAAAAAAATATAATATGGTGTTATTTCCAATAGTCAAACGTGTAGTTATCATATTCTACACGCATAAAACAATACTTACCGCTTAAAGTATTATCTTTGTCACAACCTTGACCATCATCTTCAAAATAGTGCATTGCACTTTTCCAAGTGCCCCAGTTGTCAATTGTAACTAAATCTTTTATATTATTTTTGTTTAATTTTAGATGTATCATAAATACATCATATCCGATTTTATTAGGTTTTTTGCCCCCATTTATATCAACATATACGTAGTTATCTGTTCCGCCAATCAAATTAAAACCAATGAAAGTTCCATCAGTCAGCACATATCTTTTTTTCGATTTGCTCAATGCTAAACCTTGATCATAACCATGCAAACATTTGAAATCGGTAAGTCCGCAACCATCCTCGCCGTTTTCACATCTTTTTGCTACATTAAAATATGGAATAATGTAATCAACAAGGTCGTCCTCTGTTTCTGTTTCCGGATCCAAATATTTTCCATCCGCTTTTGCTCGTTCAAGTGCCTGAGATAAAGTTGATACCATCTTTTTTAATTGAGTCGCTGCTACCTGTTTTTTATAGTTTCCTATTAGCATTGGCATTGTTAATGCAGCTACTATTCCTATAATGCCCAAAGTTATAAGAACTTCTGCAAGCGTAAATCCTTGGCGCAATTTCATAATTAAATACTCCCATTAATAATATTTATTATAATATATTTTCATACTTTTTTCAAGATATATTAATATTTTTTATAATTAGCTTGCAATTATGCTTTTGTTATAATAAACTATAAATTAGCCGAAAGTTTTATGGCTTTGGTATGCCAAAAGCTATTCGTATATGTACTTTACTTTAAAAAAAGGAGAAGAAAATGCCAAAAATGAAAACCCACAAATCTGCTGCAAAACGTTACAAAGTAACAGCAACAGGTAAAATCGTTAGAAGACAAGCCGGTATAGGCCACTTACTTCAACACAAATCTGCGTCAAGAAAACGTAAGATTTTCAAATTGGTATCAATTTCAGATTCACATGTAAAATTGATATCAAAAGAGTTACCTTACAAGAAACATTCAAGATAGTAGAAAGGAAAGTGTAAAATGAGAGTAAAACGTGGTGCTATAAACCGTAACAGACATAAAAAAATCTTAAAACTTGCTAAAGGTTTTAAGGGTGCAAGAAGTAGAATATTTAAAGTAGCTAATATTGCTGTAATGAAAGCATTGAAATATGCTTATCGTGACAGACGTACTACAAAACGTAATATGAGAAGATTATGGATTGTTAGAATTAATGCAGCTGTTAGAGAACGTGGTATGAGCTATTCTAAGTTTGTAAGTGCTTGCAAAAAAGCTAACGTTATTGTTAACAGAAAAATGCTTGCTGATATGGCAGTTAGAGACCCTGAAGCTTTTTCAGTAGTATTTGATTCTGTAAAATAAGACAATCAAAATTCAAAAAATAAAAAAACGGATGAAAGTCCGTTTTTTTATTGCTTTTGTATCTTAATATATCTTAATAAAAAAGTAAATTAAATTTTATATAAATACTTTATATATGTAAGGTTAGGTTTAACAATTTGGAGAAATGTGTTATGTTTGAAAATTCCGCAATTACACCTATGATGTATAAGGATATAGCGTCTGCTCCTATGCAGATGATGACAGATCAAATGGCAACCTTTATGCCGTATGGCGGAGTGGGATGTTACGGTTATCCTACTTATTTAAACGGAATCGGATTACGTTCTCAGTTAAATGATGATAGATTTATTTATAATGAAATAAAAAATGAACGTCAGGACCGTAAAACTTTAAAAAATCTTGTAGGTATAAGTGTCGCATGTTTAGCTATCGGTGCACTTGCTGTTATGGGTAAGAATATAACTAAGCAAGGTGGATTAAAGAACTATTTTAATCATTTAGTAGGTGGAAAGACTGAAAAAGCTGTAGAAGAAGTTACTCCAAAAAAATCTGAATGGTTCAAAAAAGGTATCGATGGGGCAAAAGATACTTGCTCAAAAGTCGGTGGTTTCTTTAAAAATTTATTTAAGCATAAACCCAAAGTTTAATTAAATTAGTCGACTGAGAAGATTTCCTTGATATCGTCCATTGTAAGGGATTTTGTAATATTTCTGTCTACAGAAATTACACTATCAACAAGGTCTCGTTTTATTGTTTTAAGCTTTTGAATCTTTTCTTCAACCGTATTTTTTGTAATAAGTCTATATACAAAGACTTTCTTTTTCTGTCCTATACGGTATGCTCTATCCGTTGCCTGGTCTTCAACTGCAGGATTCCACCAAGGATCGTAATGTATTACATAATCTGCGCCTGTCAGGTTCAATCCTGTACCTCCGGCTTTCAAACTGATTAAGAATATCGGGATATTTGGATTGTTATTAAAGTTTTCAACTGCAGCTTTTCTATCTTTAGTTTTACCGGTCAGGTATTCGTAGTCTATAGCTTCACGTTCAAGCCAATCTTTTACGATATCCAACATATTTACAAACTGACTGAATAGCAGTACTCTATGTCCTTCAGAAATGATTTCTTCCAACATATTCTTAAGCTTTTCAAATTTGCCTGAAGAAAGAACATGTGTAACATTTTCTTTATCATAAAGTCTAGGGTGACAGCAGATTTGGCGTAATCTGAGCAATGCTGAGAAGATTGATAACCTGCTCTTTTCAAGCCCGTTTTGTTCAATAGATTTGAATAATTCTTCTTTAGTGCTGTCAAGAACTTGTAAGTAGAAGTCTCGTTGTTCATCTGTAAGTTCACAGTATGCAATGTTTTCAACTTTATCAGGTAAATCTTTAGCTACATCTCGTTTCATACGACGGAGAATAAATGGATAAATTTGTAATTTTAAACGTTTTTCAACTGTTTTATCTTGTCGTTCCATAATCGGATTTACATAACGATAATTAAATTCCGCAATATTGAACAAAAATCCCGGCATTAGAAAATCAAATACAGACCATAATTCTTCCAATTTATTTTCAATAGGTGTACCTGATAATGCAAGTTTATGCGGCGCATTGAGTTTCTTTACGGCTTGAGCTGTCTGAGAAACTGCATTTTTAATATTTTGAGATTCATCAAGTATGATATATCTGAATTGTAAATTTTGGAAATGCTTAATGTCACGACGAATCAAAGCATAACTTGTTATTACAACATCATAATTTTCAATTTCTTTGAACAGTGTTTTTCTGTCAGGGCCTACAAGTTTTAGACACGTAAGTTCAGGTGAAAACTTCTGTATTTCACTTTCCCAGTTGAAAACAACAGTTGTTGGACAAATAACCAGTGTTGGCATTGGGCCGTCTTCTTCTTTAGCCTTTTGTAAAACTGTCAGAGCTTGTAATGTTTTTCCTAAGCCCATATCATCGGCCAATATTCCGTTAAGGCCGTATTTGTACATAAACCATAACCAGCCAAAACCTTTAATTTGGTATTCTCTGAAATCTGCGTGTGCATTTTTCGGTAATTGTAAATCCTCCGAAGTTGAGAATGTTGACATTTGTTGCCAAAATTCTTCAAACTTGTCACTCAATACAAGGGTTATGCCAAGGTTCTTCAATTCATTGATAAGCCCTGCTCGATAGGTTTTTACAGTGTATTTGTCATCGGTATTTCTATAAACATCAAATGAATTAAAAGCTCTCATCATATCATAAATGCTTTGGGCAGGATATTCAACAAATCCAAGGCTTCTTATTCTGCTGTATTTTTCACCATTTTGAATGGTTTCATATATTTCATCAAACTTGATTGTTTCGTCTCCGGCTTGACCATACAATGTTATTTCAAAACTATCTTTTGAGTCTTCAGAAAAATCTATTTTGGCACACATTTTAAACGGTTCAGGTAAGATTTTGAAGAAGGTCATATCATCCTTTTCTTCAAATTTCCAATCACTACCTGCTTGTTTTATATAATAGTTATAAAAGTCTATCGCATTTTCTTTTTCTAAAGCCAAGTTATTCGTTTGCATCGGTACAAAACGGCAAGCGAGTAACATATTATAAGCATCTTGTTCTCTTTTTATATTTCTTTTTATCCAATAAATCATGTCATCTTTTTTG
The DNA here is from genome assembly GCA_022641775.1 of Clostridiaceae bacterium. Taxonomy (GTDB): domain Bacteria; phylum Cyanobacteriota; class Vampirovibrionia; order Gastranaerophilales; family Gastranaerophilaceae; genus RUG14219. The sequence goes on from JALCDS010000008.1 coordinate 65,736, forward strand.
ACTGTTATATATGGAGTTTTTTCTGAAGTCTTTGAATAAGGAACTCTTACGCCATCATATTCAAATTCTAATGAAGCTTTAAGTGATTGATCATAATCAATACCCATATTTACTATATTAATAGGTGGACGTTCTTCCAACATCAATTTTGAAATGCTGTCATCTACAACAACATCCATAACTGATTGAATTTTAGGTAAATCTTCATAAATAAATTTTCCGCCTTCAGCTTCCTTTAAATCGGTAAATGATGCTTTTGTTATGTTTTGAGGAAGCGTGTTTACTGAAACATTTGTTGGGAATATTAAATTCTTATATCTACCCCATTTTAAGTGTCTTGAAAAATAACGAACTTCTTCAAACGGGTACACATCATTTTTATCCGGACGTTGCCATTCTAAAGATAACTGGAGATTTCCGGCTTGTGCTGCGTTTACGTATAATATTAATTTCCATTCTTCATCCGTAAATTTTAATCTCTGTTTGGTTTTTTCATCCAAAACCTCTTCAGCTTTTGAAAGAATTGAAAATACCGGTGCAAACTTTGTTATAGGAATATCGTACCAGCCTGCTTTTTTATCTTGACGTGAAATTTTTAATAATTGTTGGAATAGAGCTATTTCAACTTTTTGTTCATTATTAAGTTCAAAATCCGGATTTTGTCTTTGTGCTTCAATAAATGCTCTTAAAATAGGCTCAATTTGACGAACTACTTTTCCTGTTTCTCTTGAGCGGACAAGAATTGAAAAGAAATTAGCTTTTCTTTTTGAATTAAAGTGGAAAATATATCCGCCTGTCGGAGGTGTTTCAAGAGCTGTATTTTCATCAGGGAAATTGCTTTCAATTCCGAATTTTGTTTCTAACCAATCTTCATAAGCATGTTCATCAATTGCTTTTAGTGCAACAGCAACAGCATGTTTACACCACATTTCTTTTAACGGACAGTTGCAACGAGCCTCAATCTTACCTTTTTTGAAAATTAAATCTGTATTGTAATGGTCTTGAAAGTTACCTTTAACTTTCGCCATATAAAAATTCTTTTCAGGATAAGAATCAAATACCATATCTTTTAGGTGGTATTCATAGCCACGACGCCAACTTCCGGGAGTCGCATTGTCTTTTATAAACTTGTAATTAAATTCCTCAACACTCATCTATTGAATGTAATCTTTCTTCCCTAAGGGTATAAATTCCGGATACAGAAGATTGTAATCTATCTGTAAGCCCTTAATAACTAATTTATTATTGCATGAATTCTGTATAAATGCAAGCAGTTATTTCTATATTCTTATAGACCGATAAGCCATTGATGAATATACATTGTATAAATAATACCGAAAAAGGCTCCTGCTATTACTTCTAACGGTGTATGGCCTAAAAGTTCTTTTAGTCTTTCGCCCATAAGAGATGTATCATGTTTGTAAAAATCTTCCATCATACGATTTAGGCAAGCCGCAGTTTTGCCAGCATTTCTTCTTATTCCGGCTGCATCATACATTGTTACAAGTGCGTAACTTGCTGCAACCGCAAATATAATCGAATCAAAACCTGACAAAAGTCCGACAGTTGTTGACAATCCTACAACACCTGCTGAATGTGAACTTGGCATTCCTCCTGTTGTTGAAAATATTTTAAAGTTTATTTTTTTTGCTTTTATGGTAAATATTATAAATTTTAATACTTGGGCAAAAAATGCTGCAGATACTCCCATTAATATAACTTCGTATCCGGTTCCCCTTATCATTTTTAGAAATTCAATCATTATACTCCTGCTCTTTTCCTAATACTATCTATAATCTGATTAAAAATGTCTGACTTAAGACGATGTCTAGTAATTATATCATGGCATTCATCTGTTAGGCAACCAACTTTACATTTTGCACTGTTAAGTCCATTCAGAGTTACATAAGTTAATTTTCCAGAAGCTTTGTCTTTTCCTATTGTTTTGCCGAGTTCTTCAAAAGTTGCTGTTTCATCTAAAATGTCATCACTTATTTGGAATGCAAAACCGAATTTTGTTGCAAAATTTTCGATATCTTTTATTTGAGCTTCATTTGCCCCTGCAATTATTGCCCCTGTTTTCATTGACAATTTGAATAAGTCTGAGGTTTTATGTATGTGTAAATATTCAAGTATATTTGAATTTTCTTCTTTAGAACGTTCTTGCATTTTACCTTCGTTTTCGATATCTACGACTTGACCGGCAATAACACCATATGCACCGGCATATTCAAAAAATTCATTTAAAACCCTTAGCGTTGTTTCAGCACTCAAGTTTGTTGAATATTTTGTTATGATTTGAGGTGCAAATGTAAGTAGCGCATCGCCTGCAAGAGTTGCAATAGCGTCTCCAAATACTTTGTGATTTGTAGGCTTCCCTCGTCTAAAATTATCATTATCCATACAAGGTAAATCATCGTGAATAAGTGTTTGCGCGTGAAGCATTTCTATCGCACAAGCTGTTGGAATAGCATCTTCAATATTTCCACCAAACATTTTACATGTTTCAAGACACATTATCGGGCGCAGCCTTTTGCCGGGGAGTGTCACTGTGTATTTCATTGATTTGAAAATATTTTCCGGGTATTGTATTTTTATATATTCATCTAATTTTTTATCTATTAATTCGATGTATTCATTTATGTTTAACATTAGATACCTCTATTTGTATTGTTCAATTTCTTTATTAAGTTGTTGTTTTAGTGTATTTCTCGAAGATTGTCTTTTGTGTTCATTGAGTTTTACAAATTCTTTGTCTTTTAAGCTTTTTTGGGTAGTTTCAATCTTCTTGCCCTCATATTTTATTTTTTCTTTGTATGATTTTGCTTCATTTACAAATTCAATGTAACTTTTATATCTGGTTTCGTCTATAGATTTCAAGTTTCCTAAAACTGCACATCCATCTTCATTTATATGTAAACAATTTTTGTATTTGCAATCTTTTCGGAAAGGGTAAATTTCTTTAAAAAGTTTATCAACATCTTGCGGAAGTAAAAAATCAAATTTTAAATTGCTGAAACCGGGGGTATCAACAATTCTTGTGTTCTGTTCAATTTCAATTATTTCGCAATGTCTGGTTGTATGCGTGCCACGTTGCGTTTTTTCACTTATTTCTTTTGTTCTGAGATTGACATTAGGATTTATCGCATTAATTATACTTGATTTTCCGACTCCTGAATTACCGCATAATACGCTTGTTTTATCCTTTAATGCTGTTTCAAGAGTTTTTAAGCCTTTATGCTCTTTTGCAGAAGTAAAAATTGTTTTGTAACCCAGTGGATTGTATATATTTTCTATTTTGTCGCGAAGCTTTTTGTCCCATTTTAAATCGTTTTTGTTGAAACATAAAACTGCAGGAATTTTGTAATATTCACAAAATGCAAGATATCTGTTCATTTGTGTGAAGTCCAAATCCGGTTCTTTTAAGGCTGAAACAATAATTATTTGATCTAAGTTTGCAACGCTTGGTCTGGCGATGTAGTTTTTTCGTTTCAATACAGACGTTATGACGTTGTCTTCAAATTCAACAAAATCGCCAACATATATCTTTGTTTTTTTCTTTTTTAGTACTTCTCTTACTTTGCATTCGACTATTTCATTGCCAGTTGTAAGATAGTAAAAATCAGAATGAATTTTGAATATTTGAGCTACATGCTTTGATTTAACCATTGTTGTCTTCCTTTTGGTAAGCCCAAGCAGAGTGATTATGAATGCTTTCAAAAGCTTCACATTCAACCTCAAAAGAATTAATGCGCTTGTTATTTCTGAGTTTTAATATAACCTCTCTTAATACGTCTTCAACAAATCTTGGGTTTTGCCAAGCTTTTTCGGTAACAAATTTTTCATCAGAACGTTTCAATAACGGATACACTTCACAAGAACCACAACTTTCTATATCTTTAACCAAGTCTTCAATCCAGATTTGATTTGATTCATCATAGGATATCTTTACGCTGATTAACGCTCTTTGATTGTGAGCCCCAAAATCTGAAATCTCTTTGGAACATGGACAAAGCGTTGTTACCGGAACTTTTACACCCAAAATGAATTTGTAATTCCCGTCAACAATTTCTCCTTTGAATGAGCAATCATATCCCATAAAAGATTTGTTTTTGGAAACAGGTGCTGTTTTATCTATAAAATATTTGAAATTAAATTCAAGCTCTCCACTTTTAGCATTAAGTTTTTTGATAATTTGTTCAAGGCACCCCTTGACATCAATGCCGAGTAGATTTTTATTTCTCCATTCTGATAATACTTCTACAAATCTTGACATATGCGTGCCCTTATAATGTCTGGGTAGAGACACGCTTACTTTGGCTTTGGCAGAAACTATTTGATTTGAACTGTTTTTCCTCTGTATTGTCAATGGGAGGTCAAGATGTTTTATCCCAACCTTTTGAATGTCAACATTTCTATTATCTTGAGAGTTTTGAACGTCTTTCATAAATATCCTTTTTTCTCTATTTTAGCATAAAATTAAAATAGACATATTGATAAATTCTAAAAAAAGCGTTATAATAGAAATAACAATAAATTGAGGAGTTAAGATGCGTAAACATAATGCTTTTACAATGTTTGAAATAGGGTTGGTCTTTGTTATATTGACTGTTTTAGTCGGGGTAAGCATAAGAATTGCAAAGGCAAAGTATGATTCTATAAATTCATATTTATATTATGCAGCATACAAGCTTTTGTCCAATTCTGTCGGACAAGTTTATCTTGATGAAAATTCTGAGTCAGGGAAACGTTTGTATGAAAAGGCTAATTCTCCATCTGTTTATGACTTTTATATTTATACCCCATATAATGATAATACAGCTTCGTCTGTACACCAATTGTACAAGCTTTGTAAACCTCTTGCATATTTTATAAATTCAAGTTCATCGCTACATTGTGATACTTCAAGGGGAACAATGAGAACAATGCTTGCAAACGGTGACTTTTCTGAAGGCTCAAAAGATGATGAGAGTACAAGTTTTAAGCCTGATTTTATTGCTTCAAACGGAATGAGGTTCTTTAATACGAACTTCCAATTGTATGAAAATCAGGTTCCGCAAACATTACCTTTCAGCATTGTCAATAATGATGGAACTACAAAACAAGCTTATGGCTTAACAATTTATATAGATATAGATGGAAATAGAAATGATAGTGTTTTGTGGCAAGACGTATTTCCATTTTATGTAACTAGTTATGGTTATGTTGTTCCTGCATGGACAGATTCTGAATGTACAGACAATTGTCAAAATCCGACATCCGATGCTCCGTCAGGCGGCAAATCAACAGAATTGTTGAAGGTAAGTATATTTAATAATGCTACCAATTCTTATATAAGTGATCAAAAAGGATTAACATTCCAACAAGGTGTATGCAGAGCAGGTATTATTACAGGCGATTACTGTGAAGCTATAACCCAAATAGATGCTTGCAAAAAGGCTGATAACAAGGATGTTGATTGTGTCATTCGAGCTATTGTTCCTATAAGATTATAATAATTGCGATAGTGTATAAGTATATTTTTTTATTATTGGGGCAATTTTTTGACAATAAAATCCTTTATATAAATATACAATATAAATTTCTTGTACCTTAGAGTTAGAAATTTATTCTGAAAGGGGATATTATATGTCAGGATTGGCAATAAGTGCTGTTTTTCAGCATCCGGATTCGCAATATATTTATAACGATACATTATTTTCTAAAAACAGCAAAATAAATTGTATTTTTACTAAACTTAATATAGAGCCATTTAAGCCAAATTATACATTGGTAGATAATTCTGATGAAGATATTTATAATGAATTGAAAAAACATCCAAATTTAACAATTCCAAATCATGTAAATGCCCAAAATATGAAAAATTCTGCGAAAAAAGCATTGTTGGCAGCAGTAAAATGGGCTGACAATAACGGATATAAAGTAACTTTAACTTCTGGATATCGTGAATATGGCAAACAAAAAAGATTATTTAAAAGAGAACCAAATATTGCTGATGCCCCAAATCATTCAATGCATTGCAAAGGATTGGCATTTGACATTGCGCTATATAAAAAAGGAAGCAAAAGTAAGATTAGAAATCCAAAACTGTATTTGCAATTAGCAGAATCGCTGAAAAAAGAAAAATTTGATATATATAATGGAAGAGATTTCCCTGATGCACCAAAAGATAGCCAGTGGAAAGAAGCTTGGCATTTCCAAATAGGCGCAAATGATGGCTTTTTATTTTCAAAAAGCACAAAAAATAAAGTTGTGAACAAATAATAATTAGATTATTTTGTTATACAAATATACATCCCGGGCGCGTTTTTGTTACCTGAGATGTATATAATTTCACTTTATTTTTTTCTGAAAATTATTGCTCCCGGAATGATTATTGACATGGCTATTGATAATTCAAGCTGTTGAATTCTTTGTGGCAATTGAGAGAAAAACGGTCGGAAAGCTTGCTGATTAATACTTTCTGAAACCCTTAATATTTTTAATCTGTCCATCGCATAATCCCAGAATGATTGTGAATCCTCAATTTTTGGTGGAAAATTAGGATATGCCCCAGTAGTTCCACATTCCAAGTCTTCAATTATATAATATCCGCCTGATTCAAGGATAGGGAAAAGCATTTCAAGGGAAATGCGTTGATCCGCCCAAGCATGTGAGCAATCATCAATTATGCATTTTATATTTTTGTATTGTGATAGTTTTTCCGGGAATTCTTGTGACGTGGCATCCGAACATATAAAAGAAATTCGTTTTTCTTCTATTGCTTTTAAATTTTCATCTAAGTCAACGCCCACAATTTCGGCTTTTTTGAAATATTCTTTCCACATTTTTAAAGATGCACCTTGGAAACATCCGAGTTCAACTAATGTGAAAGCTTCTTTTTTCATTGGAGCCATAAATAATTCATATGATTTTAAATAATTATGTCCTAAATAAGATTGATTATTCATTCCCCAAGTGCTAGCTTTATCTGTATTATATTTTAATCCTAAATCGTCGAGTGTATTGTTGAACATATAATCTCCTTTTTACTTTTCTTTATATAATTTTATCAAATGTATTGTCTAATGTAAATTAAGTTTAATATCTTAACAAATCCTTTTGCTTTGTTGACAAACTTCTATTTTATACTAGTATGGGCAGTGAGTATAGGTAAAATATGTTATATAATTCAATAAAAATTTTGTTATCCGCAATAATTATAACTGTGGTTTCAGTTGTTTCAAAAAGTAGCTCTTTCTGGGGCTCAATTTTTGCATCTATCCCTTTAGTATCTGTTTTAGCTATTATATGGCTTTATGTTGATACCAAAAATATTTCAAAAATAGCTGACTTATCTTATGGTATTTTTTGGATGGTGATACCATCTTTGGCACTATTTATAGTTTTACCTCTTTTGTTGAAATTAAAACTGTCATTCTGGCTTGCTTTGTTTATATCTCTTGTTGTTACAGTAATTTGTTATTTTTTGATGATATTCCTTTTAAAGAAGTTTGGAATATCAAGCGCAAACTAAAATTTTAAATATTTTTTGGAAATTGAGATAAAATTAGTGGAAATATTATTATAAGCTATTTTCTTGTTTAAATTTATTTATCTTATCACAAATTAAAAGCTGACTTTTATCATCAGTGTCAAAACATATTTTAATTCTTTTATTTCTATTTATTTTTGTTTCTATTTTGGTTAGGATTGTTGCGTTTTGGATATATTTTTCTCCATTATCAGGATAAATAAATAAATTTTCACAGGAATATGCCAAAGTATAAGCGTATTTATGCGGTTGTCATAGTAACCATTTTTACTTAATATAATTTTGTAAGGATTTAATAATTTTGATATTGATGTAAATAACAGACAAAATACATACAAAGTTCCAAGAATCCAAATTCCCAAGAAAAATATTGCTATAGGAGCGCCATTTGAATCTTTTATGGCTTGAATTCCATCATTTATCATACTTATATTGATGACAAGAACGAAAAGAGCTACTATGATGCAACCTTGTGCATCATCTTTAATGTATTTATGATCAAATTCATTAAAAGTTATGCAATTATCTGTGTTAGAAATTTCTGATTTATTTGTAACCAAATTATTTGACTTCCATAATTTCAATATTTCGTTTGAAGATTATATTAGCGTATCATTCAATGTAAAACCTGTCAATTCTGATAGAAAATATGTTTTGTTTACTTAAAAAATATTTTTATATATAAGAGAAAATAAATATTTAAGATGCAAAATAATGAAATCTTTATATAATGTGAATTTAGCAATATTTTATGTTAGCAATAGCTAGGAATAGACATAAAATAGCAATTAAAAATAAGGTTATATTATATAGTGAATATTTTACAATTTCCAATTGTGTTGATTTTTTATCCTTTAAAAACATATTTGTTGAATTGTTAATTTTTACTATTTTATCTTTATTAGAATCTGCGAAATCAAATGTGTTTATCTTGAAATTATTTTTTGTTATTAATTGAATATTTGATGCAGTTAGTGGACCCTTTAATGTTGGAATTGATCTATATTCACTTATTATTGTGCTACTTTCTATATTAGACAGTTTTGCTATTGTTTTGCTACTTGGAATAGGAAGTATTTTTTGAATTGTTATGGTATCGTTTTTTTTGTTAAATATTATTTTTTCCACAAAAGAGTCTGATGCAAAATACCAAATCATGAATAAAGAACAAAGTAACAAAAATATTGTAAGAAGTTTTTGCTCAAATAATTCTGCTTTTGGATTACTTTTATCCATAAACCCAAAATATTTGGAAATAGATGCGTTTAATTTATCTATAAAATGGAATTTCATTTTACTATTGTATCATTTTTTTAATATTGAATCAAGAACATTAAATAATGAGTATTTTATTAGGTAGGTATGGGGAAATAGTGGGGAAAAATATAAAAACTGTATAAATACAAAAAATAATAGCAAAGTTAAAAACCTTGCTATTATTATCTTTTAAATGGTTGCGGGAGGTAGATTTGAACTACCGACCTTCGGGTTATGAGTTGAAATTAAGACTATTTATAAATTTTAGTATTTTTTTGTAAACTGTTGCTATTCTTTATTATAAATGCTTTTACTTCTTACAAATTTCTATATTTTTTGTTGATTTTTATTAAATTTTTATAAAAAAGTTGAATTATTGTTGAATTATTTGTAGGGACGTTGAAAATAGTAGTAAAACGTATATTTTAGTCAATATATGTAAAAATTATTTAAATATTTTGCATTTTATTATAATTCTGCTATCTTAAAATAATAATTTTTATGGGGGTGTAATATGAACGAGAATACAGAGTATTATAAGTTTTTACAAGATTTGGATGAATATTATATTGATGTATATACTTATGTAATCGAGGTTCAAAAACGTTTTGCTAATGGTGATTTTGAGCCTATATTTGCTCAAGTTAGAGCGATTATAGAGTTAATTGTTTCAAGTGTAGATAAGAAGGAACTCTCTATAAGACTTGAAAAGAACAAAGAAAATAGTATTATAGTTGAAAAGGCTATAAGAATAATTTGGGGAGAATATTACAAAAATAAAACGCGTTTTTATAATGAAGTTTTATTTAATAGAATTTATAATACATATAAGGTATGTAATATTTATCTTCATGACAAAAAATCAATTCAAGGTTTCACTATACAACATTGGAAAAAAGATGCCGAAGAAGCTTTATATACATTGGATGATTTATGTAAATGGCTTTATAACAATTATGTCGGAAATAATAAACATAAATTACCACAGTATACATTGCCCAATTTGGATAGAATTGAAACTGTAGTTCCGTCAAAAGTTGAAAATACCGAATATGAGGATTTAAAAATAAAATATAATCAATTGTATAATGAAAATATATCCAACATAAAAAAATACAGAGAATTAAAGACCAAAATTGAAAAAAATACCATTGAACAGTATAAGAAGAATAATAAGGATACGGATATTATAATTTTAAAAGGAAAAAATGATGAATTATTAACACAAAATCATGAATGCAACAAAGAAATAGCTGAACTTCAAGAAAAAATACAAAAATATGAGGAATATATAAAACGCTATCAAGATGAAAGTTATGCTTTAAATGCTAGATATAAGTCATTAAAAAGAGAAAACTTAGAATTAAAAATGTGTAAAATGAAACATGAAACCAATAATACATTAAATAATGAGGCAAGATTAAATGCAAAACCA
>JALCDS010000009.1 GCA_022641775.1 Clostridiaceae bacterium
GTTACTAAAAGGAATGCACCGTTACTTATAGGTGTTGGTGAAGGAGAATACTTTGTAGCATCTGACGTTCCGGCTATTATCAAACACACAAAAAAAGCAATTTATTTATCAGATAATCAAATTGCAACATTAACTCCAAACTCTATAGAGCTTTTGAATGCTGAAGGAGAAAAAATAGAACCTAAAATTGAAACATTACCTTGGGAACCTGTTGCCCTCAGCAAAATGGGTTACAAACACTTTATGTTAAAAGAAATCCATGAACAACCTGACGTTGTTAGAAATATTTTGTTTGGTAAACTTCATACACCGACAGAACCTATTATTTTGGATGAAGTTAAACTTACAAAAGATAAACTTAAAGATTTGAACAGAATCCAAATTGTAGCATGCGGGACATCACTCCATGCCGCAATGATTGGGAAATATTTGATTGAACAATTTTGTAATATTCCGGTTGATGTTGAACCTTCAAGCGAATATATCTATAGACAAACTGTAACAGATGAACATACACTTGTTGTTGGGGTTTCTCAATCAGGAGAAACAGCTGATACAATAACGGCAATAAAGCAATCAAAAGCAAGAGGGTCTCATATATTAATTATTACAAACAGACCGGACTCTGCTATGGCAAGACTTGCCGATAGTTTAATTCCTGTTAACGCAGGTATTGAAGTTTCTGTTGCTGCAACAAAATCTTACACTGCACAGGTTATGGCATTTTATTTGTTAGCATTATATATGGCAGAAATAAAACAGAGTGTCGATGAATCAGTCTTGATTAATTTAAAAACTGAAATGATGATTTTGCCACAAAAAATAGAACAGATTTTAGCCTCAACGGAAGACATCCAAAAATGTGCCAGAGCATTTTCAACAACAAGAGATTTTATTTATATTGCAAGAGGAATAAATTATCCTACGGCTTTAGAAGGCGCTTTAAAGCTGAAAGAAATTAGCTATATCAATGCAACAGGTTATCCTGCCGGAGAATTAAAACATGGACCTATAGCCATGTTGGATGAAACAATGCCGGTATTATCAGTATTGATGAAAGGTTCAGTTTATGAAAAAATTCTTTCAAATAGTGAAGAAGCAAAAGCCCGTAACGCAAGGATGATTGCACTTACAAACTCTAAAGATGAAAAATTGAAAGCTTTATTTGACTATATTATTGAAGTGCCTGATGTTCAAGAATTGTTCTCCCCTGTCATTTCAATAATACCGTTACAACTTTTGGCATATTATATTTCTGAATTTTTGGGCAAAGATGTTGATCAACCTAGAAATTTGGCAAAATCGGTAACTGTAGAATAATGATAAAATCAACAACATTAAAACTTAAAAAATCAGATACAGTGTTGGATAATATAAAAATAGAAAAAGCTTTGTCCAATATGGGTTATGAACCAATTCGTTGGGCAATAACCGAAGTTGATGAGGATTTTTATACCATCAATTTGTCATATGATGCTGATTTTTAACAATTTTATTTAATATATATTAACCAAAATTTGCATTTACATTTTTTTAAATGTAAACTTCTAGTTAACAATGATGGGCCGGGTTGGAATTTAAAAACTTACCGGCATGTACAAAATAAATTAAGGAGAATTTGGATATGACACCAAAAAACTTTTTATTTACTTCCGAATCAGTTACGGAAGGACACCCCGACAAGGTATGCGATCAGATTTCTGACGCAATTTTAGACGAATTCTTGACAAAGGATTCACACTCTCGTGTTGCAGCTGAAACTACTGTTACGACAGGTATGGCTTTAGTATGTGGCGAAATTACTTCTGACTGTTATGTTGATATTCCGTCAGTTGTTAGAAATACAATCAAAGACATCGGTTACACACCTGAAGATGGCGGAGGGTTTGATTACAAAACTTGCGCAGTTTTGACAAGTATTGATGAACAATCTTCTGATATCGCAGGCGGAGTAAACAAAGCTTATGAATCACGTTCAGATAACGCTGATACATCAAGTTCTGAAACCGAAAACATCGGTGCAGGCGATCAAGGTATTATGTTTGGTTATGCTTGTAACGAAACACCTGAACTTATGCCACTACCTATAAGTTTGGCTCACAAACTATCATATAGATTGGCTCAAGTTAGAAAACAAGGTCTTGTAAATTATTTAAGACCGGATGGAAAATCTCAAGTTACTGTTGAATATGTTGATGGAAAACCTTCAAGAATTCACACAATTCTGTTATCAACTCAACACGATCCTGAAATTAACGGAATTTCTGATAATCACAAAGTTCAAGAAATAATTAAAAATGATTTGAAAAAATATGTTATTGACTATGTTTTTGAATCAGAAGGAATAAAACCTGATAGTAACACAATTATTTTAATCAATCCGTCAGGAAGATTTGTAATTGGTGGACCTCAAGGTGATTCAGGTTTGACAGGCCGTAAAATTATCGTTGATACTTATGGCGGATACTCTCGTCACGGTGGCGGAGCTTTTTCAGGAAAGGATCCGACAAAAGTTGACCGCTCTGCAGCTTATGCAGCTCGTTATGTAGCTAAAAATATTGTTGCAGCCGGCTTGGCTGACAAATGTGAGCTCGAACTTGCTTACGCAATCGGAGTTGCAGAACCTGTATCAATCATGGTTGATACATTCGGAACAGGTAAGATTTCTGATGACGAAATTTCTAAAATTGTTGAAAACAATTTTGACCTCAGACCTGCTGCAATAATTTCAACATTTGATTTGAGAAACTTGCCGGCTAAAAATGGCGGTAAATTCTATCAGAAATTAGCTGCTTACGGACATATGGGAAGAACTGACTTTGTTGTTCCTTGGGAACAAACAGACAAAGCTGATACTTTGAAATCATGTGCATGTTCTTGTGGTTGTAACTGTAAATAACAGACACATATAAGATAGAAAAAGGAGAGATAAATATTTATCTCTCCTTTTTTATTTTTATTAATTATCAAGCTATTTATTTATTTTTTCAATAACTTCATCAACTTTTTTACATAATGACTCGTAATCAGAATTATTTTCTATTACATAATCCCAATCTTTAATATTATCAAGTCCGATTTCTGTTATATCGTCTTCCCCGACAAGAGTTCCTCTTTTTGAACGGGTATCACGTGATGCCTCTACTCTTATTGTAATAGCGCCTGCAGCTTTAAAAACTTCCAATTCATGCAAAACTCGAACATCTGTCACCATAATGTTTCCATCTTGGGATACAATTTTTTTCAACCAGTAATCAGGATCTTGACTACGACCCCAATTTCCAAGTTTTATCAAATCAGGACGGTATTGAGGTTTGTTCTTTTCAATTTCGTCGTATGTCAAACCTTTTTCTTTGCCATAAGTGAGTTTTATAATATCACCCATTGCACAACGTCTATATGTTGGCATCTTTGCTAACATAATTTTTGCAACGGTATCTTTCCCTGAAAATTGTTTACCTGAAAATATTATAATTTTATCTGCCATAAAATCTCCTTTTTCAAAAATAATAGCACAAATAATGTTAAAAATTTTAATATAATATTTGATTTTTTACTATGTCCGTAATACGATGATAAAACGAGTGTACACTATACAATAATGGAATTAGGTTATGGCATTAAACTTTCAAGAACTTGTTTTAAATTTACAAAAATTTTGGGCTGATTACGGCTGTATAATTCAACAACCGTATGATATCGAAAAGGGTGCTTCTACAATGAACCCTGCAACTTTCTTAAGAGTTTTGGGGCCTGAACCTTGGTCAACTGCTATGATTGAACCTTGCAGACGTCCAACAGATGCAAGATATGGCGAAAATCCGAACAGACTAGGTCATTATTACCAATTCCAAGCAATATTGAAACCATCTCCAGACAATGCTCAAGAGCTTTATTTAAAGAGTTTGGAAGCTATGGGAATAGATTTAAAAGAACACGATGTTCGTTTTGTTGAAGACAATTGGGAATCTCCAACACTGGGTGCAGCAGGTGTTGGTTGGGAAGTTTGGCTTGACGGTATGGAAATCACTCAATTCACATATTTTCAGCAAGTAGGCGGATTAGAGATTAAACCTGTCGCACTTGAATTGACTTACGGATTAGAAAGAATTGCAATGTATTTGCAAAACAAAGAATCTGTATATGACATTATGTGGAACAATGAATTAAAATACGGCGATATATATTTACAAAACGAAATTGAACAATCAAAATATAATTTTGAAGTTTCAGATTCAAAAACACTATTTACTCTTTTTGACTTGTATCAAAAAGAAGTTGATAATTGTGTTAAAGCTGAACTTGTACTTCCTGCATATGATTACGTTCTAAAATGTTCTCACACATTTAACTTACTTGATGCAAGAGGAGTTATAAGCAAAGATGAAAGAATAAACTTTATCAACCGCGTAAGAACTATGGCTTCAGCTGTTGCCAAGTTATACGTACAACAGAGAGAAAAAATGGGATTTCCTCTTTGTAATAAAGTTTTTGCGTAACCCCAACAAACATAAGGAATATAAATGGCTGAAAAATTTAACAGAGCTACGTTTACCAAAAATTTTCTAAGGAATATCACGAGAGTCAAAGCCCCAGATGAAATGCTTGCAGAAGCAAAATCTCAGGGTTTAGAAAAAACTCTTGGGGTAATTGATTTAATCGTACTCGGTGTTGGCGCAATAATCGGTTCCGGAATATTTGCCGTTGTCGGTATTGCCGCAGCAGGTGCTCCTGACGGTTCATCTGTAGGTGCAGGTCCTGCATTAATCGTTTCAATGATAATTGCAGCATTTGCTTGCGTGTTTTCAGCATTATGTTATTCTGAATTTGCAACAATGATACCTGTTGCAGGTGGTGCTTATACTTACACATTTGCAACACTCGGTGAATTTGCAGCCTGGATGGTTGGTTGGGTATTGATGTTAGAATACGCCATAGGTTTTATTGCCGTTGCTTGCGCATGGTCAAACCACTTTGTTGAATTTATGGCAGGTTTCCAACATATTGCTTGGTTACCGCATTGGCTCACTGCACCTCCTGCATGGCTTACTAATGACATATTTACACTAACTGCACTAAAAGCAGATAATCCGGCAGTTCATGTTCCGACATTATTTGGAATGCCAATCGGGATAAATTTGCCAGCTATATTAATTGTTATATTAATTACTGCAATTTTGGTTAAAGGAACAAAAGATTCCGCTAAAATCGCCGGAATTATGGTATTTATAAAATTATTTGTAATTGCACTGTTTGTAATTGCAGGAGCGTTCTTTGTAACTCCTGCCAATTGGACACCTTTTGCCCCGCACGGAGCTGAAGGTATATTTGCAGGTGCATTTTTAATATTCTTTGCATACATAGGTTTTGATGCCTTAGCAACTGCAGCAGAAGAATGTAAGAACCCACAAAAAGATTTACCGATAGGTATTTTAGGTTCATTGGTTATAACAACAATTGTTTATATACTTGTTGCAATAGTTTTAACAGGTATTCAAGATACTTCAGGTGCCGTACCGTTAGCATTTCTAAAAGCTCCGCTTGCTTATTGTATGATTGCCGCACATCAAAATTGGGCTGCAGGTTTAATTTCAATAGGTGCATTAGCCGGTTTGACTTCGGTATTATTAGTTTTAGAAATGGCTTCAACCAGAATTTTATTCGCAATGAGCCGTGATCACTTTATATCACAAAGATTTCAGAAACTGGATAAAAAGACTAAAACTCCAGCTCTATTAACTTGGACAGTAGGAGTTTTAGCTATAGTCGGAATTTTGACATTGAATTTGAATGTTGCCGCAGAACTTTGTAACTATGGGACATTCACATCTTTTATAATTGTTTGTATAGCAGTATTGATTTTGAGACACACTGACCCGAACAGAGAAAGACCTTTTAAAGTTCCATTCTCCCCTGTAACACCGGCACTCGGAATATTATGTTGCGGCGGATTGATGATATACAAATCTATGCAATCTTCAGGTTCTGCTTTATTGTTCCCTGTATGGTTGGGTATTGGCGCAATTATTTATATTCTCTACGGATTCATTAAAAACAGAAATAATGAAAATGCTATCCATAGAGAACTTGTACACAACAAACCAAAAGAACAGGAAATTTCAAAATAAATGGATATAAAACAACTGTGTAAAAATCTCTTAAAAAAGAAATCTGCGGACGAACTTATCGCAACGAGCAAAAAATCAGAATTAAAAAAGACATTGAATGTATTTGATTTAATCGTTATTGGTATCGGAGCCGTAGTTGGTACAGGAATTTTCACAATAATCGGAACAGCAATCCAAGGCGGGCCGGAAAGCGTTGGAGCCGGTCCTGCAATTGTAATTTCAATGTTTATGGCAGCAATTGCATGCGTATTTTCAGCACTTTGTTATTCTGAAATTGCCGCAATGATACCTGTAGCCGGAAGCGCTTACACATATACATATGCAACAATGGGCGAATTTATGGCGTGGATGGTTGGTTGGATTTTGATGTTGGAATATGCTATAGGAAACATTACTGTTGCTTGCGCTTGGACAGGTTACCTTGCTCAACTATTAAAAGGTTTTAAAGCATATTTACCGTCATTTATTATAAATTTTCCGCTATGGCTAAGAAGTGACTATAGAAGTATTTCTGTTTTATGCCAAAAATATGGTTGGGATATGCACGATAAAATCCCGTACCTGTTCGACAAAATTCCAATTTGTCTAAACTTACCGGCAATTTTTATTGTGATAGTTTTGACAATGCTATTGGTTAAAGGAATAAAAGAATCAACAAGATTTGCCAGCATAATGGTTGGAGTAAATATGTTGATGATAATATCCTTCATCGCTGTCGGAGCTTTTTATGTAAAACCTGAAAACTGGGTACCTTTTGCACCTAACGGATTTGAAGGTGTATTTATGGGTGCTTTTTTGATTTTCTTTGCATATATAGGTTTTGATGCAATTTCAACGACAGCTGAAGAAACAGAAAATCCTCAAAGAGATTTGCCTATCGCAATCATTGGAACCCTTGTAATTTGTACAGTTTTATATGTATGTGTTGCACTAGTTTTGACAGGAATTGTTCCACTAGGACATATTGATGCACAAGCCCCGATTGCACATGCTATGCGTGTTATTAATAAGGATTGGTTTGCCGGATTTATCTCTGTTGGAGCGTTGTGCGCATTGACATCTGTTATATTAATATATCAATTAGGAACAACCAGAATATTATATGCAATGAGTCGTGACAGATTTTTGCCACGTTCATTAAGATTAATCCACAGAAAATACAGAACCCCATACGTTTTGACTTGGGTGTCAGGTATTATCGTAATTTTATGTTCACTATTTATGGATTTGAATATATCAGCAGAACTCTGCAACTTCGGAACATTTACATCCTTCATTATTATATGTATTGCCGTTTTGATGTTGAGAAAATCAGATCCTGACAGAGAAAGACCATTCAAAGTTCCGTTTTGTCCGTGGTTCCCTATTTTAGGAATAATCACATGTGGCGGTTTAATGATTTATTCAATGAAGTTTTTAAAAACTTCATCAATATATTTCCCATTGTGGCTTTTAATCGGGATATTTATATATGCCACTTACGGATACCAACAAAAAAGACTTGAAGACCAGGGTATAACTCACCGTACTGAAATTCAAAGAAAAAGTGCCGAAAAAACAGCTAAAAAATAGCTTAATAATTATTAAAAAACCTTTTGCAATTCTTGTTTTTCAGGCTTGAGTATATACAATAAAAATAATGATGATAACGTTTAGATAGGAAAGGTAATAGAAGAAAAATGATTAACTTGAATTACAAAAATGCCGATGCAAATGTAGTTGGCAACGAAAACGGATTAAACATCCAACAGGAATTTGCAAATTACAAAAACCAAATTGCTGACATCATTACAAACTTAAACCAAAGAAAAGACAAACCAGGACAATGGCTACAATGGATGAATCTTGGTTACAATGAAGAAACTCTTTGGTATGTAAAAGAATTTGCATCAATGGTTAAAGGGAAATTTGAAAATGTCTTAGTTCTTGGTATCGGCGGTTCAGCTTTGGGCGGAATTGCAGTAACAGAAGCATTGCTAAAACCATACTGGAACTTATTATCAGAAGAACAACGTGAAGGTAATCCTAGAATATTCTTCCTTGATAACATTGATCCTGATTCAATTAATTCTATGTTATCATTTTTAGATTTGAAAAAAACAATCGTTAACGTAATCACAAAATCAGGCTCAACAGCTGAAACAATGTCACAATTCATGATTGTAAAAAATAAACTTGAACAAGACCTTGGCGAAGATTACCGCTCTCACATTGTTGCAACAACAGATAAAAAGACAGGTATTTTAAGACAAATCGCGGAACAAGAAGGATACAAAACATTTGTTGTACCTGATGATGTAGGCGGAAGATTCTCAGTATTTTCAGCAGTAGGTCTTTTACCATTTGCACTTGTAGGTATTGATGTTGACCAATTAATTAACGGAATCAAAGATATGGATTTAGCTTTGAAAAATACCGACATCAATGAAAATATTGCAGCTCAAAATGCATTAATTCATTATTTGATGGATACTAAAAAAGGTAAAAACTTATCAGTTATGATGCCATATTCAAGCAGATTGAAATATGTTTCTGATTGGTATGTTCAACTTTGGGCAGAATCATTGGGTAAAGAAAAGAATAAAAATGGTGATGTTGTTCATGCCGGCCCTACTCCAATCAAGGCTCTTGGCGCTACCGATCAACACTCACAAATTCAATTGTACAATGAAGGTCCTAACGACAAGGTTATCAACTTCATAAGAGTAAAAGATTACGATACTACTTTAGAAATTCCTAAAATATTTGAATATACAGGAATTGGTTATTTAGGTGGTAAAACAATCAATACACTTATTAATGCAGAAGCAGATTCAACACGTGTTGCATTGTCTGATTACAACAGACCAACAATCACAATTACAATTGATAAAGTTAACGGCTACAACATAGCTCAATTGCTTTATATGTTAGAAGTTCAAACAGCAATCGCCGGTGAACTTTATAATATCAACACCTTCAATCAACCTGGTGTTGAACAAGCTAAAAACTATACTTACGCTTTGATGGGTAGAGCAGGTTATGAAGAATCAGCTCAAGCTTTAAAAGATAAAATGGCTGCAGCTGTTTAATAAGTAGTTAAAAGTTAAATGATTTAAGAGGACAAGAATTTTCTTGTCCTCTTGTCTTTTATAAGTTTTATCGTTAAAATATTCTTATGCGAAACAAAATAAAAACAGGTTTAATAATAGGCTTATGTGTACTTATTCTTTCTATTAAAGGAATAAGTAATACAAGTTACGCTAGTGATATGAATAACATGACATTAAAATCAGGAATATCTTTAGTGGAACAGGTACCAAATACATTTATGGGAAACTGGAGAGTTAGTGCACATTTATTGGATTGCACAAACCCTGCCATGTTCAAACAAAGCAGCATAGATATATGGAACTTATCAAGAAGTAATGACGTCATAAAGTTAGTAAATCCGTTTTCTGGAGCTGAGGCAGCAATCAATTTAGAATACGTTAAGGGTAATGTTGTAAAGTTCACCAAAACAGGAAATTACGATTCAAAGATATTAACGGATACGGTTGAAATCAAGCTTAACGGGAATTATTTCACAGGAATTAATACCCTTAAACTTGACACGCTTTCTGATGTCGATAATACTGTTATAAAAACAGATAATGCAAAATATCTTTTAAAAGGTGAAAAAATTTCAGGAATGAGTATATTAGGGAAGTGAGGACTTAATGGAGAATTATGAATTTGATACGGTTATATTAGGCGGTGGACCTGCAGGACTTGCCGCAGGTATTTATGCATCCCGAGGGGCAATAAAAACAGCAATAGTAGATACCAATATGATGGGCGGACAACCTTCAAACTATTTGGAATTAGAAAATTACCCCGGCTATCCACTTATTGGCGGTTATGATTTGATGGAAAAATTTGAAGAGCATGCAGACAAGTTTGGTGTTAACAAATTTCCTATGCAAGAGATAGAAAGTGTTGATTTACTTTCAAATCCAAAAGTTATAAAAACTAAAGAAGCAGAATTCAAATGTAAGACCGTAATTTTAGCAATGGGCGCTCAACCGATGAAACTTGGAGTTCCGGGCGAAAAAGAGTTTGTAGGACGAGGAGTCAGTTATTGCGCAGTATGTGACGGAGCCTTCTATAGAGATAAAGTCGTTACAGTTGTAGGTGGTGGCAATGCCGCAGTCGAAGAAGCTATGTATTTGACAAAATTTGCGAGCAAAGTATATCTGGTTCACCGTAGAGATGAATTAAGAGCTGACAAAATAGTTCAAGAACGTGCATTTAAAAACGAAAATTTGGAATTTATCTGGAACAGTGTTGTAAAAGAAATTAAGGGGGATGATTTAGTTCACACTGCTGTTTTGGAAAATACAAAAACCGGCGAAAGAAAAAACCTTGAAACAAATGGGGTATTCCCATACATAGGAATACGCCCGAACGTTGAACTCATAAACGGTCAAGTTGAACAAGATAAGGGTGGTTTCATCGTTACCGATAGTACAATGAAAACTTCAGTTGACGGCGTTTATGCAATCGGTGATATAAGGAATACTCCGCTTCGTCAAGTTATAACAGCTGCTTCAGATGGTGCCATTGGTGCTGTTTATGCAGTAAAATACATTGAAACACTAAAAGAAACTGTTGTAAAATAACTTCTATTTGTAATAAATCGCTACATTTATTGAGAAAAAACTTTGTTTTATATAAAATTAGTTAATAAATAAAGGGGATAAGATGAGAATAGAAGCAAAAAATCTTATAAAAATATACGGAGATAGAAGTGTTGTAAATGATGTATCTTTCAATGTTGATAAAGGTGAAGTTGTTTGTCTTTTAGGACCTAACGGCGCCGGCAAAACTACAACATTCTACATGATAGTAGGTTTGGTAAAACCAAACAAAGGACAAATTCTTATTGATGGGGAAGACATTTCCTCTTGGCCAATGAATATCAGAGCAAAAGCAGGTATCGGATACTTACCTCAGGAACCTTCTATTTTTAGAAAACTTTCTGTTGAAGATAATATCAAACTTGTTTTGGAAATGAATGATAAACTTACAGTAAATGAAAAGAAGTCAAAACTTGAAGAACTTTTAAATGAATTCGGTATAATGAAACTTCGTTCAGCAACAGCTATTTCACTATCAGGCGGAGAACGCCGTCGTGTCGAGCTTGCAAGAGCATTAGCCGCAAGCCCGGATTTCATATTATTAGATGAACCATTTACCGGCATTGACCCGATTGCAATAGGCGAAATCAAAGAAAATATAAGAAAACTATCAGATGATAAAGGTCTTGGAGTTTTAATCACAGACCACAACCCTAAAGCAACGTTATCTATAACTGATAGAGCTTATGTAATTTTTGACGGAAAAATAAAAATTCAAGGTAAGAGTGAAGAAGTCGCTGTAAACCCAGTAGCAAAAGAATTTTATTTAGGGAAGGATTTCGAATTATAATGAGATTCCCAAGAATTACAATATACGACAGGTTTATTTTCATACAAGTTTTGATGACATCACTTGTTGCAATTCTGTTGTTCACTATTGTTTGGATTGCTCCAGAAATGCTTTTGAATACAATAAAAAGTGTTTTAGCCGGTGAATTCGGACCAAAGACAGGGGTGTTGATTTTAACATGTCAATTGCCTTTAATTTTGAGCAAAGCTTTTCCTGTAGGACTTTTACTGGGTTCTTTGTTCACATTTGATAAATTGAGTAAAGATTCGGAATTGACCATATTTAGAGCTGTTGGAATGTCTTTTGCCAGAATTATAGCTCCTATATTAGTACTTAGCGTAATATTTACCGGATTGTGTTATGTAACAACTGACAGACTTGTTCCTTATGCGGCACACAAAATGGCTGTAATTAAAAATAATTCAATACTTACTCAATATATTTATACTAAAAAAGATGTAAATAAAGTTCCGGTACAATCAATTATCGTTTCAAAATTTTACCAAAATAAAATGGAAAATGTTATAGTTTTAGATTTTTCCAACAAAAAATATACAGACGTACACCAATTATCAAATATATATTATGCCAAAACCGGAGTAACGCTTGATAACAAATGGGTTCTGAGCGACATAACAAGATATAATATATCATCGGATGGGATATTTATAGATATTGACAAAATTCCGACAATGGAAATTCTTCAGGGTGAATCGGCAAAGAATGCATATACTTTAATGACTTATGCTACAAAAAAAGAACGTGAAATTACAAATCATGATATGCATAATTACATAAAACTTCTAAAATCCGAAGATTTGGAAGAAGAATATAGATACATGTTAAACAAATATTTCCAAAGATTCTTCCACCCATTCGTATGCATTTTACTTGCAATTTTAGGCGCACTGCTTGGATTCAGCAAACCTAGAGAGCAACGACTCGTTGGATTTACTATTGCAATTGCATGTATATTTTTATATTACATAACGTTGCCATTCTTTGATTTGTTGGCAGAAAAAGGAATTATGCTGCCTATATTAACTGCACTATTCCCGCCTATAGCATTTTCTTGTGCTATTGTCGCATTTTATAAAACTAAGGACTTATGATTATGAAAAAAATTTTATTAGCAATTTTGTTTACATTTTTAACTGTAAACACTGTATTAGCATCACCTGATATTGATGTTACATACAATGATGGAATTTATCATGCTGTTTTTAAAGGCGATGGAATAAAAAGACATATAAAATTTGTTTCTTCTGAAAACTTAATTACAACTTCTGAAGCACATAAAAAATATAATTCATATTTCACAATTAACACCGGATTTTTTGACCCAAAAACAGCACAATCAATGTCATATATTGTAACCGACAGACAAACCGCAGAAGATCCGTTATTTAGTGACAGTTTAGTTCAAAATTCATATTTAAGACAAAATTTGAGTAAAATAATAAATCGTTCGGAATTTAGAATTGTAGAATGTAACTTAGGCAAAACATCATACCGATATGAAATAATGCCACATAAATCATCTGTAGATTTCGGATGTTCTATCTTGACATCAGCACAAGGAGGTCCGCAAGTTTATCCAGAATTAAAAATGGAAGATGAATTCTTTATTGTAAAAGATAAAGATGGAAATGTAATAAGAGAATCCGCAAGTGTTTTACATAAAACTTCTCGTACAATTATCGGAATAAAAAATAATGAGGCACATGTTTTGGTTATTACAGATAAACATCCTATGGATTTGTACGAAGTTCATGACTTGTGTAAACAGCTTGGATTTGATAGAGCAATGGCTTTTGATGGCGGAAGCTCAACCTCAATGAACTACTTGAATAAGTACAACGTAATTTCGACCAAGGGCGATGGTGCCGGTCGTAGTGTTAAGTCATTTATGATAGTTACAAAAGAAAAGACTAAATAATTTAATCATTACCATGTCTTGATGACGGCTTAATAAGCAAACCGGCTATTGCACCTGCTCCGTCAAAATCTCTTTCACTCATCAACTTTGCCGCTTTTTCTCTGTCGTAATCAACAAATCTGTGTTCAATAGAGAATCCACCGTTTTCGACATTTGCAATAACATAACATGGCTTTGCATCAGGTGTCATTGGTCTCCCCACGCTACCGACATTCACAACTGTGAGTTTTGAACCCGTTTGATATCCGCAAGGAATGTGCGTATGACCGCAAAATACAACATCACTATCAACGCCTTGAGTTATTTCTTCAATTTTTGATATTGGCATATCCGGCATAATATCTTCATTATTACGTCTTGGAGAGCCATGAACCATAAGTATTTTAACACCATTTAAATTATATTTTTTATTTTCAGGCAAATTTTTCAAAAACTGCTTGTTATCTGTACTTATTATCTGAACATCATTTTCCAAAGAATTCCCCATTGCAGGGAAAGCCTCTTTAACAATTTTCAAGATTTCTTCATTAAAATCTGCAATCATTTTATCAGTATTCCCCTGAATTATAATCCAGTCTTCTTGGCTTTTTATAAAATCAATAACCCTGTCAGGTTCCGGCCCTGCCAATGCCAAATCGCCTAAACACAATATCTTTTGACATCCTTGATTCTTAATATCTGCCAAAACTGCTTCAAGCGCCTGCATATTGCCATGAATATCTGATATAACTGCGATTTTCATAAATATTACCTCCAAAAACATTTTTATGATATCATAAAAATATGATTAAACGAAGATTATCAAAAGAAATTTCAATCGGAAACGTAAAAATAGGCGGTAACAGCCCAATTAGTGTACAATCTATGTGTAACACAGATACACGAGATATCGAAAAAACACTTTACCAAATAAATGAAATGGCCGATTTAGGGTGTGATATTGTGAGACTTGCCGTATTGAATAAAGATGCTGCCAGTGCAATAAAAGATATTGTAAAAAAATCACCACTACCACTTGTTGCGGACATTCATTTTGATTATAGACTAGCTATTCAATGTATCAATAACGGAATTGATGCACTGAGACTAAATCCCGGTAATATTGGTAAACGCGAAAATGTAGAAAAAGTTGTAACATTAGCAAAACAACAAAATATTCCAATAAGAATCGGAGTAAACGCCGGCTCTTTAGAAAAAGATTTAATTGATAAAGATATGCCATTGTCAGATAAAATGGTTCAAAGCGCAATTGGACATATCAAAATTTTAGAAGATTTAGATTTTGATTTAATAAAAGTTTCATTAAAATCATCTGACGTTATGACAACCATTGATGCCTATAGAAGTATCGCAGAAAAGATCCCGTATCCGCTTCATTTAGGTGTAACTGAAGCAGGAACAATGCGCCAAGGATTAATCAAATCTTCAGTAGGTCTGGGAACTTTATTAGCAGAAGGTATCGGTGATACAATAAGAGTTTCTTTGACAGAAAAACCGACTGAAGAAGTTACAGCCGGCATTGATATTTTGAAAAGTCTTGGTTTAAAAAAATCAGGTGTAAACTTTATTTCTTGCCCGACATGCGGGAGAACTCAAATTGACCTAATTGGATTAGCCAAAAAAGTAGAAGAAAAATTCAAGAATTTAAAAACACCAATTACAATTGCAACAATGGGCTGTGTTGTAAATGGTCCGGGAGAAGCCAGACATGCCGATTTTGGTATCGCCGGAGGAATAAAAGAAGGCTATATATTTAAAAAAGGCGAAATAATTGCTAAAGTTCCGGAAGCAGAATTATTACAAAAGTTGGAAGAAATTATAACAAAATCCATCAAATGACATATAGCAATATTTTTGTAAAGAAATTATAATGAGTTGTATTCAGTAAAAAAATATTGTAAACTTGATAAAAAGAGGTGGATATATGAAAAAAGAATTATTAATAATCGGACTATTGGCATTTGTAACATTACCGGCTTGCGCTGAGCTTACAACCGCTGATACATCTTCTCCGGAATATTTGATTAACGGTGGCTATTCGGCTATATCATCAGAAATGGCTCAACGTTCAAAAGGTTTTGTAAATGGGGTACCTTACACTTCAGCTGCAGAACAACAATATCAAGAACGTCCAATATGGGAAAAGCTTATGATAAGAACACACCAATACTTTGACCCTGCTGATGATCAAGATACATTTATGAACCATGATATCCAAATTTCACCTAGTGTAAATGACCTATAAAAAGATTGTTATATCCACTCTTTTGATATTTGTAGCTTTGCAATTTACAACAATTGTTTTTGCTAAAGATAGTTTGGATTATAGTACATATTCTATTGATTATTCTAAACTTTCTGCAAAAAAATATAAAGAAACTGCAGATTATTATTTCATACGTTCGCAAAAATCTCCTTCCGCAATGGAACGGAGACAAGCGGAGATGGCAGCTATAGCTGGCTACAACACATTATCAAAAATAGAACCTTCTAATGTTTACCCTTTTGTTCAGCTCGGAAGAATCTATGCAAATAAAAAAGCTGATGATTTAGCCAAAGAAAATTACTCAAGAGCTTTGTGCCTTGACTCTATTGATCCATATGCAAATTATTTTTATGCTGAATATTTTTATGGAAAAAGAAAATACCGTCAAGCACTAAAATATTATTTAAAAGCCTATAATAACGGTTATTCCGAAGTTAATAAGTTAAGGAACAGAATGGGTGAAATATACGATAAATTAGGTGACAGTCAAAAAGCAAAAGAATTCGGAAAATAATTGTAACAACAAATATTAAAAATACATTTACAGTTAAGTTTGATTTATAATAGAAAAAGACATCATGGAATGAGGGGAGAGCGAAAAGCAATTGAAACAATTTAAAAATATACTAACAATAATCGCAATAATTTTAATAACTACATTTACCAACTGTGCATGGGCTGATGCATTATCATTAGAAGATCCGTTGAGCGAAGATTATCCGGCATTAAAGCCTGTCAGTGCAGAAACTCTTCCATCCTTCAAACCATACGACTTGAAAGACGGAGAAATACTTTTTAATAATAGCCAAAAATCAATAAATTCAATCGACCCGAATGAGTTCAATAACAGAAGCGGAAGTTATTTCCCAGGTGCAAGAGGTGTAAACCAGCTTGTTATTTATACGCCAGCCTATGGCTCTCGTACCAATACAAATGAATTCGGAGCTGAAGCTATAGTTGACGGCAACACAGTATCTGAACTATCAGGAGCTGATTCCATAATTCCTCAAAACGGAATTGTTATAAGTGGGCATGGAACAGCCAAAAATTGGATGAATGCCAGCTTAAAAGTCGGCACAAAAGTTTATGTAGACAAACTTAACAGCATGATATACACATATACAACTTCAGAAAGTTACTTGTATGAATCTGAAAAGAAAATTGCTGAAGCTGAAGATATGATAAATTATTATAAAGCTCAAAATGACAATTATAATTCTAAAGTTCCAGAATCTTTTGTAGATGAGGCGAAAAACTATATTAGAAAAGCAGAAAAAAATCCTGATCAAATAGAAAAATATTCACAACTGGCTATCAATTCTTCTGATTACGCTTTAAAAAGTGTTTTACCTTACAGACAGGGTGAATTAAAAGGTGTTTGGGTTCGACCTGTTGAAACTACTCCTATTCAAATAGAAGAAACACTAAACAGATTGAAAAACACCGGAATTGATAATATCTTTTTGGAAACGTATTTTCACGGAGTAACAATTTACCCAAGCAAAATAATGCAAAGTTATAATTTTAAATCACAAAATAATGATTTTGTAGGCTTTGATCCACTTAACATCTGGGTAACCGAAGCTCATAAACGCGGGATAAAAGTTCACATATGGTTTGAAACATTCTATGCTGGAGTTGATAATCCTACCTCTACTCCATCCAGTATCTTGGGACAATGTCCAAGTTGGGGAAATAAAACAAAAAAAGATGCAGACGCTCCTTATGTGTCAAAATCAGTATCAGAACATAACGGATATTTTATAGACCCTGCAAATCCTGAGGCTCAAGATTTTTTGGCAAAATTAGTTAACGAAATAATTACAACTTATCATCCGGATGGAATTAATTTGGATTACATAAGATATCCTCAATCAGTTTCAAAATCAGAAAACTCAAGTTGGGGATACACAAAATATGCAAGAGATGAATTTGCATCACTCTATGGTATTGATCCAGCAACATTGACAAGAATTGATCCACTTTGGTCAGCCTGGGAAAATTATAGAAGAAACAAGGTTTCTCAATTTGTAAAACGTATCGGACAAATGTGTAAAGATAACAAAGTTTATCTTACAACAGTAATATTCCCGGATAGACTTGCTGCACTCGATATCAAGCAACAGGATTGGAAAACATGGTCACAAAACGGATACGTAAATGGATTTACACCATTATTTTTAACATGTGATTCAAAAATGTTGAATAATATGATGCAAGATATTATAAAATCAAAAGCTCCGTCAACAGACCTTTATGCCGGATTATTTGTAACATTTATGGGTGGCTCTGACGAAGATTTGATAAGAGAAATTCATGAAGCAAGAAAACTAAATGCGAAAGGGATAATTATTTTTGATTATGCACATCTTTCCGACAAATATGCAGACACATTAGCTGCCAGCGTATTTGCATCAACAAGATCTGTTGCATCAACAAAAACAAATATCCAGAATCCCAGGCCCCGCTCTTTATCCAACAAAAAGAAAAAGAGTCATTGGTTTTTTCTAAGCAGCGATATTGATGCCGAATAAAATAAGATAACTTATTTAAACAATGACAATTGCGGAACTTCAGGTATTGTAGAATCAACTTTTTTACGAGTTGACAAGTTGTTTGAAAAATCCCTTTGCATCTTTGACATAAGTTCTTTTGCACGACCAACTACAGCATTTGGCAGTCCTGCCATTTTTGCGACTTGGATACCATAACTTTTACTTGCCCCACCTTGAACTATTTTTCTTAAAAATTCAATATGACCGTTTTCTTCAGAGATTGTAATTCTATAATTTTTAATCTGAGGATAAGTATTTGTCATAACATTAAGCTCATGATAGTGAGTTGCAAAAATACATCTTGCTTTAATTTTAGTTGCAATATATTCAGCAACTGACCACGCAATTGCAACACCATCATAGGTGCTTGTACCTCTACCGATTTCATCTAACAAAATAAAACTTTTTTCGGTTGCAGAATTCAAAATACAAGCAGTTTCAATCATCTCGACCATAAATGTTGATTGACCTAAAGTCAAATCATCACTGGCTCCGACACGAGTAAATATTTTGTCTACAATTCCCAATTTCAAATAATCCGCAGGAACCCAACTTCCCATTTGTGCCAAAATAACAATCAATGCATTTTGCCTCATATAAGTTGATTTACCTGCCATATTCGGACCAGTCAAAATCATAAACTGAGTTGTATCCTGAGAATTTGATTTCAATTCCAAATCATTCGGAACATATTCGCCCAAAGGCAAAATATGTTCTAAAACTGCATGTCGTCCATTTTTTACAATAAAATCATCACTTTCATCAATTTCAGGTTTTGAATAATTGTTTTCAACAGCAACTTGCGCTAACGATGAATACACGTCGCATTCGGAAACACACTCGGCAATTTCTCTGATTTTTATGACAAACTCTTTTGAATATTCTCTGAAATCAGAAAACAACTTGTACTCTAATTCTGATGACTTAAATTTAGCCGACAAAACATCGTCCTCATGATGTTTCAAGTCTTCTGTTATATATCTTTCACCGCCTGTCAGGGTTTGTTTCCTGATATATTCTTCCGGAACCAAATTCAAGTATGAATTTGTTACCTCAATAAAATATCCAAAAACTTTGTTATACCCGACTTTTAAATTTTTAATCCCTGTTTTTTCTTTTTCGTCTTCTTCAAACTTTTTCAGCCAATTTTCGCCACCTGTCAACAATTCTCTAAAATAATCAAGTTCGCCGGAAACACCATCTTTTATAATCCCGCCTTCTTTTATTAATAACGGAGGATTCTCAGAAATTGTCCTATCAATAATGTCAACAAATTCCGCAATTTCATCTTTATAAGCCTCAACAACAGCCATAGGGTTGTTCTCAAGCGAGGTACAAACTTCTAACAATTCAGGCAAAACTCGTAATGAAGCTTTTAAACTCAAAAAATCACGAGGAGAGGCAGAAGAATTACTCATTCGTGTTGCTAACCTTTGTATATCATAAATTTTTTCCATTAATGACATGACAGAAAATCTTATATCTTGTTTTTCAACAAATTCTGTTACATAATTTTGTCTTTTTAATATATCAGAAACATTTTTCAAAGGCTGACAAATTCGGTTTTTCAAAAGTCTTGCGCCCATATTAGTTTTTGTTTTATCAATAGCCCACAATAACGAACCATATTTATTTTTTTCACGCAAAGTTTCTGTCAATTCCAAATTTTTACGGGTAGCGCCATCAATTATTAAGTATTCAGACAATTCATAAGGTTCTATTCTGTCAAATTTTGGAACATTGTCTTTCAACGTTTCCCAAATATATGCCAAAAGTGCACCGGATGCTCTGAATCCTATTTTGTATTTTGAATATCCGAAACTTTCCAAAGACTTTGCATCAAAGACAGCTTTAATATTATTTGTTGAAAAATTCTCTTCAAAAACACTGGCTGGAATTTTGGAACAATTATAAATACTTGTAATTTGTTCTGGTAAATCGATCTTTGTTTCAGGAACGATTTGAAACGGCATAATTTTTTGATTAACTGCAGGCGCAACTATTTCAGAAGGATTTATACGGTTCAGCTCTGCCATTATCAAATTTAATGGTGCCTGTGTTACTTTGAATTCACCGGTTGAAATGTCCGCATAAGAAAATCCGAATATATCAGTTTTTTCATCCTTAAACAATGCACAAATATAGTTGTTTGAATTTTGTACTAATAAATCACTCTCCGTCAATGTCCCTGAGGTGACAATCCTTGTAATTCCACGTTTTACGAGTCCTTTTGCGAATTTGGGATCTTCTAATTGATCACAAATAACAACCTTTATATTTTTTTGAACAAGTTTTTCCAAATAGTTGTTGACTGCTTTTGCAGGAATTCCAGCAAGCGGAACCTTCCCAATAATACTACCGGCATCTTTACTCGTTAACGTTAGTTCTAACTCTTTTGACATCAAAACAGCATCTTCAAAAAAAGTTTCATAAAAATCGCCAAGCCTATACAAAAGCAGCGTATCAGGATTTTGTTTTTTTACGTCCAAATACTGTTGCATAACAGGTGTAGTATCTTCAGGCTTCACCTCATATGATTTTATATTATTGATTTCTTGATTTTTCATATCCTTAATGATATTATACGAGATAAAACGAGGATTTCAATATGGGATGTTTAAAAAATACAGTTAGAGCAGTCATAATTACTCTTGCCGTTGTAGGTTTTGTATCTATAGGTGGTAAAGAATGGCTAATGCCGCATATAAACAACATTTTTCACCCATCACCTAATACCATTCTTGAAAAAGCTAAAAAAGTCGGAGATTTTTCAAAAGAATCAGACGAATTTGAACTTGAGAAAGCAACAGGAGTAATGGGATATAATGCCGTTGTCGCTCAACACAAAGCCTCGGGGCAAAAAATGTTTGTGGTTGAATCAGGGAAAAAAGAAATTATAACGCAAGAAGATTTAAAATCTCCAAATATTCAATCCAAATTAAGACGCACTGCAAAGAGAGTAAAATATCAATCAATTTCAGCACAAGATATTGTTGTTACCAAACAGGGAATGATTGATGCCTATGGTCAAAAAGTTCCATATGTAAAATTTAATGCTAAAGTATCAAAACTTCCGATAGGAGAAGTATCAGGGATTGTTGCCGTGGTAAAGGACAAAGACGGCAAGCCAAGAACCCTTTTATCAGTTAATGAGAAACGTAAATACTCACAACTCGTAGCTGAAGATTTTTTCAAAAATATTCGATAATATATTTAGATGATTTTTTATAAAAACATGTGACATTTTAAAAAATTTGGGTATAATATCATTATGGGCGAATACGATAAACTTGTAAAACTTATAGACAAAGAAGTCGTAACCTTAAGCGATTTGAGGACCTTAACAGATTCTGAATTGGTCGCTAGCGTCGCTTTGGAAAAAAACGACAACAAACATCCTGAATGTAAGAAGTACAAAGTTCAATTTGCTAACGAAGAATTATATTGGGTTTATGTAAAAGAGAAAAAAGGTTTCTTTAATTTCTTTTAGACATTACCCGTTGAACTGTTTCTATCATCCTCAAGTTGTTTTATGTCTATATTATCACTATCATCAGTATAGTTGGTATTTAATGTCGGAGTATCAATTTCGACATTTACATCTGCATCAACCATTTCAAGATCTGCTTTAGCAAATTCTTTTGTTTTGCCATCTTCAAGTTTAACCGCAACAGTTCCATTCATAAATTGAATGAAACAAACTTTACCCAAACCATCCGGTGTCATAACTGATGAACCTATTGGCGGCATTCCTTTTGCAGCATCAATATAATTTGAATATTCATAAGTTAAGCAACACAAAAGTCTTCCGCATGTACCTGAAATTTTTCCGGGATTTATAGGCATACCTTGATCTTTTGCTAATTTAACATTTATTGTTGCAAATTTTCTCAGAAAAGATGAGCAGCAGAAAGGTCTTCCACAAATTCCCATACCTTCTAATATTGAGGTTTCGTCCCTCACTCCAATATGTCTCAAATCTATTCTAACACGTGTAAAGACTTGAGTTAAATCTTTCAACAATGCTCTGAAATCAACTCTTTCAGGAGCAGTATAGTAGAAAGTTATTTTACGTTTATCAAATGTAATTCTACACTGAACTAAATTCATATTTAGTTTATGCTGTTGAACTAGATTTTGACATTTAAAAAATGCTGTAACTTCCTCTTTTTTAATATCCTCTAATGTTTGAATATCACGTTGAGAAAGAGTTCTAATAACATGAAAAGCCTCCGGCTTTTCTGCTGACTTATCCCAAATTTTAGATATTTCTGAATTTACGCAATAAGCTTTCAAGGCTTCTTCACCCTTTTCAGTTCTAACCAAAACCATCTGCCCATCTTCCAAATTAATGGTATCCGGAACATTAAGCGGATAATATGTATTTTTCAAATATCTTACTGCAAATTTCATTATATATATCTTTCTTCTTCTTTTAGTTTTCTATTCATCAAATTTTCTAACAATTCGCGAGGAGTAATATCTGTATAAACAGCCTCATATATTGCGTTAGAAACAGGTACTTCAATGTTCAATTTTTTAGCCAATTCACAAATCGCACGAGAAGTTTTTACACCTTCTGCAACCGAGCCTAACTCTTTCAAAATATCATCAATTTTCTTTCCTTTTGCAAGCATTGAACCAACCGTATAATTTCTTGACATCGGACTTGAACAAGTGGCAATCAAATCTCCCATTCCTGAAAGTCCATATAATGTTGAAGGACTTGCACCAAGTTTTACACTGACCCTCACAATTTCAGCCATCCCTCGAGTCAAAAGAGCACCGGCACAATTGTCACCCAACGTCATAGTGTGCGCAAACCCGGAAGCAATTGCAATAACGTTTTTTAAACTACCACCGAGTTCAACACCGATAACATCTGAATTTGTATATAGTCTGAATTTATTTTTAACAGAACAATGTTGTTGCACAAAAGTTGCAGCTTCCATATCGTCAGAGGCTACAGATGCAGCTGTAGGTAACCCTGCCAAAACCTCTTTTGCCAATGTAGGGCCTGATAAAATAACCAATCTTTGGCTTGGCAGAACATCTTTTATAACTTCTGACATTCTCATTAATGAAGGTAATTCAATACCTTTTGATGCATTAACTAAGATTTGTTCGGGTTTTACACCTGCAAGTTTTAAATGTTCACAAACATCACGAGTACCTGATGTCGCAACAACAGATAAAATTATATCTGCATTATTAATAGCTTTTTGTAAATCAGAAGTAATTTCAACTTTTTCTTGCAATTGAACTTCTAAAGGTTTAAGGCTATGTTTGTTCTTAATCAAATCTTCATTCAAATCAACAGAACGACCCCATACCGCAACCTCATCAAAGTTATCAGTTAAAAGCCAAGCTAACGTTAACCCCCAACATCCGGCACCTAATACAGTTAATTTCATTAAAGCTTCTCTCCCTACAATTCTATACTTTTTCTGTCAAATCCAATTCGTTTAATAATTTTCTCAAAACGCCAGCATGTTTACGTAATTCCAAACGTGATTTTTCAACGTCAAAACCGGTTTTCAAAGAAACTATTGCCGTTTTGATTTCCCAATCGCATTTTAACAATGCGGCAAGTGCTTCACTATGAGAAGTTCCTGCAATTTGAGCAACAATTCTTATTGCTCTATCTTTCAATTTTTCATTTACAGCCTGCAAATCAATCATAAAGTTTTCGTAAGTTTTACCTATTTTTATCATTGAACCTGTAGATAACATATTCAAAATCATTTTTTGCGCAGTTCCTGCTTTCAATCTGCTTGAACCTGCAATAACTTCAGGTCCTACTTCTGCACAAATAACCAAACCGGCTTCAGTTGCAATTTTCCCTTGTGAATTACAAGTAATAGCAATAGTGTCACAACCTAAATCATCAGCTTTTGATAAAACACCGAGCAAATATTTCGGATTTCCACTGGCTGAAATAACAACCGCAACATCTTTGCTTGTCAAAACTTCTGCGTCTTTGTAACCTTGATCAAAATTATCTTCAGCGCCTTCAACAGAAGTCCTTATTGCTTTTTCACCACCGGCAATAACACCTTGAACCATATCCGTTGGAACACTAAATGTCGGAGAGCATTCTGCGGCATCCAAAATTCCCAATCTGCCTGAAGTACCTGCTCCAAAATAAAATAACTTTCCGCCTTTGATAAAGTGTTTTGCAATAATATCAATTGCCTCAGCTATATGTTCAGATTCATCTTCAATTGCAAGGGCAACGAGTTTGTCCTCTTCATTCATTTTTTTGACCATATCTACAGTAGACAAAATATCAATATCTTTTGTATTTTCATTTCTGTATTCAGTAATTGCTTCACTCATTTTTCTTCCCTCACAAAACTACACTAATAAAACACTAATTAAACTAATTCTTTAATAAGATTTGCCATTTCAATAGCACTTCTTGCTGCATCAGCACCCTTGTTGCCGGCTTTTGTACCTGCTCTTTCAATTGCTTGTTCAAGGTTTTCTGTAGTCAAAACGCCAAACATAACAGGTACACCTGTTTGAAGACTAACATTGGCAATACCTTTTGACAACTCTGCCGATACATATTCAAAATGTTGAGTAGAACCTTTAATAATAGCGCCAAGTGCAATGATTGCATTGTATCTTTTTGATTGTGCACATTTTTGAGCAATAATCGGAATTTCAAAAGCTCCGGGAACTTTTACAATATCAATATTCTCGTCTTGAACGCCACTGCGTTTCAATTCATCAACAGCTCCTGACAACAATTTTGAACCAATAAAATCATTAAATCTTGAAATTATGATACAAAATTTTTCATTACCTGCTACTAATTTTCCTTCATAAGTTTTCATAATATTTCTCCAATAGCCTGTTTATTTATAGTCCCATTCTAATACATTTAAAACTATTTTACAACCAACGGAGCAAAAATCTTATAAAAAATATATATTGACGACAATATTAACAAAATTCCTCCGAATTTCATTAACATATCAGAAATTTTGTAGAACTTTTTCCAATTTTTCAACTGGGAAGTCAAAAAAGCTGCAAGTATCAATATTAAGCCTTGACCTATTGAGAAAAGGAACAACATCAAAACTGATTCCATTATATTCGCACTCAATGATGCAAATGCCATAATACCTGCTAAAATCGGAGTAGAACAAGGTGTTCCTACAAGTGCAAATGTTCCGCCTAAAATAAACGGATACAAAAAATTATTTTCAACTTTGCCTTTTGGCATTTCTTTTATTAAAACAGGCATTTCAAAATCCAGAAATCCAACGAGTTTCAATCCCATTAACATAATTATACCGGCGAGAAATATCCCGAAATATCCGCCTGCAACAGCAATAAATACTTTTCCTGTTAACGCACAAATAATTCCGACGCCTGAAAATATCACTGCCGTACCCATTACAAACGAACAAATCTGTAAAAAGGTCGTAATCGGTTTTTCTTTTGAATATCCTGCAACATAACCTATAATAATCGGTAGCATTGCAAGAGAACATGGAGAAACTGATGCAATCAAGCCACCCAAAAACGATAATGCAAAAAGCATTGAAACACTACCTTGAGTTGTAAATAGCTGAGTAAGAGCTTCCATATTATTTCAAATCCTGTAATTTTTTATCCATCTGAGCTTGTGGTATTGCGCCTTCAATTCTATCGACAATTTTTCCTTTTGAATCTATCAAAATTATTGTTGGAACAAGTTCCACATTATACTTTTTCATTTGGGCACTATTAAAAGAATTTCTGTCTTGAACATGAATTTCAATTAAAGCAATTCTATCAGTGTATTTTGGAAATATCTGTTTAAAAATTCCATTCATTGTTTGACAATCTCTGCACATAGCAGATGTAAATTTTATAACCTGAGGTTTTCCTTTAACATTTGCCATTTGTTGAGAGGAAGTTGTATTCTTTGCAGAAACAGATTCTGTATGTTTTGACAATCCAAAATATGCAACAAACGGAATAACAAAAATAATTAAAAGTGTAATAATATTTTTTTTCATGCTTTTATCTCCTTTTTTATTGTAACATAATAACTTATTTTTTCATTTTTCTAATTACCAATCGGGTGATATTTTGTACTAAATTGCAAAACTTGCAATAACACATCAAAAATGTTAAGATATAGCTTGTAAATAAGAAGAATATGAGGATTTTTTTATGGCAAGATTAATAAGACCGGTTTTGGCTATCAGATGCACACAATCAGGTTGCAAAACTCTTTTTGAAGTAGCTGAAGTTGAAGAAGGAAAACAACAAGAAGTTGTATGCCCAAAATGTGGTGAACATTATGTTTATCCGATTATCGAAGGTCAAGAAGACGACAAATAATGGAATTTAACGGTACTGATAAAAGATACAATCAGTATAGTGCGTATTTAAAAAATAAATTCGGCGCCAAAGTTTATAAAATAACACTTGACGCCGGTTTTTCGTGTCCAAACAGAGATGGTACTATTTCAAGCGGTGGATGTATTTTTTGTGATGACGGTGGAAGTTTCTCTCAAGCTCATTCAAACAAACTCTCAATTGAAGAACAGGTGAACATAGGAGCTGAAACTTTAAAAAGTAGATTTAAAGCTCAAAAATTTATGTCCTATTTTCAAGCGTTTTCAAATACTTATAAACCTGTAAAAGAATTGGAAAAAATTTATAATTCATCACTTTGCAGAGATGATATTGTAGGTCTTTCAATAGGTACTCGCCCGGATTGCATCGATGATGACAAACTAAAATTAATTGCCTCTTACAAAGACGATTATTATACATGGATTGAATACGGACTCCAGTCCATGCACAACAAAACACTTGAAAAAATAAATCGAGGACACGATTTTGATTGTTTTTTAAAAGCCTATGAAAAGACAAAAGCTCTTGGCATAAACGTTTGTGTGCACATAATAGTAGGACTTTGGGAAACTGATGAAGAAATTATGCAAACAGCTCAAAAATTATCAGAACTTAATATTGACGGGATAAAAATACATATGTTATGTGCCTTAAACAACACAAAACTTGCCGATATGTATAACAATGGCGAAATAACATTCCGAGAAGAAGACGACTATGTAAATCTTGTCTGTAACATATTGGAAGTTTTACCTCAAAATTGTACAATACACAGACTTGCAGGTAATGGTGATAAAAATAATCTTATAGCTCCAAAATGGCTCGGCAAAAAATTTGACTGTTTAAATAAAATTGATAGAGAGCTGATAAAACGAGGTACTTTTCAGGGTTACAAATGTTTGCAATACGGTTTACAAAACAACAATCATGTGTAATAATACGTTTGTAGTAGATTGTAACAAAATTTTAATATTTTAAAGTAAAATCGTCAAAAATTTTTTTTACGTGTGTTAGAGATGAATGAAAAATAAATATTAAAATTGGAGATAAATGTATGTTAGCAATTCAATTAGGACTTAACAAATCATGCAGACAACCGGCATTCAAAAGTAATGAAGATTTTGACAATGAGTCAAATATTGATGCATTTGATGATGCAAAACTAGAAAAGCAGCCGGCAGATGATTCTTTTGATATAATGAAAGCTAATGAAGAAGATTATAATAAAGAAGAAGGTTTTTGGAAAAATCAAAAAGCAAAATTTGATGACCTTTCTTCAGACAAAAATATTCCACCTGTTGTAAAAAAAGGTATGGAAGTAGCTTCTGTTGGCGTATCCGGAATTTTAGGCGGTATGGCTATGGCTTGGGGCTCTAAAAAGTCAATAACAGCCTTGGAAGATTTTTCTAAAACTAAACCGGTTATGAAATTTAATAATCAAGTAAAAACTGCAACTAAAGACTTTAAAAAGGCTATGACTAATGCAGTTGATACATATAAAAAATCGGAATTTGCTACAAAACTTGATTCTAATATAAAAGTTAAAACAATCAAAATAAAGAATTCAAAATTCGGTAAAAATGTAATAGTAAAAGCCTTTGTAAATTGCTTCAAAGCTATAAAAAATGCAATTAAAGGAGTTTACAACTTCATAGTTAAGACAATTAAAGGTATTAAACCTGAACAAGCTAAAAAGGCTACCGTAAATACATTAGGTGTTTCAGGTGGCGTAACAAGCGGAATTGCTACACTAAAAGAAATCAAAAAAGAAAATCGTAAAGCTGAATTTGCAGATAGGGATGAATAATGTCAGTTTCTGTAGACAATCAATATTATAATAGATACGAAACTTGTAACGGTCGTGACGATAAAAACAAAAAGCATGTCACTACAGGCGAAGTTGCAACAGCCACAGGCGCAACAGCTGCCGGAGCTAATGCAGCTCGTACAGGTACATTTAATATGTTCAAAAATGCCAATAAAATAAAAAGGATGTCAAAAGAAACAACTGATGCGGTACAACTATCTACAAGAACAGCAAAACAAACAAGAAGTTTATTCTCATCATTTTCCAAAAATGCAAGCTCTTTCAAAAGAGCAATTGTAAAATGGGGAGAAACAGCTACAAATTCAAGAATATTAAAACCATTACTGGCAAGCAAAGCCTTCCACGGTGTTGCAGGTTGTTTAGGTTTTGGAACTGCAGTATTCGTTACTATTGCCGGAATCGGTGATATTTTTAATACCGTAACCGGTAAAGTTACAAAATACGAATCTTAAGATTAGAATTTTATTGTTAAAAATTTCAAATCGTGCTAAGCTTACGCTATGCACGATTTTGTTTTAAAAGAGATTAAAAACGCAAACCTTACAAAAGAGATTGAGAATATAGGATTTGATAAATCTTATATTCCAAAGGTTGTAAATAAATTTGAATATAAAAATATTAAAATTTATAAGCTTTCAGTTGCTCAAGCAAATATTCTAAAACAACTTGCTCTATCTACAGGGACGGACTGTGCCACAAATAGAGATGTTATAACGGGTAAAGCCGAATTGACAGATGTAATTCTTGCAGGTTCTATTTCTCAACTTTTAAAAATCGCAGATAAATTACAATTTCAACCCTTCGGATTGAAAGATTTAAGTAATAAATTAAAAGAAATTTGTAATAAAAACAACACTTGTCAAACAAAAATAATGGGGATTTTAAACATCACCGACAACTCATTTTCAGATGGTGGAATGTATAATGATTTTGAAAAAGCTAAAAAACATCTACTTGAGATGATTGAGGATGGCGCTGACATTATTGATATAGGAGCAGAATCTACAAAGCCTTATTCAACACCTGTTGATTCTGAAACTCAAATAAAAAAAATTATTCCAATCTTGGATTTTATAAAATCAAACAATATGAAAACCGAAATAAGTATTGATACACGTTCTGCCAAAGTGGCTAAAGAATGTATAAAATATGACGTCCAATATATAAATGACGTATCAGGGCTGGATTATGACAATGAAATGATTAAAGTTATTTCTCAAAATAATGTCAAGATAATTATTCAGCACAGCCTTGGAACTCCTGAAAATATGCAGAATTCTCCGCATTATGACAATTTAATTGATGAAATATATTTAAAGCTAAAAGATAAAATCAACTTTGCAATACAAAATGGAGTTTCAGCGGAAAACATACTGATTGATGTAGGAATAGGATTTGGTAAAACGAGAGAAGATAATTTTGAATTAATAAGAAGAATTGAAGAATTCAAAAGCTTAAATTGTCCTATTGTACTTGGACTTTCTAGAAAAAGTTTATTAAATATGCCTGATGAATCAAACGAAGCAAAAGATATCTTTACGGTTGCCTTAAACGCTCTTGCAATCGAAAGAAATGTAGATATAATAAGAGTTCACAATGTAAAATTGCATAAAAAGTTAATCAATTTATTGAACTAATTCATAAAGCGTTGGAGCTTCTTGCACACTGACATTAGTCGTAGGTATCTTTAGTATTTTTGCTTTAAGTGTACGATTTGCATATTCAATTTCTATAACATCGCCTTCTTTTAATTGTTTAGAAGGTTTTGCAGGATTAGAATTCACAAAAACTCTACCCATATCCGAAACTTCGTTTGCTACAGTTCTTCTTTTTATTAACCTTGATACTTTTAAAAATTTATCTAATCTCATAATTTACATTCTAACATATAACATAAATTCATGATATACTTTTATTAAAATAAGAGGTACCAATGAAAAAATTTTTATCAATAATATTTTTTACTATTATATCAATATTTTATCTTAGTGGCTCAGCCAGTGCAAATGAAATCAAATTTGCTCAAGTTACTGATACCCATTACTCTTTGAATAATACATTTAAGACTAAAGTTCTGACAGATACTGTTGATAGCTTGAATAAACGGAATGATATAGCTTTTGTAATCTTTACCGGAGATAACATTGATACAGCCCATGTTGATAACTTAGAAGGTTTTATGGGCGTCATCAAAAAATTAAACAAACCTTATTATATAGTTATAGGAAATCACGATGTATTCAAATCTAACGGATTATCTAAAGAAAAATACATGGAAATAGTTAATGAATACAATATTTTTTCAAGAAATAAAAAGCCAAATTACATATTTAAGAAAAACGGATTCGTATTTATGGTAGTTGATGGAGCAAAAGAGGTAATTCCCGGAGCAAACGGCTATTACAGAAAAGATACCCTAGATTGGCTTGACAAACAGCTTACAAAATACAAAAAATATCCTGTAGTTATATGCCAACACTTCCCTGTTGTTCCGCCAAGAGACGTAAAGAGTCATACCACATATCAAGCAGAGAAATATATCGAAATAATAAACAAACACAACAATGTTATCGCTGTAATTGCAGGACATTATCATATGAATGGTGAAAAAATGCTGAACGGAGTATATCATATTTCATCACCGTCACTTTTGGTAGAGCCTAACAATTACAAAATTATAACTGTTGTAACAACTCAGGGCTTTTCCCCAATGATTTATACAGAATTAGTTCCTGTTGAAAACGTTACAAAATAATATTGTTGCATTTTATCTGAAATAATACTATAATAGGGAAAGAATTTACATTTTAGAGGAAAAAATCAAAGTAAAAGATGAGTGAATCTGTAGACGTTTTATTTAATTTGTTTGTAATAGCCTTACTGCTATTGTCAAACGGTTTTTTTGTAGCTTCAGAATTTGCAATAGTAAAAGTTAGAAAAACAAGAATTGAACAACTTGTTAATGAAGGAAATAGCACTGCAAGCGTAGTTCTTGATGCAATAAAAGATATGGACAAATCAATTGCATCAGTTCAACTCGGTGTAACAATTTCCAGTATTGGTTTAGGCTGGGTTGGACAAGACACCTTGGCAGAACTCATTGAACCGTTATTTTCATTTTTACCTGGAATGAGCCAAACAATTGCAGCGCATAGCATATCAGTTTCTATAGCATTTGCTTTGATAACGTTTTTACATGTAGTAATCGGTGAACTTGTTCCAAAATCAATAGCCTTAGAATTTACTGAAAAAACAGCATTAATCATTGCACGACCAATGAATGCAATTACATTTATATTTAATCCGTTTATTTGGTTATTAAATGGTTTCGGGAATTTCTTATTAAAGATATTACATATTCCTCACTCCCATAGAGGTTCTCTTGTACATTCAACAGAAGAACTGGACATGTTGGTTGATGCAAGCTATGACGGCGGAGTATTGAACAAAACCGAAAAAGACATGTTGCATAATGTGTTCAAATTTTCTGATTTGACTGCAAAACAGGTAATGATTCCTCGTACTGATATGGTTTGTGTACCTATAGATATGTCTTTTGATGAATTGAATGACGTAGCATCACAAAATCAATTTACACGTTATCCGGTTTATAATGAAGATATTGATGATATTACAGGATTTATTCATGTAAAAGATCTATATTTGTTATCTTTAAAAGACGAAGAACGCCCGATTGAAAAAATTCAAAGACCAATAATGATGGTACCTGAGACAATGACACTTGACAATTTGGTTAGAGAATTCAAAAAACGTAAAGTTCAGGTTGCAATTGTCATTGATGAATTTGGAGGAACATCCGGATTGATAACATTAGAAGATGTTATTGAGGAAATCGTTGGGGATGTTCAAGATGAATTTGATGAAGAAGAAGAAGTTAATATACAAGAAATAAACAAAAATACATATGAAGTAAATGCAATGTTTAGATTAGATGAAATGGCAGAGTACTTCGATATGCCTGAAAACAGCTTTGAAGATGAAGATGTTGATACCGTCGGCGGTCTTGTAATGAAAATATTGGATAGACTTGCAAAAGTCGGAGATTGCGTTTCTTATAACGATTTAACATTTACGGTAAAAGAAGTAGACGGAGCAAGAATTACCAAATTAGAAATAAAACGAGAACCTCCAAAACCGGTAGCTGAAGAGACACAAGCCCAATAATTAATCAGATTATGACAATCAACCTTTTAAATGATGTCATTTATTTAATATTCTGTAGAATAGAAGAGTGGTCTACAAAATAGATTCACGATTATATTGGACAATAATTTGGGCGAATTAATGGGCGAAGGCTTGGAATCATCTACATCTTATAATAATATAAAACGTCTTTCCGAAGAAGAACTGACAGCTATTTGGAATGAATATTTTGTTGATAAAACGAATAAAAAAGTACGTGACACACTAATCGTACAATATATTTATTTAATCAGATATGTTGTAGGTCGTGTAAAAGTAACCTTGCCTGCAACAATTTCCGTTGAAGATATTACAAGCTACGGTGTTGAAGGACTTATTGATGCTATCGAAAGATATTCAATTCAAAAAAATACTCGTTTTGAAACTTATGCACTTATTAGAATTCGTGGCGCAATCTT
Source organism: Clostridiaceae bacterium (assembly GCA_022641775.1). Taxonomy (GTDB): domain Bacteria; phylum Cyanobacteriota; class Vampirovibrionia; order Gastranaerophilales; family Gastranaerophilaceae; genus RUG14219. The sequence continues at coordinate 33,148 of JALCDS010000009.1, forward strand.
GGATAAAATAAGAAAAGAAGACTTTTTACCAAGAAGTTTACGCATAAAAATAAAGGCAATAAAAGAAGCACAAGAACACTTGAAACAAGAATTGGGGAGAATGCCAACAACAAATGAAATTTCACAATATGTTGATATGCCGGCAGAAAAAGTTACAAAGATTATGTCAGAAGATATGTCTATAACATCAATCTATGAAAGAAAAGGCTCATCTGATGACAGTATGGAAATAATTGATACAATTGAGGATACAAAAAAACTTAACCCTCAAGAGAACATGGAAGAAAAAAACGTAAAAGAGGACTTGCAAAGAGCTTTGAAAAGATTACCTGAAAGAGAACGTATTATAATGGTCTTGTACTATCAGGAAAATATGACTTTAAAAGAAATCGGAACTACAATCAATATGTCAGAATCAAGAGTCTGCCAACTTCATGCACAAGGCATCATGAAGTTGAAGAACATCCTGTCAGAAGCACGTTCTGAACGATTGAAAAAGAGTATTATCGCTTAAATTCATATTCCATAAATACAAAATCAACCCTGTTATCAGCATCCCCAGCGTTGCAGCTATTTATTTTTGCAGGTTCACTTTCTCCAAGTCCAAGTGAAAATATTCGTTCACTAAGGTCTTTATTTTTGCTTATAACATATTCCGTAATCTTATCGGCTTTTATCATTGAATGCTCCCACTCAGTTATATTCTTTGTATTACTTGAATGCCCTTCAATTGTACAATTATTCGAAATTTCACCTAATATCCGGACAACTTTATCAAGCAGATTTTTTCCATTTTGACTAAGTTTTAAAGAATCAGGTTCAAATAACTCACTATCATTAAAACTCAAAATTACGCCACGGGGGACATCCGTCACAAAACATAAATACCTTGATGGAAACTTTTCTTTTAAAAGAGTATTAATTACCGAAATACTCGAAAGATTTTCTTCAACACCATTGCCAAGACTCTCTGAAAATGCAACATTTTGAATAATTGAAAACAAAATAATAAATGATAAAAAGTTTTTCAACAGTTCCTCCGCTTGATTATCAAAAAGAATCAAGTCAAAGGCAATTCATCTATCGGTTATGGTTTTAAAATTGCAGTAGTTGATATATCAGTAAAATTCTTTATCGCACAACGTTTTATATCTTCAGGAGTTACCGCTTTTATTTTTTCTTTTATCCTATCCAAAAAGTCAAAGCCGATACCAAATATCCCGTAATGAGCGAGGGTAGAAGCCTGTTGTGCATTAGTTTCCAATATAAATGCCAATTTACCAAACAAGTTATTTTTAGCATTTTCGAGTTCTTCTACACTAACCAATTCTTCTTGGATTTTTTTAATTTCTTCTTCAAAACCCTTTAACGAAACCTCTATATTTTTGGGCTCGGTTGCAATATAAATACTAAAATTGCCGCATAACATCAAAGGTTCATAAGAACTTCTTACGACATAGGCGAGACCTTTCTTATCCCTCAATTCGCAAAACAATCTTGAAGATAATCCACTGGCACCCAAAATTATATTTAACAAAGATAATGAAGCATAATCCTCAGACAAATAACTGCCGGTTAACCATCCTCTCAAGATATGGGCTTGATTTGCATCAGATTTAATAACTTCTGCATATTTACCTTCAGCTAAAAATGGAGGTTCTGTTTCATTTGCAAAATCTGATGATTTTTCCAAATCAAAAAACTTGTCATTCAATTTTGCTTGAACATCATAAAAATCCAAATCTCCGACAAATGAACATACTTTTTTACTTGTATGCTTAATCATTTTGTAGGCCTCAATAACATCTTCTTTTGTAAATTTGTCCAAATTTTCTAATACTTTTGATGAAGTGTTACCATAAGGATGATTTTCAAATAATGTTGCATAATATTTATCAACTACCATTAATCTTGGAGAATCTAATTTGGCAGTGATTTCACCTCTTGCTTTGGCAACTTCTTTATCAAATTCTTCAAACGTAGTATTCTTTATTATATCAGCCATAATTTCTAAGGATTTTTCAAAATCTTCATTCAAACAAGTAAACCTAAATCTTAAATAATCTTGTTTTAAATCTACAGAAAACTCAATGGCATATTTGTCTAATTCATCAGCTAACTGCTTTGCTGACATATTTGTTGTTCCTTGCAATAACAATTGAGTCATTATTGAATATATACCTACTATTTTTTCAGGCTTATTTATCGAAAAATTTAAACACGCAGTGACTCTTGGAGTATTCTCATTTCTCTTATAAACAAAATCTATATCATTAACCAATTTTGTGGTTTCTATATCCATAACACTCTCCTCTTAGCCCCAATTTTATCATAATTTATCACAAATTACAAATAGTTGAATAAAAAACATATTTCCAATATAATTTTCTTATGGAAAATATAAAAAATATAAAATTAAACAATTTTGAAATAGGGAATGGCAAATTAACAATACTTGCCGGACCTTGTGCAATAGAAAGCCAAGAAATTCTTGACGTCACTGCATGCAAACTAAAAGAAATTACTCAAAAACTTGGAATAAACTATATATTCAAATCTTCTTTCGACAAGGCAAATCGCTCATCATTGACTTCATACAGAGGTCCCGGAATAACAAAAGGACTTGAGATGCTCGCCAAAGTCAAAGAAAAATATAGCCTTCCGATAGTTACAGATATCCATACTCCTGATCAGGCCGCAATAGCAGCTGAAGTTGCTGATATTATTCAGATTCCGGCGTTTTTGTGCAGACAAACAGATTTGCTCGTAGCTGCAGCAAAAACAGGCAAAATTATAAATATTAAAAAAGGTCAATTTTTAGCTCCTGAACAAATGGGACCTTTAGTTAAAAAAGTTGAAGATAGTGGAAATCACAATATATTGCTAACCGATAGAGGAACATCATTTGGATACAACAATTTAGTTGTAGATTTTAGAGGAATTCCTATAATGCAGTCTTTCGGCTATCCTATTGTATTTGATGCAACGCACAGTGTACAATTACCGGGAGCAAACGGCACATGCTCCGGTGGAGACAGAAGATTTGTACCGCTATTGGCAAAAGCTGCAATGGCAGCCGGTGCTGAAGCTTTATTTTTTGAAGTTCATCCGGAACCTGACAAAGCACTTTGTGATGGTGCAAATATGATAGCTTTAGATAAAGCAGAAGAACTATTTTCTATGTGCAAAAAAATACATGACCTTGTGAGAAATTAAACGATGATTATAAAACAATTTGTGGCAGGACCTATTGACGCCAATAACTACCTTGTAGTTGACCCCAAGACTTGTGATGCGGTATTAATTGACTGTTCTGAATATAAAAAAGAAATTTTACAAGAAATTATAGATTTAGATGCGAATGTAAAACACATTCTTTTAACTCATGGCCATTTTGATCACATTTTAGGACTTGATAAAATGCGCAAAGAATTGGGCTGCGATGTTTTGATGAACGAAAAAGATATGTGGTGGGTAGAAAATGTTAACAAATTACTTCCGCAATTTGATGTTGCAGAAATAGTTCCACCCAAAATAGACAAGTTCATTTCAGACGGGGACATTATAACTGTCGGGACTATGAATTTTAAAGTTATATCTACTCCGGGACATACAAAAGGTTCAGTTTGCTATCTGCTTGAAAATGTTTTATTTTCGGGGGATACTTTATTTAGAGGCTGTGTTGGAAGATGTGACCTTCCGGGCGGTAGTTTTGATGAGATAAAGCATAGTGTTAGAGATGTCTTATTCAAACTGCAGGATGAAACAACAATTTGTCCCGGACACAGTGCATCATCAACAATAGGTTACGAAAAAAAATATAATAATGAAGTTTAATTATCATAAGGATTAAGTGTAATGAAGGAACAGTTAGAAAAAATTTATAATTCAGCAAGTCAAGACTTGGACAATGCAAATTCAATCAGCGATATTGAAAGCATAAAAGCTAAATATCTAAGCCGCAAAGGTGAATTTAACGAAATAAAGAAAAACCTTAAAAACTTGTCTGACGAAGATAAAAGAATTGTTGGTTCTTTGGCTAATGAAATCACTCAAAAGCTTGAAGGTGCCATCAAAACTAAATTTGAAGAATTCTATAACAAAGAATTAAATGAAAAACTTCAAAAAGATAAAATAGATATTACACTTCCGGGAAAATCAGTTAGAATGGGTAATATTCACCCTCTAACATCCACAACAAATGAAATCGTAACTATATTACAGGGCTTAGGATTTTCTGTTGTTCCGTCAATACAATCACCGGAGGTTGAAACAGAATATTACAATTTCGATATGTTAAATGTTCCTAAAGATCACCCTGCAAGAGATATGCAAGATACTTTCTACACAAAGGGGGCTTCTAATGTAGTATTAAGAAGTCAAACTTCCGGCGCTCAAATACATGCAATGGAAGGTAAAAAGCCACCAATCAGAGTAATATCTCCGGGTAGAGTTTATAGAAATGAAGAAGTTTGCGCAAGAAAAAATAACTTCTTCCATCAAATCGAAGGTTTATATGTAGATAAAGGTGTAACTTTCGGTGACTTAAAAGGTGTATTAAACGAATTTATCAGAATATATTTTGGCGCAAGCCGCCCAACTCGTTTCAGAAGCAGTTTCTTCCCATTCACAGAACCGTCAGCTGAAGTTGATGTTCAATGTATTATGTGCGAAGGAAAAGGTTGCAGAACTTGTTCAGGAACAGGCTGGCTAGAAGTTTTGGGCGCCGGAATGGTTGACCCGAACGTTTTGCGCGGTGTAGGCATTGATCCTGATGTATATTCAGGTTTTGCATTCGGAATGGGCGTTGAACGTTTTGCAATGCTAAAATATGCAATTGACGATATCAGATTATTCTTCAATGATGATGAGAGATTTTTAAATCAATTTTAAAATATCTTGTGAACTAATGTAAAAATTTATTGTTTCTCTATTCAAGTATTTTTGTCATAGGGTTTGATAAAATGTGATACATAAATGGAGAGTAAATAATTGGAATTTTTAGCTTCAGGATGGGAAACAAGAGTAAACGGCAAATCCTTGTTACTTACAACTAGCAAAAGTGAAAGAACAGGCACAGTCGCAAAAGAAATTTTATTACCATGGACAAAACTCGCTCAAGGTAAAAAAATAAAAGATAGAAAGATGAAATCTTTTATCAAAACTGTAAAATTGGGTGATAACACAAAATTAAAAAGCCTTGGTATAGATTTTTTTTTCAAAGAAACTCAGTATGAACAAGCACATAGCGGGCTTATAAAAACAGGCTGTATAATGAAAGTCATGACAAACGACGGTCAAAAGCTTGCATTTGAAAAGATTAAAGATGCAAGAAAATACTTTACGCAATTATTAAAAGCTTCAAAATAAAAGTTTATTTTACAACTTTATGAAGGCCATGAGGCTTGTCTACATTTCTGTGTAAACATTTTGCAACTTCCATTGCCAACATTTGTGCTATAACAATCAAACAAAATGATTTTACAACAGAACTTTCACAATCAACATTCAAATTATATTCTGTTTTTATCTTGTCATTTGGTGAACCCAAAATGCACATCGTTGTCTTATATTCTTCTTTAATTTTATTTAAGTTCTTTATAGCAGTATAATTCAGCTCGCTATTTGTTATATAAATAAGAATAGATTTGTTGTTTAACACTGCAACATGTCCATGCATAAATTCGCCCAATATCGCACTTGAAATATTTATATAAGACGTTTCTTTGGTCTTTAAGCAGGCTTCACGAGCCAAAGCATAAGATATTCCATCTGCCGCGATTACAACGTTTTTATAACGTGCAATATGTTTTGCAAACTTTTTTACCTGTGGCATAAGTGCATAACTTTTTTCGATATCTTTTCCTATTGTACTAAAAGCTTTCAAATACGGTGTAATATCAATACCGTTTAATTTTGCATATTTCAAAACCAGCATTGCAAGACAAAACATCTGTGCCGTTAATGATTTTGTAGCTGCTATACTCAATTCTTCGCCGGCGTGACAATCCATTTTAAAATCTGAAGCTTGCCAAATTGTAGAATCTTTTTTGTTGGTAATACAAAATGTTGTAACTCCAAACTCCTTTGCTTTACTAAGCGCCTTATTCGTGTCTGAAGTTTCACCGGATTGTGTAATAAAAACATACATCATATCTGTTGCATGCGGAACAGCAGATTTTAACAAAAACTCACTTGAATAAATCGCTCTGGCTTCAATACTTGCAATATCGCCAAACAAATCGGCAGCATATCTTGCACTATTGTATGAGGAACCCGAAGCAACAAAGACAATATGTTCAATGCCTTTTGGAACATCAACCAAGATTTCACCATCATCTGATACATAAGTTTCAAACAAATGTGCCAAAATATCAGATTGCTCAAATATTTCTTTTTCCATACTTGTTTTTTTAGGTTTGAAAAACAGCAATTTATTCTCCTTTGTGGTTTATTAACCCAGAATTTCTTTTAAAATCTTATTTACAGCTTGAGGATTAGCTCTACCTTTAGTTTCCTTCATTACTTGACCTACAAAGAAACCAAATAGCTGGTTCTTACCGCCTCGATAAGCTTCTACCTGAGATGCATTATTATCAACCACTTTTTGAGCTATATCTTTTAATGCACTCTCATCTGTAATTTGGCTCAAGCCTTTTGCTTCAACAATTTTTGTTGCACTTGTTCCATCTTTTAACATATCAAATATAATTTGTTTACCTATATTATTTGAAATTGTTTTCTTTTCAATCAAATCCAACAATTCAGCCAAATTTTCAGGAGTCAATTTGGTATCTGATATTTCACAATGTTGTTCTTTCAAGTAAGCTGAAATTTCACCCATTATAAAGTTTACTGCAGTCTTTGGATTAGCACCAAGTGTCAAAACTTTATCAAAGAATAATGCTAAGCCCATTTGTTCAACAATGATATTTGCATCGTATTCACTCAAGCCAAGACCCATATATCTTTCACGTTTTGCTCTAGGAAGTTCCGGCATTGTTGCTCTGATTTTTTCAACCCATTCATCAGAAATTTCTAAAGGCATAAGGTCAGGTTCAGGAAAATATCTATAATCGTGCGCATCTTCTTTGCCACGCATTGTCATAGTTTCCTTCATACCTTCATCCCAAAGACGAGTTTCTTGAACAACTTCACCACCTTCTTCAACTATTTCGATTTGTCTGTCAATTTCAAATTCAAGGGCTTTTTCCAATGCTGCAAAACTATTCAAATTCTTGATTTCTGCACGTGTTCCAAATTCTTTTGAACCTTTTGGCATAATTGAAATATTGGCATCACATCTCATAGAACCTTCTTCAAGGTTTCCGTCACAAACACCTACATAACGAACTATACTACGAAGTTCTTCCATATAATTTCTTGCTTCTTCAGGGCTTCTCATATCAGGTTCTGATACAATTTCAAGAAGCGGAGTTCCGGCACGATTCAAGTCAACTAGAGAATATGTTGAACCAGCAATACCGTTTGCTCCTGCGTGAACAAGTTTACCTGCATCTTCTTCAAGGTGAGCACGAGTAATACCTATTCTTTTGCCGTTTATATCAATATAACCGTTTACACAAATAGGTTCATCGTATTGTGAAATCTGATAACCTTTTGGAAGATCAGGATAAAAATACTGTTTTCTATCGAATTTGCAACGATGAGGGATAGTACAATGCAATGCCAAACCTGTTAAAATTCCCATATTAACACATTCTTTGTTTAATACAGGCAAAACTCCCGGCATTCCAAGTGTGATAGGGCAAGTCAATGAATTTGGTTCTTGTCCGAATTCTGTACTGTCAGGTGCAAATATTTTTGATTTGGTTTTCAACTGAGCATGAACTTCCAAACCGATAACTACTTCGTATTTATCTCTCAAATTTTCCATAATCTCTCCTTGTAACTTATGGCTCTATTTTACCACAAATAAAGAATTATGAAATAAAAATTTGTGAGAACTAATGTATTTCAGTAACTTTGTTATTATCATCAACTAAAACTATTGTCGGGGTAAAATCTTTTAGTTCTTCTTCTTTAAAATAACCGTAAGAAACGATAATAACCTTGTCTCCGGGTTGAACTTTTCTTGCTGCAGCGCCATTCAGACAAATACAGCCGGAATCAGCTTTCCCTTTAATTACATAAGTTTGAAATCTTTCACCATTATTGACATCCAAAATTTCAACTTTTTGCCATTCACGTATTTTTGAAGCTTTCATCAAAGTTTCATCAACTGTGATTGAACCAACATAATTGAGGTTTGCATCAGTTACCGTTGCTCTATGTATTTTTGATTTTAAAAATTCAAGTAACATTTTTTATTTCCTTCAATTCTTATTTTAGCTTAAACAAAAAATTTTGCATAATTAAATGCAACCGAAATTTTCGATTGCATTTCCTTTGGTTTATTTAATGTGTGCCTAATTATTTTGTTTATAAATATTTTTAAAATATTTTTCTACATCCGGTGTATAAATTTCAAACACATGTGCTCTTGCGGGCCCTAAATCAACATTCAATGCGTTATTTTCAGCCTGGATAATACTTTCTTTGCCATAAGAAGGCAACAAGTTCTTTAACGGTTGATTTTTTTGTAATGATGGAACTTTTATTTTGGCAGCTACAGAACGATTTACATTTTTGTTAGCAACAACCAACAAGGTCTTTCCGTTATAATGTCTCAAATATGCAATAATCTGATCATTTTCATCCATTTCTTTGTCTAAAGGAATAAATGTGCCATGTTCTATTACATCTGCATATTTATCTCTCATGGTGAAACATTTTTTCATAAAATCACCGATTTCAGGATTGGAACCCTGAGGCTTCCTTGAAAGATTGAATATATCTAATTTACCTCTGTGAACATCCATAACGTTGTTATCAGTATCTGAAACATCCATAGTTTTACCTTCATAAGGATACATATAGTAGTCACCGGATTGATAACCATCTACAATATACGGATTCATCATTGGCAAAGTAGATTGCAATGCCATAGTCAAATTACAATAATCAACGCCCCCGTTAAACATTGGCGACATATCATCATGAGTTGCAAATGAACCTATATAAGATTTACCTTTTGGTAAATCATAAGAAGATTTCATATTTTCTTCCACATATTTATTAAAATCTTTTGCACTGGTCCATTCATTGAAAATGTGGTATTGTCCATATGCTGCATCAAAACCTGCTCTCAATAAATCTGCCGGTCTATCATATGGCATATTTGCCTGAGGAGAAGCATCTTCATAAGTATAGGTTTCTGCAAGCCAGCCAAATTGAGGGTCAAGCTTTCTTGAATAAGGAATAATAATGTCCCAAAATTCTGTAGGTTTTGACCTTGCAACATCAGCTCTTATACCATCAACACCTAAGTCAACGCACATTTTTACATATTGTTTATGTAAATCTACAAGTGCAGGATTAAGAGTTCTTTTACCTTCATCTTGCCAAGGTTGAAACATTCTGATATCATTCCAGCCCTGAGGTGTCTTAGCTAGCCCGTCAGGGGCTTTAGCCATCAAATCAGGCTTAGCTAAAAACATATCATATGAGGCACAACTAGGTAAATCTAACAAAACTTTTATTCCACGTTTATGACATTCATCAATAAAAGCTTTGAACTGCTGTTTCGGAGTTCTTGAATCAGTAGGATCAACAAGGGTCGGATCTATTTCCAACAAATCTTTTGGTGAATATATAGAACCTGCCGTTCCCATTGCTTTCAATTTGCCAGGTTCGTGAATAGGCAACAGGTGGATAGTATTAAAGCCATCTCGTTTTACTTCATCCAGTCTTTTAATTGCATTCAAGAAGGTTCCGTGTTGCTCATTATCTTCAATATATTCATTATGATTCAAATCTCTGGCATTAAAGGTTCTCGGAACAATTGCCAATATTTTTGCTTGATTGTTTGCAAACATAGATTTTAAATTATTATGATAATTTTTAAGATTACCGTTATCAATATTCACTTTTGCAGTATTAATAACAGATAAATTGTTCAAATATGATGCCAATAAGTTTGAATTTTCATTAACAGCAGGCTTTAACTCTGTTTTTTGTTGAGGTAACTGCTGAATAGAATTATTTAAATTTGCCTTTTGAGGAGAAATTGTCGTTGTATTAATCATTATTTTTTCTCCTTTCCTGTAGGATTTTGAATTTTTGCAGTTTTTTGTACAGGCATTTTACCAAAGAAAAATTGAGCCAAAACAGTTATACCTAACAGCCCTGCACCAAATCCTGCAAACATTTTGAACCATTTGTTGCTATTGAAACGTTTTGAAGCTTGTTCATGAACTAATTCATCAAGAGGTTTGCCTATTAACATAAACTTTAATTTGTCAGGTATTTCAGCATTTGCACCACATTCAGGTTTAGCAAAATACAAAGCATCTGCGACTGTCTTAATCATATTATCTCTATATTCAGCAATTGTTGTCATCAAATCACCTTTTTTAGCTAAAAGCCCAGCCGTTTCAGGATGTAAATCATCTTTATATATCAGAGAAATTACACGATTGAAGAAACTTGAATCAAATTGGATATCACCTTTATCAACATTTTGTCCGTATTTTCTAAACAATCGTCCATTCTTAATTTCAATACTACTCTTATCTTCCATATTAGGATGTAAATTTCTATCAGTAATAAACTTAACAGCATAATCTGCAGAATGTCCATCTACCATAATTTTTCTTGCAAATTCTGCAATTTCTTCTTTAATTTCACGAGGCGTAGTATTATCTGTTAATAAGCCTACATTTTTCAAATCCGCAATACGTCTGTACAAATCCATTGTCGCAATAAGTCTGTTCATAGTAGATTGAACTGATAAGGTTGTTTCACGCATAAATTTCTTTTGTAATTCTCGTGAACTTGAGCTTACAACTTCTTTTGTATCAACACCTATTTCATTACCATCAAGAGCTTTGTGTAAATGTTTAAAGCCAAAGCTATCAAATTCTTCAAGGAATTTGTCATACAATTTGTCAGATTTCTCATCATATGTTTTATCTAAATGCAATGTTGATGTAAATTTATCTTTTATCTCGATAATTTTTGTTAGTGCATCTTGATAAGATTTTGAATTCGCCGTTATACCTTCAATTTTCTTTGTAAATAACTCACCTGCGAACAATCTGTCTTTTTTCATTTTTTCAACTTCTTGTTTATTAAAGCCAAAAATATTAACAAGTTTTTCTACAGATTCATTCCAAGATGTAGCCAATACAGAATCCTGAGTCGGTGAGGTTTTCATAAATACATATTCATTCAAAACACTTCTCTCTGCATTAAAATCAGAAAGTTTTTTAGCAATTCTCCTGATATTTTCCTGTTCTTCAAGTGTAAGTATCTTAACCTTATTTTTCTTGAATAACTCTGTAAATACGTTGTTTGTATCTTCTGCATCATCCCACAATAAATCCTGCATATCTTCAATATCTAAACGAATATGAGGATATTTAGCTTTACATTGTTCAAATTTTTCTAAAACCGGTTTTGAAAGCAAAATTTTCTTTGCCCTGATTTCCTTCTGAGTTGCGTTGAATGATGTTTCATATAAATTGTTAGATTTTAAGAAATCAATATATTCATCTTGCGTAGGTACAATGTCATTAATAAATTCAGGAGGTAAACCCTCTTTTAATCCGGGTATTTTTCTACCCTTGAAAAACTGTCTGAGATTTTTTGTCATATCTTGTGCCGCAGTTAAGCCCAAGGTAACCTCATTACATTCAAACATTTTATTAAAATCTTTTTTGAATGCGATAACTTCTGAATTAAACATACCTGATGTTAATACATCAGAGAGCTTGCTTAACAATTTTGCATCGAGTCTGCCATCTTTGTTTGCGGATATAACCTTTTCAAGATTTGCTAACATATCTTTATCCTGATATTTTGACGCATTACCTGCTATATCAGAAATCAGTCTGTCAGCTTTTTTATTTTTAACTTCTTCAAAATATTTATCCAATGGCTTTTCTGCAACATTACAAATCAACGCACTCATAATAGGAGTTGCAAAGCCTGCAGTTAGCATCCACATTGTATTATTTTGAACAGCTATTTTTTTCATTTTTTCTTGAATATATTCACGGCGATTTTTCATATCTGCCGGAATATTCATTCTATCACCGATTTTGTTGATATCTTTGTCTGAATACAAATCCCATTTGATATATTGCGGATCTTCAAAGAAAGGTTTTCTTCTACCAAAACTATCTTCTGATTGTTGTTGAACGTTAAATCCATGAATCAAATAAGCGGGTAATTGCAATGCAACTTTAGGCCAAATTGCCATAGACGCTAAGAATGAACCCAAACCGATAAATTCCATAACTTTTGTTTTTGGAGTACTTTTCAATGTAGATAGATATCCTGCAATCCCAAGACCTCCGACAACAAGACCAATATCATTTATTTTTCCGAGTTGATGGTCATTTGCATCTCCCTTATAACTATCATGAACAGCTTTAGCATTATAGATAGTATTGTGTGCGAAATTTGCAGGCCAATCAAACAACCCACCATTTACTAATCTTCCTTTTGGAGGTAACGGTTTTTTCAGAACACTATAGTCTGGAGTAGTATTTTCCAACGTAACTGCCGGCTGTTTTTTCAGAGTCGTATTCGCCGGTACCGGATTTATGTAGTTTTGAACCAAATTCGTTGTCATACTAATTTACCACATACTTATCTTCAGGTTTTATAACGTTTGATGCATCGATTTTAGAAGGTTTATCCAATCCGAAAACGGAATGCATAACCCCAAAACATGATGCGGCAATTGGAACTAACAATAACAATTTACCTGAATATTTGCCGAACTTACTTGTTGAAGGTCCTTCCCAAAATTCTTTACTTGCTTTTTTTATAGAATCCTTAAATATTTTGAATGTTTCATTTATATTGTCCCGATGGAAACAGCCTTTTTCACAAACACGTTTGAGAGCTCTATCCCATCCCTGTTGCATTGCAAAACCGACACCGGCAGCTGCCCAAAGATAAGATGTTATAGATTTTGCCATAGATGAACGGGCTATAATTTGTTTTACAAGCGGTTTTACTTCCTGATCGGAATCATTCAAATCAGTACCTAAACCGTTTTTCTTAGCAATCTTGTCATATTTTTCGTTACGTTTTTTACCCTTAGCTTCATCACCATACAGCATTGCCCAATAAGGAAAATCAACACTTTCAAACACCTTATGATATTCAATACTTGTAATATCGGTATCATTTACGTTTTCAGGCAACTTATAATTTACTTTTGCATAAGGAGTATTGCCATCAACACCGGTCAACCATTTTACCGGAGCATTAATAAAACTCTTTGACAACGACTTCATTACGCCATATAAAATGACACCCAAAGCCATCCTTCTGCCTACTTTATTTGCTCTTTCCTTATCAAATACATTAAAGTGTTTATTTGCGGAATTAAACACTGACATTAAAGTTAAACTTCCTATTAAATATGGTACGGCACCCATAGTCAAAAACTCATAAAAATTAGAGTTTTTATCACCTTTCAGACCTTTTGCAGGATAAAGAGTAAACGCATTTGATAACTTGTCAAAACCTATACGAGTACGAGTAATAAGGTTATTTTTGAGTAGAGTATCTTTTGTGTATTTTTTATCACTGTCATTGTCGCCAGTGAATGCTTGACTATTAAAATTATTTACCGGTAAAATCATTTTAACTCCGCACACATTTAACTAGAAATACAAGACCTGTAAACAATATTTTTTGTTACCCTATATAAATTTCATTTACATTTTTTTACAATAAAAAACGGCAATTTTACTTATATATTTCAAAAAATACTGCGGTAAACAATCCTACAATTATGCAATAATAACCAAAAAATGCCAAAGAAAATTTGGAAACAAATTTCAAGAAATATTTTATACACAAATAACCTACAATAGCAGAAACAATAGTTCCAACAATTATTGCAGACCAATTATAAGTAAGTGCCTCTGCAACATCAATCTTTATCAACGGGAATACCATTGAAGCCCCCAAAATTATCGGAATACTCAATAAAAACGAATATCTTGCTGCAGTAATTCTATCCAATCCTGAAAACAAACCTGTAGCAATTGTCCACCCGGAACGTGAAAAGCCCGGAAGAACTGCAATGCCTTGAGCAATACCAATTAATATTGAATTTTTTAAAGTCAATTCGCCTTTTTTATCACCCATCTTTTTATGTTGATATTCACTCAAGAAAAGGATAATACCAGTTCCAACAAGCAACATCCCAACAATAGATGGTGAATATACAAGCTTTTCTGCAAAATCATTAAAAGGAAGCGCCAGTGCAATTGTTATAATAGTTCCAAAAATTATATATAATCCAAGCTTTGCTTCTGTATTTTCAAAATTTTTCTTCTTTATTGCATCAAATAATGCTTTACAAATATCTAAAATATCTTTTCTAAAATAAATTATAACGGCAATTAGTGTGCCTAAGTGTAGCATAATATCAAAAAACACTTCTTGATTTGATTGTTTCGCAATTGCGATATGTCTAAAAACTTTGAAAAAATTTGATGTAAAAACCAAATGTGCAGAACTTGAAACAGGTAAAAACTCGCTCAAACCTTGAACTATACCCATCAATATTGCTTGTATTAAATTCATCTCAACTATCCCTTTTTACTGTTATAACCTGTAATTTTTCTATTTACCAACTAATCTTCTTCGTAATAAGTTGCGCAAGAAGTCTGAGTTTCCCAAACAGAAACCTTGCTCAGCTGAACGACATGCTCTTTCATCTTGTTATAAATAAATCTTGCAATCATTTCGCTTGAAGGGCTTTCACCTTTAAATTCTTCAACTTCATTAATATCTTTATGATCTAAAAGCTCTAACACTTTGTGCAATTCTTTTTTCAAAACCTTGTAATCAATCAAAATATTGCTTTTATCAAGTTCGGCACCTTTAACAAAAACTTCAACCATCCAATTATGACCATGTTGGTTTTCACATTCACCATCATAATTTAATAAATGATGTGCTGCTGAAAAAAATGCTTGTGTTTTAATTTCGTACATAAATTTGTTCCTTTACTTATTACTTACTGCTTGTTTCTGAAACGATGTATTCTTTTTTTATACCTTGAGCTTCAAGGATAAAATCACAAAGTTCACGAACGGCACCACGACCACCGTCTTTTGTAGAGATAAAATCAGCTTTAGCCAAAACTTCATCTACAGCATCTTTTGGACAACATGCCAGTCCGGCTTTTTCCAAAATACATATATCAGGTAAATCATCACCCATATATGATACATTTTCAAAAGTGCAATTATATTTTGCCATAATTTCTTCTAATGCCGGCAATTTATAAAGTCTACCTTGATAAATTTCTTTTATTTTAAGGTTTTCAGCTCTATGTTGAACTGTTCCGTTATGGCGGGCGGTAATAATTGCTGTTATAAACCCTGCATTATTCATTCTTACAATACCGTGACCATCTTTTACGTTGAAGGTTTTATATTCAACACCATTTTCATCATAGGTTACGCCACCGGTTGTCATAACACCATCAACATCAAATGCCAAAATTTTAATTTTTTTTGCTTTTTCTATCAGTGCTTTTGAATACATTATGCAACCCCTGCCTTCAAAATATCATGAACATGTATAACTCCGATAGGTTTGTTAGCCTCATCTACAACACCCAATGCTGTGATTGAATATTTTTCCATAAGATTAAGCGCACTTGCACCATAATCATTGGCAGATATCTTTTTCGGATTAACAGTCATAACATCACGAACTTTCAAGCCGTTTATATCTTTGTATTTCAAAACAGTACGTCTGATATCACCATCTGTAAGAACTCCTGCAAGCTCTCCATTTGAATTTACAATCATTGCCATCCCAAGTTTGTGAGAAGAAATAACTTCAACAACTTCTGTAAATAACATATCTTCTTTTGCAATAGGAAGTTTGTCAGCATCCGATAACATCAAATCACGAACCTTAAACCTAAAGCCTTTTCCCAACGCTCCGCCCGGATGAAAGATTAAAAAGTCTTCTTCGGTAAATCCACGCATTTTCAAAAGACAGACAGCCAAAGCATCTCCCATTGCAAGAGTTGCTGTTGTACTAGCTGTCGGAGCCTTATTCAAAGGACATGCTTCTCTTTCAACAGATATATCCAAAACGACATCAGAGGAAGTAGCAAGAGTAGATGACAAATTCCCAGTCATACCAATCATTGGAACACCAAATCGTTTTATCAATGGCAAAAGATTCAATAATTCCTGAGTTTCACCACTGTTTGAAATTGCAATAACTACATCTTCACGCGTTATTATTCCGCTATCACCGTGGGTACTTTCTGCAGGATGTAAAAAATATGACGGAGTACCTGTAGATGTCAGAGTTGAAGCTATTTTTCTTCCAATATGTCCTGACTTTCCCATACCGGTCACAATAACACGACCTTTACAATCCAATATCAACTGTACAGCCTTATCAAAATTATCTCCGATATTTTCTTTTAATTTCAAAATTGAATTTGCTTCAATATCAAAAACTTGTTTTGCAAGTTCATTAATTTTACTCGTTGTCATATAAGTTGCTTCCATTTTTTACCCCTTCATCTTGTCTCAAATTATACACTAAAAATATGTTTGACACACATTTTATCTGTAATTTGTAAATTGAAGAGGATAGTCATACTTTTCATCATTTTTTCTTAAAAGTGCAATAACTTCTTGTAAAGTATCTTTATCTTTACCGGAAACTCTTACACTATCACCTTGGATTGAGGCTTGAACCTTTAACTTAGCATCTTTTATATCTGAAACTATTTTTTTAGAAAGTTCTTGAGACAAACCTTTTTTAAGATTATACGCCCTACGAACTTTACCACCTAGAGCATTTTCAATAGGTTGCGCATCAAGTATTTTAATACTTATATTTCTTTTTATGAGCTTTGACTGCAAAATATCAGAAATATTACGTAATTTCATTTCATCAGGAACTGTAATTGTAATCGATTTATCCGCATCAAGCGTAATCTCAGCACCACAATCTTTTAAATCGAATCGTGAGGAAACTTCTCTATTCACCTGATCCACAGCATTTACAAGCTCTTGCTTGTCAAATTCTGATACAATATCAAAACTGCTTTCTTTACCCATAACCTATTCTCCTTTATATTTAAGCATTGAAACTATATTACTTGTTTCTGATAACAAACGGTCTCTGCCTTTTAAATCAACAAGTTCAATCAAGAAACCGATACCTACAAGGTTTGCTCCGGTTTGTTTAATAAGTTTGCATGCGGCATCTGCAGTTCCGCCGGTTGCCAACAAATCATCTACGATAAGCACATTGTCGCCGCGTTTAAACGCATCTTTGTGTACTTCTATTGTATCTTTACCATATTCTAAATCATAACTTTGAGAAAATGTTTCTGCAGGAAGTTTTTTAGGTTTTCTGATAGGTACAAATCCTGCATTCATCTTATATGCCATAGGCATTCCAAAAATAAATCCACGGCTTTCAATACCAGCAACATAATCTATTTTTACACCTTTAAATTGTTCACACAAATAATCTATCATAACCTTTAATGTTTCAGCATCCTTCAATGCTGTTGTAATATCTCTAAAAATTATCCCTTTTTTAGGAAAATCTACTACGTCTCTTATTTTTGATTTAACATCCATAATTGTTTCTGTCATATTTTTTATCTCCATTTCTATCTATTCTTTAAAATAATTCTAATTTTTTCCTTTGCTGCATTAAGATTTTCTTCAGCCTTACATTTTACAGATTTCAAATTTTCTTCTGCCTTTGCTTGAACTGCTCTCAAATTTTCTTCTGCTCTTTCTTTCGCTAATCTCAAGCTTTCTTCTGCTTTTTCTTGGGCAATTCTCAAATTTTCTCTTGCTTTTATAAGAGCATGTTCACTTCTAACCAAACCATGTGTTGTTTTTCCCCAGTTCATATTCTTTTTAGTAAATAAGATTTTACATCCGATTAACAAAACTAACGGGAACCAAATTATAAATAAATAAACTGAAGTTTTTACAGCTTCTAACAATGCTTCAATTCTACTCATATGATCATATACACGTAAGGCATATCTTGCTGCAGCAATAAAGCCTATTCCTATAACACCGCCCATAATAATTGAAGAGAACCAAATATGAGGAGATGCATCTCTAACTAAGAATTTAAAAGCAACTATTGCAAGTTCAATAATAAACCATGCCGGAGTAATAAATTCAGAAATATATGCTGTCATATCAAGGCTGGCTCTTAATGACATTTTTTTAGAGGTTAGAACAGCTCCGCAATATTCTAAATATCTTCTTATTGTTCCCTCTAACCAACGTCTGCGTTGTTTAAACAATGGGAACAAATAAATTACACCTTCTTCATAAACACAAACATCAGGACAAAATCTGATATCCCAACCATTTATATGCAATCTGGTAGACATATCCAAATCATCGGTAATAGTATAATTGTTCCACCCACCGATATCATCTAAGGCCGTTCTTTTAATCAATTCACCATTTCCACGAAGTTCCACGGCACCTTTAACAGCATCACGCCCTACCTGACAGTGTGTATCTATTGTATATTCATTATTTTGACATTTAGTTAAAAAGTTTACATCTTTATTTCTTATAACTTTTCTGGCTTGAACGGCTCCAACATCTTTTGGTTCCAATGATGGAACAAGTTTTGCCAAAAAATTGGGTTCTACCGTCGCATCGGCATCAAAAACTAAAACGGCTTCACCTTTAGCAAACTTTAACGCATCATTCAAAACTGCAGATTTACCCGGAAATGCTTCTTTATCCCTAACAAGAGCCATGACTCTCGGATGCTTCATTTCCAAATCTTTTATAACAGAAGCTGTATTATCCGTACTTCTATCATCAATTACAATAATTTCAAAATTCGGATAATCCATGCTTAATATATTTTCAACAGTATTTGTAATAACTGATTCTTCATTATGAGCCGGAATCATAACTGTTACAAACGGTTTGTAATTCTGATTGATAACCGGAGGATTTTTAAGCATTTTTCTGTTTCTTATAGTATTAGCAAGGTTTGAGCCTAAGGCATAAAGTGCCATCAAGCCTACTAATATAGCAAGTCCCCATTGCGTATAACTCTGAAACCAGTATATAAATAACGTAAGGCATGTAATTATTAAAAATAATAAAACGCGTTCCTTCATAGCCATCCTTCCCATCTAATTACTATAATATTGTATCAAAATCCTTTTAAAATGCCTAATTTGTTTCAAAAATTCTTACTTTTCTACACATTTTTTACAACAAATAGAGGTTTTTTTGTTAATAAAATGTTAAAAAAGCTTAAAATACTTGCGTTTAGAAAAATTATGTATATAATTGAGCATGTACATAAGAAAAGGAGTTTTAAAATGAACAAAGAAGAATTAGTACAAGAAATTTCAAAAAAAGCAAGTGTAACACAAAAAGAAGCTTCTGAAGTATTGAGCGCTTTAATCGAAACTATCCAAAAGACAGTTTCTAAAGGTAAAAAAGTTACTTTAGTTGGTTTTGGGACATTTGAATCTCGTAAGAGAGCTGCTAGAACTGGTAGAAACCCTCAAACTGGTAAGGAATTGAAAATCCCTGCTAGAACAGTTCCTGCTTTCTCAGCTGGTAAAAAATTCAAAACTATCGTTAACGGAAAATAGTTTTTCTGAAAAACGATAATTGTGAAAGGCGTCAGGTATTTTCCCGACGCCTTTTTATTATACATTTTTATATAACGAGATAAAAAAAGAAGAGCTAAAAAGCTCTTCTTTTTTATTATATTGTTTACACTTACGCTAACTGTTTAGCTGTACCTGTTTTATCATTCCAGAAGTCAATTAACATTGAACAGAAGAAGATACTTGAATAAGTACCAATAATGATACCTAAAATCATTGCAAGTACGAAATCTCTTGTTGTAACGCCACCAAAGAAATACAATGCAAACAATGTAATCAATGTTGTCATTGATGTATTAATACTTCTTGCTAATGTTTGGTTAACTGAAGCATCAACAATTTCTCCGAATGTCATCTTCTTAGAATAATATCTCAAGTTTTCTCTAATTCTATCAAATACAACAATTGTATCGTGAACAGAGAACCCGATTACTGTTAATACAGCTGTCAAGAACAATCCGTCAACCTGAACGTTATAAAACAATCCCAGTAACGAAAATGCACCTATTACGAAAATAGTATCGTGAACCAATCCTAATATTGCGGATATCGCATAATCAAACCTGAATCGGAATGACAAGTATGCAATAATTGCTAAAATAGCAAGCGATAAGGCTATTAATGAATTTTTAAACAATTCTTTGCCTAAAGTAGGTCCGACAGAACTTACCTGAATCAAATCGGCATCTTTGTATTCTTGTTTTACCGCATTTGTAATAGTATCTGCAGCATCTTTACTTTCTCCGATAAATTTCGTTCTTATTGAAATTATTGAAGTTATGTTTTTATTTTTTGCAGTAGGTTGAACATTCAAAATTTGAATATAAGGATCTTCCAAACCTGCTTTTTCCAAACTTGTTCTAGTCTTGCCCAAGCCTGAATTATCAATTTTATCTTTTACACCATATTGCAAAATTGAACCACCGGTATAATCAATACCAACTTTCAACGGTGCATGACTTTCGTAATGAATTGATGAATAAATCATTGCGCATATACCTGGTATTAACAGACAAGCTGATAATCCCATCCATAGCCATCTATATTTAACAATATGAACTTTATGTTTTTTTGACTTATTTGCTTCTATATCTGTCATTATTATTTTCCCCCTTAATCCAACACGCCAAAACGAGCTTTTTCACGTTTTGTTTCTGTTGCAGTGTAACTTGTTCCTATTTCGTCTTTGCTAAGACCAAATAGTGCCGGATATTTTAATTCACCTGTACCAAATATCAAGTGCATAAAGTTCTTAGTAATTGTAATCGCACTGAACATTGATACCATAACACCTATTGCCAATGTTAAAGCGAAACCTTTAACAACACTGGTGCCTAAGAAATAAAGAATTGTACAAGTAATAATTGTCGTCATATTTGAATCGAAAATACTTGTAAAGGCTCTGTCAAAACCTGCATTGATTGCGGTAAATAAATTTCTACCGGCTCTCAACTCTTCTTTTGTTCTTTCAAAAATCAAGATGTTCGCATCAACCGCCATACCTATTGACAAAATAAAACCTGCGATACCTGCAAGAGTCAATGTTACAGGGATTGCTTTAAACAAAGCAAACAAAATCAAACTATAAATGCATAATGCGATATCTGCAATCAAACCAGGTAATCTGTAATATGCGATCATAAATAACATTACAAGACCAAGCCCGATAATACCTGCAAATTTTGATTTTGCAATACTATCAGCACCAAGAGTAGGTCCGACAGTATTTTCTTCAATAATTTGAGCAGGAACAGGTAATGCACCTGCATTCAACAAGTCAACCATCTTTTTAGCTTCTGCATATTCAAATCCTGCATCACCACCGGAAATTTGAGCATTCCCACCGTAAATTGCTTCATTTACTCTAGGTGCTGATACCATTTGTCCATCAAAGAATATAGCCATATCCTTGCCAACTAAAGCACTTGTCAAATCTGCAAATTTCTTTGCACCTTTTGAATTAAATTCCAAACCTACAACCCAACGTCCTGCTGAGTCAGTAGTTAATGTTGATTTTGACAAATCACGACCTGTCAAACCTGTGTCTAGCCATATTTCAGAACCGTCTTTACCTTTACCAGGTTTTTTGAATTCCAATTGAGCAGTCTCGCCCAAAAATGCTTTTGCTTGTTTTAAATCTGTTACGTTAGGAATTTCAACAAGTAATCTTTTTTCGCCAACTTGTTGAACAACTGTTTCCGCAACACCAAGCTTATTAACACGAGTTTCAATTGCAACTTTTAACCTATCCATAACATCAGGAGTAATTTTACTTATATCCTTTGTAGTTTCGGCTTCAAGTGTCAATCTTGAACCACCGACAAGGTCCAGACCCAATTTCGTCGGTTTCATAATGATTGTAGCTATAGATATAATAGCTATTATAACAATCATCCAGAACATTAAAATTTTGTTTTTCACTTTTTATTCCTCTTATCTTCTACATATATTTTATATTTTAATATAATTTTTTGTTTACCTTACTTGGTTAATTCACTTTTAAATCCGTCTACAACTTTGAACAATTCTTTTTTCTCTTTATCTGAAAGTTCAACTAACGGACGTCTTACATATTCTTCAATCAATCCTTTATGGGCCAAAGCTGCTTTTACAGGGACCGGATTTGGAGCCATAAACAATTTTCTAAATACAGGATAAAGTTTTTTATGCATATTAACTGCTGCATAATATTCACCTGTTTTATAATTTCTTATCATTGATTTCAATTCTTTGCCAAACAAATGCGAAGCAACCGAAACAACACCTCTTGCTCCAAGAGACATCATAGGCAAAGTCAAACTGTCATCCCCTGAATATATTGAAAAATCTTCAGGACATTCAAGTTTTAATTCTGTTATTGCATCCATATCAGGATAACTTTGCTTTACGGCTACGATATTTTTAAAATCGTTCGCAAGTTTTGCAACAGTTTGTGGCAAAATATTTACGCCAGTTCTTGACGGAATATTGTAAATTATAATAGGTAACTTTGTACTTTTGGCAACTGAAGCAAAATGTTCATACATTCCTTCTTGATTAGGTTTGTTATAATAAGGAACTACAGATAATATTGCATCTACTTCTTCTTTTTCTGAAAGCTTTGCTGTTTTTACAGCAGTTTCTGTAGAATTTGAGCCCGCATTCATAATAACTTTAGCACGTCCTGCTACAGCGCGTCTTACAGTACTCAAAAGTTCCAGTTCTTCATCATAAGACAAAGTAGGACCTTCCCCTGTTGTTGCAGCAACCAATAATGCATCGCTACCATTTGAAACAAGGTATTTTGCTAATTCTTCCGCTTTATCATAATCAATTTCTCTAGCACTATTCATTGGTGTAACCATTGCGGTTATAACTTCGCCGGCATCATATCTTAATGGCATAATGAACCTCTTTCTTCAATTCTCCTATATTCCAAGTCTTATCATGAGTATAATACAAACCAGAATATTTTAATTAAAATATTAAGAATAGTGAATAAAATCAAGTTTATTTTGAGGTTAATATCAATTTTGAACCGACATAATCAACTTTTTTATTATTATAAACATTATTATTCAATGAAATAAAATGATATTGAGGATTATACATAGTTTTCTTTGAGCCAAAGGCCGGTTGTGAAGCGTTAGGTTTTGCAGGCTTTGGTTCCAAATGATATAAATTTAATGTAGTATCAGAAATCGTAATAGGAACAGGTTTTTCAAAACTATCCAATTTTATCAAAACATATCCGGTATCATCAAAATATCTTACAACATATTTTGCATTTTCTTTATCAGCACTTCTGAAAACAGTACCATCAGGAAGCCCCGCACTAAGTCCGGCTTTAAAATCTTCACTTCCCTGACGTGCATCACCATACCCTCCAAGATATATCTTATCCACAGTTATAGGCGCTTTAGCAGGGTTGTAGTAATTTTCAGGACTAATTACACTACCATCATCATTTTTTATATTATTCAAATTCATTAAAGATACAGCCATATCACCATTTGGGCTTTGTCTTAATATTCCTGTAATTCCTGATTGTTGACGCAAAACATAAGGTGTACCATCATTTAAAGAATGCATTCTTGGATCATTTCTCAATCCCATAATGTCATCAAATTCTTTATAATGTTTTGCTACAAATTCTTTATATTTATAAATATTCTTTTCATCTATCCATTCGTAATGGTTAGCATTTCGGTTTTGTTGATAAATATTTTTAGTCTTTTCTTCAAAACCTGAAGATGCCAAATCATCTCCGGAGAATAGCGTTGGAATCCCAGGCAAAGCTACTAAAACTTTCATCATTCCCAAAAGTTTTGAAATTCCTCTATCCATAATAAATTCAAATGTTTGATTTTTTAAAGCCTTTTCATCATCTCTTGTTAATACAAGATTATGAGCATATTTTGCCTGATCAATTACCAATGGTATTGTTGCAGTAAAGTCTTTTACTCCAAAACCGTCAGCTTCAAAATAATGATCTTTATATTTTCCGTTTGTTAAATCACATAAGGATTCTGCAATAGCGCTATAAACTTCAGAAGCTTTTTCGGGATTATTAGGATACATTGTTGCAATAGCATTTCCAAATCCACTGTTCAATGCCCAACCCATAGCGCAAGCTTTTGGACTTGTATGGCTAAAATCTGTTGAATTTACTTCATTTATATCAACATTTCCGTCCATAAGTTTATTATGAGTAAGTTTATAAGCTTTTTCTCTTATTGCAGTATTAGAAGGATTGCTTAAATCGCCAAAGAACAAACTCATATCCATAGCCAAACAATGTAACATTCTTGGTTTATCATGGTTACTTATAAAATTATACGAATACAATAATGATTCCAATTGCGCAGATTTCAAATACGGATTTGGAACATCATAAGATTCGTTATGCGTCAATTTATCATAAATAGCATCTATTGATTTTTGTTTATCAAATGTTAATTCTCCATCTCTTTCTGTTGCAGGACCAAACATCTTGGCTATTGTTGAAAAGAAATATGAATAATTTGCAATTGTAGTCATTTCAGTTTTGTTCAAAAATTTAGGTACTATTTCATTTCTGTTATAACTTGAATTTTTACCATTTCCAATATTATATAATGTATTTTCATCGGTAATTTCTGCCGCCATATATGCATTAGGATTTACTTTATGAATGTTTTTAGAAAAGTTCGCCCAAAAATCAGTGACTCCATTCCAAGTCTCATCAAAAGAAACTTCACCATTTCTCAACGCATCAATATCTGCCACATCTTTTGCAGCATCAATTCTCCAATCCAAACCGGCGCCGGTTTTATCAACAATTAATCGGGCAAGTTCATAACTCTTTGGAGTTGTATCTTTTATACTCAAACGAATCGCTCTTGCGAGTTTGTCTTTATCAGATTGTCCAATATGTTTAATTCCTGATCTGATTTTTGTTGTCAAGTCAGCAACTTCATTTTCAACACTTATAGTATTTATACCCAAATCCTGCATATGAACATTTTTTAATTCATCATATTTATATGACAGTTCACCTGTCTTACTATCATACCAATATTCCGCATTTGGAACCAAACTTTTGATAATGGCAAATTTTGCTATTTCTTTGGATATAAGAGGTAAAACTTCTTGTCCTAAAGGTGTACAACCGTTCTTTTTATCATACAGTTGCATATTATTGCTCATTTCGCTATTAACCTTTGCCAAAATTTCTTTTGTAAAATCGCCAAGCTCATTTTCATATATTTTTTGAGTTTTTAAATATAAATCCTTATTGTCATCTTTCAGGTGAGGATTTCCCATTTCATACATTTCATATTTTGTCTTTCCTATTTGCTCCGGAGAAGATGCTCGTTTGCTCATAAAATGTGATGAAAATGCCGCAACAATATCATCACCCAGTTCCACAGTGTCAAGAGGGAAATTCATTATCGAACTCAATACCATCTCGTCATAATTCTTTTTAGAATTTATATGGTTACCAATATAGGTATCATCCATAACGTTTCTTACCATATTTTCAGTTAATGAATCTCTTAATGAAAGTGGTAATTGAGGATTTGGTTTTCCATTTCGTCTTTCATTAACTTTATCCATAATAAGAGCATATGCTTCATCAGGTTTATTCGGATCAACACCTTTTAACTGTTGTGCAATATATGTAATTAAAGTATCACGTGTCTTTTCGCTCCAATATATACCTGAAGTTATTGCATAATCTTTTGCTTCACATGAATATCGATTATCAATAGCTTTTTTGTATGCACGTTCATTTTTAGGTACATTTAACATTTTCCAGTCATCTGCAGTAGAAGACATATATCGCAATTTCAAGATATCCGGGTTTGCATCCCAAGTATAAAAACCACTTTCAATATTTCTGTCTTCCAAGCTATAATTTTCAAATTGGGCAATTAACCTGAGTGCATTATAACTATCAAGTTTAATTTTCTTATCTGCAGGTAATTCTTTATTAAGTTTGTTTATTTCATCTATATGTCTTTTTACAACATTTTCGTCCACAACCATAAAACTGTTTGGAACAACAGTATCATTAGAGTTATTAACCTCTAATTTGTTTGGAAGACTCAATTTGTCATAAGATTGTATAAGCTTGTCTTCTTTAGTAAATTTATTTTTTACAAATCTCTTATCAAAAATTTGAATGTAAGTAGGTGCATATTTGTCATAATTACGACTCGCAGGACTATGTATCTGACCTGTTTCGTCTTGATAATAATCATTTTTAGAATTTACGAATCTATAAGATATAACATCCTTTTTGGCACTAAAAACTCCGGGTTTTAATGGAGCCAAATCAAAACCTTCAACATTAAACCAATGGTAGAACGGTGAATCTTTTCCACGTTTCAAAACATCAGCAAAATGAATTCCCTCAATACCTTCATTTGTAAGTGCAGCATCAAAAACGAAGTTTTTATCTTTGATAAACATTTTTCTCATCAAAGATTGAAAATTATTAATATTCCCTAATGACAATGCCATCTGCATATTATTCTTGGACCAATAGGCATGAGATGTTAAACTGTCATCAGTTCCTATTGGGGTTGAAATAATTCTTGAAAAGCTGTCGAACCTTCCATCATCCAAATCACGTTCGATACCTGCTAAAGAACCGCCTATCTTGTTTGAAAACGTTTTGTTTGATTCTTGAACCTTAAGTAAAGCCACATTCCCGATTTTTTTGGGTTCATTATCTCTGTCATAAACCCAAGCAGGATTGTATGAATCAGGGATAACCAACTTCATCGCGCCACCTTTTTTCAATCTCATATCATTTGGATACATAATATTAAATTGATCATTTTCGCCCCCGTTTATGGCTTTGATTACCAAGCCGGCATCGGTTCTGTATGAAACATCTGACGGATTATTTTTACTAACAAGTTTAAATCTGTACGCAAAAGGTTCATCTTTCTTTAGTCCGAAATGAGAGGTAATATTTACCTTGTTTGGTCCGTAATGAATCTGCAATGCATCTTTATCTGTAGACAAGTCTTTTAACGGCTCATCTCCGGCTTTTGCATGTTTATCGTCATCTAATATTGCATCACGAAACTCAATATAACAATCATAATTTATGTCATCAAAAGGATAGAAAAATTTAAGTTCATTTTTCCCATCATCATTTTTCTGCTTGTAAAACCCTGTGAATCCGGTATTTTTTGAGGATATTTCAGAGTTCAGATTGACCTTCATGCATGCACTCCTTGTTACTCATTTATAACTCAACTGAATATATATTTTTGCGCTTATGTAAAATCTTGTTAACAAAATTTTACATAACTATATTTCTGTTTACAATTTATTGAAAACCCTTGATAAAATAATATTACAAGATAAAATAAATAGTGTATTTAGTACATTTTTTGTACAAACAAAAGGAGAATTTAATGTTAATGACTGAAACAAAATGTGACATAAAGGATATTAACTTGGCTGAACAGGGCAAGAATAATATTGAATGGGCATTAAAAGATATGCCTGTGTTAAGACAAATTCAAAAAAGATTTATTGAAGAAAAACCATTCAAAGGTTTAAAATTATCAGCATGTGTACACATTACAAAAGAAACAGCCGCATTATGTACAGTAATGAAAGCTGGTGGCGCAGATGCAGTTTTAGTTGCCTCAAATCCATTGTCAACTCAAGATGATGTTGCAGCAGCACTTGTAAAATATTGGGAAATTCCTGTTTACGGCGTTGCAGGAGAATCAACTGAAACCTACAGAAACCATATTAAAACAGCAATTGATCATGCTCCAAATATAATCATTGATGACGGTTGTGATTTAGTTTCAACTATTTATGAAACAAAACCTGAATTGGCATCACATTTAATCGGTTCAACCGAAGAAACAACAACAGGGATTATCAGACTTCAAGCTCTTGAAGCTCAAGGAGTTATGAGAGCTCCTGCAGTAGGCGTTAACACAAGTTTGACAAAACACTTATATGACAACAGATATGGCACAGGACAAAGTGCTTTGGACGGTGTTATGAGAGCTGCAAATATCTTGTTTGCCGGAAAAACTTTGGTAGTATCAGGATACGGTTGGTGCGGTAAAGGTATAGCAATGAGAGCAAAAGCTATGGGTGCTAACGTTATTGTTTGTGAAGTTGATCCGCTAAAAGCTTTGGAAGCTGCTATGGAAGGCTATAGAGTAATGAAAATATCTGAAGCTGTAAAAGAGGGTGATATCTTCTTAACAGTTACAGGCGACAAACACGTTATTGACGTTCCTGATTTGTTAAATATGAAAGATGGAGCTTTTGTAGGCAACGTTGGACACTTTGATTGGGAAGTAAACGTAGCAGGTTTAAAAGAACACACAACTGATATCAAGAGAATCAGACCAACACTTGATGAATTTAAACTTGATAACGGAAAATCAGTATATGTATTAGCTGAGGGTAGACTAGTTAACCTTGTATCAGCAGAAGGACACCCTGCATCTGTTATGGATATGTCTTTTGCAAATCAAGCTTTAGGTATTGAGTTCTTGGTTAAAAATCAAGGAAAACTTGAAAATAAATTATACACTCTTCCTTATGAAGTTGATGTAAAAATCGCAGAGCTAAAATTGAAATCTATGGGTATTTCAATTGATTCATTAACTGAAGACCAAGAGAAATATTTAAACAGCTGGAAATTAGATTAATTACTAACCTCGTTTATATAATCAATTTTAGAAGAGTCGGTATTCATACCGGCTCTTTTTGTAATATATCTTTACATAAATAGCAATTCTGTATAGGATAGATACTTTATATATATACGAGGGAAAAATTAAGGGGAATCAATTTTGTTTTCATTTGGGTTTAACATTATAAATACAAGTCCTACACCATTATCAATGATGAACAATATGATGATGCTTAACAATTCAGCGAGTACATTTTCTCCACACGAATTTGAACTCAACGTATTGCAAGCCCCATCAATGAATATGAGTTTCCCAGGTAGCTTATTCAATACTGTAGATTTTAACAATCCTTCTACAGCTCCTTTACCGGCAAGCAACTTTAGTTGTGTAAACTATCCACTTCCAATGATGCCTATGATGCCGATGTCTAATTTTGCATATATGCAAATGCCAAATGTATTTAGCATGTTCTCAAATATGGGTTCAATGTTTTCAAATTTATTCAACTTCAATTATAACAGTTTCAATACAAAATCAAATTTGCCTCAATTAAAAAATATTAATTACAATGCATCAAAAGGTGAAAGTTTGGCACAAAATGTAGCATCTTCAGTTGAAAAAGGTTCTACAGGATGGTGTGCTAAGTATGTAAAAAATGCTATTGCAAAAGCAGGCTTAGGAAATAAAACAGATGGCAATGCTTATCAATGTGCAGCAAAACTTGCAAACAACCCTAATTTTAAAGAAGTTAATGTTACAGGAAATGATTTAAAAAATCTTCCTGCAGGATGCGTAATTGTTTACAACAGAGGAGCCGCAGGCTACAGTTCTAAATACGGACATATTGAAATATCATTAGGCAATGGCACTGCAGCAAGTGATTTTCTTAACAAAAATATAAAAGCATCAAATGATGTCAGAGTATTCGTTCCGGTTTAAGTTTAACAAGAATATCATCAATTTGTTTAAAAACCTCACTTCTGGAAGAATTATTATAAACAACAAAATCAGACTTTGCTACCTTTTCATTTTGAGACATTTGAGAAGACATCCGTCTTTTCGCGTAATCAACATCATAGCCGTTACGTTTGATAAGCCGTTGTAAACGTATTTCATCATCCGTATAAATCATAATAATTTTATCGTAATCATTTTCCAAATGAGATTCAAATACTAAAGGAATTCCAACAAACACAATATCTTCACTTTTATTTTTGTCAAAAAATTTGTATATTTCTTCTCTTATCCACGGATGCATTAAATTAGCCAAATATTTCACTCTTTCAGGGTGTCCAAATACATAGTGTGCAAGTTTAACTCTGGAGATTTCTCCGCTGCTTTTTTGGATATCAAGGCCACTATAAGCTGCAACGATATCGTCTTTTCTTGAAATACGGAGTTCACTTGCAACCTCATCAGTATCAAGGGTCTTATACCCTTTGTCAACCAAATATTTTTGCACAGTAGACTTTCCAGCTGCAATATTTCCGGTTAATGCTACTTTAATCATTTTTATTGTTTATCCTACTTAAAAAGCCTTTTAATTCTTTTATTTGCGCCGGTTTTATAGGTTTATATTCTCCACGTTTCAAACCATCTAAGTTCAATGTCGCATGTTGAACCCTTTTCAGAGATTTTACCTGATACCCTAAGGTTTCAAACATCTTTCTGATTTGCCTGTTCATTCCCTGATATAAAGTAATTTGTAATGCCGTGCCACTACGTGAATTTGAAATGACAGATACATCGGCATAAGCTTTTTTACCAGGCTCAATTTCAATACCTCTAGTCATCTGTTCTGCATCGTTTTGAGATAATTCTGAATCTATTTGTACAAAATAAATTTTAGGAACCTTTACCTTCGGATGAGTTAAGAGATTTATCAAATCGCCATCATTTGTCAAAATCAAAAGTCCTGTCGACTCTCTATCCAAACGACCTACAGGTTTTAAATGCTTCAATTCATCAGGAAGCAAATCGTATATGGTTTTTCTACCTTTTTCATCATCAGATGTTGTTATGTAACCAGCCGGTTTATAAAATCTGTAATATTCATGTTTTACAGGATGAATAAGTTTTTTATCCACAAAAACTTTGTCCCTATCTTGCACTTGAAAACCAAGTTCTGTAACGGTTTTTCCATTAACTAAAACACTTCCGTTTTCAATCAGTTCATCAGCTTTTCTTCTGGAACAAATTCCTGAAGATGCAATATACTTGTTTAAACGTGTACTGTCTGACATTGAGATAACTCCTTTTCAAAGGCTTCAGATAAAACTTTCGGCAGTTTTCTGTATAATTCTCCTTTTGTGTTTATTGCAACCGTGTCAATATGTGCATCTGCATAAATTGTTTTTAAATCTTTTGAGGTTATTCTCTGATGAAATGTCGCAGTAAAATTGTTAAATTTTTCAAGCTCAGTTGAAATTAAAATCTCATCATTCACTTTTGCCGAGTATTTGTATCGAACATTTACGTTTACAACAGGAATTACAATATCTTGTTTTCTTAATTCTTCAAGCTTGAGATTTAATCGGTTGCACCATTCAACGCGGCCTTTTTCAAACCATCTTAAATATGTGCCGTGCCAAGTTACACCGTATGAATCAGTGTCTGCATAATATACTTTATCTTCAAGAATATCTTTCATACAGTGAGTTTATCATAAATAACTTATATTAACAAATATTAAGGTTTAAAATTTAAAAAGGCAATTCTTTTCCCATGAAATACTTTATATAAATATACAGGAAAAGAGGATTATTAATACTATGAAGGAACAAGAACTTAATACAATGATGGGTGTTGTTGCAGACCCTATAAATAATGTATATCAAATCAATTCAAGAAAAGATATGGAAGAGATTCAACGTATTATCAGAATTTTTGCAATTGATAATGAACAACATAACAAACACACAATGCTTTCTATTAAGAATCTTGCAACTTTAAAATTAGTTTTAAGCAACAATTAATATATGAAATTTTAATAATAAAAAAGACCTGATATTAATCAGGTCTTTTTTTTATATATAATATTAATTTATCTAGCTCAAAGCCATCAAAGCCTTTACTGAACGAGCATTATCTCTAATATCTTCATCCACATCACTATCAACTGTATCTGCTAAAACATGCATTGCAGTATCCTTATTTTCCAACGACAACAATTCATTTATTGTACTCATTGCAACGACTGTTGATAAGTCATTGATTCCTTTTCCCTTATTTGAAATAACAACGCGAAGAGAATCTTCCATATTCTTTCTAACCAATGCACGAGCTGTCATCTCTCTAACAGTATCAATTGATGAATTTGTACCAATTTCTTCCAAAACATTTATAGATTCTGGATCTTCATGTATTGATAGTGCATCAATAATATTGTTCAACTTCTTGTTATTCTTAAATTCACTCTTCATTCTTTAATCTCCTATGCAGCGTGTGCTATCGCTTCTTCATGAATTAACATATCTCTCAATTCCGAAACCGGACGTTTTGCAAGAGAATTTTTGTTTTCAAACATTAAACTTACTCTTTCAGAAATAGAATTACCTATATCAGAAAGTGTAATACTGTTAATCTTGTCCCAAGTATTAACTATATTTTCTTTCATTCTTGAACCAAAGTCATTAATTGCTTCAATACCGGCACGTACTTTTGAGCCAATATTTGATATTGAACCTACTAATGCACTAGCTTTCAACTTATCTTTTACAGTCAACTTTTCAGCAGATTTAGCTGCTGAAGATTCAAATACATCTGCGGTCAACACATTACCCTTGAAAGACATTTTTGCAAAAGGGTTTGAAGATCTTGCTACTGTTGTTTCATGCTTTGATGTGTTAAATATTCTTTGTCCTATTTTTGAGATTGATAAATTAGCCATTATAATATCCTTTCACATAACTATTTACATACTAAGAATATCATATGCCTAAAAATATTAATCAACCTTTTGGATGATTCTTTTGGAATTTTGATTGAGTTTAAGCATGCCTGCAAACAATAAAAAAGGGTTGATATAATCAACCCTACTACACATTTACACTAGTCACACTATTTATTTTTCACACACTACTATTTTCGATTATAAAGCATCTTGATTTTTCATAACGGCAATTATGCCTGCACCCAAACCTACAATCATACCTATTAGAGGTTTATTCTTCAACATTTTCCAATTGAAAGCCTTTGATAAAACTTTAAGACCTACTGTTGTTACGCTACCGATTGCAGCTGCACCCAAGA
Source organism: Clostridiaceae bacterium (assembly GCA_022641775.1). Classification (GTDB taxonomy): domain Bacteria; phylum Cyanobacteriota; class Vampirovibrionia; order Gastranaerophilales; family Gastranaerophilaceae; genus RUG14219. Next base: position 66,307 of record JALCDS010000009.1, read on the forward strand.
TATTACCTGCAATTTTTTCAGCTCTATCAGCCCTACCTATAGGTTCACCTGTTATGGCAGATACATTTTCAGCAGCCGTTCTATTATCAGCTAAGCCAAAACTTAGTGATTGCAAAGCTCCTTGAGTAAATGAACTTTTACCGTGAGTTTTCAAATCGTCTTCTATTGTTGTTCCATATTGAGCTTGATACATTTGTTCTGCTCTTGCAAGAACTTCTTCTTTATTTCTTCCGCCATACATAGATTGAACTTGCTCACAATATTTTGCGAACGAACCTAAGACTTGTTGTTGTTCATCTTCCATTATTTTTTCATGAAGAAGTTTTCCATTTAATGCGGCAGCTTCATATGGAGAATTTACTCGCATATCAGCATTACGCATTCTTTCTTGTTGCTTAATAGAATAATTTATCATAAAGTCTTGGTTTTTATCCATATATTTATAATAAGCATCAGGATTATATCCATAGCCGTAACCTGAAGTTGCATCAGTTGCAGCTGTAGTAGGAGTTGCTGTTCCAAGAGTACTTAAACTGCTCAAGTAATTTGGAGTTCCCAAATTACTACTCCCGTTAAATATACTGCTATTCATATTCGCCATCGGGTTATTAAGTGAAGACTGTGTGCCCATTGCAGAATCAAACATATCACTCATTGCTACCGCATTTGAATAACTGTTTGTTGTTGGATATAATCCAAATCCACCTAGACCTGCAGTCATTGGGATATTGCCTGCCATAACCTAACCTCCAAATTTGATTTTCTAACCTACCTTACATATATAAAAACTTTGAAGACTAATAAATTGCCTATATTACAAACATGGACGTAACAATTCGTAACATATCAAAACGTTCAATGTTTGTAACATATTTGCCAGATATAAAGGCATAATTGTATTATATAAATTGAGGAAATATAATTGAAAAAAGTTTTATCATTTTTAATGTTCATATTAATTTGTGCCGGTTCAGCATTTTTGCTGTTCACACATCCGACATTTTTCAGACGTCAATGCCACAAAGTTGAAGCATTTTACTATGTTTATAGAGGCGACAAAGCATACAAACAATGGAAACTTGGTAAAGCTATTAAATATTATAACAGAGCGTTGAATTTATACCCTGAACACTATACGGCTTGGACAAATTTAGGCAATATCTATGTCGTATATGAGGATTATTATTCTGCAGCAGATGCTTATGAACAAGCTATTTTGTACAACCCAAAATATACTGTAGCAAGAATGAATTATGGAATAATTTCAACAGAAGAACTCGGCGATTTTGATGGCGCAATATCTCAATACCGGAAAATTTTAGAAATCAGACGTCACCAACTTTGGATACCATTTGTTTATAATAACAAAAGGAGCTCAAAATCAAATATCGGACTTGCATATTATAATATGGGAGTCGCATACAAACAAAAATCATTATATACCGATGCAAGCTGGGAAATAAAACGAATCTATATGTTAAACGCTTTAGATTCTTATCAACATGCTGCAAAAATTTTAAAACGAGATTATGACACCAGATATAATTTAGCTTTAACTCAACAACTGCTCGGTGATTATCATGATGCAGGATTAAATTACTGTAAAGCAATAGCACTTTCTCCTATGAATTACGAAGCGCACTACAATTTGGCAATTTTATTAAAACATTTAAAATATTATGACGAATCTTTAGAAGAACTTGAGAAAGCAACAAGTTTGGTTACAAATAGCGAAGGGGCTTCTGATAGACAACGCTATATATTTGACGTTATGAATGATGTAACGCATACAATTCTATCCCAACAGGAAGATTCACATAACACATTGATTGAAACCTTAGGCAACCCAAGTGCAATAGCCAATTCAGGTTTAACCTTTGTGGATGGTAAATTAGTTAAAACAGATGATTTGGATAAAGCAATCTTACAAAATTTCAAAGCTTGCAAATCTAAATCAATTTTTAAAGAAGATATAACAAGTGATTATACCGAGAATGATGATGAAACGCCTCATTCTAACGTTAATCTTCCTTAAAATACTAACCCTTAACAGCTCCTTCATTTTCTCCTGAAATGAAGTATCTTTGCATTGCTAGGAAAAATATCAAAATAGGAATCGTTGCAAGAATTGAACCTGCAGCAATAAATCTCCAGTTGGAAGAAAACATCCCTTGTAAGTTGTTTACGCCAACAGGAAGAGTGTACATACTCTCTTTGGTCAACACAATACTTGGCCATAAAAATTCACCCCAAGAACCGATAAAAGCAAATATTGCAAGTACCGCCAAAGACGGCTTTACCATCGGCAAAAGAACTTTTGAAAACACCTGAAACACATTACACCCGTCTACAATTGCAGCTTCTTCCATTTCTTTCGGAATACCTAAAAATGCTTGACGCATTAAGAAAATCCCAAATGCACTAACCGCAAACGGCAAAATCATTCCCATAAATCCTGAAAAATCAGAAACATTGTCCGTCAGATGTAATTTCAACGTAATCAAATACACCGGTAACATTATTGCCTGAAACGGAACCATTATGGTTGCAAGAATTGCAAAAAAGGAAATCTTTTTACCTTTAAATTCCATTCTGGCAAGAGGGTACCCTGCAAGCGCCGATAAAATAAGATTTAGAAAAACCGTTCCACCGGCAACAATCATACTGTTTATAAAATATCTTATAAAATCAACTTTTTGCCATACTCCTGTATAGTTTGCAAGCGTAAAATCTTTTGGAATAATTACAGGCGGATATGCAAAAATATTTTCAGCATTTCCTTTCAAAGAGGTTGAAATTAACCAAATAAAAGGGAATATCGAAAGTAATGATACGGTAATCAAAATTATATGTGATGTTAAATGTTTTGATATTTTTATTTTCAAAGTTTACCTTCCTATAATTGATATTTATTCTTTTCAAAACAAAAAATGTTTATCAAAGAAAATACCATTACAATAATCAATAATACAACTGCCATAGCCGATGCAAAACCCAAATCTAAGTTTTCAAAAGCGCGTTCATATATATAATACACAATTGTTTTACTTGAATTTAGCGGCCCGCCTTTTGTCATAACATAAATTTCAGCAAAAACTTTCATTGCAGATATTGCGGAAATAGTTGTAACAAGAGCAATTGTCGGCATTATATGAGGAATTGTTACAGTCAAATGTTTGGTCAAAAAGTTTGCCCCGTCAATATCACATGCCTCATAGAGTTCTTTTGGCACACTCATCAATGCAGCCAAATATATTATCATGTAATATCCAATACCTTTCCATATTGTAACAATTATAACCGAATATATAGCCCAGTTCGGATCTGTAAGCCAACCTATAGATTTGCCACCGAATAAAGATACTACATAATTTAAAATACCCTGATCAGCATAAAGCCACTTAAAAGCTATTGCGGCAACTACAATTGATACAATTACCGGTAAATATATTAAAATTTTGTATAAAGTTACACCCTTTATTTTTTGATTTATTAAAACCGCTAAAAATAGTGGAAATATTGCCAAAATAGGGACAGCGACAATAAGATAAATAAATGTATTTGCCATAACCTTATAAAATATAGGGCTTTGAAAAAGTTTCACATAATTGGACAATCCGATAAATGTCGGATGATAAATGCTTTGTGAATAATCTTGAAAACTCAATATAAATGTTTGAAAAAACGGAATAAAAAAGAACACGACAAGCAATACAAATGCCGGCAATAAAAATAAATAAGGTGCTCTTTTACCGTAATATTTAAACATACACTGATTTTATCACATATTTTTATTTATGCCAAATATTTTTGAACAGTTGCGTTATCAAAAACTTCAACACTGTCTTTTGAATGAATAAATATCATACATGAAATAAGAGATTTTAATGTCTCAAAATCCGAAAACGCCATTTTGTTACGCAAATCTTCCATATTGTTTGCCAAAAATTCCATTATTATGGTTTTATTATCAAATACAAGATTTGAAAAATAATCAAATGATTCTTTTGACTTTATCCCTTCAAGATAAATAATATCCGGGGATTGAAATTCAATAAAACGTGCTGCCTTATCAAGATTAAAACCTATATTTTCATTCAATTCACACTGATTTACGCCCTTTAGATTGTATTTAGCGATACTTTCAAGGGTCATAATGGTCTTGTCATTATATTTTTGAGCAGCTTCAATTAAAAGAGAATAAATAACATGGGTCTTTCCACTCAATGGCGAACCGCAAACAAGAATAATTCCAGGAGTTTTTAAAGCATTTTTTACAATAGAAATGTTCTTTTCATTTGTGATAATATCACTTAACAATCTCGGCGGCTTATAAATTTTCAAGAAAATTCTTTCACCCATAATCGTTGGAAATGTTGAAACACTCGAAATAACTTCAATATTATCAACATTAAATGATAATTTACCAAGTTGAGGAACTTCTGAAACAGATGGATCTAATTCTGCCAAGGATTTTAATTTTGCAGTAAAAGATGAGGTCAAAACTTGAGGCAAACTTCCTTTGTTAACAAGTTCACCATTTTTCTTGAAATTGACACCAAAGCCTGATTCATCACTTTGAAAAGTTACTTCATGCACCCCTTCAATCAAAGCTTGTTTTAGAATTGCATTAATAATCTTTTGCATATGATTATCATTCAAATCATCATTATGCAACTCTTCTGTCCAATCAAAATCAATATTTTGATTTATTGTAGAAATATCTCCGACAGTCGAACTTGCCTTATAATACTTATCAATTTGTTCCAAAATTTCTTTTTCTGAAGAAATAACCGGTTCAATAGAACATTCGGCCTTTTCTAAGACTTTGTCAATTGCAAACAAATCAAGAGGGTCAGCCATAGCAACCGTTAAAGTGTTTTCAATTTTGAATAGCGGAATAATTTTATAACGTTTGGCATCAGAATAATTTACGAATTTCAAACAAGTTTTATCCAAGGTATAGTTATTCAAATCAACATACGGTATATGGAGTTTTTCTTCCAAAAACTTCAACAAAGTTTCTTCTGTAAGAATACCGGAATTTATTAGAGCTTGCCCTATATTGATATTTTGAGCATCCGCCAATTCTTCAGCCTGCTCAATAGTTTCATAAGGGACAAGACCCGCTCTTACAAGGTCATATTTCAATTTTTCAAGAGTTTTATTTGTAACTGCTTCCATAATTTTTATTTCAAATATTTATCAACTGTCTTTACGACTTCATCAAGTTCAAAAGGTTTTGTTATATATTCATTGGCACCGGTTTCTTCCCCGATTTTTTTATCTTCTTCCTGGGTTCTCGCCGTTATCATCAATATCGGAATGTCTTTATATTTGTTGTCAAATTTCAAAAGGCGGCTGATTTTGTACCCGTTAATTTTTGGCATCATAACATCAAGAATAATCAAATCCGGAATAAGTTCCTTTGCCATTTTAAGCCCATCTTCGCCATTATAAGCACAATAACAAGAATAATTGGCAACTTCCAAAACGAATTTCAGACTTTCAACAATATCCTGTTCATCATCAACTATTAAAATCTTTTTCATAAAAACCTCTGATACCACTATCCTACTAAATTATAACATATTGCTATATAAACGCAAAGATTGTAACTTTTTATTAAAGTTAACCGTTAAAAACGGCAAATATTTTATTTATGCACATTGTATATCTTGAAGATAAGCATAACCGAAAGGACTAACTATATGATTAACATTTTTAAAGGAACAATGAAAACAGCAAAAGAAGTAAGCGCGCCAATCAGAAGATTTGTATGCGGGTTTGAACCAATGGGCGCCCATACAAAAGATATAGATACAAGATCTCAAGCAGAATTGCTACACAATCTAGATTATTATGCCAGCAAAATGCCTGAAGTGAGCCAATTTAAAGAAGAATTAAAAACTATGGACCCAAAACATCTTTCTTTAGTTTCTGATATATGCGAATTAGCAGAACGACATGAAATGTTACCTACAAATATAGATTTAAAACAACAATATCAAGGTCAATCTATATTACAAAGCCTTTTGAGCCAATTACCGAAGGCATCTAAAGAAAACCCGTCAGCACTTGATTTTACACAAGAAGTTATCAATCAAACAGATTCAACAACAAGCAAATACTTCTTGGGAAGTGTTATCGGCGGTATTTTGAAAAATACTGGACTTTCAAAGCATTTTGAAGCTGCAAAAGCATCTGTTAAAGATATTGCAGAATCAACAATAAATGGTGGTTATACAATGGATTTCAAACCTCAAGAAAGATTCATGGAATTTGTAAAACTTTTGATTAATCCGAACGCTGATCCTGAAAAAATTAAAATATTACCTCAAGTAGCTTCTACTGTAGACAAAATTTCAGAAAAAGATCATCAAATAAATGTAGATAAAATAATTTTCAGCAAAACACCTGTTTCAAGAATAAAACAAAACTTACAACATATTACTGATGTTGAACGAAATCTTGAAGGTCAAGGAAAGCAAGTAGATGTTGCAAACTTTCTAACAGATACCCTTACAGAGGTACACCCACTTTCATAACAGGAATGGCAAAATAAAATTTAGAACCTTTTTCAGGGACGCTGTCACACCAGATAGCGCCCTGATGTGCATCTAAGAGCTGTTTTGCAATAGGCAACCCCAAACCGGTTCCACCAACTTTTCTTGAAAGTGAATTTTCAATCTGAGCAAATTTATCAAAAGCTTTTTTCAAATCTTTTTGCGCAATACCGATACCTTCATCCTCAACTGTAACGACAACACAATCACCATTGAGCTTTTTGATTTCGTCTTTAAATAACGGATTAGCCTTTATATCTTTTGCATTAATCAAATCTGTTCTGATATAAATGTTTTTATTTTCGGGGGTAAATTTGATTGCATTAGAAACCAAATTGGTCAAAACTTGTTCCAACCTCTGCGAATCTGCATTTATCAAAGGTAAATCTCTGCTCTCGACTTGCAAATTAATACATTTTCCTTTTGCCAATTCCGATAGCGAAGATTTAACATAGTCAATTACGGTCTGAATATTACATTCCTTAAAATTAAATTCCATTTTCCCGGCTTCAATCTTCGACAAATCCAATAAATCATTAATAATTCTGGAAAGTGATTTTACATTACGTTTTGCCATTGAAAAGAATTTTTCTGCAGTCGCATTAATATCACAACACTTTCCACCGGATAATATATCGAGCGCATTTTTAATAGAAGTTAAAGGTGTTCTTAATTCATGGGATACAATTGATATAAAATCAGATTTCAAACGTTCGAGTTTTTCAAGTTCTTTATTCGTCTCAATAAGTTCCTGATACAATGTAGCACCTTTGAGAGGTAATGTTACTTGCCTTACAATAGTTTGAAAACAGGTTGCATCTTCTGCTTGAAAAGTATCGTCCTTAAAGATTTCAACACATCCGAAAAAGTCATCGCCCAATGAAATAGGTGCAAACATATTGTCAAACTGAAACAAAGAAAAATTAAATCTTGTTGCCGGATATTTTATTATTTTTACAATTTTTAAGTCTTCTTCACTGAAATTGTGAGGCACTTTGCTATTTTCAAACAAAGATTTGTAATTCAATATTGTCCTCAATTTTATCGCTTCAATCAATTCATCAGACAATTCATATAAAGAATTTAAGATAAGAACAGGATTTTCCCCCTCACAAAATGACAACAAACAAGTCAAAGAAAAACTCAATGACTTATCCATACCTTCTACCATATAATCCAACAATTTTTTCTTATCAAGTGTTCCTGCGAGTTTTGAACTTGTATCATACAATGCATTCAACCGATACAAACTATCCGCCAAATCCTTATTGGTATTTGATAGTTTTTCCAAAGAATTTTTTGTTTTTAAATTCATATTAATTGTTGAAAGTATCAGTTTATCTGACATTTCTTCCGTAATAAAGGCATTAGAATATTTTACCAAATCATGAGTATTAATACTTTCATTTGTGAAAAGGGTTATAACAATATTTTCATTTGCAGATTTAATTTTTTTAATTATGGTTTTAAAATCTATGTCAATAGAAAAGGTATCAATAATAATAACATCAGGGGGATAAACAGTAATAGAATCCATAATCATCAATTCATCTTTCAATACGAAAAAATCAAAAGTATTTTTCGCAAAAATTTTTGAGAACTTACCTGAACTTTCCTGATTATCTGATATTAACAAAATCTTATCCATATAATAAATGTTAGCAATAATTCTCCAATATCGCAAATTGATTACAAATGTTAAACACTTCAAGCTTTTTAAAGACGTTGTAAAGAAATATTAATTATATCTAATATATATGTTATAGATATAATTAAATGGGTATATGAATAATATAACCATTTTCTTTTTCTTTATTTTCTCCTACACACACTAACCTTTTACCAAATACATGATTGGCCGCACAAGCGGCTATTTTATTATATAGGAAAAGCACATCACAGATACCTGTAATGTGCATTGATTTGAAAGGATACCACCTATGAAGTGGTATCTAGGATCTATGTTATTTGACCTTGCGTTCCAATCGGGTCAAACGTTTCAGAACAATATTATTCTGTTCTTGAATCTTTTTATTCTGAATAACTAACATTTGATTTTGAGTTTTTAAAGTTTGATTTTCTTTTTCAAGTTTTGTTACTCGAGAATCGATGTTTGTAACCTTTGCTGCTAATTCTTTGATTGAATTCAACATACAATAAAACATTTCATCCCAACGTATCATTAAATAGCCTTTTTTGTCTTTCATAACGGCATTTGGAA
>JALCDS010000010.1 GCA_022641775.1 Clostridiaceae bacterium
CTCTCAATTAAAACGAAAACTCAACGTTTCCGTTTATAATTGCTCATCTCTCTCTCACTCCGTTCGTTCGTGCCTCTGCTCGGGGTAAAAAAAAGCCATTCTATAAAAGAACGGCTACCAGACTTGGGGAGGAGGTATGAAAACCGAAGTTTTCATATCTTATATTTTTCTATACGTCAATAATTTTTCAAATCTTCAAATTATTCTACAAATCTCCTCCAAACGTATGAGATAATAAATCTTAATTTTTGTATTGAAGCTTTATATACAAAGCTTGACAACTATCTTTACTTAAAATACAATGCGGACGGAAATACATTTTATTTACACTAGAAAAGATAAAAAATTGAACAGTTTATTAGCTATAGGAAAATATTTAGATCAACCCCGCCTTGTAGGCAAATTTTCAAACTCTGTACCGGCACTATTAACAGGTAGCGGTGCAATGGTTTTGATGCATAATTTATACAAAACTCCAGACAAAGATGAAAAAAAAGTTTTTATTAAAGATTTTTCAATTTTGGCAGGAACAATTGCTTCCGCTCTTATCGCAGTTAGAGGAATGAAACCTTTAAAAATTAAAGGTAAAACTATTTTCAAAGGTTTTGAAGGTCTTTCTGAAAGAATGGATTTAAAAGAAATTGCTGAAAATAATACAGAATTAATCAACAAATTTTTGAAACACAACCAAGCAAGTGAAGCTACAAAAAACATTTTAAACAAAGCTAAAAATAAAGTTTTAAAATTAAAAGAAATTCGTACTCTTTTTGATGATTTAAACAAAAATAAGGCCGGAAAAGACCTTCTGCAAGAACTCATTCCGGATCCTGAAAACGTAACTTCAAAAGAAATATTTTCTGAAATTAAAAGATTGTCATTGATGGGACTTGTCCCTGTATTGGGTGGTATTGCCGGTGGAATTATAGGCGACAGATTTACTGAAAAAAATTGGAAAGACAAAATTCCAAATAAAATTAAAGAAGGTGCTTATCAATATTTGGCAAATATTTTCTTGTGTAATATTGGTGCAGGCGGAGCGTTAGCAATTCTTGAAAAAGCTAAAATAAAATCAAAAGCTCCTCGTGCTCTTGGTATGATTGGTGGCATTTTGGCAGTCGGCGTTCTCGGCGGTAGCGCTATTGCAAACGAAATAGGCAACAAAATTATTAATCCGCTTTTAGGCAAAAAGAATAAAGAGTCACTGTATGATGAAAGAACTCCTGAAGCTATTGATTTGGGCTTACACCTCGATGATGTTGCATCAGTTGCAGTTTTGTCAGGATTGAAATGGATTGAACCTGCTCTACCTTTGTTATACTCGGTTTCAGCTTATCGTGCAGGCATAGGATATAGAAACGGTCACAAAAAAACGACTTCAATTAATGCTTAACTAAAGTCGCTTTTTATACTCAATTTGTTTTGGATAATTTACGCTTCAACATCCATTCTTGAACCTGCTTCATCAATTTGGTTTGTAGCATTTTTCAATTCTGCTACTTGTCTGTTCAATGAATCAACTTCACGCGCTTTATCTAAGGCTTTTCTTAAAAATTTCAATTTGCCGTTTTTAAAAAATAACGGTTGAGAATATATTGAAGTTTCTAATGGTTCAAAATCACCTGTTTCAGTATCAACAACTTCTGCTTTTAAAGCTTGGCGTTTACTAGCTTTCTTTATCAAAATATCAACAGGATTTTGTTCTTCACAAGAAGAAATCTCTTTAAGTGATTGGATAAAATTATTTCTTGCAGATGTACCTAATTTTGAAGCTTGTCTTTTTATAACATCATATGCACCATCTTCAAATTTTACGGCCATCCCAAAATTTACATTATTCTTTTTATTACAATTTAAACCTGTATTAATTCCCAGTTCCATGCTTTTTGCCTTCCTTTTTTGTTCTTACCCAACTTTTAAAAACTCTCAAAAAAATTTTTGCGTTTTATTTTAACATTACGTTAAGATATGTAAAATGTAAGCTTTTTCATGTTCAAAAATTTTATGTTATGCTTTTATTTCTACTATAAATAAAATTATTTGAAAGGACAAATCATGAAAGTTTCATTAAGAACAATTCAAAAACCATTTGTAGATATGATAAAAGGAACCCCTGAATATACCCAAGAATACTATAGACCAACTCATCTTTTGAGAAAAATGGTAGCTAATGAAGATGAATTTTATAGATTCAAATCTTATCAAAAAAAAGCTGATTTGTCTGACGTGAGATTTAACATAACATTCCCTGAAGAAACGCCTGATCAAATTTCTTTGACAGTTGCAGAAAGAACTAACCCGACATCTCGTGATTTGGCAACAGTTATTTCTAATTTATTCACAAAAAAAGAAAATAGAGAAAAATTGCCAACAATGACAACCAAAGAATGTCTTGATTTTTTCAAAAATGCTTTCTTAGGAGCTTTTAGACCTGGCAGAACACCAAACTATCCGACAAGAAATGTAACTTTTAATCCTAGTGAACCGTATGCAGATAGAATTAATACCGCATTAAGGGAATTTGCCAACGAAAGATATATCGGCAGAAAATAAGTTTAGTCTTGTTTTATTCCTATTTGGTAACCTGAAAACAGATGTGCTGCAGGTATAACTTTTGATGCTGTTTTGGCAATATTTGTACCGTTTGTAGCAAGCGAAGTTACAAGACAGACATTATCGACTTGTACCGACCAATCCTTCCAACAAAGTTTTCTAATCTTATCTTTATCGTTAAAAATATTTTTATTTATATTATTAGAAATTTTGTTCCCAAAAACAACTCCATAGTATAATCCGACAAGCCCTGCAAACCCTTTAACGCAAGATAGTGTTTTGGCATTTAAAATAGGGTTTAACAAATTCGCTATTTTTACACCTGCTCCAACCAATAACGTTGGAACTACATAATTACCTATCAATTGTGTTACAGCTTCTTTTGTCTTTTGTTTGATATGTTTTGTATCAGAAACAGAACCTCCTAAAAAGCCTCCGGTTATTGCACCTGTCGCAAGTACCAATACATCTTTTTCTTTGCATTCAAGGTCCTTAAATGTTTTAAAAATCTTGTGAACAGAAATCGCATTTTTTAAAAAACTACCACTACAATTTGTTCTGTGTTTTATTAATAAAGATAACGCTGCCGAAATTCCCAATGTACTTCCACAAGCTGAAGTAACTCTTGTCATATTAGACGGACGTTTATCCTTGTTTTGTTTCATCATATGTGATGAAACAAAGGGTAAATAACTCTGTATATTTAGCATTCTATTGAAACTGCTTTAAACAGTTTGCCTCCTATGTATATTTTAACGAAAATGATTTTATATCTAAGATGTATTTAATGGCAATAGATTTTTTAAAAACGTTACAATTGTACATAATACACTTTAACTTTCCAACCATTCTTTCAATACAATAGCATTATTATATTTTTCATTTTTTGCCGAATATAATAACGTAATATTATGATTTGTGTATTCTTTTTTAAATTGCATAGCAAATTCATTATTATTTAATTCTTCAAAATATTTGTTTTTAAACAACTCAAATTTGCTGATATCGTGATTGAACCACTTCCGAAGTTCATTACTGGGTGCTATTTCCTTTGCCCACAAATTTATTTTTGCTTTTTCTTTGGAGATACCTCTCGGCCATAATCTGTCAACCAAAATTCTATATTCACAATCTTCAACATTTTCATCATATATTCTTTTTATTCTAAACATATTAAACCTCAAAATTATCATGATTATAGCATATTCTTAAATATTTTCGCAATTAAAAGGGTTGAATTAATACAGTAAAAATATTTGAAAACGGTGAACTTAAAACAATCATAAAACAATTTGCCTATTTGCTATTTTTAATCAAATTTTGAATAGAATCGTTTAGTTTTTCGGTATCTTCTTTCAATTTATTTTTGGCATCATTTTTGGCTTCAGCCTTAGCTTTTTTAGCTTGGATTTTCATTTCATGTGCTTGCAATTTTTGTGTTTTTTTTGATATAACTTTTTGCATATCTTCATCAGCTAACTTCAATTCTAAATCTAACATTCCGTTACGAGTTTTTGTTGATTGAACATTAGTATTAGAAATAATAGCCTCTTTTAAAACCTTTGTTGAATCCTTTAGACTATCAACTACATTATATTTATCACTAAATAAACGCAATTGGATATTACCATCTTCAAAAATACTTTCAAAAAACTTTCTGACAAAACATTTTGTAATATCATCGTAGAACATATGCATTGAACTTTCTACAGAAGTCACTCCTGTTCTCATGGCATGAAAAACAATATCTACATCATATTTTTTACAGAAATCCATAGCTTTTTGATTTCGTTGAAAAGTATCAACTAATTCATTTGCTAAATTAGGATATTTTTTATATAAACCACTGCATTCAATACTCTTGATTGCTGTAAAATTAGTGTTGTTATTTGTATGTAAATTACTATTTTGAACCTTCATAAAATTTCTCCTTTTAATTTTAGATATTATAAATTATCTAAAATTAAAATTTGCTAGCAAAATTTGTTTAAGCAGGTAAAACCTTTAACTTTTTGCTAATATTAATAAATGTAAATATAGATTTATTAATAGTCTCAAACCCACATAACATTGGGGATATTTTAATATATTTATACAAGAGCACTGCGCAATTTTTAAACTCTAAAATTTTTAATAAAATCATAGAGATTTTTAAAAAAGAGAAAATTTCAAAGAGAATATTAAAAGTATAAAGGAGAGAACAATGAAATTAGAACCGACTAAACAGACTCATACTGCTAACCATACTCAAAATAATGGCAATAAGAAAGTCAAAAAAGAATTTAATCCTGAATCAGATCAAGTTACACAAAATATTTTTGATACTTTATCTGAAGACGAATTAAACCATTTGAATCTTGATAAATTTACCATGGCACTTATGCATGGAGAAGATTCATTTTATCGTATAGATAAAAATAAAGATGGAATATTTCAAGCAGCAGAATTAAACAATCCGAAAAATAAGGATGAGGATGATTGTTTTTATGAAAATAAATATATGAATAAAAATAAAAATAATACTTTTGAAAACACTTCATTTACAGATTATGTAGTTAATATGTATAGAGATTCAATTAAAAAAAATGATTAATAATTTTTAGATTTAGGAAACAAAGCAAAGCTTTGTTGTACTCATCTATTTCTATAAATAACTTCAACAAAAAAAAGACCTTGAAAAAGGTCTTTTTAAATGGAGGAGGAGGTGGGATTCGAACCCACGGTACGCGTGAACGTACGACAGTTTTCAAGACTGCTCCGATCAACCGCTCTGGCACTCCTCCATATACGATTGTTTCAGATATTTCTTATTCTACTTAATCAAAGCTAATTGTCAAGACTATTTTGTCTTGGCTATTTTGTGTTACAATAATTTTAAAAAGTGAGGAAATATGGATACCAAAACAGTTAAAATTACTAAAATGCAAGGTTGCGGAAATGATTTTGTCATAATTGATTATGATGAATTTGAAAAAACAAAACTTTCAATGCCTGAGTTTGCAAAACAAGTTTGTGACCGAAATTTTGGTGTGGGCGCTGATGGTCTTATTATTCCTGATTTACACCCAAACAATGAAACTGATATCGCTTGGTTTTTTTACAATTCCGATGGTTCTACCGCTCAAATGTGTGGAAACGGTATGAGATGTTTTTCAAAATACGTTTTTGATAAAAAAATTATTACTAAAAAATCTTTTTCCGTAAAAACTCTTGCAGGAATTATAAAACCTGAAATTTTGGATGATGGCAATATAAAAGTCAACATGGGTGTTCCAATTTTAGACCACAACAAAATTCCATTCCGTGGTGACAAAACCATAAAAGCTTTAGGTGAAGAATTTGAAATTACTCCTGTTTCAATGGGAAATCCTCACTGTGTGATCTTTGTAAAAGATAAACCACTTGATTTTGCAAAAAAATACGGACCGACAATAGAAAAACACAAATTTTTCCCGGAAAAAACAAATACGGAGTTTGTAAAAGTTCTTTCCAAAAATGAAGTTGAAATGCGTGTTTATGAGCGCGGTTGCGGAATAACTTTGGCTTGCGGAACAGGAGCTTGTGCAAGTGTTGTTGCAGGTGTTTTAAATAACTTAACAGAAAATAAGGTCAAAGTTAATTTGCTTGGTGGCTCTGTATTCGTTGAATGGCAAGGCTCTCAAGAAAATCCTAACAAAGATATTTTCTTGATTGGTCCTGCAAATTATTCATTCACGGCAGATTACATGTTGTAAAAATAATTATTTTCATGATAATATCAATACATACACTATAATTAAAAGGAGAAATATAAATGAAAACTTATGAATTATTAGCTATATTCAAACCAAACCTTGATGCTGAAGAAGTTGATAAAAGCGTTAAGAAATTAGAAGATACAGTTACTGAATTCGGTGGAAAAACAGAATCTACAGACAAAATAGGCAGAAAAAAACTTGCTTATGATATCAACAAATTCAGAGACGGATTTTTCGTTTCTACAAACATCAGCCTTCCTGAAGAAAAAGTTGCTGAATTCAAAAGACAATTAAGATTAACAGACAGCATTTTAAGAACAATGTTTATGGAAGTTTCAAAAAAAGCTGAATTAAGCAAATAAGAAAGGGCATTAAATGTCAATTGCAAAAACAGTAGTAACAGGAACAATATATAGAACTGCAGAAAAACGTTTCACTCAAAATAATGTTGGCGTTTCTGCTTTTGTTATGAATATAGGCGAACGTGATGAATTACTTATAAGAGTAATTTCAAAACGTCAAAATATGGATGACTTGGTTTCATCATTGACAAAAGGTGAAAAAGTTTTAGTAGAAGGCAGATTACAAACAAATTCTGTTAAAACTGATTCAGGTGCCGAAAGAAAAATCTATGAAATAGATGCAAATTCTATTGAAAGAATGGGTGCATCAGGTTCTACTGATACATCTTCCGAAAATTACGGAACAGAAGAAATCGTGAAATTTGAATCTGACGATATGTCAGGTAACGAATTAATCGGTGAAGACGAAATTCCGTTTTAGCGTGAGCGAGCTGAGTTAAATAGGCTTGGCTGATAAAATAAAAATAGTAAAATAATAATAAGGCTAGAAAGGCAATTAGAAAAATGAGACAAGAAATGAAAGACGCAAAAAAGAAAAAAAATTGCAGTCTATGTGCAGATAAAGTTGAATACATCGACTTTAAAGATGCATCAAAGTTAAGAAGATACTTAACAGAAGCCGGAAAAATTATTCCTCGCAGAATTACCGGTAACTGTGCAAAACACCAAAGAATGATTGTCAAGGCAATCAAACAAGCAAGAGAAGCAGCTATTTTGAGCTACACTTTTGACTAGTTTTGTAAATATCTAAAAAATTTATACCGCAGTAAGAAAATCTTATTGCGGTATTTTTTATTCAACTTTTTTTGAAACATTAAAAAAAAATAAATTTTCTCCTCATTTCCATCCTTTTCACCTATAATAAAAATATAATGAATTTAAAGAGGTATTTTCAAATGAAACATAAAAATAATCCGTTTAAAGGTGACATGGCAGAAAGTCTTGACTCGCCTGAAAATAATGCTGAAACACAAGAAAATCAAGAAGTAAAAGAAGAAAAAGAGGAAACTCCTAACTCTTCTGAAACTCCAAATAACAAAGAATTTGAAGAACTTCAAAAAAAATATGACGTTTTAAATCAACAGTATGTAAGACTTGCTGCAGATTTTGACAATTTTAGGAAACGTCAAGCTCAAGAAAGAGAAGATTTATTGAAATTTGGAGCAGAAAATGCTTTAAAACAAATGATTGAAGTTCTTGATAATTTTGACAGAGGGAAAAAAGCTCTTGCAAATATTGAAGACTGCCAGAAAGTTAAAGAAAGTTTTGACTTGGTTCACAAACAAGTGCTTGATACTTTAACAAAATTAGGACTTGAACCTATTCAAGCTGAAGGTGAAGAGTTTGATCCGAATTTCCATGAAGCGGTAATGAGAACGCCATCAAAAGATCATCCGGAACACACAATTATTAATGAACTCCAAAAGGGTTATAAGTTGGGTGACAAGGTTTTAAGACCAACCTTGGTAAACGTTGCTACAGCTGAATAATTATTTTAGAAAATTTTTTTCAAGAGATAAACTATAAAAGTTTATCTCTTTTTGTAACAAAATAAAATTAGTGCTATCAAATTTTATTTTTAGAAATTTTGAATAATAACAAGAATATTAAGATATAAAGGGAAATTTTATGGAATTAGCAATCGGATTGTATAACAAATTGGAAAAACCAATATATAAAGCTCGTTGGACAAAATCAGAATTGGATACTTCCCTCAGACGTAGCAAAGGAGATGAAGATTCTCTCCTTTCTCATTACAGATTTTGCAGAAAAAATCCTACAACAGGTATGATTATCGGTCAACAGTACATCTGGGGACAAAAAATAACTTATCACGAAGCTTTTAGACAAAATTTGGAAAAATTCAACAATATCCCAAGAGTTAAAAAAGCTAAAGATGCTTTTGAAAAAAGATTTGATGAATTATACCCGAATACAGGTAAAGCAAGGAAACTTTTAATCAAAAAAAATCATTTTGATATTGACTTTGTAAAACCTATTTCAAAACTATCTTGGCATCATACAATAAATTTTTTTAAAAACCTTTTAAAATAGGTATTAAAAAATAATTAATTTAGCAATATTTTAAATAATTTTCATGTTATAATTTTGTTGACAAATATTATAAGAATAGGGAATTTTTAATAAACAAATTATGACAGACTTTTATGAAATACTCGGAGTCTCAAAAGATGCCTCCAAAGATGAAATAAAATCGGCTTTTAGAAAAAAAGCCAGAACATTGCACCCCGACGTAAACAAGGCTCCGGATGCTGAAGAAAAATTCAAAGAACTCGGAAAAGCTTATGAAACACTGATGGATGATAACAAGCGTGCAACATATGATCAGTATGGTGAAGACGGTTTGCAAAACGCAGGATTTGATACCGGTGGACCTTTTGCCGGTGGTTTTGGCGATTTGAATGATATATTTAACTCATTCTTTGGTGGAATGGGTATGGGATTTGGTGGTGGAAGACCCGATCCAAACGCACCACAAGAAGGCGATGATATCAGAAGCGATATCGAAATTTCCTTTGAAGAAGCTGTTTTTGGCGTAAAAAAAGAAATTACATTTGAACATTTGGAAACTTGTCCTGATTGCCATGGAACAGGTGCCGAAAAGGGTTCTAAACCTATTACTTGCCCAACATGTAAAGGTTCGGGACAAATTCAACATGTTACAAGAACACCACTTGGCTCTTTTGCTCAAATCGTAACTTGCCCTGATTGTAACGGCAAAGGTGTCAAGATTACCTCTCCTTGCAAAACTTGTAAAGGTTATGGCAGAATTGAAAAAGAAAAGAAAATTGAAATTAAAATCCCTGCAGGCGTTGATAACGGTTCAAGAATTCGTATTTCAAACGAAGGTGATGCCGGTACAAACGGCGGACCTGAAGGTGATTTGTATGTAATTTTACATGTTAAAAAATCAAACTATTTCAAACGTGACGGAGCAGAAGTTTATACAAAATTGGAAATTTCTCCGGCACAAGCCGTTTTGGGTGACGAAGTCGTAATTAAAACACTTGACGGTGAAAAAACAGTCCAAATTCCTGCAGGAATTCAAAGCGGAAATACAATCAAACTCAAAGGATTAGGCGTTCCTTATATTTCAAGACCTGACAGACGCGGAGATCATATTATTGTTGTTTCGGTTAAAATTCCAACAGCACTAAATGATGAAGAAAAAATTCTATATAAAAAATTGTATGAATTAAACACAAATAAAAAGTACCAAAGTTCAATAATGGATAAAGTAAAAGGGGTATTTAATAATGCGTAAATTTATTCTTATGCTTTTTATAATGTTGATAACAACAACGTCAGCAATGGCAACCCAATTGCCTGACAAATTGCAATCATACATTTCAAAAGACTTTCCAAAGACAACTTTCCGTTTTGACGGAGTTATTTTGTTGCCTGACGGAACAGAATATCTTCCCTTAATTCCGGCGAAAATGTTGGATCCTGAAGCAATTTCCATTAAAAAAACTTATCCTGATAACAAAACTTTATCAAATAAACCAAATGTAGTTATTTTTAATAACGAATACGTTTTATTAAAAGTTTTGACTGACAGAAACGGCCATAAAACTGTTTACAAAATTGGAAACCCACCTGATGAAATCAGAACAGGACTTTTGCCACAAGATATGCTCGTTCCGCAAGGACTTGTTGTACCGGAAGTTATGAAAGGTATTGTCGGCGATTTGTCAATCAGAACAAACAAAGATACAGGTATAAAAGTTCAAATGCCAAAAATTACGGTTTCTCCGACAAATTTAAAAACACTAGGAGATATCCCTTCATTACGCAATAAAACTTTCTATATTTCGAGCGGGTTTTCAAGAAATATTTTGGCTGTAAATCAAGATGGCAAAACTCCGGAATATGCTTTGGAACAAAAAAATGTCCCTATTTCTATGAAAGGATATCAAGGTAAATTTTTACTTGTAACTTCTTATGAAAAAAAATCTATGGATGTTATTTCATTAATGGACGATGACATTATTAAACAAATTTTCTTTAAAACACAACCTGACGAAATCGTTATGGATTACAAAAATAATTTGGCATACGTTTCAAGTGCCGAAGATTCAAGTATTTATGTCGTAAATTTGAACACTATGACTTTGTTAAAACAATTAAAAATCAACGGTTTATGTGAAAAATTAACTCTTAGTGAAGACGGAACAAAATTGTTCTATTTCGATAAAAATACACGTGAGATTTGGGCTATTGAACTTGATAATCAATATTTGTTAAAGGATATCGGAAGATTTCCAAACGTATCAAAAATAGCTTATGCAAACGGTAAAATATATATTATCAGCCGTACACAAAACAAATTGGCAATCATTGATTACAAAACAGTAGGATTTATAGGTGAAACTGATATTTGCGTAAAACCTATTGATATGCTTTATGACAACAACACTCTATATATTTTGGGTGCACAAGAAAATGTTATTCAACCTGTAAATACACAAACTGATGTTGTTGGAGAAAAAATACCTTTAAATACAAACGGCTTTTCAACAAAAATTTATAGATTGGAAAATACGAATTTAGCATTAATTACAGATACAAAATCTGCTATTTTTTCTGTTTTTGATTTAAACACCAAAAAGGTTGTTAAAACTGTAAGAGTAGATATGCCAATCAGTTCAATCGTTGTTACAAATAAGGTTAAAAAAATAAATCAATGATAGAAAATTTTGATGAAACAACACAAAATATCTTAAAAGAACTTGAAAAAACACAACATGATTTTTGGAATATTTCAAGAGTTACAGGAGAATTCTTATATACCTTGATTGTAAATCAAGGTTGTAAAAGCGGGATTGAAGTCGGAACTTCAAACGGTTATTCAGGAATTTGGCTCGGTAATGCGTTCAAACGTACAGGTGGAAAACTTCGCACAATAGAGTTTTATGACAAACGCCAAAGTATCGCCAAAAATAACTTTAAACTCTGTAAAGTAGATGACGTAATTATACCGTTACAAGGTGATGCGATAACTCTTTTGGAATATTTACCGGAAGAATTAGAGATTGATTTTGCCTTTATTGATGCCAATAAGCGTGAATATATAAAATATTTTCATATAATTGATAAACACATGAAAAAGGGTGGAATTATTGCCGCTGATAACGTTTTGTCACACAAAGAAAAAACCCAAGCATTTATCGATGATATCAATAATGATTCCAGATATGAAAATGTTGTGTTGAGCCTTCCTGCAGGACTTTCTCTTGCAAGAAAAATTTCTGACTAAAATTTATAAAAAAAATGGTAAAGATACCTTTACCACTTGTGATTTTATAAGTATTAGTTTTTGGAGTTTAAGTATTAATCACTTAAATTTTTTAAATCTTGCTTCCTGCTGCCTTATACAACCCGATATAGTCAACATAACAGTTGATTTGTTGATTTGCAACAGCTTTATCTATGGTCATCAAGTTTTCTTTTACTTGAATCAAATCAAGTTTTGAAATTGTACCATGAGTGAATTTTTCTTGATTAAAACCGAAATCAGCTCTTTCTAATTGAGATTGTTTTTGGTTTGCTTTTAATTTTGCACCATCTTGCTTGATTGCAACTAATGCATCATTAACTTCCTGAATTGAAATCAAATTTGTTTTGTAATAATTTTGCAAAACTTGTTCATACTGTTCTTTTTTCAATCTCAAATTAGCAATACGACGTCCGCCTGTAAATACCGGTAACATACCGCCAATAGCCAATGCGCCTAATGCTGATTTTGTTGAAAGAACACTTCCGAAATCAGAAGCTGCAAAAAGCATTAAACCAGTCAAATTAATAGTCGGCAAAAATTCTTTTTTAGCTACTCTAACATCAATACCGGCTTTTTCAACCATTTTTTCTGCTTTAAGGTAATCCGGACGATTAATTATAACTTCTGAAGATATTTCAGTCGGAATTTGTCCCTTAAATTTTAAATTATCATAAGGTGTAATTGCTAAACTATCAGCATTTTCAGGGCTTTCACCAATTAATACTGCCAATTGATGAAGTAAAATTGCTCTTTGTTTTTGGTAATCGTACAATTCTGTTGTACCCGCAACAAGAGATTTGTTAGCCTTAACTGTATCTGCAGTTGAAGTTAAACCCTCTTTATTTCTCATTAGCATCAAATCATAAATATTTTGACGTGTTGCAACTATATCTTTTTGTAATTTTATTAATTTATCTAATTTTACAATATTTAAGTATGTTGTTCCGACAGCTGAAGCAACTGAAATGTACGCTCCGCGTTCATCAAATTTTGATGCTTCATACAGTTTTTTTACAGATTTTGTTTTATCATGATTTTTTAAGAAAATATCAGCTTCATAATTGACAACTGCAGGAGCGGCATACATCCAATCCCAATCTGTTGAACCCGGCATCTTCAAATAGTTTGGAGATAAACCGACAGTCGCTGACGGTAACTCATTTGAAAACTGTAACTTTACATTCTGATAATATTCTTTTGTAGCAATAGTTGCTAACTTCAAATCATAGTTATTTTTTATTGCAAGATTTATATAATTATTCAAATTGGCATCATTAAAACTCTTCCACCAATCCAAATTTACATAAGCATATTTATAATCATCTGACTCTTTTTTATTTTTCTTAACCATGCTTTTATAAACTTTAGGGGTTGCAGTGTTAACTTCATCTGCCATGACAGGGGCAAAAGTCATGCCTGTAAAACTTATCAAAAGTGCTATTGTCAATATCTTTTTCAATTTTTACTTCCTTAATTTTTCCTATTGCATTTTTATAATTAGTATGTTAGCATAAGATTGTTGTAAATGCAACATATAATTTTTACAACAAAAGAAAAGGCTAACTTTGGACGACGTAAAAAATTACACAGAATCTATATATTATGAATTACAACAAACTGCAAAGTTTTGTAAAACTTTAGGTATCCAATTGTTTGAAAAAATACAAATTGGTATAACTTCTGATGAATATAGCATTCTGGACACACTAACTTGTAACGAAAATATTTGTCAAAGAGATTTAGCAAAATTAATTTTACGTGACAGGGCAAATACCGGTCGTATTTTGAAATCTTTAGAAAAGAAAAAATTAATAAAAAGGTTTGTTGACATAAAAAATAACCGACTTGTTATGAAAATGGAAATTACTGAAGAAGGCAAAAATTTATGGCAAAAAGCAACAATCAAAATACAACCTATTATTGCCGAATGTGTAGAAAAAGTAAGCAGACAAGAAATTGAAAACTTAAGAACTTCGCTAAAAAAGATGCGTGAAAAATTAAGTGATATGGTAGATTTTCAAATATAAAATAATAATTATTAATAAGAGGAAAATAAAATGAGTGAAGAAAAAGAAATTCAAGAAGAAGTAAAAGATAACAGTAAAACAAAAGCCAGAGCATTAAGAGGGCTCGTTGGTATTGTTATTCTTGTTGTAATCGTTATATTTGGAGCATATTCAATATATGATGCATCAAAATACCAATCAACCGATGATGCCTATGTAGAAACAACAACCGTTTCTGTTGCTCCAAAAGTTTCAGGTCAAATTATTGAATCATATGTAACAGATAACCAACACGTACAAGAAGGTGACTTGGTTGCTCAAATCGACCCTGCAGATTACAGAGTAAAAGTTTTGGCAGCTCAAGCAAATTACCAAAAAGTTTTGTTAAATCAAACAAACGCTAAAGCTAACTTGAACGCAGCAAATTCAAATATCGATTTAGCAAAAAAAGATTTAGACAGATATACAGCTCTTTATCAATCAGGTGCAGTTTCAAAACAGACACTTGATATGGCACAAGCAAAATATGATTCGGCTCAAGCAAGTTTGACTAACGCTCAAGAAAATATTTTATCAAATGCAGATAAGAAAGTTGCAGATAGCGATTTGAAAGCTGCAAAAGCTGCTTTGGATCAAGCAAAATTGAACCTTTCATATACAAAGATATATGCACCTCAATCAGGTACAGTAGCTTCTCGTAGAGTAGAAAAGGGAATGTATGTTCAAACAGGTTCTCCTTTGTTCGTAATCGTTCCTGAAAGAGTTTGGGTAGTTGCAAACTTTAAAGAAAATCAATTGGAACATATGCATGTAGGTCAAGAAGTTGACGTCAAAGTTGATACATATCCTAAAAAAGTATTTAAAGGAAAAATTGACAGTATTCAAAGAAGTTCCGGTGCAAAATCAAGTTTGTTCCCTCCTGAAAATGCAGTAGGTTCATTCGTAAAAATCGTTCAAAGAATTCCTGTAAAAATAGTATTCACAGAAAAAATAAATCCAAATGAATATATTATAGTTCCTGGGATGTCAGTTGAACCAAAAGTAAGAGTAAAATAGGTAAATTTCGAGATATAAATGTCAGAAGAAATTACAACTGAAAAAACAATCTACCCTAAAAATCCATGGCCGTCATGTTCGGCAATCCTTTTAGCAGTATTCATATACGTAATGGATACAACCATTGCAAACGTAGCCCTGCCACATATGGCGGGAAGCTTCTCAGCGACCAGAGATGAATCTATGTGGATTTTAACAAGTTATTTGATAGCATCAGGCATTATGATTCCATCTGTTGACTATTTTAGTAAATTGTTCGGAAGAAAAAATTTCTATGTAATAAGTATTTTGTTATTTACAATTGCATCACTACTTTGCGGACAAGCACATACTTTAGGTCAAATGGTAATGTTCAGGATATTACAGGGTGCAGGCGGTGGCGGAATCGTTCCAATATCTCAAGCACTAATGCTTGAAAGTTTCCCTCCGGAGAAACGTGGTATGTCAACTTCAATTTTCGGACTTGGTGTAATTCTTGCTCCAATTATCGGCCCTGTATTGGGTGGTTGGATTACAGATAACTGGTCTTGGCCTTGGATATTCTATATAAATGTTCCAACAGGTTGTTTAGCAGCTATTCTTGCAACAAAGTTTTTGTATAATCCAAAATATGCAAGACGACAAAAAGGTGTCAAATTAGATGGCTGGGGCTTCTTATTTTTGTCATTATGGTTAATTACATTACAAATATTCTTTGATAAAGGTAATAACGCTGATTGGTTTAACGCAGAATGGATAAGGTGGGTATTCGGTTCATCATGCTTTTTCTGTGCATGTTTTTTCACTTCACAATTATTCAGAAAAAATACTCTTGTCGATTTAAGTGTATTTAAAGATTGGAATTTTACAGTTGGGACGGCAATTCAGGTTGTCATGAATTCCATTCTGTATGGTTCACTTGCAATTTTACCACAGTTCTTACAAGGGATGATGGGTTATACCGCCTTTTTAAGCGGATATTCAATGGCTCCGCGAGGTCTAGGAAGTATGAGTGCAACTATAGTTTGTGCATTTTTAGCAGATAGAATTGATAAAAGAATTCTTATTGCAATCGGTTTAATATTTTTAGGGACATCAAATTTAATGTTTGGTTCTTTAAATTTACAAATTGCAAATATAAACATTATCATTCCAAACTTCATTATGGGCGCCGGAATGGGACTTTGTATGGTACCTATAATCAACTTGTCTGTTGATTTCTTGAAGAACAACCAAATGACAAACGCTGCAGGGTTGCAGAATTTGTTGAAAAACATTGGTGGTGCAATCGGAACGTCACTTGTTGCAACAATGTTATCAAGATTTGCTCAAATGCATCAATTTATGTTGGTCGGGAATTTGAATAATTTGAATCCGCAATATGCTTCAAGATTACAATATTATACAGCAGCAATGTCACAATATGCACATGTTACTGTAGCAAATCATATGGCACAATATTATATGTACGCTCAATTGGTTAAACAATCAACTCTTTGGGCATTTATTGATGCTTTCAGAATTTTCTCTGTTGCAGCGTTTATTTTAATTCCATTATTATTAACTTTGAAAACAAAAAAACATGAAGCCTAATAAACTTTACCTTGCTTTGTTGTGTTCATAACATCAACTATCATTTTATCAAGCAAATTCAATTCTTTTTGTTTTTCTTCACTTTGAGAATTTCTCCAATCAGATAATTCTTTACGGAAAGTATCTCCATCAATCAAACAGTTGCCTGTACCAACAAGCGAAGAATATTTGTCTGTAAAATATTTGTTAAACGGTGCATATTCCTCTGTAATCATATCGGAAACAGTCAAAGCATTCTTCAAAATCAGTTGTTCATCAGATTCAATTGTATTTTTTAATTTTGAAGATAGAATTTCTCTATTTTCAAGCGAAATCTTACCTGTATTTGGACCTTGTCCCATACCTTTAACCATCATTTGTGCCATATTTGTAGCTTGAATCAAATCTTGATGGATACCAAAAGAGCCATCCATATTATAAAAAGCTTTTTCTGCACTATGACCGCCATAAGAACAAACTATATTTGCAAAATTACGTTCAAATGAATATTCGCTGTTTTTATCTTTACCTTCATATACGGCACCACCATAAGACCCTCTAGGGTCAAGAGTTACAAAGTTTACCTTCTCCGGAATATGCCAAGGGCTACCTAAATTTTTAGCAATAGAATTCATAACTTCCAAATTTGTAGCATGCCCACATTCATGAGAAGTGTTTAATTTTTTTTCGTAAGGTTCAATACGTTCAACAGAAGGTCTTCCTGTTGTAATTTGTAAATAAGCTTCTGTAAAATCGGCCTTTTCAACTTCTTTATGGCCACGTTCAAATGCAACAGTTTGAGCCTTTTTAACAATATTTTGAATATAAATATATGGGAAATATTGTGTAATATCTGCAGCAAATTTTAAAACTTTATCTTGCTCTTCTTTGTTTTCACCGGCAATTTTCATTTTATTTTTCTTTACAGAATTTTTTAAAATATCATATCTGGCTTCAGAACTGTATGATGGCGAAGAAACTTCAATACTGTCAATAAATTTGAAAGATTTCATTGCCGCTTCTCCAATTAATTCAGGATTTGAAACAGAACCCATAACTAAAATATTTAAACCTTGTTTTTCTGCATTATCCATTTCTCTCAATAATTGAGCCATTGCTTTTTGATGGTATTCTGAAACAAGCTCACCTACAGAAAAATATTCAAAGTTTTCGATAAACAAAACAGCTGATTTATTTTTGTTTTCTTCTGCTTGCGCTTTTACCATTGAAAATAATTTTTTCATAGATGCTTCAGGTGATTGAACACCACCACCAAATAAGTCAACATCTTTTGTACCAAAATCCATTGTGTTAATTTCAATATAAGGAATTTTAGCTTCTCCTGCAATAGCTTGCGCCGTATGACGACGTCCGGCACCTACCGAGCCATCTTGAGAAAAAATGACAACACCCTTTGTTCCCATTTTATTAGATTTTATTTGTTTTACAATCGCCTCAGCTTCTTTTTTTGTTGAATCTTTTCCAACTATATCTTTTAACCTTTTTTCTGTATCAAAAACCAACTTAATTGAACTATTATCTTCAGTAGATTTGAATACATCCCCGGCTTCTTTCATATAATTTTGAACATCACTAACTGTTATTTCTCTCTTTTTATCAATATTGTATGCTGAAATTTTATCCATCAGTTGTAAGGTTTTTTCAGGATAATTCCCCGGAAGAGTACTTGAAACCTCTACACATTTTTGGATAGCTGACGGTGCAAATTGTTTTTTAATTTTCTTTGTTAATTCGGTATTCTCCTTAAATAATTCTTTTGTTTGATTAGTATTTAGTACAGGGATATTTGCTTCACAGAAATTTGAAAAGAACCCAGGCATACCTGTTGGTGAATTTTGAGCTTTATAGTAATAATCTTTGTCTGCTAAAATAATATATTTTATATTAGATGGAACATCTGTTAATATTCCTATTATTTCTCTTGTCAAACCATAAATAGATCCTTCCGGAAATTGTAATCTCTGTTCAAGAGGAAGAGAATTTTTTATGGTATCATTTATATTTTCCATAATCAAAATATGATTTTTCTTTTTATCTTTTTTCATTTCCTGTAAAGATTTGATTATAAATTCCAAATTAGAATCTTTATTAAAGACTGTTACCTCGGTATTTTCCGGAGTAATATTACCAAAATTATTGGATTTATCTTCAAAAGTTTTTGCTAAACTTTTCAAAATATATTGTGGGTTTGTACTCGGATCATGTATTACAACCATATTTGTCCCAATATTAAGATTTTTCAAAATATTTTTTGATTTTTCATCATACATCGGAATATGTATAGATTTGTTATTGTAAAAATTATCAAGATAAATTGAAGACTTCATTTCTTTTATAAATGGTGCAATTTGTTCCATATACTTTTTGCTGTTAGGATAAAATGCGGTTCTAAAAAGCATTTCATCGTCTACAAGAGTTCCTGAAGTTGAATTCTCTGAATTTATTGATTCATAAACACTATATATATCATTCAAATAATCTTTTGATAATACAGGAGATTTTACTGTTTTTGACTTTGGTAATTCATTTATGTTAGATTCTAACCGTTTTAATTCTTTATCAATTATAGGCTGAATTTTATCTCTCATCCCTTTATTTGCAAATAATGATTCTGCAACCTCGCCTTGTATAGTATCAATTGCACCATTATCAGCAAAATCAGCTGGCGATTTTTCTCCCGAATTTAACATTTTAATATAGTTTTTCACATCAGATAAAGATACGTATAGAATATGTGATTGCGTAATTTCTGCATTACCATTTTGTTGAGCTAATTCTGCAGCTCTTCCAATAATTTCTTCTGCATAAGGCGTCATATTATCATAAATTATTTCGCTTTTATTAACTTTAGAGGTAATTTCTTTTTTACCGGTAAAATTTATTGCATAATTTTTGTAAGCATTTGCAAAATCTTTATTTATAGGATTTGCAGATACAAAACTTGTATTATTTTCCCTGTTATGTTTTTTCAATTGCGTATTGTAACTAACGGTATTTTCAAATCCTATTTTCGGTATCATCTTATACTCCTTAAATCTCAGTATTGACATGTGAAACCGCTAAAAAAAGATTTTTGTTAGTTTATTACATTTTTTTTACATTCTTTTTATCGTTGTTGAATCTCAATTTTGTAAACAAATTTGTCATACCTGCAACGAAAAATCCCATAAAACCAATACTGAATAAATAAGGAACTCCTGAAATTAAAACTTTTTGTTTAACAAGTTTTTTATATTCAGTTTCAATTGTTGTTTTATTTTTTTCGGCTAAATCTTTTGCCATAGTTTCAATTTTTGAAAAATCAGGTGTATTCAAATTTTTATCAATCATTTCTTTGCATTTTCCCGATTTATGAAGCAATTTTTTGAATCCTTTTTCAAACAAGTCACTCCCTGTAATAATATAAAAACCAACAAGTGGAAAACGAGAAAGTGTTTCTAAAAAGTTTTGTTTACCTCTGTCATATGAAGCTCCAAAATATCCTGCACCACCGACTAAAACACAAGAAGTTAACTGCCCTTTACTCAAAACCAGTTTACCGTTTTGAGAATTAAAATCTAAACTAAAATATTTGTTGAAGAAATTTTGTTTTTTAACGTTGTTTTTAAAGAATTTTGTACCCGGCGCAAGAATTGCTTCCGAAATATTTTGTAGGGATTTTGAATTTTCTCCGCGTTTAAAAATCAAACCTGCAAGCGCTAAAGCACCTGCAAAAACCGTTCCGGCACGCAAAATATTTTTCTTTGCACTATTTTTAACTTTTTCTTGTTGTTTTTTATCTTCTTTGTTATTTTCTAACGCAGCAATGTCATTAAAATTACTCTTTTTAAATACTTTTAAAGTAAAAATGTTTTTAACATAGTTCAGTGCAAATTCAATCAATGGAATTACGGTTGCAGTGAGAGCAATTGCAGCTTTTACAGGCATAACTTTTTTATTAGCAGAAGTTCCTTCTTTCAAAAGTTCAACCGCTGTTTTTGAAACAAGATTTTTTTCGGATTTATTCAAATTTTTAGAAAATATTTTTCTTGCAAACTTTTCACCCAAAAGAGCCGGAACATAATAAACTAAAAAGCTTTCGGAAAATTCTAAAAGCGCATTTTCACTCAAATCAGCTTTTGATCTTGCAAAAACAGCTTTTGGAACAAAACAAGAAGCTGTATCTTGAACAAATCTTGAAGTTGAAAGCCCTGAAGCCTGTTCATTTTGGTTTACAAACTTGGCAGACATTCTTAGCGGTTGGGCTAGGGTATTTATTAAATTGATAGACATTTGAAATTTCTCCTTAAAAAATTAAAACCTGTAACAAAACGTACAGGTAATTAATTTTAAGAAAATATTCAAAAAAGGTTGACCTGTACTATCTTACAGGCGCCACCAATTCATATTCAAATCAATTTTTAAGTTATTCATACTAATAGTGTAACATAAACAATTTATATTTCAAGAGGTTATTTTATAGAAACGTAGAATTTGTAAAGTTTTCTAAGCAAATTTTCATCAGAATCGATGCTTTCGATTAATTCTTTCTTAAGTTTTTCCGAAGAAACGAGTGGTTGGAACATATAAAACTCATAAATTTCAGAATTCAGTGCAGTTGCAATTTTCTGCATAGTTTCAAGCGCAGGCGTAAACCGACCGGTTTCAAAATAACTTATATTAGGCGTGCCAATCCCGACACGTTCCGCAAGTTGTTCTTGTGTTAAGTTTTTTGACTTCCTGATTTCACGGATACGCTTACCAAGAAGCTCTTTTATATTATCCATTTTGCCCTCTTTTTATTATTATGCGAAAAGTGAAATAAAAAATAAATACGATATCATATGATAAATTAACTTGATTTATACTATCTTGTAATATAAAATTATTATAATAGTATAAATAATTCGTTTTTTTATACTATTAAATAGTAAAAATAAAGGACTTTTTAATGCAACCAAAAATATCCGTAATTATACCATGTTACAATACTGCAAAATATCTTAAAAGATGTCTTGAAAGTTTGATAAAACAAACTTTAAAAGAAATAGAAATTATTTGTATAAATGATGGTTCGACTGATAATTCAATAGAAATATTAAAAGAATATGCCATATTAGATAATAGAATAAAAATTTTAACTCAAGATAATCAAGGACAAAGTGTTGCGAGAAATAAAGGATTAGATATTGCAACTGGGGAGTATATAGGTTTTGTGGATTCAGATGATTGGATTGATTTGAATTATTACGAAGAATTGTATAATACTGCACAAAAATATCATTCTGATGTAGTTATGTGTAATTTTGTATGTATCAAAAATGACAAAATAAAAACAAATTCTGTTGCACGGAATAAAGTTTATACAAGTTTTAAAGATAAAATGAATATTTTACCTAATGGTACGTGTTGTGACAAAATTTTCAGGACAGAAATAATAAAAGCAAAAAAAATATATTTTCCAATAAATATATTTTATGAAGATAACCTATTTTTAATAGAAGCAATATATTATAGTAAAAATTTAACAACTACAAATAAAACAAAATATCATTATTGGATTAATAATGAATCTACAACACAAGCTTTCCAAAATATTGAAAAATTAAAAAAATCTTTAGTTGTTTTAACCAATAAAATTTTTGATTTTGTAAGAGATAAAAATCTTTCTAAAACAGATATTAACATATTAAAAAAATACATAAGTATTGCATTTATCAACCCTGAATTTTTGGAAGATGAAGATGTAAGGAATAATTTACCTCAAGAATTAAAAAATGATAAAAAAATCATGAATTTAGGCAAAGGTATAAAATATAACAATTTGGGTGAAAGAATTTTTTCTATGAAAAATTCCGGAGATAGAAAACACAAGATAATTACCATTTGTGGCATTAGTATAAAAATCAGGAGACAAAATAAAAGAAAATATATTATTAAAAAATTTTGGCAGCATGAAGTTGCGAATAAAACGGTATTAATTATTGAAGCCAATGATTGCCATAAAGAAACAATACTCGGATACATGAAATATTTTGTTGATTTAGGATATAATATTGAACTTCTTATAAACGGTCAATCAGAAAATATTTTATGCAAAATCAATAGTAATATAAAAGTCTGGGAATTAAGATCGTCTGAATTAGAAGACATTTTACAAAATGAAAAGATTAAAAAATATGAAATATTATTTTTTAATTCAAAAATAATTTATACGCCTTCTGGTTGGTTAGATATTCATAAATATATACCACAATTAAAACAAGGTAAAATGAAAAATATTTATGTACAACATCATATTGATAGAATTAATGAAGTCAAAGAAGATACTCAATTGATTCTCGCAAATCCTTCACACAATAAAGAATTAGAAAAGCATATTGTTAATCCTCATTATTTTGGGAATATAAATATTACTGATAAAAACCTTATAACAAATTTCATTGTAGTAGGTGGAATTGAAGCACAACGAAAAAACCATAATTTACTAATAAATACTATTGAAAAATTATTATCAAATAACATAACTAATTTCAAAATTACAATTGTCGGAAACGGCACATTAAACACTCTTCCTCTCAAAATAAAAAACAAAATTGATATCAAAGGAAGATTAGATTTTATGAATATGTTTAAAGAAATGGAAAATGCAGATTTCTTTTTACCTTTGCTTGATCCTAACTTGGAAGCACATAAAAGATATATGACATGTGGTAGCAGTGGAAGTTTTCAACTTATTTATGGGTTTTTAAAACCATGCTTGATACATCAAACTTTTGCTAATATATATAATTTTACTGATAATGATAGTTTAATTTATCAAACTAATGAGGGGTTATTCCAAATAATGAAACAAGCTATTGATATGAATCAAGATGAATATAAAGAAAAACAAAAATATTTGGAAAATCATGTAAACTTTATAGAAAATTTATCATTATGTAATCTTAAAAAAATATTAGGAGAAATTGATGTATAATTTAGTATTATTTTGCAAAACATACAGGAATGATATTGATAGATTATTGATTTTAAAAAAATCAATAGATAAATATAATGTAGATAAAATACCTTTTTATATTTGTGTTCCTAAAAAGATTTAGAATTGATAAAATCCAAAATAATAACAAATAAAGAAACTTATATTATAAAATTTGTTACAGATGAAGAAATTTTAGGTTTATCTAATGACCATGAGCAAACTTGGTTTTCGCAACAATTAATCAAATTAAATTTTTATAAATTAAATGTTTGTAATTTTTATATAGTATTTGATTCTGATTGCTATTTTATCCGAAATTTTAAGATTTTAGATTTTATGTATGATGAAAATACGCCATATACTGTATTATCAAAAATGAGAGGGAATATATCCGAAGATAATCCTCATATAATTGTAAAAAAATATTTTGGTAGAAATGGTTATGCCTATAATTATGGTCCTGTTCCTGTAGTACTTTCAAAAAAAATCTTAGAATTCTTTTCCAATTTTTTAAAGAGTAGAAATATTACTTTTGCGGATTTAATAAAAATTACTCCGTTTGAATTTCAATGGTATGGAGAATTTTTATATAATTTGAAAGAAAAACCTTTTAAAATAATCCCTATTGATACATTTTTTATTCCTTTTTATATAGAACAAGATTATCTTAAATTTAGAAAAATAAATACAGTAAATGATATTATTGAGCAAGGCTATCTTGGAATAACTATGCAGGCAGGTTGGGTTAAAGAGTTAATATATAAACCCTCAATTTTCAGACCAATATATAAATTTTTTGATAAATTAATGTATGAAATTTATCGTAGAGAAGATAATCCGAATATAAATTTTTTTAAAAAGTGTGAATTGGTAATTAGAAGAGTTATAAGAGACCCTATAATAGAAATTTTAAGAGGTAAAAATGCAAAAAATTCCTAAAATAATACATTTTTTTTATGATGAAGATTTAAAATTATGGCAAAAAGATAAAAAACCACAATTTAGAATGTGTTATTTGTCTTGGTTGAGACATTGCTCGGATTATAAGATTATGCATTGGCATGATAATATGCCCGAATTTCAAGATATGTTAAAAAAATCAAAATTTCTTAAAAGATGTTATGAATTAAAAATATGGGCATTTGTTTCTGATTATGTAAGAGCATACGCACTTAATAAATATGGCGGCATTTACTTAGATACGGATGTACAAATTATAAATTCATTTGATGATTTTTTAAGTAATCAATTTTTTATAAGTATAGAAGGAGAACTTTCAAACGGTAAAAATGTCCCAGAACCAGCAGTAATGGGTGGGGTATCTAATCATATAGTATTTAAAAAAATATTAGATTTTTATAATTCAAATAAAATATTTAATGAAGAAGAATTTATGTCTCCTATAATTATAGGAAATATAATCGAAAATTTAACACATTTCAAACAAATACAATATAATTCATCTTTACCAGAAGAAGAATTAAAAAATATTTACAACTCAAATAATAAAAGAATTCATTTAGATAATCTTAATCAATATCTTGGACAAATTCCTTACAACGATACTAAATATGGAATTTCGATTTATCCTTGTGAATATTTTTGTCCTGATTGGTCATATTTTAAAGAACATTCTATTACAAAAAATACAGTTTGTATTCATTGGAATCAATCTTCATTGTGGGGTACAGAAGAAGATAATTTAAAAATTAACAAGTTAAAAAATACATATAAGAAATTTACAAAATATCCTTCAAAAATAACTCCTAAAAAATGGTCGTTTAAAGAATCTTTATGTTTCTCATTAGTGTTTATTAAAAAATGGCGAAATTTAATTCGAGATTCTTTTATAAAATTAAATGATTTTAGTTTTATATATGAAAATTCTGAACTTAAATTATTTCAATCAGATTATAATTGTGGTTATACAGATAAAAGAATGACAGAAAGATGTCTTGAAATTGCAATTGCAAAAAAATGGCTAGAAAATACTGAAGGTGAAGTCTTTGAAATAGGAGCAGTAACGCCATATTATTTTCCACATGCAGTAAATCATATTTGTGATCCATATGATAAACATATTAAAGTAGATTATAAATGCTCAATGTTTGATATTAATTTAACAAATAAAAATGTAATTTGCCTTTCTACAATAGAACATATTGGAACAGGAGATTATAATTTAAAAGCAAAAAAAAACGAAAATGCTATTTTTGCTTTTGAAAAAATTGTTAAAGAAGCAAATACTTGCTTAATTACTTTTCCTGTAGGACATAACAAAGAACTCGATAAATATTTCTCAAATACTTCTTTAAAAAATTATCCAAATATTTCTATTCTTATGTATGAACGGAATTCTACTGATAATTGTTTTATTGAAACTAATGATTTCAAAAATATTCTAAAAAAAACGTATGGTCCAATAGGTGCTAATGCTGTTGTAATTATTAATAAAAATTTACAGGGTCAATCCAATGACAACAAATAGCATAGAAAATATAATTAACATAACACCGAAAGAAAAAGAGGTTTTGTTTCTTCTAATTCAAGGAGATACAAACATTGAAATTGCACAAAAACAGAATTGTTCTGTTAATTGTATCAAGCTCCATGTTGCCCATCTTATGCAGAAATTCCGAGCTAAAAATCGCACTCATCTCGCTTTTTTGGCTAATTCCTTTTTGAAATTCTAAAAATTTTTATCAATTGTCATTTTACCTATCTTAATTATGATTTTATAGTATAATAACCATAAAATAGTATAACACTTTTAAATTTGAATTTTTACAGTGAGTTATGTGTGGAAAAAAATATTATAAATAATAAAATTTTAGTTATAAGATACGGAACGATAGGTGATACCGTTTTTGCAAGTGCTTTTTACAGGGAACTTAGAAAGGCATTGCCAAATGCTACAATTGATATCTTAGTCGATAAAATTGCAGGTGAGGTAATGCAAGATTGTCCTTACATAAATAATACTTTTTTTATTGATGGAAAGTTCAGTCATCTTTTTCATTATATCAATTTGTTTGCTAAATATGATACCGTTTATTTTTTGAAAAATGATAATTTTTTCACTAAAACGGCTTTTTTAGCAA
Organism: Clostridiaceae bacterium; assembly: GCA_022641775.1. Classification (GTDB taxonomy): domain Bacteria; phylum Cyanobacteriota; class Vampirovibrionia; order Gastranaerophilales; family Gastranaerophilaceae; genus RUG14219. The sequence continues at coordinate 26,648 of JALCDS010000010.1, forward strand.
GAGTGAAAAACCGCATTGGTTTTGATGTTAAACGTAATTTCCATTTAACCGTAAAAGTTCCATATGATGAACAAACTCATGAAATTGATTGTTATTTAAATTTGCTAAAAGCAACAAACATTGACGTTAATAACGACAAAACCGAAGTTTGGATAAATAAAAATGGAGAACAAAAAATTCTCTCATTTTTATCCGGAGTTCAAGCAAAAAAAGTTTTAATACAAGCATATAGCAGATTTTCTCAAAAAAATTGGATAGATGAAAATTGGGCAAAAGTTATAGAATATCTTTCAAATGAAAAACATATGCAAGTCTTTTTTGCTGGTTCAAGCAATGATTGTTATGACAATATATATCACTTGATAAAATCTGATCTAGAACTTTTGCCAATCAATACGTGTGGAAAATTCTGTATTCAAGAATCTATGGCATTAGTAAAAAATATGGATATGGTTATCGGAATAGATTCAGGTTTAATGCATATTGCCGCAGCATTGAATATCCCTTCCATTTTGCTTAATGGACCTACATCTTTAACAAAATGGAAACCAAGAAGTGAAAATTGTATTGCTATGTCCAAAAATTTTGAATGTTCGCCTTGTATTCTACAAAAAAAACACAAAAAACAATGTCATGATACAAATCCTAAATGTATGGAATCTATTTCCGTTCAAGAAGTTATAGAAAATATTAAAAAAATAGAAAATAAGAGATAATTTATGTTTAATAATTTAAATAAATACTTTAACCAAATATTACTTTCATTAAAAACTAAATTTGATGAAAAAATACCTTGTAATGAGAATACTTTTATCGTTGCTGAATTATGCAGCAAATCTCATTCAGAAATTGTTCCGGGGTTTTGTAAATATCTTTTAGATTTAGGTTATGATGTAACCGCAATAGTCCATCCTGACAGAATAAAAGAAGGTCTTTTTTGTAGATTTAAAGATGACAAATTAACCTTGTACCCTATGCGTAAAAAAAAGTTTTTAAAGTATTTCAACAAACATAATTTGGGTTTAGCAAAGGGAATTTTAATAACTACTGCCGGAAAACTACTCAAAGAGTATGATTATGAGGCTGCATATAATTTTTTTAAAAAACAAAATGACAACCAAAAAGTTATGTTGGTTGAACATGAAATAAAATACGGAATTGACAAAGGTACACTTCCAAAAAATATTATTACATTAAGAAAAATGGATTATAAAAATGCTGAAACAGTTCCTATTAACCCTCATTATTTTGGAAATATAAAAATTACAAGTAAAAATGATATTACAAACTTTGTTACTATCGGAAAAATCACCGATATAAAGAAAAATACTAATCTTTTTATTGATACTGCATGCAATTTAATCAAAAATAATATTACAAATTTCAAAATAACAGTCATAGGTACCGGAAATATTAAACATTTACCAGAAGAAATCAAACCTTATATTGATATAAAAGGGCATTTGACTTTTTCTGATATGTATAATGAATTAGAAAAGGCAGATTTCATATTAACTGCATACGAAGACAAACCTGACCATATAAGATACATTACAACCGGTACAAGTGGTGCATTCCAACTTGTATATGGATTTTTGAAACCGGTAATAATAAAAGATAATTTTGCTCCGATTAATGAGTTTAATAATGAAAATTCTATTCTCTATAGCGATGATAAAGATTTTTATAACGCAATGGTACGCGCAACCAATTTGACATCACAAGAATATCAGATTATACAAACAAATTTGAAAAATTATGTTGATAAATTATATAATGAATCTAAAAATAATCTCCAAAATTTAATTAATTAAAACCTTTATTTTAATCAATACTACTCCCTATTTACTTTAAATCTTGAGATTCTATAATTAGCTTGTAATATGTACAAAATAAGGAGAAAAATTATGTCAAGAAAACCTATTATTGCAGGTAACTGGAAAATGAACCTGTTAAAATCTCAAGCTAAAGACGTTTTTGAAGGTGTTAAAAGCTTCTGCGACCAATATAGTGCAAAAGAATTGCCAACTGTTGTTATCGCCCCAACTTTCACTTCACTTTCTGTTGTAGATACTGTTAAATGTGACTGTGGCTGTGGTGGAAACAAAATTTCTATCGCTTGTCAAAACTGCCACTGGGAAAATTCAGGCGCTTATACAGGTGAAATTTCTGTTGAAATGGCTAAAGATGCCGGTTGTTCTTATGTTATCATTGGTCACTCTGAAAGAAGACAATACTTCTCTGAAACTGATGAAATGATTAACAAAAAAGCTAAAGCTATTCTTGCTGGCGGTTTGATTCCAATCATCTGCTGTGGTGAAACTCTTGAACAACGTGAATCAGGTGTTACAGATTCTCACATCTCTTCTCAAATTAAAAATGCTCTATCAGGCATTTCAAGTGAAGATGTTGCTAAATCTGTTATCGCTTATGAACCTATTTGGGCTATCGGAACAGGCAAAACTTGTGACTCAGATGAAGCAAACAGAGTTATCGGCATGATTAGAAATACTGTTAAAGAAGTTGCAGGTTCTTCTGCTGCTGATTCTATCAGAATTCTATATGGTGGTTCTGTAAAACCTAACACTATTGCTGAACAAATGTCAAAATCAGACATCGACGGAGCTTTAGTTGGTGGTGCTTCATTAAAAGCTGACAGCTTTAATGAAATTATTGCTAATACAATGAAAGTTGCGAGCGGAGTGTAAAGCATAAATGCAAAAGCATTTATCTGCACACGTTCAACGCGAGCAACCAAGCAGCGGATTGCGAGCCACGCATAAGTTGTAAAACTTTTTAAAATACCGTTATCTTGAAGATAGCGGTATTTTTTTGACTAATTTATTTTTTTTATTAAACTGAAGTTATGAAAAAGATTTTAATTATTTTAGCATTTGCATTTTGTATCATGCCGGCTTCGGCAATAGTTTTGCAAGGCGGAGTAATACACGAAAACGGGAGAACCATCACACCGTTTTATTTTCATGGAACTCAGACCGGTTATGGAATCCAATACGATGATGATTTGTACCACAATTTTTATTACGACTTGAATGGCAAATTAACACAATATGACGTTTTGGACAAACCGAGAACACAATTCCCACATAATACAACATCTTATGATGCAAATAAAAATATAATTTCAAAAAGCAAAAGTATTTCTAAAACCGAGCAGTTTGTATATAATGCCGACGGAAGCCTGAAAGCTCATTGGATAGGTAATGATTGCTTTGATGCTCAAGGCAATCAATTGTCTTCACATAGAGAATTACCGGAATAAACTTTTATAAAAATTTTGTTTGGATTATAATGGAATTATCGGGATGTAGCACTCTGCCGAACAAAAAGCTGACTAAATGTCAGGTTTTTGAGAGAGGGGTAGCGCACTTTCCAAAACGATAGTTTTGGTTTACAATTAAATCATCGGGATGTAGCGCAGCTTGGTAGCGCACCACGTTCGGGACGTGGGGGTCGCAAGTTCAAATCTTGTCATCCCGATTTTGTAATAGCAAAATCGTTTTCCAAGTTGAACTTATGTTCTGCTCGGGGTTTCATATATTTATAAAATTCCTTCAGTTTTATCGCATACCAATCCGTACGGCTCATTCTTCGCCTACGGCTTCGGTAAAATCTTGTCATCCCGATTTTGTTATCTTTGTTCTATATTAGGCAACTTTTTCGGTATTAACACCCAAGTCATTCCAAACGTTTTGTAAAGAATTCATATATGTTCTTGTTTGTGGCGAATTTGTAAATTCATCAATAACATCTTTTAAAACATCTGTCAATTTGTATGAAAAGACTGAAGATTCATCTCCACCAACTTTATGTGACATTTCATGTAATGTTGTGCCCAAGATATTGGCAAATGATGATGTATCAAGATAATTTTTGTCTATCCAAAAACCTTTTGATTTTCCGCCATCAATAATTGCTTCTGCAAGCGCATCATTTGTTATTTTTGATTCATTTTCAGCATTCCTGTTAAACATATAAATCTTTGTATTCAATTCTTCCGGCGTAAAATGTTCTGCCATCAAACGCGGACTCAATTTTTCAAGTGCCTTTTTGATTATAACAATCTTTTTCTTTTCTATATCATTCAATTCTAAAGGTTTGTGGTCTCTGGAGTTTCCAATAACATCCTTGATTGTAGGCATTCCTAAACGTGCAAAATCACCTTTACAAATTTTATAACCTTTATTTTCTAAATCATAAACTAATTCTTCTGAAGCGTTAGAATATGCAAGATAGTTGTCAGGGAATTTTATTTTTAATCCCTTTGGATAATATGATGAATAATTAACAAGATTTTCCAGTAATGCAACTTCATTTTTGTTGTTTTCCTTTACATGAATACTCCAATAACGTTCCATTGATTTAATAATCTTTGCCAAATCGTCATTTGAAAGTCGAGAATCTTTTGCCAACCATTCTCCCAAAGTTCCCAAATTATCTGCATTTAAAGAAATTCTATCTCTTGATTGATCAAAAACAGTTTTTTCACCCCCAAAATATTCCATCTTTTCAGGCGGTTTTTCTTTTATAAAGATTGAAAGACCTTTTAAACCTTCATAGTCATTATCAACTTCAAATTTTTGTCCTGCAATATATATACTGCCTTTTTCATTTGGATTTAAAATTTTTATTCCCATTAAATCATTTTCAAAATCCGGACATTTGAAATCGTTGTTACCGGAATGATAAAAACGATTAACAGATTTGCATAATGACTGTAAAAGGCCTTCATCTTTTGTTTCAAATTCAATATAATTACCATCAAGTTTTTCAGTCTTATCGAGTGAATAAGAAAGAACTTTTTCATCTTCAACTTCACTCGTCATAAATTTCCATGTTGTTTTCCAATTATCAGAAGCAATTTGGACATTTTCTGTTCCATAGTCTTTTAATAATTTTAGAACAGATATTTTTAGACCTTCTCCATAATGTCCTGCAGCTTTTGCATTATCACGTTTTGAAGATTTTCCTATCAAAATAGCTTTTGCCGGAGAAAATGTTGTTTTGCCTTCTATTCTGACTTTATACTTACCATTTTGACCCTTAACGAAGGACATTTTAACTCCGTCTAAAGTTTGACCATGACCATCATAAAAATTTTGCATCAAATCGCGAGCAATTTTGTCACTGTTCCAAGAAATATCATCCGCATAATCTGCAGAAACTTCTGTGGCTTTTTGGGCAACAGGTTTAAAATCTTTTGATTCTTTTGTGATTTTCACTTCATTTGTCATCGGAAGTTCAAAGTGCAAATCTTCACCCATATGAAACTGAGGAGTTGTAATTTCTTGCATATTTATTCTGTTTATTGTGGATACATTTTCAGGAAGCATAATAGCATCTGTTAAGTCTCTTTCTGCATTTTGAACTTTTGTTGTTGCAGGAACTTCCATATAATTATAATCTAGTGAACTTTCGTCAACTTCTTGTTTTAACTTGTTTATTAATCCTTCTCTGGCTTCTTTTGGATTTATATCACCTTCAAATAAATCTAAAAACTTTTCATTATTTTCTTGAGCACTTTTCTTTGCAATCTGCAATTCTTTTTGGAGTGCTTCATTTTCTTTTGTTTTGGTGCTCAAATTGTCTGTTAAACCGGAAAGTTCTCTTTGTGCAGAATCAGCTGCAGAACGAAGTCTGCGCATTGTTCCAGATACTCGGTGTTCTGCAATTGCGCCACCGATAATTGCAGCCGAAACTGCTGCTGCTGCCATTAAACCACAAACCTTTTTCTTATCCATTTTATTTTCATCGACATTTTCTTCTTTTGCAGAAAACGCCGGTTTTGTCGCATATTTGTTTATATTATAAGATTGACTAACACCAATTGAAGCAACTTTCATTATTTCGTCCTTTTTCTTTTGCACACGCATGTTTTAACGATTGTAATCTGAAAAATTGCTCTTTTTTAGCTTTTTATTCATATTTATTTACAAAAAAGGCTTCAACATAACGTTGAAGCCTTATAAAAGTTTCAATTTTGTTCTTATTGTTTTTTCTGTTCTCCCATTTCTTCATATTTATCAAAATACAAATAATAAAGAATTGCAGTGGCTTCTGCTGTTGTTTGAATTTCAGAACCATAATCTTTCATAAATTTTTCTGAATCAAAGTTACCCAACAGTTTGGTAAGTTCCGCATCAATTTTAGGATCATTAATTTTTGCTTTTAATGATGCAATTTTTGATTGCATAATTGATTGAACAGTTTCAGCTGTTACCTCATTTTGAGAAACCTGAACTGTGTCACCTTGTTGTGCTGTAGCTGCAGTTGCTTCTGTTTGATCAGAAGATGCATCCTCTTGGGTATCAAGCTCTTCTTCATCATCAACTTGATCTGTCTCATCAACATCCTCTGCTTGTGCATTTTTAGCAAACAAGTTTGTTACTTTTTGAATTTCCATAATATCCATCCTTTCTAAAAAATCATGTTTTTTAACGGATGAAAAAATCTATATCTTTAATATTATTAAGAAATTTTAAATTTTTATTTTACAAGACCTTCTGTTTCGTTAAACATAACCATATAAAAATCCGGACTTGTCATATTAGGATTCTGCTTCATAAATTTTTTAACATCAAATTTTGCTAAATATTTGTCCAGTTTTTGCACAATTTTTTCGTTATCGGAATGTTCACCCTTGAGTTTTGTAATATAATCATTTACAAGAAAAATAACGTCATCTTCTGTCAAAATCGGCATCCCGCCAATTTTTACTTCATCTTGTTCTTCTTCTTCTAACAGGTTTTTTTCTTTTTGTTGTTGCTGTTGTTGTTCATGGTGTTTGTTACTGTCAGAAGATGTTGAACTTGTAATTCTTTGGTTGTTAAATGGGTTATTAACCGAATTAAACATAATTAATACCTCATAAATTTTTCTTATACTTTAACATATTTTTCGGCATTTTTTAATATTTTCTTTAATAAATACAGTATTTACACGAGGCTTTTATGTTATAGTAAAGTAGAGGTGCGCTTTATGGAAACAATAAACAGTTTGGTTTTTAACAAAGAAATTCATGTAAATTATTCTGAAATGGATTATAATCTGGTTTTGAAACCTTCTGCACTTTTGAACTATTTACAAGATTTAGCTTCTGATAATGCCGAAGTTTTAGGATTCGGTTATTCAACAACGTATCCGAAAAATTTGGGATGGTTTTTATTGAAATATAGAATGGAATTTGAGGAATATCCTCAATCTTTGTATGATATTCGTATGGAAACAGAAGCTCGTGGATATAACAAATTATTTGCACATCGTGATTTTAAAATTTTTGATAAAGAAAAATGTCTCGGTAAAATCTCAAGTGTTTGGTCTTTAGTAGATTTGTCTACAAAACAACTTTTGCATGTGGAAAAAACTCTTGATACTCCAAATTTAAGAAAACATGAAAAACGTATTGAGGATTTAACTTTTGAAAAAATTCCTGAAATAACACATATTGATATACAAAAAGAATTTGAAATAAGATTTGATGACATTGACGTAAATCAACACGTAAATAACTGTAACTACATTATTTGGGCATTTGAACCCTTAGATTTTACCTTTAGAAGTCAAAAAAAATTAAAAACATTGGATATTGTTTATAAAAAAGAAATTCAATATGGCAACAAAATTTTGTCACTTGTTGAAATTCAAGGAAACACAACTATCCACAATTTGAAAAATGCTCAAACCGGTGAAGATTTGTGTCAAATTAAAGCAGAATGGAAATAGCTTTTATTCAAAATGTGTTTCATTTACAAATATAACATTTGCATTGATTGTTCGAGCTGTTCTGACTTTTTCAAAACCGGCACGTGTATTTATATAACTGCTATTTTCAGCAAATGCATATCCTGTTGTTGTAAAAAAACATACAATAAAAATCACAAACCAAACTTTTTTCATAAAAATTTCCCCTTTTATTTTATATATATGTAAAAACATGTCTTTAGGGTTTTTTGATAGTTTCCTTTAAAAAATTTTTATGTTTTTTACAATTCTTAATTTTTATTTATAGCAAAATAGACATCTTTTAAGCGCTTTTTGCTTATGTGAGTATATAGTTGTGTTGTTGATACGTCACTGTGACCCAAAAGCTCTTGTACCACTCTTAAATCGGCACCATTTTCTAGCAAGTGTGTTGCAAAACTATGTCTTAATGTGTGAGGAGAAATTGTTTTGTGTATTTTTTTGCCCTGTTCTGAAATAAACGTATAAATTTCCTGTCTTGTAACAGTTTTTCCTTGTTCGTTTATCAACAACCTTTTTGTCGACAGTTTGTATTTTAAAATTAAAAAATCTCGTTGTGGCAAATAATTTTTTATTGCATCAATTGCACAATTTCCAAACGGAACGATTCTCTCTTTTGACCCTTTTCCGGTACAGGTCAAAAATTTTCCTGACATATCAATATCATTTATTTTCATATTAACAAGTTCTGAAACTCTCAATCCGCAATCATACAAAAGTTCAAAAATTACACGTTCTTTAGTGGTAAGATTTTCTTTTAAAAGAATTTGAATTTCTTGTAACGTCAAAACTTTCGGCAATCTTTTCGGATTTTTAGGGAGTTCCAAAGTTGTTGTAGGATTTTTAAACAGAATTTCATTTGCACAAGCCCATTTAAAAAATCCGCGAAAAGAGGCTATTTTTCTTGTCACACTAGTTGATGTATAGTTTTCTTCTCTCAATTTTAAGATATAAGAATTGATATCCTGTCGAGAAATTTCAGACAGTTCTTTTGTACAGAAATCAAATAATTCTGTAATATCACGTCTATACGCTTCCAGTGTATTTTCGGAAAGTCCTTTTTCTACTTCAAGAAATTCCAAATACTCTGATAATATTTGTATGTTCATATTTTTATTATAATTTATTTTTCAACAAAAATAATGCTATAATCGCAGTATTTTGATAAATTTAAACAAAAAGACTGTACAAACTCTTTTGTTTTTTATAGTATATTTTAGTAAAATAAATGAACAAAATTTATCCTTTCTCGTTAAATAAAAGGAAGATTTTAAAGGAGAGAAAAATGAAAAAGTTACTATCAATATTTATCCTATTTACTCTTTTTGTATTTACAGGATTAAAAGCAAACGCAAATGAAGCTAGTGAAGCTGAAGCTTTTTTCAATAATTATGTACAAGCAGCAAATAGCTACAACCCATCTATTACAAGTATGTATTCACCTAGTGCAAAAATTATCAGACAAGTTGTAAAACCTAACGGAACAACAGCAAATGTTTATACAAATACAGCAACTTACATTAAACAAATGAAATTGAGCCAAGGAACAGCTAAACTTCGTCATTATAAAAACTACTATTCAAATGTGTCTGTTACAAAAGTTGGTAATGACAAATATAAAATCAGTTCTTTGAGACAACCAACCGGTGAAAGTTACAAGTTGAAAACATATATGATAGTTGAAAAACAATCAAACGAAAAATGGTTAATTGTCGAAGAAATGATGCAAACAAAAGTTCAAGCACTTTTAAGATACGCAAAATAAAAATTTATAAATTTACTTTTTAAAACGGCCTTTTTGAAAAAGGTCGTTTTTTTATATGTTTTTTTTATAAAATATGATATAATTTTCAATAAAGAAAAGAGGTATTCCAGTGTCCCATTTTAGATATTTAACCGCCGGAGAAAGTCATGGAAAATGTTTGACGGCTATTATAGAAGGTTTGCCATCAGGACTTTTGATTGATGTTGATTTTATTAATAAAGAATTGAAACGTCGTCAACAAGGTTATGGACGTGGCTCTCGTCAAAAAATAGAAGCTGATACCGTTGAAATAACTTCCGGTGTTCGGTTTGGGAAAACTCTCGGAACACCACTTACTCTCGTTATTCAAAATAAAGATTACGATAATTGGCAAAAAATTATGAGCATTTTACCTTCGGATGAAACTGATGAAAAATCTTTTTCTTCTCCGCGTCCGGGACATGCAGATTTTGCCGGAAGTATAAAATATAATCAAAAAGATTTGAGAAACATTTTGGAACGCTCTAGTGCCAGAAAAACAGCAATAGAAGTTGCCGTTGGTGCTGTTGCCAAATTGTTTTTAAAAGAATTTGGTATTACCGGTTCTTCCAAAATTTTACAAATAAAAGATGGTAAAAACGAAGAAGAATTCCATACGGCAATTGATAACGCTAAAAAAAATGGTGATACTGTTGGTGGAAAGTTTGAAATTGTTTTTGAAAATTTACCTATTGGTTTGGGTTCTTTTGTTCAAGCAGACAGGTGTTTGGATGGAAAAATTGCTCAATGTGTTATGAGTATTCCTGCAATCAAAGCTGTTTCTTTTGGTGAGGGTGAAAATGCCTATAAACTGTTTGGTTCAGAATTTCATGACGAAATTTTTGTAAAAGATGAAAAGTTTTATCACAAAACAAATAATGCCGGTGGAATTGAAGGCGGAATGACAAACGGTGAAAAGTTAGTAGTAAAAGCTGTTATGAAACCTATTCCAACACTTTTAAAACCTCTAAAAACCGTCGATTTAAAAACATTAAAAGAAACTGAGGCTCATTTTGAAAGATCTGATACTTGTGCTGTTGAATCTTGCGCTGTTGTTGCAGAAGCAAGAATTGCTTGCGTTTTAGCAAATGAAATTTTAGATAAGTTTGGCGGAGATTTTTTAGAAGAAATTAAAATAAATTATAAAAAATAAATTTTTTCTTTTTTCGTTAAACCATGTTTAAAGTATAATATTGTTATGAAAAACAATATAATTCTAATAGGAATGATGGGCTGTGGAAAGACAACTGTTGCAAAAGAGTTGTCCTTATCTCTGTTTGAATATTCTCTTGTTGATATAGATAGTGAAATTGAAAAATCTTCAAACAGAAAAATTTCAGAAATCTTTTTGAAATTCGGCGAAAAACATTTTAGACTCTTAGAAGAATATAAAATTAAAACATTTTGTAAATTTCAAAATCAAATAATCTCTGTTGGTGGGGGCGCTTTTGAAAACCCGGATAACAGGGATATTTTATTAAATAGTGGCAAGGTTATTTATTTGTATGCAACTCCTGTTGAAATTTATGAACGAATAAAAAATGAAACACACCGTCCACTTTTGAGAAAAAATTTTTCTGTAGAAAGAATTTCTGAAATTTTAAAAGCACGTGAAATAAATTACAAAAAAGCACATGCAAAAATTGACACAAACGGAAAAAGCCCTTATGATGTTGTAAAAGAAATTTTAGGAATTATAAATGGTTGAATTATCTGTAAATATAAAAGAACAAGATAAAAAATATCCTATTTTTATTGAGTCTTTTACTCTTTCTGATTTGAAAGAAAAAATCCTTTCCTTTTGTTCGGGAGAAAAGTTTGTTGTTGTTTTTTCTGAAAAAGTTTTTCAACTTTATGGCAAAGATTTCAATTTTGATAAATCTTGTGTTTTTATTCTAAAAGATGGTGAAAAAGAAAAAAACATCAAAAACTATGAAAAAATAATGGAATTTTGTTTGAAAAAAGGTCTTACCAGAAAAGATTCTCTCATTGCTATTGGTGGCGGGGTTTGTGGTGATTTGACAGGGTTTGTAGCATCTACCTATATGCGTGGGATTGATTTTATTCAAGTTCCAACAACACTTTTAGCAGATGTCGATAGTTCTGTCGGCGGAAAAACGGGGATTGATTCTTCTTTTGGAAAAAATTTGATTGGTTCTTTTTATCAACCAAAAGCTGTTTTTATAAATACTGATTTTTTAAATACTCTTGATGATAGACAGTTTAAAACAGGTCTTGGTGAAATTTTAAAATATGGTTTTATTGAAAAAAGTTGTTGTTGTGAAGAAGATTTTAATCTTTTAAATTTTTTACAAGAAAAAAAAGATGAAATTTTCCTTCGTGATAAAAAAACTCTTTCTTTTATTATTGAAAGTTGTGTAAATCTTAAAAAATCTGTTGTTGAAAAAGATGAAAAGGAATCCGGTTTAAGACGGGTTTTAAATTTTGGACATACATACGGCCATGCAATAGAAAATTTTACAAATTACAGAAAATTCACACATGGAGAAGCTGTTGTTGAAGGAATTTTGTTTTCTTTTAATCTTTCTTTGAAAAAGAATCTTATTGATGAAAATTATTGTTTTTTGGCAAGAGATATTTTAAAAAAATATGGATTTTCTCCTCTTGGAACTTTTCCAAAAGAAAAGATTTTAAATATTATGAAAAAAGATAAAAAAAACGATGGTAAAAATTTTATCTTTGTTTTGCCTGTTGGTTTTTCAAAAGTGGATGTTCAACCAGTAAATAGTTTTTCTCTTTTTGAATAGTAGAAAGCTTGTAGAAAACATTTTCTTTTTTATTATATTTTCTTTTTTTGGAGTTTTCTTCTTTTTTTATATTTTTTATTTACATCTTTTATACATTCTAAAAACATTTAATCTTCTTTTTTTCAACCTTTTTCTACAAAAAAGTCTTGCTTATGATGATTATTATTTTTATATATTTATATAATATATTATTATATAAAACAATGATTATTGTTCAAAAAGAAGTGTTTACATAAAAAGGCTTTTATCTTATAATTATAAAAAAAAGGAGTAGGGATATGAAATTTTTGGTAAAAAAAGAGGATTTATATAACGGGATAAAAATTGTTGAAAGAGCAACTTCAATGAAAGCACTTCAACCTGTCCTTTTGAATATTTATATAGAAACAACAGAAAATAGTTCTATAAAACTCGTTGCAACAGATTTAGATTTTACGGTAATTACAGAAGTTGATGCACAAATAGAAGAACAAGGAAAAATAACACTTCCTTCCAAAACATTGAATGAAATTGTTTCAAAGTTAGGAAACAAACTTATAGAGTTTGAATCTGAAGATGAAACAAAAGTAAAAATAAAATGCCAAAATTCCAAATTTGAAATTCTTGGAATTTCTGCAAATGAATTTCCTCAAGATTCTTTAAAAATAGAATTGAATGAAGATAACGGTTTTGAAATAGAAATGAAACCGTTTGTAAAAGCCGTAAGACAAGCAGGGTTTGCTGCTGCAGGATATGAAGTAAGTAATCTTTTATCAGGTATTGTTTGTACTTTTTCTGATGAACTTTTAGAAATAGCATCAACAGATGGAAATCGTCTTGCCCGTGTAAGAGAAAAAATTTCAAACAAAGAACAACAAACAACCCAATTGATTATACCTTCTCGAACATTAAATGAATTTATAAAAATGAGTGCTTTTTTGGAAGATGAAAATATAAAAATTTTCACAGAAAAAACAAGAATTATAATAAAAACAGAAAAAACAATGACAGTATCAAGATTGTTGGAAGGTCAATTCCCAAAATACAACCAACTTATCCCATCAGAAAGTCCGAAAAAAGCTGTTGTGAATGTTGCTCAAATGAGTTCTGCTCTTGAACGTGCTGCTATTATGGTTAATGAAAAAACATACATTGTAAAACTTGAATTTTCAAACAATTCGTTGACAATGTCAGCAGATACTCCGGAAGCAGGAAAGTCTGAAGAAAAAATAGATATTGATTATACTTCAGAAGATTTGACAATCGCATTTAATTACAAATATGTTTTAGAAGCTCTAAAAAACATAGAAGCAGAAGAAGTTGAAATAGGTTTGAATACACCACTTTCTGCCACAATATTTACACCGGCAACAGAAGATGATTTTGTTTGTCTTATAATGCCTGTTCAAATAAGATAAGGAATAAAAAATGGGAGACTTAGTAGAAAAAGCAAAGCATTACCACATGAACGGTTTTTCATGCTCTGAAAGCATAATAAAAGCAGCAATTGATGAAGGTTTATGTGACAAAACTTTATTATCTTGCGCATCTTCTTTTTCCGGAGGAATGGCTTCCGGTTGTGTTTGTGGTGCAATTGTCGGAATTCAAATGGTTATTGGTTACAATTTTGGAAAAGAAAATGAAAAAGGGAACGAAAATACTGCCATAATAAAAGCTCAAGAAGCTGTTCAAAAGTTTAAAGAAAAAAATAAAGTAACTTGTTGTAAAATATTATCTCATGGTCTTCAAGGTATGGAAAGAAAGATGAATTGCCAAAAAATGATAGGTGATGCAGCAGAGATTTTAGAAGAAATTATGAAAGTAAGAGTATGAAAAAAGTTGACAAATTGAATTTCTTAACAGCCGGAATGCCATTAAGGACAGGCAAATCTAGCTATGAAAAAGCATTTGAAATAATAAAAGACATGAACCTTGACGGAATGGAAATGGAATTTGTTCATGGTGTTCGCATGACAGATGAAACGCGTCAACTCGTAAAAGAAAAAGCAAAAGACCTTATTTTGACAGCGCATGCACCTTTTTATATTAATTTGAATTCCAAGGAAGAAGAAAAAGTCGATGCAAGTGTTGAAAGAATCATTGAAACAATAAAAGCAGCACAAGATACAAATGCCTACAGTATAACATTCCATGCAGCATTTTATTTAGGGATGGAAAAAGAACATGTCTATGAAAATGTAAAACGTCAAATTAAAAAGATTTGTGATGTTGCAGACAATGAAAAGTTTAATGTTTGGATAAGACCGGAAACAACAGGAAAAGCTTCTCAATGGGGAGATGTTGATGAGGTAATAAAACTTTCAAACGATTTTGAAAAAGTTTTACCATGTATAGATTTTTCGCACGTTCATGCGCGTTCCGGTGGAGAATATAATACATATGATGAGTTTTCTACAATTTTGGAAAAAATAGGAAAAGGTATAGGACAATATGCTCTGGACAATTTTCACATGCATTTAGCAGGTATTGATTACTCTAAAAAAGGTGAAAAACACCATTTGAATTTAGAAGAATCAGATATGAATTATAAGGATTTATTAAAAGCCCTGAAAGCGTTTGATGTTAAAGGTGCGCTTACTTGTGAAAGTCCTAATATTGAAGAGGATACAAAACTTTTGAAAGAATATTATTTGTCCTTATAACATGACTATTTGACAATTATTTTTACTCTTAATATAATGGCTTTATGACTAAAATTATTAATGTAATAAAGGGTACAAAAGATATTCTGCCGCAAGATATTACTCTATGGCACTTTATGGAAGAAAAAGCCCTTGAAATATTTACAAAATACGGCTATAAAGAAATTCGCACTCCAATAATAGAAGCTACAGAACTTTTTGCGCGTGGTGTTGGTGATACAACAGATATTGTGAACAAGGAAATGTACACGTTTGAAAAGTCTGACAAATCTATTACTCTTCGACCTGAAAATACGGCAGGTGTTGTTAGAGCTTTTATTGAAAACGGTATGTCAAGACTCTCTGCACCGGTAAAACTTTGGTACAAAGGTCCGATGTTTAGATATGAAAGACCACAAGCAGGACGTCAAAGACAATTCCATCAAGTCGGTTGTGAAATGTTTGGTATAAAAGAACCTACAGCTGATGCAGAGGCAATTCTTACGGCTGTAAACTACCTTAAATCATTAGGTCTTAATGATTTGACCGTTGAAATAAATTCTCTCGGTTGTCCGACTTGTCGTGAAGAATACAAAAATAATATTAAAAAAGTTTTAAAACCTTATTTTAATGACTTGTGTGAAGATTGCCAAACTCGTTATGAAAAAAATCCGTTGAGACTTCTTGATTGCAAAGTAGAGTCTTGTAAAGCTATTTTTGAAAAAGATGAAGTAAAAAAAGTTATTAATTCAGATTTTATTTGTGAAGAATGTGCAGAACATTATAGAGAGTTAAAAAAATATCTTGATAAATTAAACGTAAAATATTGTGAAAATAAACTTCTTGTAAGAGGTTTAGATTACTATAACAGAACCGTTTTTGAAATAAAATCAAACAATTTGGGTTCTCAAAATGCAGTTTGTGGCGGTGGCAGATACGATAGTTTGGTTCGTAATCTCGGTGGAGATGATACTCCGGCTGTCGGTTGGGCTATGGGAATGGAAAGACTATATTCTTTGTTAGAAAAAATGGAACCGCAAAAACTTGACGGATATATTGTTTCTACAAATTCAATTGAAGCTCTATCTTTTGCAGAAGAGTTGCGTTCAAAAGGTTTGAATGTTGAATTTGACCTTCAAAACAAAAAATTTACCAAACAGCTTGAAAAAGCATCAAAAAATGCTAAATATGCTCTAATTTTAGGCGAAGATGAAATTACAAACGGAACAGTTTCAGTTAAAAACCTTTCAACATCAATACAAAAAACTGTAAAAAGAAACGTTGTAAAAGCTGAAATAAAAAATCTTTTGAAATCTTCTCACAAAACAATGAAAATAAATGATACAACAGTTTCAGTTAAAAACCTTTCAACATCAATACAAAAAACTGTAAAAAGAAATGATGTAAAAGCTGGAATAAAAGGATAATTTATGACAAATAATGTTGACGAAATTGTTTTTAAAATAGCAAAAGGTTTCAATAGAGTTTTTTCTGATTTGAAAGGTTTCTATGTTTTTGGAATACATTCAGACGGAAAGCTTCACGAGGATGAAGATATTGAACTTGTTGCGCTTTTTGACGTTGAAGATAAAGCAAAACGTGAACAAATTTGGCCGATTATCGGAAAGATTGAAACAGAAATGAATGTCGGAATAGATCTTTATCCATACACAGACAAACAATTTCAAGATGATGAAGAAATATATGAAGAAGCTACAAAACACGGTATTTTATACGACAACAAAGGTATAAGAAAATAGGAATTGACAAACTGTTACAAAAGTAGTAACATGTAAGATACAAATTACATTTTTTGTTTGAAAGACAAAGGATGCTGAAAAAGGGGAAATATAAATGAGTCAAATTACAATTCGTTCAGACAGAACATCAGATTACAAATTCACATATAAAGGTGAAGAAGTTGTTTTAGGCGCAGGCAAAATTTTGAGTATCGCAGACGGTTTAGATAGCGTTGTTTTACCAACTTGTGCGATGAAAATTATCAAAAACCTTATTATGATAAAGGACGATGTAAAATAGTAAAGTAATGTAACAATATATACTTTTTATATAAAAATAAAAGCAATATTTTTTAGAGTTTATTTTTTATATAAGTAAGAGGTATAATCGAGTTATGAGAGATGAAAAAACAAGATTAACGGTTATTGAAAAAGCTCCTGAAAAAGAAGCTCAAAAACCTGTTCAAAAAATGTTTCAAACAAACCCGATTGTAAAGCGGTTGTTGGAATTTAATAAGGAAAAAACAGAAAAATTCTCGGTTAGGGACTTGTTTAAAAGATAACAATTATGTTATCTTTTTTAATATGTATGAGATAAAAAAACAGATTTATTTGGATTTTACAAAGAACCAAAAGGCAGCTTTGTGTAATTTTTTGAGGGCTTTGGTAAAAAAAACTCCAGAAATGTCTGTTGATGAGATTTTACAGAAGTTTATTGAGGATGAAAAATACTATTTTGAAATGAAGGCTTCTCGATTTGAATTTCTGGAAAATATCATTGATGAACGATGGTTTCTAAATGATACCGAAAAATATTTGAAAGAATGTCGCAAATATTATGATTATAAAAAGTCCCAAGAGCCTATAATTCAGGCACAAAAAGCCTTTGAAAAAGAAAAAAGAAAATTTTTACAACAAGTAAAAATGCAACATGAAAATCCTACAAAAAAACAACTTTACTACTACGACAAACTGTGTAAAAAATATAATATTGAAAAAACAGATACACAGGAACTTTCAAAATTTGATTTAAAAGAGATGATTTCAAAAATAATTGAGGAACATAATGACAATACAAGACATAGTCAAAATATTGACGAATAGTGGTATAGAACCGAATGAGGCAAAGGTTGAAGTAAAACTTTTGCTGGAATATTTTGCAAATTATGGTGTTAAAGATATCATTTTAGAAAATAAACTTGATGAAAAAAAGTTGGAACTTGTAAAAGAAAAAGCAGAATTGAGAGCAAAAACACGCCAACCAATCCAACATATTATAGGTTTTGCTTCCTTTATGGGTGAAGATTTTATTGTTAATCCGAGCGTTTTGATTCCGAGAGATGAAACAGAAATTTTGGTAAAACAAGCGGTAGATATAATTAATAAAAACAATTTAAAAATGGCGCTGGATATTGGAACAGGTTCCGGTTGTATTGCCTGTATGATTGCAAAACATACAGATTGCCAAATTCTTGGCATAGATATCTCGCTTGAGGCTTTGAATACGGCATTAGATAATGCTTCGCGGTTGAATTTGTTTAATAAAGCAATTTTTAGAAAGAGTAATCTTTTTGAAAAAATAAAAGAAAAATTTGATATTATAATTTCTAATCCGCCATATATTCCAAAGTCAGAAAAAGAAAAACTACAAAAAGAAGTTCAATTTGATCCGGAAACGGCACTTTTTACTGAAGATGAAAAAGGGTTGGAATATTACCAAAAAATTTCCAAAGAAGCGCCACAACATCTCAATAAAAACGGATATCTGTTGTTTGAAGCAGGTTTTGGACAAGCCGATGATATCGAAGATATTTTAAAAACCAACGGTTTTGTTGATACAGAAATCATTCAAGATTTAGCCGGAATAGATAGAGTTGTTGTTGGAAAACTTTGCAATTAAAAAAGACAGGCAAAACCTGTCTTTTTTAATATGGGCCGCAGAGGACTCGAACCTCCGACCTCACCCTTATCAGGGGTGCGCTCTAACCACCTGAGCTAGCAGCCCGCACATTTTCTATTCAATTTTTTTGGCACTTGACCCTTATCAGGCCTCTCAAAAAATCATTCACAGAAAGGTTTTTTTCGGCAGAGTGCTCATAACTACCTGAGCTAATAGCTCGTAATTGCTTTTTGCTATATATTTCGTGAATATCAGCATGAACAAATGTACTATAAACAATTTTTAAAATCAATACCTGTATCTTTTTGAACTTGTATTATTTTTCCTCTATTTGCATGGCAAAAAAAAATTATTTTTGGTTTATTATGATGGTATGGCAGATAAAAAAGTAGAAAAAGTTAGTTTATTTAACGGTGGTGAAACCCGTATAAAATCAAATCCGTTCGATTTCGGCGCGGAGCAACGTTTTGTCGATTCTGCTTTTGAACCTACAAAAAGAAGAATTAATGATTATGATTCAAGTATTTTGGACAAACAATCTTACCAAGATCTTGATAACGATACAACAAAACTTGAATACAGAATTACAGAAACCGAAAAACAACTTAATGAACTTCGTCAAAAAATTAAAGGTGCTGAAAAAATTGCAAAAGTTAATGAAGTTCTTGATTTGAAAATCCAAGAAAAAGCTTTAGAAAAAGAATTGGATGAATTAAACAAAACATATTCACAAAAAGGAATTAAACCGAAACTAAATAAAGCTGTAAAAAAAGCAGATGACAATTTTGTTTGGATTTCTAAATTACAACAATTTGTTTCTCGTAGAATTTTACCGAAAATTTCACCAAAATTTGATAAAATCAGTAAGTTGAGCGCATCATTGGATACGTTAGAAAGCATTAACCAAAATATTGATGAACTTATTGAAATGAAAGTTCCGTATGGTGAAAATAAACAAAATTATGCAAAATTGACTGCATATTTGAGTCGTGCAAACAAAATTCATTCTCAAATAACAAAATCTATGGGTAAAATATAATTTTACTTCACGAAGAGGGTACTAAATGACTGAAAATTATGAAGATTTCATATCGACAGTGAGTCATGAATTGAGAACTCCGTTAACATCTATTAGGGGTTTTGCCCAAACAATGTTGAATTCTTGGGACAAATTGGACGATGAAAGTAAGAAAAAATTTTTAAAAATTATTGAAGATCAATCTAATCGTTTGATAAATATGGTTGAAAATATTCTTTCGGTTTCAAAATTAAATACCGGTAATGAAAAAATAATTTTGCGTGACGTTTCGGTTAAATCTGTTGTTACAACTGTTGTTCAGCTCATAAAACTTCAATATCATGACAAAAATTATATATTGAAAATAAACGAAAAAGCACCGGATATTTTGGCAGACAAAGACAAATTTCAACAAATTATGATGAATTTGATTGAAAATGCTTCCAAATACAGTGGGCAAAACAATGATATTACAATTGAATCAGGTTTTTGTCCTGACAACAATTTCGTTTCAATAAAAGTAATAAATTACGGAATAGGTATTGATGAAAAGGATTATAATACAATTTTTACAAAATTTTCGCGTATCGATAATCCGTTGACAAGAACAACTCAAGGTAGTGGGTTGGGCTTGTTCATTACCAAGAGTCTTGTAGAAAAAATGAACGGTAAAATTTTTGTAAATTCTGAAAAAATGGATGCTGAAAAATCAAAAATAACTTTTGAGATAGAACTTCCCATTCTTGATATCGAAAAACAAGCGAGGGTAAAATGCGTTCAGTAACTTTAATAATTGATAAAAGACCTGTGCTTTCAATCAAATATAAAAAATTATTGGAAGGTGAAAATAATACTGTTTTAATTACAAAAGATTTGATATCTTCTATCAAACTAATTCAGGATACAGAACCGGATTTGATAATAATTTCCGATAGTATTGATAATGATTTGTCAGATTATTGTAAAAAAATCAGGGCTTTAACATATAATATGCGACCGATTATTGTTGCAACTAGCAAATCTGCTGAAGTGGACGATAGATTGAAGGTTTTGGAAAGCGGAGCAGATGATTTTATTTCTGAACCTGTCAATACAAAAGAATTTGTTATGAGAATGAAAGCACATCTTCGCCGTGAATATGAATCCAATCTTGATATAAAAAAGCTTTTACCGAACAAAAATTATTCAATGCGTGCTATCAAAAGAATTCTTTCCAAAAATGAACCGTGGGCATGTTTATTCATTTCTATTGAAAATTTCTATTGTTACAGAGAAAGTTATACAGAATTAGCATCGGATAAACTTCTCCAGACGTTTTGTGCAATAGTATTTTCGACTTTGTCTAATGAGGATTATATAGGTAGTCTTTCAGAAAACGAATTTTTGATTATTACAAACCAATTGAAAGCGGAAAAGATAGCCAATTTTTTGACTTGTGCGTTTGATTCTGTTGTTTCTAAATTTTATACGCCGGAAGATAATAAACGAGGCTATGTCATCATGAACGGTGATGATATTGCGGGCAGACGTTTCAATTTTGCACATACGACAATCGGTATTGTAACAAACGAATTCAATATGTATGACAATCCGACACAGTTGA
Source organism: Clostridiaceae bacterium (assembly GCA_022641775.1). Taxonomy (GTDB): domain Bacteria; phylum Cyanobacteriota; class Vampirovibrionia; order Gastranaerophilales; family Gastranaerophilaceae; genus RUG14219. The sequence goes on from JALCDS010000010.1 coordinate 47,841, forward strand.
TTAACGACCTTGTACATATTCATAATATGGCAGAAATGCACACCAAATCCAATTATTTGATTGAACGTGCAAAAATAACCGGTAAAAATTCTGTTTACCAACGTGAAATTAACAATTCTGTTGTTGTTTATGAAAAAGATGATGCAATGAAAGTTCTTTTGCAGACAATTTTAGAAATTCAGGGTTGTGAATATACAGAAATTTCCGGTGAAGAAGATTTTGAAAAAATCCAAAAAATTCCTGCGGTTATGATTATTGATGCAGGCGAGGAAGAGACACTTTCGGGGCTAGATTTTTGTCAAAAATTGAGAAAAAACAACTTTTATAATTCCGTAAAAATCATTGTAACATCATCTTTGCATGACAAAGAAAAGGTTTTGAATAGCGGGGCAGATGTTTATTTGCCAAAACCTTACGAATTGCAATATTTAATCAAACTGGTAAACGACTTTATAAAGGAAATTAACCGATAAGGTTTTCCAAAGTCTTTGCATTTTTAGATGCTTTTTCAGGATTTGTAACGACATTACGACGAATATAAGTACGTAAAGCTTCACGAATCAGTTCACTTCTGGTACGTTGTTCATTATTTGCAACTCCGTCAATTTTATTCAAAAACTCATCAGGCATTGTAACCAAAACTTTAGCCATACATCATTCTCCTTTGCACAAACAATTTAGCATATTAAAAATTATTTTTCAAGCTAATGTAAAAAAACAAAAACATTACGAAATATTTCAAAATCCGGAATTGTAACGAAGTGTAAAATCACGTTACGAAACAGCTGAAACCCAGCTATAATCCCCTATATGATATGAGGGGTATAGTGCGGACTTTTGCGCCATTTGTTATAATAAAAGCAGATGGAGTTTAATAGGAGTTTTGGAAATTATAAAAAAATATAATAAGGAGTTTTCACAACTTATGTCATTGCGAGCGGTAGCGAAGCAATCTAGCTTTTTTGTTATTTATATATATTAGCCACCATTTTCTTTCTCTCTTTGTTGTGAGGCAAATAGAGAAAGAAAACTCTGGCGGGAAAAGAAAGAGAGAAACACACGATTAAAAATACGAGACATCAGAAACCAAGGTTTCCGAACCATCCTTTTGGTATTGTTGTTTCTCTTAATGACAAAATAAAAGACATGTCATAGCGAGTTGCGAGCTGAGGGCGCACAGACTTGCAAAAGTGCAAGGCTGTGCAGTCCCGTTAAATGCGAGCAATTAAATAGTGACGTCGCTATCCCATCAAATATGAATGAGATTACTACGAAAACTAAAGTTTGCTCGTAATGACAGACTTATGTCATTGCGAGGGAGTGAAACGACCGTCGCAATCGCAAAATCGTTGCAATATAAATGAGATTACTATACCAAGCAAATCTTTTTAATTTATGTAACAAAATGGTTGTAAAAAATAATAATTTTATTGTATAGTGTTAATTATGACAGATGTAATAAAAAATACCCGCAAAAAAACTTACAAAAAGGTAAAAGCCCCGATAGTAGAAGCTTTGAAACAGGCATATGAACATCCGAGTTTTCAATTTCATATCCCCGGACATACCAGAGGAAACGGAACTTTGCCTGAATTTAGAAAACTTATAGGCAAAAAAGCCTTGACTGTTGATACAACAGATGAGTTTGACGGTTTGGGAACTCTTCATCCGGCAACTGGTCCTATTAAAGAAGCACAAGAATTGGCTGCAAAAGCTTTTGGTGCTGAAAAAACTTTCTTTTTGCTAAACGGTTCTACTGCAGGTAATCTTGCACTCGCAATGGGATTGACAAAGCAAGGTCAAAAAATTATTACAAACAGAAATTGTCACCGTTCAATTTTAACAGGTATGATTATTTCCGGTGCCGATCCGCTTTGGTTGATTCCAAAACGTTTTGAAGAATGGGGAATTTGGGGAAATATTGAAGCTGAAGATGTTGAAAAACTTTTACAAGAAAATCAAGATGTTTCTCTTGTTTGGATTACCAATCCGACTTACGAAGGCGTTGTATCTGACGTAAAAGCTATTTCACAAGTTTGTAAAAAGTATAAAGTTCCATTAATTGTTGATGAAGCGCATGCAACGCTTTGGGATTTTAACAAACATTTACCGGAAAGTGCTTTGACACTCGGTGCTGATGCGGTTGTTCATTCTCTTCACAAAACAGGCGGTTCTATGAGCCAGAGTTCTATGTTACACATTTGCAAGGGTTCTTGTCTTGATATTGCTTCTGTTGAAAAAGCTTTGAAACTTTTACACACAACGAGTCCTTCTTTAATGTTATTGGCAAGTTTGGATGCTGCTCGTGCAAATCTCGAAAGTCCTAGAGGTCAAAAACAGATTGAAAAAGCTGTTAACAATGCAAAATATTTACGACGTGAGATTGATAAATTAAAAACAATTCATCAGTTAAAAGGCGATTTCGGTTATAAAACAGATGTAACAAAAATCTTTATCAAATCAGATAAACTTAGCGGAAAACGTTTGGAATCAATATTGGAAATTGATTTTAACATTGAAGTTGAAAGTGCGACAGATAACGGACTTTTGATTCTTTCAAATATCGGAAATACAAAATCTGATATGGAATATCTTGTAAAATGCTTACAAAAGATTGATAAAACAGATTACAACGACATTTGCTATATGGAAAACAGAAAACATATGCCAATGCTTACTCCTCAAATCAAAATGAGTTTGAGAGAGTCTTATTATTCTGAAAAAGAAACCGTAAACAAAGAACAAGCTGTCGGCAGAATTTCAGGAGAAGTGATTGCGGAATGTCCTCCGGGAATTTCGATTCTTTTGCCGGGAGAATTGATTACAGAAGCTCATTTGCCATATTTGTTGGATTACGAAACAATTGACGTAATTAAAAAATGAAAAATATAAATATATTTTTATTAATTATTTTGTTGGGTTTTATTTGGACAGTTTTTGTAGAACCTTACATTTTGACGGTAAAAAAAATACAGATAAAATCCGAACAATTAAAGGGTACAAAGATTGTTTTTGCAAGTGATTTTCACATAAAACCTTACGAAAAATTCCGTTTAGAAAAAATTGTAAAAAAAATTAATGCGCAAAATCCTGATTTAGTCTTATTAGGCGGTGATTTTGTGAATGGTCACAAAAAAGGTTTTACTCTTCCCATAGAAAATATTGCAGATGAATTGCAAAATATACATTCAAACTACGGTGTTATAACGGTTTTGGGAAATCATGACAATTGGCAAGGCAAAGATGAAATAATAAAAGCTTTGACAAATGCCAAAATTACAATTTTACAAAATGAAAATATTAAGATAAACGATAAATTTTTTGTTGCAGGATTGGAAGATATTCAGACCCAAAATCCTGATATAAATATGGCTTTAAAAAATACAAGTAATCCGACAATTTTATTAACACATTCACCGGATACTTTTCCGGATGTTCTGGAAAATGTCTTTTTGACGCTTGCTGGTCATACCCATGGGGGACAGGTTGTACTATTCAGACCTATTCTTGTTCCGTCAATTTATGGAAAAAAATATGCTTACGGTTTAAACCGAGAAAACGGCAAAACTCTTTATACAACCAGAGGTTTGGGTTCAAGTATTTTGCCTGTAAGGTTCAATTGCCTGCCGGAAATAGTTGTAATTGAATTTATGTAACTTTTCTTTTGGACAAAGTTGCAAAAAAAATTTCTTTGCGGTAGAATTTTCTACATTGAGATTTTATAAGTATTAGAATTTTTTGGAGAGAGAAAAGTGAAAAAGATATGGAGTATAGTATTAGCAGTAATACTACTACAAACAACTTGGTTACCTGCCTTTGCAGTAACTAAAACCTCTCAAATGCAAGCAAGAGCTACTGTTCAAACAATGGGTAAAATTAAGTTTGCATTTGTATTCGACGGACCAAATGATAAGAATAAAACGGTAATGGAAACATTCAAGACTTCTATTACAAAGTCATTACAACCTGATTATCAACCTATTTTCGATGACAGATTAGTTTTTACCGGCGATTGGACACAAAAAGGTGCAATCAATGCTTCAAACAAAGCCCTTAATTCATCAGCTATGATGGTTGTTTCTTTAGGGTATATGTCTTCAAACTATTTGGCAAATAAACCAAATAAAGGGAAATTTGTTACAACCATTGATCAATACGGTTTGAGAGATTTAGGGCCAAGTTTCTTTAACCCCGTACAAGAATCAGTAAACGATTTTATTTTGTTTAAAAAACTTGTACCATCACAGCATAAAACAGCTATTTTAATGAATGAAAATTTTTATAAATTGCATGATAATTGGAATGAAATTATTGCAAATAAATTTAAAGCTAAAAATCTTGATTTACAATTTGAAGTTGTTCCTGTAAATACTAATGTTACAGGCTCATTAAACAAAATTCCAAAAGATGTTGATACAGCTTTTGTAACACCCTTATTTAATCTTTCAACTGAACAAAGAAAACTTTTATATTCAGAATTGAATGCAAAAAAACTTCCTACATTTTCATCAATGGGAAGAGAAGATGTTGAATTAGGTGCATTGTTAGGTAACTCCGCAATGGATTTTGACAGAAAAGTTGCCGAAGCAACTTCATTCAATATACATAGTATTCTTCACGGTGCAAAAGTAAAACCGGAACAAATTCCGTTTTATGATGATAAAGTTATTTCAATAAATACAGATACTGCAGAAATGTTAGGATATGTTCCACCATTGAGGTTGTTGAATAATGCACAAGTTGTTTCGCACAAAAAACCAGAAATGTATGATTTATCAACAATTTTTACTAAATACGAACAAGGTAACAAGGATGTCGAACGTCAAAAATATTTAGTAAGAGCTGCACGTAGAGCAGAAGTGAGCGCTGCGTTGAGATATTTACCAACACTTAGAATGGATTTAGGTTATCAATCATATAATGATGATTATGCACAATCCTATTCCAATGTTCCGACTCATATCGGACAATTTACACTTGCAATGGATCAGGTAATTTATTCACCTGATTTGGTTACAAACATTATTGTAAAAAATAAAAGATTGAAATTCCAAAAGGAAGAAGAAATCTTGACTCAACAAAATGTCGGACTACAAGTTGCGATGCTTTATGTAGAAACATTAATGCTTGAAAATGCCATAAAAATTCAAGAAGAAGATGTAAAAGAATCAAGAGAAAACCTTGCAATAGCTCGTGTTAGAGAAAAAACCGGAGTTTCAGGCAAAGAAGAAACTCTACGTTGGGCAGGTCGTTTGAGTTATAGAGAACAAAAATTATTGAGTATGAAAGCTGATTATAACAATTTGCAAATCAGTATTAATAATATGTTATATCAATCTCCTACAACAAGATTTGAATTGAAACCTATGAAGGCTGATGATCCGGCATTCTTTACTTCGGATATTCATATCATTGATCATGTAAGAGATCCGCAAAAACTTGAAAAATTTACACAAATGCTTGTAACAGAAGCAATCAGATTGTCTCCGGAAACGGCTAAACTCCGTGCAGCTATTGCAATGAAAAAAGCTGAAATGGGGAATTATATTCAAAAGTTTGTTTTGCCTGATGCAAAATTATCATTAGAATATGGAACTCAGTTTGATAGAAATTTGCCATATGAAATGGTAGGACATAGGCAAATGGCAACACCTGCTGCAATGTATCTGGGAGGTTCTCCTTGGTTGAACTTGAATACAACTTCAGGCAGAGTATTTGTTGGCGCAGAATGGAAACCGATTGAAGGCGGACATAAATTCGCCGAGATTGCTCGTTGTAAGGCCGAATTAGACGAGCTTTATGCTCATGAGGATCAAGTTAACCTTGAAATTGAATCGCAGGTTAGATCGGTTATCAATAGGGCTCTGGCTAAATACTTTATGATTGAAAAAGATTACAAAGCAATGTTTGCCGATCAAGAAAACTATAAATTGGTAAAAGTACGTTATTTGGAAGGCAAAGCTCCCGTTGCACAAATGATTGATGCACAAGATGCTTATCTTGATGCAAAACTTGCAGCAATGAATTCTCAATATGATTTCTTTAAAGAATTGTTATGGGTTCAAAGAGCTTTAATTTCTGTAAACTGGGCAAAAGCTTCTCCGGATGCTAAAAAGTGGATTCAAGGCGTTCCAAAAATTCTTCCGGCAGAAAAAGATTTCGCTTTATAATAATTGAAAGTACGTTTATATAGCCAAGCAGCTTATAGTTGTTTGGCTATTATATTTTTGGGTAATTTAAATATAAACAAAAAAATTGTATATTAGAATTATTATGAAAAAGTTTTTATTAGTTTTAATTTTGATGTTAATTCCTAATGTATGTTTTGCGAAACATTCTAATCCGGAAAAGTATTATCAACGAATATGGTGCAACGCAAATCATGGGACAATGGAATATGTTTTAAAAGATGGTGCAAGAGTTGATTGTTTGACAAAAGATTATGCGATTGAATTTGATTTTGCTCCAAAATGGGCAGAAAGTATAGGACAAGCCTTATATTACGGGATATCTACAAACAGACAACCCGGAGTTGTCTTGATTATGGGAAAAAATTCTACAAAATATTTAAAAAGATTAAATACAGTTGCTTCAAAACATGAAATTGTTGTTTGGACAGTACGGGAATAAAAATACAACAATTTTATTTTTCTGTTAATATTAGAATGAATTTAAGGAGAGAAATATGACAGAAATGAAATTTGTTGTTGATAAAGAAAAATGTATCCATTGCGGCTTATGTGTAAAAGATTGTTCTGTTATGGCGATAGGTTTGGGAGAAAATAAAACCCCAAAGGTATTGCCGGGTGGAGAAAGCAGATGTTTTCGTTGTCAGCATTGTATGTGTATATGTCCTGTTGGAGCAATTTCTATTATGGGAAAAAATCCTGAAAATTCCCCAAGCATTAAAGATGAAGTTACTTCAGAAGAATTATTAAATCTTATGCAATCCAGAAGAAGTTGCAGGCACTATAAACAAGAAAATGTTTCAGAAGAAGATATCAAAAAATTAAAAAATGTTTTGAATTATCCGCCTACAGGCTGTAATGACAGAGGTTTGCATTTTGCAATTATTGATAATATTGATGTTATGAACAAATTCAGAGATAAAGTTAATTCAGCAATTGTAAATGCAGTAGCAACAAAATCAAATCAATTGGTAGTAGAAAAATTCGGTGATGTTGCCAAAATGATTGAGCATGGTAGAGATTTGTTATTTAGGGGTGCACCTCATATGGTAATTGTATCTGTTGATGAATCTTCTTCTTGCAAGGATATTGACCCAATTATTGCGCTAAGTTATTTTGAACTTTATGCAAAATCGTTGGGATTAGGAACTTGCTGGTGTGGTTTTGTTTATTGGGCATTGACATTTTTGCCTGAGTTACAGGAACAATTACAAATTCCGGAAAATCATAAATTGAGTTATGTTATGCTTTTCGGTAAACCTGAAAATAAATATAAAAGATGTATTCAACCAAACCCATATCCTATAACTATGGTAAAATAAATAAGACTTAATAAAAGTAAGGAGAAATTATGAAAGAAAAAGCACTAAATTTAATATTAGTAATTTTGTTATTGGTAATGTGTATTCAAAATCTTGCACAAAACAATAATGATAATGAAAGATACAAAATTGTTCCGGCAGGGAATATGTTAACTATCCTGATAGATCAAAAAACAGGAACAACTTGGAGAAACAGTTTATGTACACAAAAATCGCCTGTTCCCGGATGTTGGGCAAAGATGTACACTTTAGAAGAAGCTGATTTTAATATGCCAATCGGAGAACAAGTTGCAAGAAAAAAAGAACTTAAATTATTAAAGAAAATGCAAAAATTACAAAAAGAAGGCGGAATGAATAATCAGCAACCTCAACAACCAATCAGAGTCGGAGGTCAAGAAAGTCAAGCACCTCAAGGACAACCTCAAGGGGTTCAAATACCTCCAAAACAAGGTAAATAATATAAAATAAAAAGAGAGAATTTTAATTCTCTCTTTTTTTTAAATAACTTATATTATAAATTTTCCGTTTTCATAGATAAGTTTGTCATCAGCGTAAATTTTTCCGCCGTTTTTCATATTTTTAATCATATCCCAATGAAGCCCTGAAACATTTTTACCTCCGGTTTCCGGATAAGATGCTCCGACTGCCATATGGATGGCCCCGCCGATTTTTTCATCAAACAATATATTACCTGTAATCTCTTGGATTTCATCATTTGTTCCGACAGCTATTTCGCCTATTCCGTGAGACCCTTCATCCATATTTATCATTGCGTGTAAAAAGTCTTCACCTTTATCTGCAATAGCTTTTGTAATCAATCCGTTTTCTATCCAAAGATGAACTCCTTCTGCAGAATTACCATGATAATTTTGAGGGAAATCAAAATAAATTTCACCATTTATACCATTTTCTACAGGAGAGGTAAATACTTCCCCATCCGGGTAATTATTCATTCCTGAACAGCTAATCCATTTTCTTCCTTCTGTGTTAAAGGTTATGTCTGTCCTATCACCTGTTATATGAATTTGTTTAACGTTATTCAGATAATTCGCCCATTTAGTTTGTTTTTCATCAAGCTCTTTTAGTTTTGCAACTGGGTCATCTAAATTCAAATAACAAGAATTGAACAAAAATTCAGAATACTCATCCAATGACATTTTTGCTTCTTGAGCAAGTGCATTTGTTGGTACATCTGCAATTACCCATCTACAAGTACCGTCAGCTGAACGATTCATAATTATTTCTGATAAAGCTTTTGTTGCTTTACTTCTGCGAGCAAGTTTTGTCAAATCGGCTTTTGCCATGCTTTTGGTATTTAAAGGCGCACCGATTGAAATAAATTTGTTTACTGTTTCAAATTCCATTTTGGTAATCGGATCAACATAATCAAGTTGATTATCGTTTGCATATTTTAAAAATACACCGTTTAAATCAATAATAGGCGTTCTAACAAGAGCATGTGCACCTTTTTGTATTATACGTTTGTAAACAGCTTTGACAAGGTCGCGTGCTTCAACGCTTTCTGCTCTTATTGAAACTAAATCTCCGGCTTGAACATCAACGGAATAGTCAACAAGAACTTTTGCATATTTATCCCAAATTGTTTCCATTATTCTTCACTTTCTAAAGATTCATTACCTGTTTTGTAGTTTTTCAACAAAACTCCGCGCTTTGATTCTTGAATAAATGTAATCATTTTTTCAATATAGTCATTCATCGGAATTTCAGCTTTAATTTTTTCAATAGCTTGAGTTGTATTGTATTCTTTAGAAATTAAAAGTTTGAAAGCATCATTTGTATCGGTTCTCTCTTTTTGAGAAACACCACGACGACGCATAGCAACAACGTTAAGTCCGCGTGGAACAGGAGGTCTGCCTTCACCCTTAGAATATGGAAGAATATCAAGGCGACTTGCTGAAAATCCTGAGATAATTGCCATATCACCAATTCTGATGTTTTGGTGGAATACGCTCATTCCTCCAACAAAGGCTCCAAAACCGACATGAACATGCCCGCCAAGTGTTACCAAGTTTGCTAAAATAACTTCATCAGCTAAAACGCAATTATGTGCAACGTGACTTCCAACCATTAACAAACATTTGTTGCCTATTCTTGTTGTAAAATCTCCGCATGCAGCAGCTCTATGGATAGTTACATTTTCTTTTATGATAGTATCATTGCCTATTACAACTTTTGTTGCTTCACCTTTATACCCTAAATCTTGAGGTTCTGAACCTATTGTTGAAAACGGAGAAATTGTACATCTTTCGCCGATTTCTGCAAATTCTATATGTGCATTTGAAATAACTCTTGTTTTACTTCCGATTTTTACGTTTTCACCTATAACAACGTAAGGTCCGATAATTGCATCATCTGCAATCTGTGCGGATGGGTGGATAATGGCTGTTTTGTCTATCATAATATTCCTCTTTCTCTTCTTATTATGTAAATTATAATATAAATTAGAGAGAGGCTCAATATTTTTAATATTATCTTAATTTCAATCAAAAATTAGAAGTTAAGGTAAGATGCTTTTAATGGATAAGGGTCACCTGCAGTCCAGTTTGTATCCATATAATCATAAGATTCATTTAAAAATTTATTTAATTGTTTTGCAAGAGGTCTTTGATTTTCATCTAATAGAATTGTCAAAACATTTACATAAACTTTTTGAATTTCTTGTGAATCAAAAACTTTTGGTTGGGTGAATGCCAATAATTTAATATCGCTATCAAATAAAGTTTCTTTCAGAAGATATCTCAACATTGTTGCCAAAGATTTAGTTTCGGCAGATTCTTTTGAGTGTTCAAGTGTTTTTAAATAACTCCCAAATTTCATGAGTGATAGTTGATAAGAATTTGCCAATTTTTGACTTTCATCGCCTTTACAACTGTCTATAAATTTTCCTGTAAATTGGCTTACATAGTTTAAGTCTTCATTATTTTTATTTAACTCTTGATTATGGGGATAATACTTTGTTTCAAAATCGAATTTGTTTACATCAATACCATTTTTTTGTGCCCAACCAAGAAATTTTTGCTTGAATCTGTTTGGGGTAATATCAATTTTGATGCACATATTTTTTTCTTCTTTAACTTTTTTCCAAGCATAAGTCATGTTTTTTGAGAAAGCTTTTTTGGCCCATTCGTTAGTTCCCCAGAACTTTTTCATTAATGCAGATTGATGATTGGATAATGTTTCCGGTTGTTCAAGAAAATTGGTATTAAATTCTTTTTCCCCGTTATGTTTCATAAATTTTGACAGGGCATCTTTTATTCCTTTTGCATTAAAAACAGACCAAGCCATCTTCATAACTTTATGAAAAACTTTTATTTGTTCGGGATTATCCTCATAATATTGACGTTGTCTTTCAGACATGTTGAATATAGCTTGCGGATTTTCTGCATAATATTTTAATAATCCTTCTGAAATATGTTGCTTATGTTCCTCAGACAACGGACCGCGTTTGATATAAACCGGTTCGCCCGTTTCTTGTTGAAATTTCTTTTCTAATGCTTCAAGACGTTTTGCTGTCATTTCTCGGGTCAAGCGTTCATTATATTCAGGATCGGAAAATTTTAAAATATGTCCGTAATCCTTATTTGCAGTCGGTATATGTAATTTTTTGATTGTATGATACAAGTCGAGACCACCTGTATATTTTTTCAAATCATTAAGTGAAAATCCTTCTGCCCAATAAAGTTTTAAAAGTTGGAGAGACATATCTTCATCTTTATCGAAGTAATCGTTTTCACCTTTTTTCACTTTATTAACAAAAGATTCTTTTGAAAATTCAACATCTTTATCGGATAAAACATCTTTAAATTCCGGAAATTTATCTTTTACTTCATCAAGAGTGAAACAATCTTTTAAACTTGCAAAATATTTTTTGTGAATAGAAATCAAAGTATCTTTTGCCTTATTTCCTTCATCCAAAACCATGCCAGCCCATTCTCTGATTTGTGGAGGGAAAACGGATTTACCCGTTTTTGTTGCCAAGTTGTCAAGATTTTTAACGGTTTCGGCTAAGTTTATACTGTAACCACCTGTAAATGCCAAATATTGCTTGGTAGAAGGGAGAGTTGCATAGGTTGTTTGATTTTCTTTAACAGGTGATTGTTTTATAGTTTGATTTTGTTGATTATAATTAATTTTAAATGTTGTAATAGGTTGAATTTTCATAATTTTCTTTCTTCTTTTATATGTAGGGGTACTTTATTAAAAAAATCCAACATAAAAAATTTTGCTATAAATTTTTATAATCCGGTTTTAATATTCAATTTTAAATGTTTAATCATGTCTGTTATAGATTTTATTTCATTGTAAGCATCTTCGTACATTCTTTTATTTTTAAAAGAGTGGATTAAATCACCAACTTCAAACAAATTTTTATTTGTATGTAAAAGAATCAGGATTTCACCGTCAAAAAATCCACATTCAACATATTTTGCATTAAAAAAGTTTTTAATATTTTCTAATTTTTCCATAAAAGATGTTGTTAAAATGTATCGAGCTTCAACTTGATCTGTAGAATAAACTTCAAATTCTTTTTCAAATTCAATACTTTCTAATGCTACTTTTTCCATTCCACCATAAGTTTTGTTATTTATATTAAGTCCCAAAACCTGACCTTTATCACGTAAAACCAGAGTTCTACCTGTAAAAGTTTTATTCATTTTTAAAATAATTGCAACTCCTTTGAAATCAGTAACAGAATGTCTGTTTTTGCCCGAACCCTCTGAGTGTTCTAGTTCAGTCTCTTGAATATTTACGGGTACATCTTCAAGGACACCTGTAAACGCATCATCTGTTGTATCTGAGGTTGCTCTCATTGCAAACCCGAAAGTTTGAATTTCTTTCATCGGAACAACGGTATTATCTGTCCAGTCAATTTGTCCTAACAATTTTGTCATTGGTTTTAGAATATGAATTTTTGCTTTTTCTCGAATTTTTTCGCTTGCAGAATAGTAAATGATTGAACACCAAATTGCATAAATCAAAATTCCTATTAAAATTATATATTCATTGATGTCATCAGTCATAAAAAGGTATGTTTTTAACAAGTTATATATAAGATAAAACGTTAAAGGTAAAAAAACTGTAAGAAGAACTAATTCTATACAAACTTTAATTAAAGACTTTACTCTATCATTTTCGTATGGAGTTATTAATGGTTCTATATGTTTGTAATACAACTGATGAAAATCTTCCCCTGTTTGTTCTGCATTAGTAACGTTAGCTTTATCTATCATAAAAGTCCTCTCTTTTATCTTTCTATAATTTTATCGCCCCTTGCCTGAATATCTTTACATTTTCATCATCAAATACTCCGCATACAGTAGATTCTAAACCATCGCATGTTTCACCATAATCTTCAATAACTAAATCTGCAAGATTATGCATATTTTCATATGCCTGAGTATAATTTTTTGCAGAAGGTTGATGTGAAAGATTTGCAGAGGTTGTTGCAAGAACATGACCCGGTGTAATTTCACAAATTTCAGCAAAAATCTTGTTATTTGGAACTCTAATTCCGACTGTCGGCATATTTGATGTTACAAAATCAGGAGTTTCCTTACTTTTGTTTAAAACAACAGTTAAAGCTCCCGGAAAATATTGTTTTATAAGTTTTTGTGCCGGTTGTGGGATAGGTTGTTTTACATATTCAATCAAATTGTAAACTTCATTTGACATCAATATTAAAGGTTTTTGAGGTTCACGTTTTTTTATTTCATAAATTTTTTTAACAGCCTTTTCACTTTTTGGTAAACATCCCAACCCCCAAACAGTATCCGTTACAAAAGCTATAACCCCATCATTTTCAAGTATATCCGTGATTTGTTTTGAATTTTCCAGCATATTAAATCCTTTTTTTCTTAACTATTTGTTACAAAAGATTATATACTAACAAAAAAAATATTGCCAGAGTGTTTATAAAATTGTATAAATATGGTATAATATAATTAAAATAATAAACAGGAGATGACACAAATGAAAAAAGTTTTATCAATTTTGATGTTATTAGCAGTTACAACAACAGCTGTAATGGCACTTGATGGCGATACTTACAGAGCTGAAAGAGAAAAAGTTGAAGGAATGTATAGCTCAGGATATGTTCAAGGAACAACAACTCAAATTGCACAAACATCTTCAACAAAGACTTCCGGCAAAACAAAAAGACATTGGTTCCGTCGTAATGAATACCAAGGTCCTGATATGAATGCATATTATAACTTTGGCGGTTTTAACGAATACAAAGGTTATAACGGACAATAGTTTTACAATTTGAATAAACTGTCAAAAATCCCTTCCGAATATGTCGGGTGAGGGAAACAGATTTCTTTAAGTTTCTCAATGGAGATATTATTTTGCATTGCAATTAATATCTCCATTATTAATGCAGAAGCTTCATTTGAAACTATATGTGCACCAACAATTCTGTCGTTTTGTGACAAAATTTTGATAAAACCTTCTGTTGCATTATCACATTGAGCTTTTCCAAGAGAAGATATTAATAACATGGATTTTTTATAAGTGTCAGGTTCCAAATCTTGTTCACGAACGCCGACCCAAGCAATTTCCGGAGTACCATACACAACTGATGGGACAAGAGTTTTATCAAAATGGATTCCTTTAATTTCTTCAAGTGCTTGTTTAGAAGCAAAATGTGCAAGTTGAATACCACGTGATGCATCACCTAATACTGTTGCATTGTGGTTTTCAAAATTGTTTATTTCTCGTCCTACACCAACCAAAACACATTCTGAATTAATTTCTTCGCCTGTTTTTAACGTTAATTTAACATTGTTTTCTGATTTTTCAACTTTTTCAACACAATTATTTAGGTAAAATTTAACTTTTTCTCCTTTGAAAATTCTTTCTAACCTCTTTGAAACTTCAATATCTGCAATTGGTAAAAGATGTTCTGCCATTTCAACAATTGTTGTTTCAACTCCAAAATTAGAAAAAATTCTTGCCCATTCAATCCCGATTGCACCTGAACCTATTATCGTGATGCTTTTTGGTAGTTTTTCAAGGTTTAAAACATCATCAGAAGATAAAATCTGTTTATGGTCAAATTCTAAACCTTTAATTTCACGCGGTTTAGCACCAACTGCAATAATAATTTTTTTACAATTATATATATTTCCTTCGTTATCTCGGATTTTATTGTTATCAATTATTTCTGCATGTAACTTTATAACGGTTGTCCCACTATTTTTAATTGACAATTCCAACATTTTACGAAGTTTAAGAACGATTTCATTTTTGCGTTCCATAACTTTTTGAAAATCAACGGTAACATTTTCTGCATTTATTCCTAAATTAGTAGAATTTTTCATTTCTTTATACATTTGAGCTGAATGTAAAATGGCTTTTGTCGGAATACATCCCTTATTCAGGCATGTTCCACCAAGTTCATCCATTTCAAAAAGAACCGCAGAAAACCCTTCTTCCTTTGAATGAAGAGCTGTAGTGTATCCGGCAGGTCCACCCCCGATTATTCCTATATCGAAATTGTTTTCCATAAATTTTACCTTGTATAAATTCTTGGCAAACGAACTTTAAGTCGGCAAGTCAATTCGTAGTTAATTGTTCCTAAAATTTTTGCCCACTCATCTATTGAATTATTTTCGTCCAAAACCGTGATTATATCACCGACTTTGACATCAATTCCTGTAATATCAAACATCATTTGATCCATTGTGATATTACCTACTTGTTGAACTTTTTTGCCTGAAATAGTTCCGAAAATTTTGTTTGACAATAGTCTGGGTACTCCATCAGCGTATCCTAGAGGAACCGTCGCAATAGTTCTTTCTCCTTTAGCACGGTATGTGTGACCATAACTGATGCCATCGCCATTATGTGCTGTATGAATATTTACAACACGTGCTTTTAAAGAAATTACAGGTTTAAGCTCAGGTTTTCTAATATCTCCATCCGGTGGGAGATCAGGATAAAGCCCATACAATGCAATACCTGCTCTATACATATTAGAATTTGGTACGTCATAACACATAGCGCCTGCAGTGTTTAATATGTGCAGTAAAAGACCTTCTGTATCAATATTTGAAATTACATAATTCCATTTATCGATTTGTTTTTGAGTTTCATCACGTTCTTCTGCTGCAGCGAGGTGTGTAAATACGCCCAACAAATCTATGTAATCGCAAGCTTGAACGCGTTTAATGAATTCAGGCGCACGCTCAGGTGCAATTCCGATTCTATTCATGCCTGTATCAAGTTTAACATGAGCTTTAACTTTTTTCCCTGTTCTAAGATATGCTTGTCGACAAGCTTCTAAATGTTCTTCTGAAAAAATAGAAATTGCTACATCTGCATTAACGGCAGATTCAACTGCCCAAACAGGAACTGCGCCCAAAACTAAAATATCTGCATTAATTTTTGCATTACGAAGGTCAATACCTTCATCAATTGATGCAACGCCAAGCATATCAGCGCCGGACGCCAAAAGTGTCGGAGCAAGCATAACTGCACCATGTCCATAAGCATCAGCTTTAACAACGGCTAGGAGTTTTATTCCTTTGGGTGTGTTATTTTTTATAGAGCGCATGTTATACGCTACATTTTCAACATTGATTTCGACCCAAGAATCTCTGTGAATATTAATATTTGTTTGTCTAACGTTTTTCATAATGATAATAGTATAATCCGTAAATGTTGAATGGGCAATTTATGTTATTTTTTTAAAATTATTAAATAAAAAATATATTTGTTATATTATACAAAAGTGATTTTGTATTAATAAAATTTATAGAAGAGGAATATACCGAATGATAACCAATAAAATTGCTATTTGTGTATTTTGGGAAAAGAATGGTATTTTAAGAGACTATGTTGAATATTACCTAAAGGGGTTACAACAAATTGCAAAAAAAATACTTGTAGTAGTAAATGGAAAAATATCTTCTGACAGTATTTGTAAACTTAAAAAATTAAATATTGAATATATTAAAAGAGAAAATAAAGGATTAGATTTTGCGGGATATAAAGCCGGAATTGAACATATTGGATATGATGTATTGAAAGAATATGACAATTTGATTTTAACTAATACTACTTGTTATGGTCCAATTTACCCATTTAATGAGATGTTTGACACTATGGAAAAACGCCCTTGTGATTTTTGGGGTATTACAAAACATCCAAAATATGCACAAATGTTTGAACATATTCAGTCATATTTCCTTGTTTTCAAAAAAAATATGTTTATGAATGTAGAATTTCAAAAATATTGGAAAAATTTACCAAAACTTTCAGATTATAAAAAAATAGTTAAAATATTAGAAACAAAAATGACAAAATATTTTGAAAATAAAGGTTTTATTTCAGATTCTTATATTGATGTCAATTTAAGTTTGTCCAATCCGATGTTAAAATCTTATGATTTAATTTGTAATTATAAATTACCCGTTATAAAGAGAAAAGAAATTTGTGGAGTTTTTGACGTTCTAATTAATGAACAACCTTCAAATCAAGTTAATAAAGTTATTGCATTTTTAAAAAACAAAACTGAATATAATACGGATATGATTTATGAAGATATAATTAATACTCAACCGATGTCTGAGATTCAACAATGTTTTAGATGTAATTATATACTATCAAATCAATATGTAGAAAAAGAAAAAGCCAATAATTGTAAAATAGCATTAATTTTGTATATATATTATCCTGATTTAGTTGAGTATTGTTATAATTATGCAAAATCTATGCCGGAATATTCTGATATTTATATTGTTGTATCCAGAGAAGATACTAAAAAAAGATGTGCAGAAGTTTTTAAAAATTTTCCTTGTAATAAACTCGAAATAAGAGTAAAACCAAACAGAGGAAGAGATGTGTCTGCTTATCTAGTTACTTGTAAAGATGTTTTTGCTCAATATGATTATGTTTGTTGTATGCATGATAAAAAACTCCAACTGCTACTAATCTCTTCATCGGATATGAATTTTCAGAACATTGTTTCAAATCTTGTTTAGAAAGTCCTCAATATGTTGAAAATGTTTTAAATATATTTAATGAAAATAAACATATAGGTTTGCTTGTTCCAACTTTAATGTTTAATTTTGATTATTACAAAATGTATGGTGATGAAATTAATGAGAATAATTTAGCCAATTTACAAAAATTATATAAAAGTTTTGGACTGACAATTCCATTTGATAATCATCCAATAGTCCCATTTGGTTCAATGTTTTGGGTAAGAGGTAAAGCTTTAAAATTGCTACTTGATAAAAATTGGCAATATTCAGATTTTCCTGAAGAACCACTTTGTAGTGATGGGACAATTTCTCATGCAATAGAGAGATTCTATTCTTATATCGTTCAACAAGAAGGATATTTATCTGGTTACATAATTTCCGACAAATTGCAGGAATTGCAAATGTCTGATGTCAAATTTTATTTCACGGAACAAAACAAGGCTATTAAAAAGAGTAAAATAATCCAAAAATTTCTTCAAATGTTTTTTTCTGTGAAAAATGAATATCAAAACGGCAGAAAGATAAAAAAATTTAATATTCTCGGGTTTAAAATAAAATTTGCTATTAACGACTAGTTTTAAATTTTATTTTTTGAAGAATTTTTCGTAATTTGATCGGACACTTTTTATTGAATTGAGATAAAAATCAATTTCTTTTTCATTAAAGGAATAAATAAGTTTTTCTAATTCGTTACTTTTTTGGCGCATTTTTTCTTCCATTTGACTTGAATAATTTTTTTATATCGGATTTTATGTATATAAATACGTGCAAGATTATCAAAATTACAAATGGAATCGTCATATTTAGATGGATTGTATGCGCAAGATGACGTGACATTATATGGTCAAATCCGAATTGTCTTGTCATTGCAAATCCTGTTATAAAATACATTACGAGCATTACCAACAACAAATAACTTACAATTTTTTTGAATACCATTTTTTTCATACTTGAAATATATCATATTTATTAAAGAAAATGCAAATTTATGTGTTACAATAAAATAAAAGCAGGAGAGATTATGAATATAATTGTTTTAAGACAACTTGCAATTCTCAGTTTATTACTCGGTGGTGTTTTAGGGATTATTACACTTATTCCGTTTTTAGGAACACTTTCTTTTATAATTCTAATGTTTTGTGCTGCCGCAATTATTATGTGGTTTATGCTCAAAGTTGAATTGCTGGATATTTCTTCAAATAAAGAAAGTATCGTGACAGGTGCGATTATAGGCTTTATTTCATTTATTGGGTTTTCAATAATTTATTTGCCATTGGTTGCTATTTTGGGACGAATTTTTCATCTTTATATGCAATATGGAATCTCTTTGTTTTTAGGCGTTGGAAGTTTTGGCGTAATTTTGATGTTGGTTATTTTTATGGCAATTTTATGCGCTACGACAAATGCTTTCGGAGGATTTTTGACATATTACGGTATGGAATTTTTGAAATCTATTCAAAAACCTGAACTCCCGCCTCAACAAAATTTTCAACAACAAATTTATCCGCAAAATCAAACTCATCCGTTTAATGGCGGTGATAACGAATTTAAATTGTAATACACATAAATTAAGGAAATAAAAATGGCAGAATTTAAATCAAAAATAAGAACAATTGAATGGAAAGATACATATTCAAGAATGGTTGATCAAACTTTGTTGCCCAAAAAGTATGAATACGTAAATATTACCGGCGGTCAACAAATGTATGATGCAATAAAAACTATGATTGTCAGAGGTGCTCCTGCTATTGGTGTTGCCGGTGCTCATGGTGTGGTTCTTTATGCTCAAGAGCTTGAAAAAGAAAAATTAACCAGAGAAGAATTTGTGAAAAAACTTTTGGATAGAGCCGATTACTTGATAACTTGTCGTCCTACTGCCGTAAACCTTCGTTGGGCAGTTGAACAACAAAAAGAATTAATTAAAAATTCAAAATCTGATATCAACGGTATTGTTGAAGAATTGAAACAAAACGGTATCAGACTTGAAAAAGAAGATATTGAAATAAATAAAAAAATAGGTGATTATGGTGCAACAGTTGTCCCAAAAGGTGCAACAATTTTGACACACTGTAACGCAGGTGCATTAGCAACTGTAGGTTATGGAACAGCACTCGGAGTTGTACGTTCTGCGTTTGCAAATGATCCGACGATTCAGGTTTTTGCAGATGAAACCAGACCTCGCCAACAAGGTGCAAGAATTACGACTTTAGAACTTACAATGGATGGAATTCCTACGACTTTGATAAGTGACGGAATGTGTTCATATTTTATGAAAAAAGGTATGATTGATATGGTTGTTGTTGGTGCTGATAGAATTGCAGCAAATGGTGATACGGCAAACAAAATTGGAACTTATACAGTTGCAATTGCTGCAAAATACCATAATGTACCGTTTTATATAGCAGCTCCTCTATCAACTATTGATACATCAATCAAAACTGGTGATGAAATTGTTATTGAAGAACGTTCTCATGATGAAGTTACTCATATCAACGGTGATTGGATTTGTGCAGAAGGTGTAAAAATTATAAATCCGGGTTTTGATGTAACTCCTAATGAATTAATCACCGGAATTATCACAGAAAAAGGTATTTTGAGACCTGATTACAAAAAATCGATTGCAGAAGTTTTTAAAAAATAGGATATAACTCATGGACAGAAAAGAATTTATAAATGCAAAAAGAATTGTTTTTAAATTTGGAACAAATATATTGAGAGGTGACGACGGTTTTGTTTCGTTGCCAAGAATATTTGCATTTATTGAAGATATTGCTGCTTTGGTAAAAAGGGGTAAAGAAGTAATCATTGTAACGTCAGGTGCTGTTGGACTGGGCAAAAAAAGGTTGAGCCTTGAAGATACAACAGGTACTGCCCTAAAACAGGCATGTGCGGCTATAGGTCAAGGCAAATTAATGTCTATTTATGAAAGTGGGTTTGATACATATAATCTTGTAACAGCACAAATTCTTTTGACAGAAGATGATTTTTCTTTAAGAAAAAAATATTTGAGCTTAAGAACAACATTAAGTAAACTTCTAGAGCTTGGTGTTATTCCTGTTATAAACCAAAATGATACCGTTTCTACGGTTGAATTGGATGAAATGTATGAAAATATGCAAGTATGTTTTTCCGACAATGATAAGTTGTCAGCACTTGTGGCAAGTGAACTTGATGCCGATTTGTTGGTGATATTGTCTGATGTAAACGGGCTTTATGACAAAAACCCAAAATTAAATAAAGATGCAAAAATAATAAGAGAAATTCCGGAAGTTACAGATGAGGTTTTAGCGATGGGTTCTGGGGCTTCTGACGGTGGACGTGGAGGAATGGCAACAAAATTAGAAGCGGCGCGTCTTGTTACTCGTTTTGGAAGTAAAGTATTGATTGCGAATGGAAAAGAACCGTTTATTATCAAGAAAATATTTGAAGGCGGTGATTTTGGAACAATGTTTTTGCCACAAACGGAAGGTCTTTCAGATAAAAAACGTTGGATAGGTTATGCAACAAATATTATCGGGAAGATAAAAGTTAATGACGGTGCCAAAAGAGCACTTATCGAAAATGAAACCAGTCTTTTGCCGATAGGGGTGTTGGAAGTTATTAATACCTTTAAAAAAGGAGATGTAATATCTATCTTGGATGAAGAAGGTTGTGAATTTGCCAGAGGAATTGTGAATTATGATTCTGAATCTTGCAAAAAAGTTTTAGGCGCTCATTCCAACGATATTATGAAGATTTTGGGCTTTAAAAATTACGATGCAATCATAACTCGAGATAATATAACAATATTGTAAACAATTGTTAACTATCTGTAAATTATTGATATAACTTTATTTTGAACTTTCAATTCTTTAAAAGTTCTTATTTTACATGCAATTTCTCCATTAAAAATTTCTTTATATAGGTACGGGGAAAATATCAATCTTTTTGGGGAAAAAGATTAGAGGAAAATTAAAGGAGAAAATTACTATGAGTATTGACGGATTAGGAAGTTATTACGACATCATGGGCAATATTGCCAAAAACAGAAAAAATGTTTCAACAACAACAGATACCAAAGTTAACGGAGTTTTTGAAAAAGGTGGAAATACTTTTCACATACAAAACGGAAAAGTTAAATCTTTGGTGACTTTTGACCACAAAATGATAATGGGTGAAAAAGAAATTGCAGCGTATATTCAAACACATCAGATTGATTTATCAACTTTTGCTCAAAAGGCTGCATCTACAACAAAAGAGTTTACATACGCAGATTATTTAAATCAAAAAATAGGTCAACCGGTTGCTCAACAAGCACCTACAATTTTTCCACAAGATTCAAAAATTTCTAAATCGGCTTCGCAAAAACCAATAAATTTAGGAACATTTGTAAATGGAAAACACGTAGAACCGGAACCGATTACTAATTTGGGAACATTTGTAAATGGGAAACATGTGGAACCGGAACCAATTACTAATTTGGGAACATTTGTAAATGGGAAACATGTGGAACCGGAACCAATTACTAATTTAGGAACATTTGTAAATGGAGTTCAAGTTGAAGATGGCAAAGGTAATAAAATTCCGCCGCATTCTATTAAGCCAGATCCAGCTCCTGAACAAAAAAGCGGATTAGGTGGGACTAATACAGCAAATCCTACAAAACCGGAAGCTCCGACTCAAAAGCCTGTAGAAAATTCAGGTACATTCCCTCATAGAGATGGAACAGTTTATGAGGAAATGCTTAAAAACCAACCAGCTCCTGAACAAAAAGGTGGATTAGGCGGAACTAATACAGCAAATCCTGCAACACCGGAAGCTCCGACTCAAAAACCTGTAGAAAATTCAGGTACATTCCCTCATAGAGATGGAACAGTTTATGAAGAAATGCTTAACAAAAATAATGGAAAAACTGAAATTGGCGGTTTAAAAATTGAAAATCCTGCAAAACCAACAGAATTTTCAAGCATATACCCTCATAGAGATGGCAAAGTTTATGATGAAATGTTGCAAAGCGTAAAAGATTCAAAATCCGAAGGTGGTTTCTTCAGCAAACTCGGCAAATTCTTTAAAGGTAAAAAAGGTAAATTTGCAATCGGTGCAGCATTGTTAACAGCTGCAGGTGCAGGTATATATGCAGCATGTTCAGGCTCAAAAGATGAACAAGCTCCGACAACACCAACAGTTGTTCCAACACCTACAGTAGATACAACACCGACAACACCAACAGTAGATACAACTCCGACTGTACCGACTGAACCAACAACACCGGAAGTTACTCCTACTGAACCGACTGAACCAACAGAACCTGAAAATACTGATTACATCGTTAAAAAAGGTGATAATGTTTGGAATATAGCAAAGGCTCATTTGACAGAAAAGAATGGAGTTAAACCAACAGACAAAGAAATTATGGAAGAAGTAAACGTCATTATGAAAGATAACCAACTTGAATGGGAAAAAGATCACTATCACGTAATGATTCATCCTAAAGACAAATTAGAATTAGCTGCATAAGCTGAATAAGTAAATAAAAAAAGACGGAAATTAAAACATTCCGTCTTTTTTGTTTGTAAATATATGTAACAAAAAAAGAAAAACTTTAAAGTTTAACCAAAAACACTCCGATATAAAAATATGTAAATACAAAAAAAGGAGTGTGTTAATGGAAGACAACGAGAAAAAAATTATGGATATGGAAGATTTGATGATTGATTACGGTGAAATGACCAGTTTTGATTTTAATTCATTGAATTACAAAGAAATGTTGGAATTACAAAAAATCGTTAACCCTGATTATGCAAACCAAATGTACACATTTAAATATGGTAATTTTGATATGTTAGATTTGATTCGTTCATTTATGAGTCAGAAAGAAACAAATTAGAGGATAAATTTATGAGAAAAGATATTGAAAAATTTCTTAATTCAAAAAGTTTTACACCAATGTGGTGTGAAGAAGATATTGAACAGGTAGCATTAAATAGAGCATACACAGATCAACGGAAAAGTCTTATGACTTTGATGTCTGAACTGGAGGATATCAAAAATACGATAGAAGATGCAAAACTCAGAGAGTGGAATCTTGGCAATTTGTTAAAATTTCATGATGCCGGGATAGCCAAAGAATAGCGACTACCGAGATTTGGAGACAGAATTTATGGATTCTTATAGAATCTGAAAAGCCCTCAAAATATTTTGAGGGCTTATTTTTTGTACATATCGAGAGAGAAACAAAATTTTAATCTTCAATTGGTAAAGTTATTATATAAAAATCACCTTCATGTTTTCTGGTCATTTCATTTAATTTTACATTATTCCCAAACATATAACTTTGCTCAAATTTAACCAATTTTTCACCATTTCTTGTATTTTTTATTCCGGCGCCTTCAATAGATAGAATATTACCGTTTACTTTTGTTTCCACGTTTCTTACGCTATTATCAAATGCACTCAAATCAATAATAATTTGGTAATTATCGTCAGTTTTTAGCATATGTATAACTTCATTTTCTTTTTGGTAAAGATGTTCACCTTGTTCAAAATCACGATTAATTCTTCTATCCATTTGATGTTGATTGTGCATAAATTGTCTTTCCATGCGTTTCATTTGATGTTCAGGTGACAAGATTGTTTTAAAATACATATCGCTCACTACATAAAAAGCTGCAAATGCGCCTAAAAATACCATAACTCCGATGATTATGTGTCTGGTCCATGGATGATTGCAAATCGGGCAAATTTCTTTTTTTTCGTCCATTAAAAAGCTCCTTTCGTTTTATTTTCATCCATATCTTATTTGAAATATTTAAGTATTGTCCATTACCGATGTAGAGTAATTCCGATTTGTATGTTATAATTATTTTATGAAAATTGGAGTAATTGGTTTAGGTTTAATAGGCGGTTCGATTTTTAAGGAATTAAAGTCGAAATCTTATGATATTGTTGCAGTTTCAAATTCTCAAAACGGTGAAAATATTTTTAAAACCTATGAAGTTTTGAAAGATTGTGACTTGGTTTTTGTATGTTCCCCAATGAACAAAACTTTAAAAATTCTTGATGAGATAGAACAATATTTATCTGAAAATACTCTTGTAACGGATGTTTGCAGCTTAAAAGAATTTGTAACTGCTAAAAAATATAAATATAATTTTATTCCGTCACATCCTATGGCAGGAACGGAGAAAAAAGGTTTTGAGAATTCATTTATAGGACTTTTTAAAGATGCAAAATGGGCTGTAATTTCAGAACCTGAAAATAATATTTTAATTGACATTATCAAAGTTTTAGGAGCGGAACCGATTTTTACAGATGCAAAACATCATGATGAAGCCGTTGCATTAATTTCACACATGCCGATGGTTATAGCGCAAGCATTGTTTTTAGCGGCAAAAGATAATCCTCTTGCCATGCAGTTGGCCTCAAGCGGATTTCGTGATATGACCAGACTTGCTATGTCAAATCCTGAAATGGCGAGTGATATGGTCAGTATGAATAGCAAAAATATTGAACAGGCAATTCTAAAGCTTTATAAATCCGTAGGAGATTTGACACGAGGGAATTATCCTGAAATCATTGAACAAATCAGGACTGAACGAAGTAAAATGTTCTAAGTTTTCATCACTTTCGCAAAGTTTCTTCACCCTCAGCTCGCTCGCGCTTCTTACTCGTTCGCCTTAAACGTGCCTTCGGTTGTCTGATTACATAAACTTTGTTTATTCCATCAGCCAAGCCTACGCACTTGGCTCGCTCGCGCTTCTTACTCGCTCGCTATTAACGGGTTTCAACAGTCACGCACCCTTGCGTGCCTGTCCACCCTCAGCTCGCTCGCGCTAAAACGCATCAGTTTTAATAGGGTTTTTGAATTTTGTAATATTGCCTTGGAACAACAATTTGACAGTCCCTACAGGACCGTTTCTGTGTTTTGCAATAATAATTTCTGATTCACCTTTTGATACTGCTTTTGCAGCTTCTTCTTCTTCAGAATCTATTTTTCTATAGTATTCATCACGATAAATAAAGATTACAATATCGGCATCCTGTTCAATTGCACCTGATTCCCTCAAATCTGATAACATCGGACGTTTATCTGTTCTGTTTTCTGTTTGACGAGACAGCTGTGACAGTGCAATTACAGGTAAATCAAGTTCACGTGCAAGAGTCTTTAAGCCTCTGGAAATTGAAGAAATCTGTTGCATACGATCTTCTTTTCCTGAACCTTCCATCAACTGCATATAATCGATTACGATTAATCCCAAATTTGGTTCTGCCATTTTTAATTTTCGACATTTTGCTCTGATATCTGTCAATGTGCAACCAGATGTATCATCAATATAAATCGGAGCTTCTGCAAACAAGTTCATTGCGTTAGCTAGTTTTTCCCAATCCTTTTGTTGCATTTTGCCGGTGTTAAGTCTTTGAGTATCAATTTCAGCTTCGGAACATAACATTCTTTGCATCAAC
>JALCDS010000011.1 GCA_022641775.1 Clostridiaceae bacterium
TGGGCGACTCCGATTGTCATGTTAAAATCGCTACTAACAAAAAACATTTACTTTCCGTTAAAGTAGAAGGAAGTACTGGCTATGAATCTTATGGAGCATTGTCTTTATCTGGTTCCGTAAATGGTTCTTCATTCTCTACTTCTGGCTCTACGCCTCTTACTTATAAACTTTTTGTCAATGATACAGCAACTATAACACCTTCTTTAAGTGGAACTGCTAATGGATTTCCTATAACAGATTTTGTTTCTACAGTAGATAATTCTACTTGGGTTGCTAATGCTTCTGTTAGTGGAAGTTGTTCTTTAAATTCATCTGGCACGGTTAAGATGGGTGATGATGATTGTACTATTACAATTAAAAATCCATTTATTAAAAATGCAATTCATTTATATGCTAACTCTATAACTGAAGCTTCTGCAGCTCCGGCTTCACAAACTTTGGACGCTCATGCAACTTCAGGCTCTGTTACTGCTACAGCTATTTCAGGGTACGCATTCTCAGGATGGACTAAAATTTCAGGTGATTGTTCGGCATTCCCTAATACTGATAATCCGGCTACCTTCACTATGGGAGCTACTGATTGTACTATTGCTCCTACTGTATCAAGTACAGCAAAACATACTTTAACTGTTAAATATCCTTATCAAACTGTTTTGAATGGCAGCGATTGTTCCGTTGCGCCTATAGGTTCAAGTGACTGTTCATGTACAAAAACATACCAATTGGCTGCTGGAGAAACAATTGGTCTTAGTGTTGCAGGCTTACCTTATAAAAATGCAGTTGGAGAACAACAGTCTGCTCCAGTATTTAGTCATTGGGAAATTTCTGGTGGCTCTATATCAGCCCAAACCGCATATACTATATTTACAATGAAAGATTCTGATGCATCTGTATATGCTTCATTTAATAATAATGCTACTTGTATTCCAAGAACAAATCCTAAGTTATACATAGAAAGAAATAATAATGACGGCAGTGGCGTTGGCAGTTATTATTATTTGACAATGCGTTCACCTACTGATGTTGGCTCTGGAAATGGACAATCATCATATACTATTAATGCACAAGATTCTAATGCAACTATTACGGCATTATTCTATTCAGCTCCATATCCAATAAAATCATGGGATGTTGCAAGTGGAGGGTGTACTGTTACACAAATAACAAATCCTATAAATTCAAGTGATCCTGGCATACAAGTCAAGATGGCAGGTAAAGATTGTGTTGTTCAGTACTCATACAAACCTATCGGAAGCGGAAGCGGAAGCGGAAGCTCAGGTGGTATAAATATTTGTGCTACTATGTCCCACTCTATAAGTATAAATTTTGTTGAGTATAGCAGAATGATTGCAGGTGTAATACCAGATTCATCATTTACGCCAAGCAGTGCAATGTCTTGCGATTGGTTACCATTCTCTGGTGACTCTGTAGGCACAGATGCAGATGGTACAACTTATATATCTCCATATTTGGTTGATACTTCAGATTATCAAAGTTGTACATATTGGCAAACTAGTGGCGAAACGTGCCGTACTTATGGTGATATGAATAGACAATTTAGTATATATTTAAGAATACACGGTACGCTAAGTTATGATGGTTCATCATATTATGACTGTGCTCAATCATATGGACAAGGCAATTGTACTGCAAGTGCTTATGGTAATACATATCAAGATCATTCTAAATATCGTATCCAATATAAAGTAAACAAAAAAATGTATAATAATGATACCATTTATATTATACAAAATCCTCTTCCATCCTCTACTATGTCAGTCGATACATACGTTAAGAACTATGTAAAATAATAAACAAAAGAGATCGGGCATTTGCCCGACCTTCTTTGGTCTTTGATTACCATTCTTTTATTTTTTGTCCATTAATATATAAAATATACTTTAAATTAAGTGTATCTGTGGTATATCCATTAGCTCTACCGTAATCATCTTTGTTTGGATATCGCTCAACGTCAGTCCAACTTGCAGTAGGGTTTGCTACAGTTGAAAACGGCGTTTGTGTTATAGTAGCCTTTCCGTTAGCATCATAAGTTGTGCGTCGTACTGTACCAGATATATTGACCGAACCACTTACACCGGCGATACATGAAACGGCTATAGTATGATATTTATCTGTATTATATCCATCAGGCAGCACCGTATAATAATCGCCACTTGTAACTGTACAATTATCAGCAGAAACCGGAATGGTTTTTACTTCAACTTCATGAGAGATATTAAAGGTACCTTCAGAGGTTACTATTTGGAATCCATTTACTACCCCTCCTGAATAATTACCAGTGTATACCTTACCACTAGGTGTTTTTAATGTATATGATTGGTATGATGTTTCTTTACATATTTCATAATTTCCATCAGCATCATTGCCTTGCCCAATGCCATTGCCCCAACCATTGTCATACTTTATCCAAGTTGTTCCATTGGAAATATTTGTTGTTTGACTGTCTGTTTCTTCATCCCCACCATCATAGTGTTTGTAGGTTGAAGTATACACAGTATCAAAAAAGCTTGTACCTGATGGAGCATCTGAGGTCATACTACGAACGGCTGATGTTCCTTGGAATGTATCAGTAAGTGTTATATTATACGTAGAAGCTGTAGGTATATTAGCATACATAATAGTAACATTACAATCAGTAGCGGCCATAGTAATAGAAGCAGAAGAGTTGTCAGAAGCCAGAGTAGGTCCAGAGGCACAACCGGAAGCGGAAGCGGAATCAACTTTATAACCAGAATTAGGGTTAGTTGTAATAGAAGCGGAATCGCCTTGATTAAAATAAGCAACAGTAGTGCCGATAGTTCCTATGTAAGGGTTACCACCTGCCGAAGGCATAGGAGTAACAGTTAATTTATGAAGATTTTTAGGAGATTTTACGCCTGTAATAGAGACAGTACAATCAGAATCTCCCATAGTAACATGTCCGGAAGAATCAACAGAGCAAGTATCTGCAGAGAAATTCCAGTCAGACATATTATTCAAAGCTTTATCAGCAGAAATAGCTGCAGAAGATAGAGATAAAGATATATTAGCTTTATCATTAACAAATAACTTTGTAGAAACAGGAGGAGCAGAAGCAGCCACAAGGTTAGCACCAGAGCCATCTGTCAATGCAGCAAGAACGTCTGCATTATCTACTTTAACGGTCAGTAAATGTTTTTTGTTAGTAGCGATTTTAACATGACAATCAGAGTCTCCCATAGCCTTAACGGAGTTAGAATCACCGGAAGATGAGTTAAGAGTACAAGTATCAGCGACCCATTGAGTTTGAGTAGTAGATAACCTATAATCAGAAGAAGCTAATTTAGTACTAATAGGCGAATATTGAGAATCCTGAGTCAAGCCCGGAACAGAAGAAGGAGTAACGGTGCCGGCAGCGGAATCAATATAAGAAACGTAAAGAGTGTGAGTAGGCGCACTGCCACAAGTAGCAACAGCCTTACAATCATGATCCGTAGATGCAGAAGTAGAAGGGCTTGATGGATCCGCAATGCTGTCACAATTTGTAGTCCATCTAATAAAAGATCCATGAGCTACCGGAGTAGCAGAAATATCTTTAGAACCTGAAGTAGCAGACAATTGCCCACCCCCAGAAGCGGATTCACAAGAACCATCATGAGAAACCGTGATAAAAGGTAGCGGGTTATTACTACAGTTAGCCAGATAAGACAAAGACTTGTCAGCCATCGTTACAGAAATAGATTGGTTAGAAGAAGAAGAATCCCCACTCCAACCATTAAATTTATAAGTATTTTGAGCGTCATTAGTTTTTAAAGCGGCAGTCAAAGTTTTAGAATCCCCACTTTTAAGGAATTCGCTAACAGAAGGAGCAGTACACCCCTTAGGGTCATAAGTTGCAGTTAATTTATGAGAACAAACAGGAGCAATAGTACAGCTAGAATCACCCATAGTAATAGTATTACCAGAAACCGAACAAGTACCGGTATAACCAATAAAGTGTTCAGTATCCGAATCAGCACTACGTGTTATACTAACCGTCTGACTTTTTTCAGTTTAAGCAAATCAAAAAATTAGAAAAAGCTGTGCTTTTTATCCATTTTTTGATTTAGTCAGGCGGTGTTTTTTTGTATATGAATTTGCAAAACGCATTCATTGTAGATAATGACATGAATATTTCTTTGTGATAAAATTTATGCATAATAAAAGAAGGATTTTACAACTATGAAAATGTCTAAAATGTTTGTACAAACTATGAGAGAGTACCCTGCTGATGCTGAAGTTATTTCACACAAGCTTCTTGCACGTGCGGGATTTATAAGAAAGTTAACATCAGGAGTTTATAATTATTTGCCATTGATGTGGCGTGTTTTAAAAAAAGTTGAAGATATTACTCGTGATGAGATGGATAAAGCCGGAGCTCAAGAGCTGTTGATGCCGTTTTTGCAGCCAAAAGAACTTTGGGAACAAAGTGGCCGTTGGGAAGTCTATGGCCGTGAACTGATGAGACTTAAAGATAGACACAATAGAGAAATGTGTCTTGGCCCGACTCATGAAGAAATTATAACTTCAATTGCTCGTGACGGTTTAAAATCCTACAAACAATTGCCTGTTAATTTGTATCAAATTCAATCCAAATTTAGAGATGAAGTTCGTCCTCGTTTTGGGTTGTTGCGTGGTCGTGAATTTATTATGAAAGATGCTTATAGCTTTGATACTACAGAAGAAGGCTTGGATAAAGAATATAAAAATATGGCGCAAGCTTATAAAAATATTTTTAATCGCTGTGGTTTGCCGACAAAAATGGTTCAATCTGATTCTGGAGCAATTGGTGGAAGTTTGTCACACGAATTTATGGTTATTACAGATACTGATGCAGGTGAAAATGATGTTTTCTATTGCGATGGATGTGATTATTCAGCAAATTCAAATCACGCAATTTCAAAATTACCTGAAGCTGTGACCGATGGTGGATTTTCTAAAAAGGAAATTGTTGATACTCCTAAAACAACATCAATTGATTTGTTAGCAGAATTTCTGAAAGTTCCATCAAGCGTAATTTTGAAGGATTTAGTTTATATTATCGACAAAAAACCGGTTATGGCATTAATTAGAGCTGATAAAGAAGTTGAAGAAACTAAGTTGTTGAATGCGTTTCAAGGTATGGAAATTAGGATTGCAACTGCGCCTGAAATTGAAGAAATTATGACAAAACATGGATTTAATGCGGCAAAAGGTTTTATTGGACCTGAAGGTATGGATGATATTCCTGTGATTGCTGATGAATCTGTAAAAGATTTGAAAAATTTTGTTGTTGGTATAAATAAAGAAGACAAACATCTTGTTGGTGCAAATTTATCTGATGTTAGAATTGACAAGTTTGCGGATATAAGACTTGTTCAAGCCGGTGAACTTTGCCCTCAATGTGGAAAACCATTAAAGGTTACTCGCGGAATTGAAGTTGGTAATATTTTTAAACTCGGTACAAAATATTCAAAGCCAATGAATGCAACTTATTTGGATAAAGATGGCAAGGCTCAGCCTTATATAATGGGTTGTTATGGTATAGGAATTTCAAGAACTGCAGCAGCTGCTGTTGAGGCTCATTATGACGAATTCGGTATAAAATGGCCTATCGCTATTGCACCATATCATGTTGTGATTACGCCTGTAAATATACAAGATGCTGAACAAATGAAAATTGCAAATGAAATGTATGAAAAACTTATATCAGCAGGTATTGAAGCTGTTCTTGATGATAGAGATGAAAGAGCAGGTGTAAAATTCAAGGATGCTGATTTGATTGGATTCCCATTCAGAATTACTGCAGGTAAAACTATATCAGAAGGTTTGGTTGAATACAAAGTAAGGGAAACCGGTGTCCAAGAAAAGGTAACTCCTGAGGTTGCGGTTCAACATGTTATTGATGCGGTAAAAGCTGCATTATAAATTTTGAATTTATAAGATTTAAAAAGACACTGTTTTTATTAAAAACAGTGTCTTTTTTATATCAATATAGATTAGGTAACTTTTAGTTAAGCTTTAGCTGGTTCTGGTGTTGCCGGTGCTGTAGGAGCCGGAGCTTGTGCTGTTACATCTGCAGGTGCCGGAGCTACAGGAGCTGGAGCCGGTTGAGCTGCTTCAGGAGCAGGTTGTGCTGCATCTGCCGGAGCTGCTTCTACAGGTTTTTTACCACCCATCATAAGTCCTGCAATCAAACCTACTGCTGCTGCAATACCACCATAAATGGCTGCTGCTTTACCTTTGCCTTCTTTAGGGAAGGCTTTTTTAATTTTTTCAAATGCTGTTTTAATTTCATCTTTGCCTAAGATTTCACTTAATTTATCTGTTTTAGCCTTTGAATAAGCTTTTGTCTTATCTGCAACTTCATCCACCAATTTCTTTTCTGCAGAATCAGCTACTTTTGCAGCTTCATCGAATTTACCTTGTCTAGCTTTTGTGATTGCTTTTTTTGCATCAATTACAGCTTTTCGTTCGGTTGTTGTTGCCTCGTTAAACTTTTTAGCATTTGCCTTCGCTTTATCTAAAGCTTCTTTTGCAGCTTTCTTATCTTCATCTGTTGTTGCTGATGCAACCTTTTCTCTTGCAGTCTTAAGGCTATTTTTAATATCTTCCACTTTAAACTGTTTATCATCAATCGTTACAGATTTGTCATTAAATGCTTTCCTAGTTTCAGCTAGTTTGTCAGTAAGCGCTTGGTCAACTTCTTTTTCATTACGTTTAATAACGTAGGCTTTATTTGCGTTTTGTAATTCGCCAAGTTCAGTAGAACCTGCCTTATTGTATTCTACAACTGCATCTGACAATTTTTTAGCTGAATCAGCATCTATATCTGTAACTTCTTTTGCTACAAATTTGTCAGGTTGTTGTTTAAAAACTTCTTCTAATGATGGTCTTTTACCACCCATAAAATATCCACCAGCTGCGCCTAAACCGCCTAGTACAACGGTACTTGCAACTGCTGGTCCCATTTTACTGCTCTTTTGTTCCGGTGTCGCCGGTTGAATTGCATTTACATCTGCCATGATTTTCTACCTTTCTAAAAGTTTATTCTAACCTATATTCAATAATATACACATTACCTTATGTATATATTAACACCTTAATACTTTTTTTATTGCTAATTTTAAGAATTATTATGAAGAAATTTTAACAATTATTTATTGTGCATTTTATTTTTAGTGTTACTATATCATTGAAAAGAGGCTATATGAATATATTGTGTGTTATAGACAGGTTAGAACTAAAATGGTTTGAATTTAATGAATTGATTACTAATTTTTGGATTATAAAGAGTTTGTTAAAAAGAGGACATGAAGTTTATATTACAACGATTGATAACCTTTCTTTGTATAAAAATATTGCATATTGTAATTGTTTTAGAACTTATGAAAAAGATGAAAATATATTTTATGACAAATCTTCTAAAAAAATCAAAATAAATGATTTTGATATGTGTTTGTTTAGGCCTGATCCGCCTGTTGATATGGATTATATTAATTCGACTTATATATTTGATTATGTTGATGAATCTAAGACTGTTTTATTGAATAATCCTAGAGCTATAAGGAATTTTAATGAAAAACTACATGCGACTCTGTTTTTAGATTTAATGCCTGAAAATATTGTTACATCTTCAAGAAAAGATATTTTAGATTTTTTGGATGAAAATGAAAAAATCATAATAAAACCTTTAAACCAGTGCTTTGGCGGTGGAGTTATGTACTTACAAAAGGGTGATAAAAATACGTCAGTTATTATAAATAATATGACAAAAAATTCATCCACACTTGTTATGGTTCAAAAATATATTGAAAAAGCCAAATTCGGAGATATTCGAGTTATGACATTGGGCGATGAGGTTTTTGATTATTGTGTACAAAAGCTTCCAAGCAACAATGATTTTAAATTTAATGAACATTGTGATGCCAATATAATAAAAGCAGAATTGACAGAGGATGAAAAGGCTAAATTTAGTAAGGTAGCAATAAAACTAAATTCAATGGGATTACCTCTTGTTGGTCTTGACGTTATTGACGGAAAAATTATTGAAATAAATGTAACCAGTCCATGTTATTTTATTCATGAAGTAAACCGCAATTTTAATATCCATTCTGAGGATAAACTTACCGATTATATTTTAAGTAGGGCTAAGGTTACTCTTAGTGTCTAGCTTCTACAAGTCCGCCTAAATCAACAAGTTTCCATATAGGTTTTCCGTTGTAGCTGCCTATGATAATATTTTCATCATGTAAATCCATATGATCAAGTCCATTTTTTCTTAATATTTTTGTCATATTGGGTAATTTGGGTCTTTTATATTTTCCGGTTGGTGGAACAACATATTCACTTACCATAAAATATCCTTTTGCATCTCCCCAAAAAGTTTTAACAATATGTTTTGAACACTTTTTATTCGCAAAAATTCCTCTGACAAGTTCCGGATAGAATCCGTGATAATCAAGGAAACCCCAATTTTCCATTTCCTTATCATGATGTTTAAAACATTTTATGAATACTCTCGTTAGACTTGGCTTTTTGCCATATTCTTTCATGACAAAAGCATTGGTTATCTGTGAGCCTCGCACTTTTCTTTTGACAAATAATAGTTTATTATTTTCCGGAATTATTCCAAATTGG
Organism: Clostridiaceae bacterium; assembly: GCA_022641775.1. Lineage (GTDB taxonomy): Bacteria > Cyanobacteriota > Vampirovibrionia > Gastranaerophilales > Gastranaerophilaceae > RUG14219. Next base: position 8,638 of record JALCDS010000011.1, read on the forward strand.
TGGGCTGCATCTGTTATAATTTTAGATGCATCTTTAAATCTGTTTGTTTTTAACATTTCAATTGCATCACGCATAGCATGTTGTATTTCTGATTTTGCTTTTTGACGTTCTACTTTTGAAATTTTATTTATTTTGGCACTCCAACTTGTCGGGATAGAACCTGCTATTCCATCAGCATTTTGAAACAAATCAAATTCTGCTTCTATTTCTCGAGTAGTTTTATGCATGTCTTTTGCGAGATTTGAATATAAGCCTGTAAATTTTGGGGTATTAGTATTATTTTTAATTTGCATAATGTTATAATGGTTTTCAATATGAATAATTGCGCTTTAATCTGAAATTATTAAGTTATTTTACTCTTGAGAACACTTCAACGTCAATATCGTCAAATGTATTGGTATTAAAATATGCACAAGAAGCTACCATAGCAGCATTATCAGTACAATATTTCATAGGTGGGGCAAACACGCTGTAACCTTCTTTTTCTAAATCAAACATTTTTTTTCTGATTTCTGAATTGGCTGCAACTCCGCCGGCAATTACAACTTGTTTATAATCTGTATTACTTAGCGCTTTTTTAACCTTATGAATTAAAGTTGAAGAAACGCATTCTTGAAAACTTGCACAGATATCAGCTGTCGGAAGGTTATCTTTATCAAAGCTTTTTACAAGTCTTAAAACTGCAGTCTTTAAACCGCTAAAACTAAAATTAAGAGCGTCAACATGTGCTTCGGGAAGTTTAAATGCATAAGGATTTCCTTCGTGAGCCATTTTATCAAGTTTTGGACCTCCGGGGTAAGGTAACCCTATTAATCTTGCAACTTTGTCATAAGCTTCTCCTGTTGCATCATCTATGGTTTCTCCAATAATAGTTTGTTTTGAATATGACTCAACATCAATAATCTGAGTATGTCCACCGCTGACAAGTAGTGCCATAAAAGGTGGCTTTAAATCTGTATCAAGGTAATTTCCGCAAAGGTGTGCGTTCAAATGATTTACCCCGATAAATGGCTTGTCATAAACAAGCGCCAAAGTTTTTGCAGCATTAAGCCCTACAAGCAAACAGCCTACAAGTCCTGGGCCTACAGTTCCTGCAAATGCTGTAATATCTTTTGGATCAATCCCGGCATTTTCTTTTGCTTGTTTAAATGCTTCTTCAATAATTATATTGATAGCATCTAAATGTTCTCTTGCAGCAATCTCAGGAATTACTCCACCGAATTGTGCGTGAGTTTTTATTTGGGACGCTACAACATTTGCAATAACTTCTCGTCCGTTTTTTACGATAGAACAAGCAGTTTCATCACAACTTGATTCTATTGCCATAATATAATTGTCATATCCAGAATCCGGACCTATTTCAACCGGTTTATTTGTAAAAAGTGTATATTTTGTCATTTTCATAGTAATATAATTATATTACAAAAAGATAAAGGTACAAATGCAATTTATTGATAAATCAAAAATCAGAGTGGTTTCAGGAAAAGGCGGTAACGGTGTTGTTGCTTGGCGTCGCGAAAAATTTGTTGATAAAGGCGGACCGGCCGGCGGTGACGGTGGCGATGGTGGCTCAATATATTTAGTAGCGGATACAAATATGTCTACTTTGATGGATTTTAAACATAAATCTGTTTATAAAGCTCTTCCTGGTGAAAATGGTGCTAAAAAAAATTGCTATGGTGCAGATGCTCCCGATTTGATTATCAAAGTTCCTGTAGGTACGGTTGTAAAGGATTGTAAGTCTGATAAAATTATCGCAGACTTAACTGCAGACGGACAAAAAGTTCTTGTCGCAAAAGGCGGCCGCGGCGGTCGTGGAAATACTCATTTTGCAACTGCACAAAAACGTGCCCCTCAATTTTGTGAACCCGGGGAACCTTCAATTGAACGTGAATTATTTTTAGAATTAAAATTGATTGCTGATGTTGGGCTCTTGGGGATGCCAAATGCCGGGAAATCAACTTTTATTTCTCGTGTTAGTTCGGCAAAACCAAAAATCGCAGATTATCCTTTTACAACTTTAATACCTAATCTTGGGGTTGTAAGAAAGCCTTCAGGTGACGGATTTGTAATAGCTGATATTCCCGGGTTGATTGAAGGTGCAAGTGATGGTATAGGACTAGGACATGATTTTTTGCGTCACGTTGAAAGATGTCGTTTCTTAGTTCATATGATTGATTCTTCAGTAGAAAATCCAATGGATAATTATAAAAAAATAAATATAGAACTGAAAAAATATTCAGAAAAACTTTCACAATTGTATCAAATTGTTGTCCTGAATAAAATTGATGCAATAGATGAAACTCGTCGAGATGAATTGAAAAAACAGTTTAAAATTTGCGGTAAAAATTTATTTTTTATATCCGCAGTTACCGGTGAAAACGTAGATTCGCTTCTTGATTTTATAACTGAAAAAGTTGATACAATTGAGGCTCCTGTTACCGAAGTTGTTGTGGAGGAAGACACAGAAGCTTCAAATAATGATGACAGCGCTTTCGAGGTTTCAAAAATTAAAGATGGATACTTTATATCAGGCGGTAAAATTAATCGTCTTGCATCAGTCACCGATACAAAAAATTCAGAACAAGTTATTAGATTTCAAAATATTTTAAAATCTATGGGGGTTTTCGACAAACTCAAAAAACTCGGCGTTAAAGACGGTGATACTGTTGTAGTTGGAAATCTTGAATTTGAATATTACGCAGATGAATTCTACGGTTAATCGATTATTTTTCCATCAAATAGCTGTTTAACCATGTTTACTTGATCCGAGTGTGATGTAGAAGTGTACTGAGGAATTTCTTTCTCAGCCTCTTTTTCTTCTTCTTGTGCTTCTTCTATTTCTGCCTCATCCGTTTCATCTTGAATAATGGCAGGTTTTTCAACAGTTTTAGGCTCAGTTAATTTTTTTTTTACTTCAACCGGTTTATCGTTTGAACTTGGTAATCTTACAATAACCGTTGAATTATTTTGAGAAAACATCGAATCAACGGCCTGTATAAGCATTTCTCGCTTGTTACCTTCTGTGAACTGTTTCAAAAGCATTTCATTTTTTATTGTAAGTTCTACTTCGTCTTTTGAAATTTTTATTGGATTTGCCCATTGTCTAAGAAGTGCACGCGTTGGAACACTTTGGACATTATCCAAAAGTTGTCCCCATAGTGTTGATATATCATCACCCTGGGCTTTTTGCGCTTTTGGTGGGGGTGTAAACTCTTCTTCTGTTATATTATTCTCTTTAGGTTTTGCAGGCTCTTTTATTGGCTTGTCAACAGGTTTTGATTGTTTTGGCTCAATTACAGGACGCGTTACTGTTTTTGCTTCAGGCTTTTGAACTGGAGATGGTGCAGTTTTGTATTGCGCAATATTTATTGCCGGTACGGCACCGCCTTCTAATCTGGTAATTCTGTTTTGAAGTTCAATAAGTTTTGTATTTTCACTCAAATTAGCCAAGTCAATTATTCCTATTTCAAGCCATAATTGAGGATTTGTTGATGTTTTCAATTCTTTAATATATTCAGAACATTTATTTATTAAAAATATTATCTGATGCACTTCAATTTTTTCTGATTGTTCTTTTAAATTTGATATTTGTTCGTCATTAAGCTGAGTTAGGTCAAATATAATTTCTTTTGCGCAGGTTTTTACTACCAAAAGATTTTTAATGTAGTCTAAAAGATTCAATAAAATTTGTATAGGTTCGTTTCCTGAATTGTAAATGTTATTTAAAATTTCAACAGCCTTATCAGGGGTGGAATCTATAATTGTATCTGTCAAAGTTTTCAAATTGTCAAATGAAATTCTACCCAGTAGTGCATTTATATCTTCTGTTGAAATGGCTTTTTCTCCGTCCAAAATGCTCAATTGGTCTAGTAATGCAATACTGTCTCTCATTCCACCTGCTGAGTTTTTGGCAATTGATGCTATCGCATCATCAGTAATATTAATTTTTTCTTTGTCGGCAATAAATCTTAAATGTTTTGAAATATCATCTGTGGTAATTCTTTTGAAATCAAATCTTTGGCAGCGACTCTTGATTGTATCCAAAACTTTGTGAACTTCTGTTGTCGCAAGTATAAAGATTACATTTTTTGGTGGTTCTTCTAGTGTTTTTAACAAAGCATTGAACGCAGTTGTAGACAGCATATGAACTTCATCAATTATATAAATTTTGTAACGACTGTTTACAGGTGCATACATAACTTTTTCTAAAATATTTTGTGCATCTTCTACTGAACGGTTGCTCGCTGCATCGATTTCAATAACGTCAACCGGTGTTGAATTTATAATCGCTATACAATTTTCACATTTGCCACAAGGTTTTACGGTTGGACCTTCAACGCAGTTCAGAGATTTTGCGAAAATTCTTGCAGTAGAAGTTTTGCCGGTTCCACGAGGACCTGTAAAAAGATAAGCATGAGCAATTTTATTCAAATTTATGGCGTTAGTTAGCGCCTTTTTGATATGTTCTTGTCCTACAACTTCTTCTAAAGTCTGTGGTCTGTATTTTCTATATAAAGGTATATAATTTTCATTCATGATATTATTATATCAGAAGTTTATTTAAAAAGGATGTTTTATGAACATAATTAAACCAAAACTTTTGAAGAAAAATGATACTTTGGCTATCATTGCACCGGCGGGAGTGCTTGACAGAGATGAATTCCTAAAAGGGGTTGAGTTTCTTCAAAATATGGGATTTAAAACTAAGTTTTCCGAAAAGATTTTTGATGTAAATCGTTATCTTGCAGGTCCAGATGATGAAAAAGTTTTTGAAATAGAAAATTATTTTTCAGATAAGGCTATTGATGGAATTATTTGTGCTCGTGGAGGATATGGTTCTATAAGGTTAGTAAAAAAAATTAATTATGACATAATTAAAAATAATCCAAAATTCTTTGGCGGATATTCAGATATTACGGCATTACAATTAATGATTTTGAAAAATTCCAGATTAATTACATATACATCGCCGATGGTTCAAAGTGATTTTGCAAAAGAAATTTCAGAATTTACAAAAAACTCTTTTATTGATACCTGTGTAAACGGAAAATCAATGGTATTAGAAGGTGAAATTATTAAAAATGGTTCTGCTGAAGGAATATTATGGGGCGGAAATCTTTCAACAATTGTTTCTCTTTGCGGACAAGATTTTGTTCCGGATGAAGATTTTGTGTTTTTTGCAGAAGATTTGGGTGAATCTGTTTATAAGATTGATAAAATGTTGACCCAACTTATTAATATAGACAAATTTCAAACACATATTAAAGGTATTGTGTTTGGAGAATTTCTTGATATTGAGAATGAAAATTGGTTAAATGATTTGTTGCTTGAAACAGCTAAAAACTTGAATGTTCCTGCAATTAGAAATTTGAATATTACTCATTCAAAAGATAAATTGACATTACCGATTGGTAAAATAGTAAAACTTGATAGAAATAAACTTTTTTTATAGTAAAATTAATTTATGGATAATATGGAAGTAAAACATATTTGGAGTGAAGTAAAACATGAGTTGAGGGAAAATTTACCCGATCATGTTTATTATTCTTGGATTGAATCTTTAGAAGCCGGAACTTTTGAAAATGATGTGTTTTTGTTGCATAGCGTTCATGCGATTGCCCCACAAATTATTAAACAGAATCATAATGACCAATTTTTACAGGCTTTTAAAAAAGTTTTGGGCAAACCTGTTTCATACAACATAGTTTATGATGATGACTTGGCAAGAACATACCAAAAAGAGATGAAAAAAGAGGTTGCCAAGTCAAAATTATACACCTCACCTGAGGAAGAACAAAAAGCACGAGTTATGAAAAATCTTTCTCAAATGCAATCAAGTGCCAATTTGGATTTGAAATATAAGTTTGAAAATTTTGTTGTTGGTGAAACTAACAAAAGAGCTTATGGTTGTGCCAAAATGGTTGCACAAAGTCCTGCAGAAAAATTTAACCCTCTATTTATATATGGAGCTCCGGGGCTTGGCAAAACTCATATTATGCAGGCTATAGGGCACTATATTATATTTAACAAGCCTGATTTAAAAGTAAGATACGTAAAAACAGTTGATTTTGTAAATGAATATATGTCAAAATTTTCACCATCTACTGATGGCAGATTTAAAAATGTTACGCCTGAGATTGCAAAATTTCGTCAAAAATACAGAAATGTAGATGTTTTGTTAATTGATGATATTCAATTTATTGAATCTAAGACAAAAACTATTGAAGAAGTTTTCCATACTTTTGATTATTTGTTGAATAAAAACAAGCAAATTGTAATAACTTCGGATAGAGCACCAAAGGAGATTATGCTTCCGGAACGCATGACTTCCCGCTTTATAAAAGGTGTTGTTGTTGAGATGAAGCCTCCTGAAGCTGCTGTTAGAATTCAGATATTGAAAAACTTGGCTGATTTGAAAAATTTGAATATATCTGATGATGTTTTTGAATATATTGCTGAAAATTTTAAAAATAATGTAAGAGAATTGGAAGGCGCTTTCAACAACGTTACAACTTTCGCTGAAATCGACGGAGTTGAGATTAATCTTGAATTTGCACAGAGTGTTCTGCAATGTGATATAAAGAAAAAATCTCTTACTTATGATGTTATTGCTCAAAAGTGTGCGGAATTTTTTGATGTAACTGTTAAAGATTTTAAAAGTTCTGCACGTGCTTCAAAAATTTCTAAAGCAAGACAAGTTGCGGTTTATTTGTGCCGAGAATTAACAGAAGGAAGTTATGAAAGCATTGCCGAATATTTTAATAAAAAACACACTACAATGATGTATTCTTGGGAACTTGTAAAAGAAGAATTGACAAAAAATAAAGAAATGGCATCATACGTAAATTCATTGAAAAAAATTATAAAGGAGTTATAAATGTACGATTATATTAAAGGTGTTTTTACTTCAAAAATAAATACTGATAAAGGTATATTTGTAACTATTGAAGCAGGCGGGATAGGTTATCTTTTGTTGATATCTGCAAGAGATTATGCTGATATAAAATTGGATACTGACGGTAAACTTTATACTGTATTAATTCATAAAGAAGATAGAATGTCTTTGTGTGGATTTTTAAAACGTGAAGAAAGAGATATCTTTAATATTTTGACCTCTGTTTCAGGTGTGGGGTCTAAAATGGCTCTAATGCTGTTGAATGAGTTTGATTCTACTGATTTGATAGGTTTTGTTTTGGATGGAAATTTTAAAGCTTTAACGAGAGCAAAGGGTGTTGGTGCAAAACTTGCTCAAAAAATTATTATTGAACTAAAAGACAAATTGATGAACTACAAAAGTGAAAAACCTATTAAAATTAATTCAAACAAGCATCAAGATGCTCAAGCTCTTAATGATGCACAAATGGTTCTAGTGTCGTTAGGTTATGAAAATACCGAGATTGAATCTGCAATATCAAAAGCCACTGCACTAAAAGCAGACTCTACTGCTGAAGAAATTTTAAAAGAAGCTTTGAGAGTTCTTTCTATATAATTAAAAGAGCAAGAATAAGAATGCGGCAGCTACCATAGCCGGTCCAAATGGTAAATATGTAAGTTCATCTTTGCTTTCTTTTTTGATACCGGAAATAATCAATTTACATAGATATAACCCTATAATTGCAAGGATTGCTGCAAGGGTCAGATAAACCCAATCATTAAGCAAAAGTTGTGTTTTTGAAATTATGAAAAAAGTTATTGCATAAATTGAAAATATTGCTAATGTTATAACTGTTTTTATGTCTTTTTTATCTATTAATTTTTTTACAAATACCGGTAATGTAAATATAACTTGAATAAAAATACTGACTGCAAGTATAAGTAAAAGTGTTTTCCATCCAAAAACTGCGCCAAGACCTGCAGCAATTAATGTATCGCCTTCGCCAAAAGCTCTTGTTCCGGCGACAAAATAACCTAGTCTGGCTGCAATTTCCATTACTGCAGCACCAAGAAGTGCTCCGAAAAGTGAAATTGACAGTGGATTTAGCAAGAACAATTCTTTATTAACTACAAATGTTCCGCCTGTAATATTTTGATATAAAGCTACTGCTAGAATAATTAAGGCATATGTTATACCAACGCCTATAAGTGAATATGTATGAATATCAAATACAACTTTCTCTTTTATGTCGGTCATTGCGATTACAATTAGCAATGCTGAAATTATCCAAGCAAAAAGCGTATCAAATGATAATCCGAATTTGAAAAAACAAAGGGTAAAAACTATTGCTGTGAACAGTTCTATAATAGGATATTGGATACTTATAGGCTCCTTACAGAATGCACATTTACCTCTTAAAAATATATAAGATATTACAGGAATATTATGCCACCACTTTAAAGGAGTCTGGCATTTTGGACATTTTGATGCCGGAAAAACTATTGATTCCTCGGATAGGCTTCTTAAAATAACAACATTTAAAAAACTACCGATACAAAGTCCTATAATAAATACAAATACTATTAAACCAATTATAAGTGCCATTAATTTATCCTTTCGATTTGTTTTCTGTTGAAGAATTATCTTCTTCAATATTTTGACTTGTTATAATTTCATATAACTTATTTAAAGCTTTTTTTAGTTTTCTAGAAACTTGCATTTGTGATATTCCAAGCTTTTCAGAAACTTCTCTTTGATTGTAATCGGCAAAGAAACACAGCTCTATTATTATTCTAAGATCTTTTGGCAACTTGTATATTGCCTCAGAAAGCATAATTTTATCTTCGTAAGAACGTAAAAATTCCTGATAATCTTCAGAAGGGATTTTATCCAAAAGCGTCAAGTCCTCATCATCTGATGAAAAGTTTTGGTCAAGTGAAAGTGCAGATTTTATGTAATCTGTATTAATAATATTATTAAGTTTTTCTGGAGAAATTTTTAGTTCTTCAGCAATTTGGTCTTTTGATGGATCTTGAAATCCCTGTTCATTTAGCTTTTTAATAGCACTACTTGCCTTAAATAATAACTCTTGCATTTCTCTCGGTGCTTTTATTAAAGAGCCTTTATCTCTTAGGTAGTGTCTAATTTCACCTTTTATAAAGTAAAGAACGTATGTTTTAAATTTAGTATTTTTATCGGGATTATAAAAGTCAATTGCTTTTATAAGTCCTATTGAGCCTACTTGAATTAAATCCTCATGCGATAGCCCCATAGCTTGTGCATTTATTGAACACGCTATTTTTTTTACAAGGGGCATACATTTTTCAACGATTGTTATATGTAAAAGCTGTTTTGATTTTAACTCATCACATGCTTTATATCTGGATATCAGTGTCTCAATTTCTTCTTTTGGCTTTATATTAGTAAGTTCGCTCATAATATCTCCTAAAGACAATTATAGCATAAGTTCTTATTTTTTTAAATCACTTAAATTATATTAATATTTTAATTATATTTATTGGTTTATGGTACAATTATTTCATAAGAAATATTATGGAGATGAGTTATGATAACAATTAAAGATGTAGAACATGTTGCAAAACTTGCAAGACTTGAATTAACAGAAGATGAAAAAGTATTATATACAAAGCAATTGGGTGATGTATTGAAATATGTTGATCAAATGAATGAAGTTGATACTGAAAATGTAAAACCGATGTGTCAGGTTATTGATTTTAAAAATGTTATGAGAGAAGACAAAGTTATTCATGATATTTCAAAAGAAGATTTAATGAAAAATGCACCTGATGAAGAAAACGGATTTTTTAGAGTTCCGAAGATTAATTAGGATTTATTTTTTTTTGAGTTGTAAAAATTGAACATTTAAGGGGTATGGGATATGACAAAATTTATATTTATAACAGGTGGAGTTGTAAGTTCTTTAGGTAAAGGGATTTTAGCTGCATCTCTGGGTAGATTACTTAGAGCAAGAGGCTTTTCTGTAACAAATCAGAAGTTTGACCCGTATATTAATGTCGATCCCGGAACTATGAGCCCATTCCAGCATGGTGAAGTTTTTGTTACTGATGACGGTGCTGAAACAGATTTGGATTTGGGTCACTATGAAAGATTTACAGGTACAAATTTAGGACAAATAAATAATGTAACCTCCGGTAGTGTTTATCAGACTGTAATTAATAAAGAAAGACGTGGCGATTATTTGGGCGCAACAGTTCAGGTAATTCCGCATATTACAAATGAAATTAAATCGAGAATTATAAAAGCTCAAAAACAGTTTAAATCCGATTTTCAAATTGTAGAAATTGGTGGTACTGTTGGTGATATTGAAAGCTTACCATTTATTGAAGCTATAAGACAGTTTAAAACAGAAGCCGGTATTGGAAATGCGATATCAATTCATTGTACATTGTTACCTTATCTTCCAACATCAGGAGAATTAAAAACAAAACCATCTCAACATAGTGTGAATGTTTTGAGAAGTTATGGTATTCAACCTGAAATTCTTGTTTGTAGAACTTCAAAACCTATTCCAAAAACAGAAAGAGAAAAATTAGCATTATTCTGTTCAGTTCCCAAAGAAGCTGTTATTGAATGTCGTGATATGAAATCGATTTATGAGGTTCCATTAGCTTTGGAAGATCAAAATCTTGCCGGAGTTGTATTAGAAATGCTTCATCTTCAAAACAAAAAAGGTGATTTAAAATCTTGGACAAGTCTTGTTGAAAAGATTAAAAATCCAAAACGCAAAATTAAAGTTGGTATTGCCGGTAAATATACAAAGTTGTCTGATGCCTATATATCAGTTGTTGAATCATTGAAACATGCCGGATATGCTGATAGTGCAGCAATTGACGTTAAATGGATTAATACTGAAGATTGTTTGGATGAAAAGTCTTGCAAAGAACAATTTAAAGATATTCAAGCTGTAGTTGTTCCAGGAGGATTTGGCGTAAGAGGAATTAAGGGCAAATTAAATGTTATTCGTTATGCAAGAGAAAACAATATTCCATTCTTAGGACTTTGTCTTGGCTTACAATGTACTGTTATTGAATATGCTCGTGATGTTTTGGGTATGAAGGATGCAAATTCAACCGAATTTGATGAAAATACTCCGCATCCGGTTATTGACTTGATGATTGAACAGAAAAATGTTCAAGGCTATGGCGGAACAATGAGATTAGGTGCCTATGATTGCCACTTGAGAAAAGGTACAAAAGCTCAAAAAGCTTATGGTGCAAACAAAATTTCAGAGCGTCATCGTCACAGATACGAAGTAAATACAGAATATTTATCTCAATTGGAAGCCGGTGGTTTAGTATTTTCAGGAATGTCGCCTGATGGTATGTTGGCAGAAATTGTTGAACTACCTGAATTGGATTGGTTTGTAGCTTCACAGTTCCACCCTGAATTCAAATCTCGTCCTGAATGTCCGCATCCGCTATTTAAAGGCTTGATTGATGCAGTTATAAAACAAAGTAAATAATAGGTGAATTATGGATAATTTGAAAAAATTTACTACAGCTCAATTCTTAAACTTTTGTTTGGGATTTTTTGGGTTGCAATTTGCTTGGCAAATGAGAATTATTTTGTCAGGTCCTGTTACTGAAAGTCTGGGAGCGTCTCCATTTTTGTATGGTCTTATTTGGCTTGCCGGACCGTTTACAGGTATGGTTGTTCAACCTATTATAGGTGCTTTGAGTGACAAAACCGTTTCTCCTATGGGTAGACGTCGTCCTTATTTGTTGGGTGGAGCATTGTTAGCCTCACTTGCATTATTAGTTTTCCCAAATTCAGGGAATATTGCAAATTTTATAGCAAAATCTACAGGACTGCATTTGCCGGTGTTGACAGGACTTTTAATTGCAGCAATAATGATTTGGATAATTGATGCTTGTATAAATATTGCGCAAGGACCTTATAGAGCTCTTGTTCCTGATATTGTGCCACAAGAACAACATGGATTGGCAAATTCATATATAAGTTTGGCCGTAGGCTTGGGTTCTGTTATTGCGGCAGGTACAGCTCCATTTTTGAAATGGGCATTAAACTATCAGATGTCAATAACTGCACAATTTGTTATGGCGGCATTGGCATTCTCTCTTGGTATGATTTGGACATGTATTACAATTCATGAACATAAAATAGAACCTGTTATAAAGCAAAGTGTAGAAGAAAAAACTTCATTTTGGACCTCATTGAAAGGTTTCTTTGCTTTGTCACCTGAAGTTTCAAAAATATGTTGGATGCAGTTTTTTACATGGATTGGTACAATGTGTATGATGATTTTCTTTACACAGTTTGCTGTTCATACGGTATTTTCTGTTCCTGATTTGACGTCTGCTACCGACAGTGTAAAAGATTTTTATAATCAAGGAACATTGGATGGTACAAATTTTTCATCAATTTGTTTTGCTATATTTAATCTTGTTTGTTTTATTGTTGCAATACCAATCGGAATTTTGTCTACAAAATTTGGGAATAAAAAAATTCATATTATATCTTTAATAACTATGGTTTTATCATTTTTAGGAATGGCTATTTTCCCTAATACAAAAGTTGTTGCTACAATGATGGGAATCGCAGGACTTGGATGGGCAAGTATTTTAGCATTACCTTTTGCGATGTTATCTCAGTACATTAAAAAAGGAACTGAAGGTTCGGTAATGGGAATATTTAATATATTTATAGCAGGTCCTCAGGTATTTGTTTGCACGCTTGTCGCATGGTTTATCTCAAAATGCTCATTTATGATAGGTTCTGAATATACAAATTATCACTGGGAATATGCTATGTATATAGGTGCTTTCAGTTTGATTTTGGCAACTGTTATAACTGCATTTATTAAGGAAAAAGAAGATTAATGACAAAACGTATTTTATTAATTTATCCTCCATCTCCTGTCATGAATAGAGAAGACAGATGCCAACAACCGACAAAGGAATTAATTGTAATTCCGCCACTTCCGCCTACGGATTTGATGTATTTAGCAGCTATCTCAGAGCAGGTAGGTTTGGACGCAATGATTGAGGATTATTCTCAAGGTGGCAATTTTGAACAGGATTTGAAAACTTTTAAACCTGATTATTTAATTGTAAACGTTGCAATGCCAACATTAGAAAACGATTTGAAAGTTTTTGTTACGGCAAAAAAAATCAATCCGAATATTGTGACTATAGCAAAAGGTGCAACATTTTTGACTTTTTCTAAGGATATTTTGGAAAAAAATCCTGATTTAGACATTGTTATAAGAGGAGAAGCTGAACTTACATTAAAAGAAATATTGGAAGGCAAACAATATTTTGATATTTTGGGTATGAGTTACCGAAATAACGGTGAAATTGTAGAAAACGAGATAAGACCTTTTATAGAAAATTTGGACGAATTGCCTTTCCCGGCCAGAAATCTTGTTGATAATTCTATATACAGACGTCCGGATAACAACAAAGTTCAAGCGACAATAAAAGTTTCCAGAGGTTGTCCGTTCCATTGCTTTTTCTGTCTTGCAACTCCGACCCAAGGTGAAAAAGTCAGAAAACGTTCTGTGGAAAATATAATTGAAGAAATAAAGGAATGTGTTGAAAAATATAACATAACTAATTTTCTGTTTTGGTCTGATATTTTTGATATTGACAAATCATGGACAATGGATTTGTGCAATAAAATTATAGAAAGCGGTTTGAAAATTACCTGGTCTGCAAATACAAGGGCTGATACTGCAGATTTTGAAATGGCTAAATTGATGTACAAGTCAGGTTGTCGTCTCGTTAGTATCGGTGTTGAATCAGGCTCTCAGTATATGCTTGATAAAATGGGTAAGAATATAACGCTTAATGATGTTAGACGCACTGTAAAACTCTTTAGAAAAGCTAAAATAAGGATTTATAATTATTTTGTAATAGGACTCCCTTGGGAAACAGAAGAAACCGTTGAAGAAACAATAAAATTCGCAATTGAATTAAACAGTGATTTTATAAGTTTTTATACGGCAACCCCTCTTCCGGGAACCAGATTTTACGATTATGCTACGGAACATAGTCTGTTTGACAACGATACAAGTTTTAAATCTGCTTATTTTTACCCTGCTGTAAACACACATTCTTTGTCTAAAGATAGGATATTTGAGTTGCATAAATCTGCAATAAAAAGATTTTATTTGAGACCGAAGTATATTTTGCGCATGCTATTTAAAATTCGTTCGTTATATGAAATAAAAAGCTATTTTACCGCCGGAATGAATGTTCTGCTTCGTAAGTAGTCCATGCCTCTACTTTTTTAAATCAATCTGTTGATTGATAAGTTTATAAACATCTGGGTTGATGTTTACTTCTTATTAATTATGTATATTATAAATGTGAAATAGATTGGGGAGAAAAGTGAAAAGATTAATTATACTATTTACACTTATTTTTACATTTGTATTTTCAATAAATTCGGCATTTGCCGGAGACAATTCTCTTAATGCTATTTTATTGGAAAAGGTAGATGGCGCATATAATGTAGTATTGCGTTCTGATGCCAGAGCAAAAATAAGTAAACACGTAAAAGAAAACAACAATATAGAATTAACTGTAAAAGGAATGAGTGCATCATCAAATGTTCCTATTTTATACAGAAATGTTCCGGATGACAGTAGTTTAGTTATTGAAAATAATGCAGATAAAGGTTTGAAAATTGATATTCAAGCTCCTAATGTTTCTGATTCAAACATTATTTTTGAAACTCCAAATTCTTCACCTGTAACTGTTGATACAAACTACACAGCTTATATGGTGTTGGCAGCAATTGCTGCTATTCTTGCACTCGTTTATGCAACAAAAACTTCTAACAAAAAAGTTGATGATAGAGTTGCCTTTGATTTAAAAATAAAAGACAGAGAAATGCGTTTGTTAAAGAAGTACAGAGAAGAATTAACAACAATACCTAGTATTAACTATGATATTAATAAAAGAAGATTTGCCAACTATGCAAGTAGGCACAATGAAACATTAAGGAAAAGAGAATACCTGAATAGGGTATAATTAAAAGACCTCAAAAATAATCTCAACTAATTAAAGTAACTATTTACTATCTGCTCAATATATTGGGCAGATTTTCCATTTCCATATGGATTTAAAGCTTTTAAACGAGTTTCATCTTTTGATTTTGATAAGATATCTTCGCTCATAGAAATAATTTTGTCATATTCTGCACCGACTAAGAATGAAACGCCAGCATCAATTCCTTCTTGACGTTCTGTTTCATAGCGCATTACAAGGGTGGGGCAACCAAAAGATGGCGCTTCTTCTTGTATTCCGCCTGAATCAGTTAATATAAGTTTTGCATTCTTCATCAGATATACCAAGTTTGGATAATCTAAGGGTGCTAGCAATTTTATATTATTGTATTTTTCCAGTCTTGAATACATTTTATCCTTAACGTTTGGATTTGGATGTACAGGAATCACAAATGTGTGATCAAGATATTTATTAGCTAATGCTTCAATTGCATTTATTATTCTGTCAATTCTTTCGCCATGATTCTCGCGTCTATGAGCTGTAATAAGAATCAACTTATCATCCACGGTTATATTATTTTCTTTGTAAAATTGTTTTGCAGAATTCA
Source organism: Clostridiaceae bacterium (assembly GCA_022641775.1). Classification (GTDB taxonomy): domain Bacteria; phylum Cyanobacteriota; class Vampirovibrionia; order Gastranaerophilales; family Gastranaerophilaceae; genus RUG14219. Next base: position 24,137 of record JALCDS010000011.1, read on the forward strand.
TTGTATCATCTGATAAACAAAATAGTGCATCGATTACGGTATTTCCAACTACATGAATTTTATCTTCTGAAATGTTTTCTTTAAGGAGAGCCAGTTTGTTGGCTTCTGTAGGCGCAAAATTAATCTCAGCCACACGAGAGGTCATCTGACGCATAACTTCTTCAGGAAATGGCTCATAGATGTCATAAGATCTCAGACCTGCTTCAACGTGGAAAACAGGTATTTTTCTGTAAAAGCTAGATAAAGCCCCACATAATACAGTCATTGTATCACCTTGAACAAATGTAGCATCAATTTCATTTTCATCAAAAACTTTGTCCAAAGCTGTTAAAATTCTTGTTTGAATTCCTGATAATGTTTGATTTGGACGCATACAATCAAGATTGATATCTGCTTTCAATCCAAAATAAGAAAGTGTTTGATTAGAAAGTTCTTTTTGTTGTTCTGTGTTACAAACAATAACATTATATTTGTCCGGATGTTTTCTCAATTCAATGATTACCGGCGCTAATTTTATAACTTCAGGACGAGTCCCGAATACTACAAGCAAATTCTTCTTATCTTTATTCATAAGAAAACTTTATAATAAAAATACAATTATTGCAATCAAAAGATAGTTAAATATGGGGATTAAAAATTTATAAGTTTTTTAAAATAATCTATAGTGTAAATCTTTAAGGAGATAAAAAATTGTATAATTATTCTGAAAATTTTGAACTTAACGGATGTATTTCTCGCGGAGCTTGTTCTGTATCTCCCAATATTTCTGCTATGAAGGAATACTTATTATATATATTGTCCCAGATAGCATTTTATTTGGAATATATCAGTAATTTTGAGGACAAGTATTTTAATTTTTTAATAAAAATAATATCAAATATAGATATAAGAAACGAATATAGCGATGAGCAGATGCTTAAAATATTCAAAATGGCGAATCTATACTTAAATAAGGTCAAAGAACTTTACTTAAATATATTTGAAAAAAACAATAATATAAACAAAAAAATATTCAAATTTGATGAAAGTACGTCTATGACACAACTTATTCGATATGGAGAGCTTATTTTGCGTTCAAAACAAAAATGTGAAAAACCAGAACAAAAGTACCTTAAAGATATTTTATTCCTTGTAATAAAAGCAATATGCTGTAACTATCTTGTACTAAACGATTATGGTGACAGATTTCAAGAAGCAGAACATTCTATATTGAATTCACTAGTGCTGTATGGCGATAAAAGAGCGAACTGTAGCTCGTTAAAGGCTGAGATTAGTGTGCTTGCTCAATATAATATTGCCGTTCAATTAAGAGTTTATGAAAAAGTAGAAGCAGTTTTCGGAAAACCTGAAAAAGTTTTGGTAAATTCTTCTACAAGAAAAAATAAAGCAATTTTAGTTTCAGGCAGTAGCTTAATTGAACTGAAAAATATTCTTGATGCTACTCAAAATACTGACATTGATGTTTATACAAATGGAAATCTATTGATTTCACACGCTTTTCCAAAATTTAAAGAATATAAAAATCTTCAGGGGCAATTTGGAAATTCAATTGAAAATACAGTTCTTGATTTTGCAACATTTCCCGGTTCAATTCTTTTGACAAAACGAGAATATCAAAATACTGAATATTTATATCAAGGCAAATTTTTCGGAACCAGTGATTTTTTACCCAAAGGTATTAGCCATACTGATAATGACTATAAGAATTTATTAGACTATACACTTAATGCAAGAGGGTTTGTAAAAGCAAGTATAAGAGAGCAAATTGTTACGGGGATTGATTATAAGGAACTTGATGCAAAATTATCCGAACTTTTACAAAAAATAAAATCAGGAAAAATTAAAAAGGTTATTTTGATTGGTATGGGAACGCAGCTTGCTGAACAATATGAATATTTTAAAAAATTCTCAACTCTTATAGATAAAGATGATTTCATAATAACTTTTTCGCATAATTCCGATATAAACAATTCATTGTATATAAATGTTTCTAATAATTATCAAATTCTTGTTTATGTTTTATCAAAAATATTTGATAAAATTGATATATCGAATGAAAATATTTATTTTTTCATTTTGAGATGTGATCCAAATTCAATGACGACAATAATTTATTTAAAATCAATGGGTGCTAAAAATATATATTTTGCCAATTGTCCTTCAACAATGATTAATCCTACTGTTTTAAAAATATTTAAGCAAACATATAATCTTCTTGATATGACTTTGCCTGAAAGTGATTTGAAAAATATAAATAAAAAGACCATTCAATAAAGAATGGTCTTTTCATAATTTTATTAATTACAAAATTAATATCTGTAATGAGCGAAAGCTTTGTTAGCTTCAGCCATCTTGTGTGTATCTTCACGTTTTTTACAAGCTGAACCTGAACCGTTTGAAGCATCAATCAATTCATTTGTCAATTTGTCTGTGAAAGATTTTCCACTACGTTTTTTAGCAGATTCAATCAACCAAGAAGAAGAAAGAGCAAATCCTCTGTCAGCTTTAACTTCTATAGGTACTTGGTAAGTTGAACCACCAATACGTCTTGCTTTTACTTCTAATAATGGAGTAGCATTAGATACAGCCTTTTGGAAAATTTCCAAAGCCTTTTCTCCTGTGCGTTCTTCAATTTTTGTCATTGAAGTATAGAATATTTTTTCTGCAATTGACTTTTTACCACGTCTCATAATTCTGTTAATGAATTTTGAAATATCAACGCTGTTGTAAACCGGATCTGCTGCCGGTAATCTTTTTGCAGGTTTAGAACGTCTTGACATTATTTCTTACCTCCCTTTGTATCTTTTTTAGCACCATATTTAGATCTGCTTTGTGCACGATTAGCAACACCAGCAGTATCAAGAGTGCCTCTTACAATGTGATATCTAACACCTGGAAGGTCTTTAACCCTTCCACCTCTTATAAGAACTACACTGTGTTCTTGCAAGTTGTGACCGATACCTGGGATATATGAAGTAACTTCAAATCCGTTAGTTAGTTTTACTCTGGCTACTTTTCTTAGTGCTGAGTTTGGTTTTTTAGGGGTTGTTGTATAAACCCTTGTGCAAACTCCACGTCTTTGAGGACAATCCATCAAAGCCGGTGATTTAGTTTTTTCTGTTAGCTTTTTACGTTCAGAACGTACTAACTGGTTAATTGTAGGCATTTTTTCTCCTTTTATTATTACCTTTTGCCCTATTACAAGCCATTTTGAAGTGCTTGGGCTTCGCAAAACTTCGGCTTTTGTGTACTTGAGCCGTCAAATCCAGCACGGTAAATTTCGACTAAGTGACTCTATAATCAAACTACAAGCACAATTTAATGTCAATAGTATTGCATTTTTTTGAAATATAGACTATAATTTTTTAAATGGAGGTGCTTATGAAAGTATCTGGTGATGATATAAAAAATAATTTAACGTTTTTAGCTATTTTAGGAGTTATTGGCTACATATTAGTAGTATCTGGAGCATATAAAGATATTCAGTCCGGTAATTACAACAGAATATTTACTGATATTACAGAAATGTTTCAATTTAATGCAACAAGCTCTACTGTTGCAGGAAAAACTTCAACTACGAGCAAATCAGGAGTTAAGATGATTGTTATGGATACTCCATCATTTGTCCTTGATTTGGCAAAAGAAGATAATGAATGGGGTAATATTGTTTCATCAAGCACCAAAACAGTATTTTATGTTATGGATGATGAAAAATCCGGAAATCAGCTGAAATCATATATTAATAGCAATTTTGCCGGTTCCTATGTCGACGAATCAATGTCACAGGGTGTTTTTGAGTCTAATTTAAGTAATGTGGATTTTGGTAACGGTATTTGTAATTCATTACAGGAATGTAATGATATGAGAAAACGTGCATATAACCATTCACAAGTAACAATGTTCTTTGAAACTTGTGCAAAAGGTGCATGTATATTCAATAGAAATACAAAGCAATATATCAAAATTCGTTCAAAAAATCCAAATGATATTGTAGAAGTTATGCAACGATATAGAAATTGGTAGTTAAACTAATTTGAAATCACCATTTTTTTTGATGTGTTCAACAAGCCCGCCATCATTGAGGAGTTGTATCATTACAGGTGGCAATGGTTCAATTTGCATAATTGCGCCATTAGTTAAGTCTTTTAAGATACCCTTTTGTATGTCCAAATCCAATTCATCACCTGCATCAATTGCATCGGTATCACACTCAATGGCTAATAAACCTATATTAATAGCATTTCTATAAAATATTCTGGCGAAAGATTTAGCAATTACAGCGCTTACTCCGGCAATCTTTATTATTTGAGGTGCATGTTCTCTTGAAGACCCCAGCCCGAAATTTTTACCAGCTACAACAAAGTCGCCTTTTCTCATATTCTTAGCAAAGTCAGGATCAGCATCTTCCAGTACATGTTTCGAAAATTCCTGTAAATTTGAACGCAAATGGAATAATCTGCCCGGTGCTATATGGTCAGTAGATATATTATCTCCAAATTTGAATGCTTTTCCTTTCATAAAAACCTCACTTTTCTGTTTTTATAATATAACAAAATTATTTTATATGCTATACTGATAATTGAAGTAAGGAAAAGATATGTATTTTGATAGAAAATGTAAAATAACTTATATAGCTCATGGAGCCACAATTTATTCAGATGAAAACAGATTTTCTGATGTAGAAAATTATCCGCCTCTATCAGAGGAAGGGATTGAAGAGGTAAATAAATTATGCGATTTTTTAAGAATTAGACGTATAAAAAATGACAAAATTATTTCATCATCTGCTACAAGAACTCTTCAGACTGCAAAAATTATTGCAAAAATGTACAAACAAGAATTTGAAGTTGTTAATACCTTATCTACAAGAAAATGTGGAAGTTATAATGGACTTACTTTTGAACAAGTTGAAGAAAAATATCCTGAAGCGTTATACAAGTTGATTAATGATACAAAGGTTCCAACTCCTGATGATGCGGAAGCTGTTTCAGATTTTGTAAAAAGAATTTCAAAGTCTATTAATACTCTTGTAAATACTAATATTGGCTCAAGAATTATTGTTGTTACTCATCCCGATGTTATAAAAGCTGCTGTATGTAAAGCTTTAAAAATGCCACATTCTTCACTTCAGCATATATATATAAAGACCGGCAGCGCAACCCAAATAAGCTATTTTGAAAAGTGGGAAAGCCTTGTATATTGTGATCATACACCTGCAGTATAACTTAAAAGTCTTTTGTTTTCGTTTATCAAAAATTCTTTGCCAGGTTTTATGTCAATAAAATCCCACGGTAAATCTTTCTCAAAGGCTATATCGCTATTTGCAAATTTATCAGCGTTTATATTATATTTTTTCGCTGCAGCATTAAATGCGCCCAATTTGCCTCCGAGCTTATAAACTTCTATTATAAAATCAGTGAGAGTATTATCGCCCCGTGAAAGAACTGCTTGCCAATAATCCCATTTTGCACTTGAAAATGTAGATTTTATGCCTAATTTGTGGAGTTCTTTTTTCAAAAAATTAGATTTTGTTTCGATAGATTTTATACTATCTCGGCCAAACCATTGAAACGGAGTATGAGGCTTTGGTACAAAAGTAGAAAACCCAAATGAAATATTAAATCCTTTATTAGCGGATTTGATTTTTTTTGCTAGGCTAACAATTTCATTCAAATCATCTTGATTTTCAGTTGGTAAACCTATCATTCCATAGAATTTAAGACCTTTAAGTCCGGATTCTTTTGCTATTTTTACTGCTTCCAAAATTTGAGACTCTGTAATATGTTTGTTTATTACTTTTCTTAGTCGCTCGCTCCCGGCTTCAATAGCCAGAGTTGAATTTTTTTGTCCCGCAACAACCAATGTTTTTACAATATTAGGTTTTACGGCATCAACCCTTAGTGAAGAAATACTCATTTCTATGTGTTCTCCGGATGCTATTCGATTATAGATATAATCACATATTTCTTCAAAATATGGATAGGCCGATATTTGAGCACCTAAAAGTGCAATTTTGTTAGTCTTTGTCAATCCCATATCAATAACTTTTCTCAAACTTTCATAAGGCATAAATCTGATTGGTAGATTAAGATATGATGCAAGGCAGAATCCGCAGCAATTTGAACAACCTCTTTCAACTTCTACAATAAATGTGTGTTTAAAAAATGCATTTTCGCTTAATATAGGAGTATAAATACAATCTGTGAGTTTTTTTGTTATTTTAACTACTTTTTTGTTGTTTAAATTTGGAACGTAGATGCCTTCAAGTTCAGATAATAATTTTAATATTTCAGATTTTGATTTATCTTTATTGTTTTTAATTATATTGGTGAGTTTTATTGTTACATCCTCACCATCACCGATAATAAAGAAATCAAAAATATCTTTGTATGGTTCTGGATTTGCAGTAACAACTGGACCCCCAGCGCAAATCAGAGGGTAATCTTCTCCTCTTTCATTTGTCTTATATGGTATGTTGTGCTTGTCAAACATTGCCAAAAAAGTTAAAAAATCCAAGTCAAATGAAAATGAAAAAGCAATAAGATTGCAATGTTTTATATTAAAATGTGCAGATTCGGTATCTGAAGTTAGCCTTGAGACGCTTATATCTTCTATTTCATCAAGAGTTTTATAAATCCATAAATATCCGAGTGAAGACAAAGCAAAGGATTCTATTCCTGCAAATGCAACGCAAACGTCAAGCTTTACTTGCTTTTCTTTTGTTTGTTTATTATATAAATATATATCTTGCATTTATTCTGTTTTTCCTATTACAGAGCCTTTGTTAAGTGGTGCAATATATAATTCATCAATTAAAACGCAAATTGTTGCAGCTATAGCAGGAGATAGTAATACTCCCCAAAATCCGATAAATTGATCAGCCAAAAATAATGCTAAAAATATAGTTAACGGATGTAATGACATTAATTTGCCAAACAAAAACGGTCTTACCAGACAATTAGAAAGTTGCTGAATTAACAAGAATAACGCAGCTATCAATACTATTTTTATTATACCAAGATGTATAGCAGCACTAATAATACAAATCAGAGCAATTGTTGGTCCGACAACCGGTACTATATCTAAAAGTCCGCTTAACAAACCAAGGAGCGTTGCATAATGTACTCCAAAAAGCAACAATACAACCGAAACCATTATGCCTATTGCGAGCATAGATAACAACTGTCCTCTTACGTAACCACCTACTTTTCCGCTGATGGATTCGACAATATTCATAGCTTTCCCTTTTAAATCAGGAGGAATTAATGCTAAAAATTTATCTTTTAAGTATTCTTTGTCTGAAAGCATATAAAAAAGTATCATCGTTAATGCTAAACCTATAACCAAAAACTGAAATATATTAGTTGTAATAACAACAGATTGGTCGATTACATTTTTTGCCATCGCCGGGGATTTATTTAGCAAAGAACTTATATCAATATTATTCAGACTTATAAATTCTGATAATTTGAGTCCGAATGGGTGAGCTGTGGAAAGAAAATGTGATATGCTATCAAGTTTTTCCGGCGCTGATGATATCAAAAGCGCCACTTCTTTTGCTCCGACAACAAATATAGGAATAAACAAGGCTTGTATTAATAAAAAACTCATCACAATAACAATAATTATTGCCATTGTTCTATTCATTTTTTTGCTTAATTTTTCAACAAAAGGGTCTAACGCACATGCAAATACATATGCTGCAAAGAATAATAGCAATATATTCATTATCTTAGGTATTGCCAACATAAAAAGAATGGCAACTATAAAAAATATAATATTTTTATATGTAAAAAGCTTTTTTATCATAAATTTACCTCATTTAAAATTGGTCAAGCTAAATATATTACAAATCAATGTAAATTGCAAGAAGTTGAGATATCAAGCTTTTTAGACCTTATGATTTTGCTTTGTAAAGTTATGTAAACATAAAAGTATATAAAAAGGCAATAAAAAATAAATGAAATACTTTATATATTTACGAGGACTAAATAAACATAAGGACTAGACGATCATGGGTTTCCTATCAGGAGCATTTGGAAAAATTGAAGCTCATAGGGCATTGCTGAGAGCACAGCATGAACAGACGAACATCACTCGCCAAGCGATTAGGGTGCAGCGTCAGATTCAGCTGAAGCAAACGCAATTAAACAATCAAGAACGCACTATGAACAATTATATGCAGAGGATGCAATATGCAGCCATGATGTCTAACATGAATGCATATCAATCGGTTAATGGTGGGTCATTATTCGGAAACGGAACAACAGGTAGCACAACAGGAACAACTGGTACGACTGGCACTACAGGTACTACTGGTTCTACAAGTCCAACAGGTATGCAAGATCAAAGTAATCAATACGCTTATTATCAACAAAGAAATATGGAAATACAACAACAATTTTCACAAATGCAAGAAATGCAAACACAGGCATTTGATGCATATAAGGATATGGAAATGCAGTCATTACAGGATTTAGAAGAAGACTTGACAGCAAGAAAAGAATCTTTAGACAGCCAAATTGCACTTCTCAAAGAAGAATATCAAGAGAAGAAGAACGAAGAAAAAGAAGGCGCGAAAGATATGGTCGGAGCTTCTGGAAGCCAAGGTTAATAGAAAAATCCCTCAGTTCAAAACTGAGGGATTTTTTTTAGTATTCATTTAAATCAATTGCATCAACAGGACAGTTAAGAGCTGCATCAATGCAACTTTCTTCATTTCCTTCAATTTTATCTCTGTTTACTGTTGCATAATTTTTGTATAACTCAAAAACTTCAGGATTTATTTGTGAACAGATACCACAGCCAATACAACTTTTTAAAACTCTTATAAACATAATACAATTATTGCCTATAAGTATAGCTATAACATCAGTATAAAGGGCTATTCATCTTGAGATATAAAAGTAGCACCATTCTTTTCAACAGGCAAAGTCATTATTTCAACATTAAAATCTAAACTTTCAAAAGTTTCTTTGATAACAGATTTTATACCTTCCAAATTATCTTTTGTTGAAATTACAAGAATTGCAGGCCCTGCACCACTTAAAACACAACCAATTACGCTATCATCATGTTTTAGGTTTTCAGAAACTTCTGCAAACCCTGGTACTAATTTTTTTCTGTATGGTTGATGCAATCTGTCTTGCAAAGCTATTTTCATCAATTCTTTGTCCTTTTGATGAACAGCCTGAACAAACATAGCCATTCGTTTTGCATTAAATACAGCATCTTTCATCGGAACTTCAAGCGGCAATACGGATCTGGATATATCTGTTGCCAATTCATAATCCGGAATACAGATAGTTATTTGCCAATCATCAGGCCAGTCTAATTTTGAATAAATAATGCTGCCATCCTCTTCTTGGCTGGATATACATAAACCGCCTAAAATTGCGGGTGTAACATTATCAGGGTGTCCTTCAACTTCTGTAGCAATTGATAATAGTGCTAACTCATCGGCAGGGTCTCCTAATAGTTTATTTGCAGCCAGTAATCCTCCGACAATAACGGAAGCACTACTTCCTAATCCACGTGCAACCGGGATTTGGGAACTTATATTTATTTTTAATTCACTTGGAGATTGTCCAATTGAATTGTATAGTAATTTTACAGCCTTGTAAACAATGCTATTTTCATCCATTGGAATTTGTTCCAAAGACAAATCATCAATAGAGTTTTCGTCTGCCATAACGTTTATTTCTATACCGGTTCCTGGAAGAACAGTTTCTTCAATAGTTATGGTATTGTATATTGGGAGTGCCATTCCCAGACAATCAAAGCCTGGACCTAGATTTGCCGTTGTGGCCGGCACTTTTACACTTATTTTCATAAAAATTACCTTTCTAATCTATATTATAACAAAAATATATCAAAAATGTAAAATATACATAAATTTGGATATTTAAGATATTTAAATAAGTTGAACTATACTGAAATAGCTATATAATCAATATATGAACGATTTTTGTCCATATTTTACAAATGATGGCTCTATAGGGCTCTATTCACCGACCGTAGATGATATTTACCATTCTACGTACGGAGCATTGACCGAAGCTTATGAAAAATTTATTTTGCCGGCAGACTTTGAAAAGTTTTTTGAAAATAATAATCAAATAAAAATTCTGGATATTTGTTTTGGAATTGGATATAATTCTAAAAGTTTTTTAAATTTTTTTCTTGAAAAAATTTTTAATAAAAAAAAATATATTCAAAATATAGAACATAACGCGCAGATATATACCGATAATATTTTACCAACAAATGAAGAAAAAAAATCTAACAGCAATAGTATATATGACGACAAGATACATACCGATAATAAATCATGTAAATTTTCTGGAGATTCCGCATGCAATAACAAAAAATTTAAAATTTTTATTAATGCAATTGATAATGATAAAAATTTATTATTTATCTCTCCGTTTTTAAAAAATTCAGGTAAAAATAAAAAAATGCTTTTCAAAAATGAAAAGATTGAAAAATTTAGGAAAGTAAAGGTCAAAAAAAGATTCAAGTTAAAAGATGAAATAAATATAATTTTATTAGAAAATTTAATATCGAACTTTGATGATTTTTTAGATGATGAAAATTTGCAGAAAATTTTAACAGCAAAACAATATAATCAATTTTTTGATAAATATATGATAGATTTGTACAAATATAAGCAAAAAATTAGGTATAATAAGACCTCTAAACACGGTTTAATGACCTTCTTACATAATATATATTATAGGTATGTATCTAAACGCCATAAAAAGGCTCTGAACTGCCTTAAATTAAACGCTATTCAAATGAACTTTAACTGCGAGGATGCCAGAATGGCTTTATTAAGGGATGATGCGCTTTATAATTTTATATTTTTAGATGCATTTACTCCTTCTAAATGTCCTTGCTTATGGAGTGTGGATTTTTTTAAAGAGTTATATAATCATCTTGAGCAAGATGGTATGCTCTTAACTTATTCTAGTTCGGCAAGTGTTAGACATGCTCTTTTAGCTTCAGGATTTTATGTAGGAAAAATATATTCAAGTTTATCTAAAAAGTATTTAGGTACAGTGGCAACAAAAAATAAATTATTGATAAAATATGAACTCTCAGAATACGATTTAGGGCTTATAAAATCTAAAGCAGGTATATTTTATCGTGATGAAAATTTGGATGCTCTTAATTGCGAAATAAATACGTTGCATGAGAAAGAGGTTGAAGAAAGCGACTTATTATCAAGTTCAAAATTTATTAATTCTTATAAAAAGTCTCATAACAACAAAAAAGAGGAAAACAATTACGGAGAAGTATTATGATTTATGACATAGCAATAGTTGGTGGTGGCACCGCAGGTTGTGCTGCAGCTTATATAGCCGGAAAATTGGGCTTGAAATCAATAATAATAGAAAAAAATATACATTTAGGCGGTACAATAACTTCAGGGCTTGTTATTCCGATAATGCAATCTGGCGAAAATCAAATAAATACTGATTTTTATAATGATTTAGTGCTTGAATTAAAGGCTGTTAATGGTCAAATTACATATCAAGGTAATCAAGGTTGGTTCAATCCGGAGCTTTTGAAGATAGTCTTGGATAACATGATGTCAAAAGTTGGAGTAGACATACTTTTTAATACTATGGTTACGGATGTAAGTATTGAGAATAAAAAGATTAACAGGTTATACCTAAATAATAATTTATTATCGGTATGTAACGATAAGTTATACTGTCAAAATAAAATGTTATCGGTATATATCGACGCGAAATATGTAATTGATTCAACAGGAAATTGTGAAATTGGAAAATTTTCAAACTGCGAATTTTTAGAAAATCATGAAAATATTCAGCCACCAAGTTTAAGATTTATTATGGAAAATGTAAATGTTAAAGAATTTGCAGATTGGATTTGTTTATTAGATAGTAATCGTGATGTTACAACCTCTGAATATATTGGAAATCAATGCCACTGTTCTACCGCATACACATGGGATAGCGCTAAAAAGTGGGCATTAGCGCCTTTATTTGAGGACGCCGTAAAGAATAAAGTTTTAAAAGATACTGATAGAAACTATTTTCAGGTATTTTCAATAGCAGGAATGTCCTCAGCAATAGCTTTTAATTGTCCTCGAATTATTGATGATATTGATTTTGACGATGGTATATCAATATCAAATGCAATAATGTCGGCACGTGCAGCTATTTTGAGGCTGTCAAACTTTTGTAAGCTTTATTTAAAAGGGTTTGAAAACTCATATATATCAAATATAGCGGATATGCTTGGCGTCCGTGCTTCCAGAAGAATTAAAGGGAAGTATGTTTATACCATTGAGGATCTAAAATCCGGCAAAAAGTTCGAGCATCCTGTTCTTATTTCTAACTACCCAGTAGATGTGCATTCAAAAGACAAGAACTCTTCCACGTTGGAGGTTGTTAAAGACTATCAGCTACCTATTGAAAGTCTTATGTCTAAAGATGTAGATAATTTATTTGTTGCCGGAAGGTGTTTATCTGCTGATGCTATGGCTCAAGGTGCTTTGCGCGTACAGGCAAGTTGTTTTTCTATGGGTGAAGGTGTTGCTAAATATATAAAAAGCATTATTTAACTTTTTTAAGTAAAATTTCTGCGGCATTAAAAAGCAAATCTATTGTCGTTGAATAGGGTGGTGCATATGTTGTGTCATTTTCTAATAGTTGCATTACAGTCATTTTACCTGTTAATGCAGCCGTAAGTGAATTTATTTTTTTATCAGCTTCAATTGAGCCTATAGCTTGCGCACCCAGAAGTATTCCGCTAGATTCATCAGCAACAAGTTTAAGAGTTATATTTGAAACATCAGGCATATATCCGACTTTGTCATTTTTCGTTACGGTAGCCCACACCGGGTTGTATCCGAGTTGCTGCGCTTTTTTAACTGTTAATCCCGTCATAGAAATTGTAAATTTGAGACATCTTGTTACTGCAGAGCCTAGAACTCCAGGAAAGCAATCATTTTGCCCTGCTATATTTATAGCGGCACATCTACCTTCTTTTGAGGCATATGAGCCAAGCGGGATATAGGTTGGAGTATTAGATATTAACAAATTTTTTTCAATACAATCACCGCATGCGTATATGTCTTCTATATTTGTGCGCATATGACAATCAACTTTTATCGCTCCAGTTTTACCCAGTTTTATACCTGCATCTTGGGCTATTTTAATATTTGGTTTTACCCCTGTGGCTATTAGCACAAAGTCGGTATCAATAACCTTATTTGATGATGTTATTACCTGTTTTACGCCATTATTACCGGCGAATTTTTCTACTATTTCATTTGTATAAAATACGAATCGGCCATTACTTATTGATTCAAGCTGCTCTCTAATTAGTAGTGACATATCTTCATCTAAATTTGGCATTATTGAACCAGAACGTTCAATTACTGAAACCTTCAAACCTTGTTTCACAAATGCTTCTAATAGCTCAATTCCTATATATCCACTACCTATAATAACAGCCTTTTTGGAATTTAATACCTTTTCTTTTAGTAAAATGCCATCTTCAATATTTCTGAGTGTAAATACATTTTTTAAATCTATATTCTCAATTTCAGGTATTATAGGAGAAGCACCTGTTGCAATAACAAGCTTGTCATACTCAGTTAAAAATAAATTTTTATTTTTATAATCACTAATTAAAAGCTGTTTATATTCCGGAATAATTTTCAGCACTTTATTTTGAAGATGTATTGCTATACCATCTTTTTCAAATTCTTCTGGCAAACGTACAAGTAGCATCCTGTAATCATCAAAATTACCTTCTACAAAATACGGTAGCCCACATGAGGAGTAAGATATATGAGTATCTTCCGTGTATAATTCAATCTGAGCGCAAGGTAAGAGTTTCCTTAGCTTTGCTGCAGCTTTACTACCAGCTGCTACACCACCTATAATAACAATTTTCATAAAATTATTATAAACGGGCTCTATAATTTATTAATTACACATGTTACTAATTTAAGCCTGAAGTTTCAAGAAACATTTGTTTCATAAAGGTACAGTATTCATCCATATCTTCTTCATACTCTTCATTCTCTTCTTCATTTACCAAATCTCTAATCGCAATGATTATTTTAGTTTTTTTGTCATTTTTGTCAAACATTCTATACACTCCGTAATAGACTATAACCTCTGCAATCTTTTACGGAATGTTTTGAAAAAAACTTTAATAATTATAAAAATTTTGTTACAAAAATTATTAAAATTAAAATGTAACAAATTGTTAACATTTTATTTTAAATATTAAAGATTATATAAATAAATTCCGTAATCAGTAGTATAGGAAAGAAACATGAAAGGACTAAGTTACTGAAATGGGATTGGCAGCATCACAAGCTAGATTATTATCAATAACATCTCGTTTGTCTGACAATGAGTTAAGAGCTCAACTAATCAACAACAAAAAGATTAGATTGGCTTCTGAAAGCTCACGTGCCAGTGAAGATTATGTTAATGCTCTTAACCGTGCACAAATGATGTTTACTAATTATGACTCAAGTAATGCTGCAACAACTCAAGCATTGAGCTTTAATTCATTGACAGCATATAGCCCTTACAATACTCAATATGGTATTGCAAACAATAACGGTCAATTATTAGTATCTGAAAAAGATGCTTATAATTTCCAAAATTCATCAAGTTTAGATGATTTCTTATCAAAATATGGTCTTACAAAATCAACATCATATTTTGATTCTTCAAAAGGTATTGGCGCTTATCAATCAGATGGTAAAGTTGTTTTATCATATGCAACTGATGCTTCTGGTAACAAAACACCTGAAACTGTATCTGATTATAGTGCTGATGATTTAAAAGCTATTTATTATGGCCGTTCTTCAGCTTATAATCCATCTGGTGAATCATATGATACATTAAAAAGCGGTAGTACATATACAAATGTTATGGGGTATATGCAAACAATTGCTGCTAATGATGAGATATTAGAAGCCGATGCTTATAAAGCAGTAAAGGATAAATTACTCCAAACAACTGCAGAAGGTTCAAAGGGATCAAGCTATTCTCTTGAAGGTATTCAAACAAATTTAGCAAATTCTCAAGAAACTCTTGCTAAATGTGACGATACAACAAGCAAAGAAACTTTAGCTTCTTTATATAGCGAAACTACAGATTATTATACAGCGTTATTAAAATATTTTTCTTCTAGCAATACTGAACTTAAAGATAGAATTGATCCTGATTATATAACTAGAATGGAAAAAGAATTAGCTTCTAATAAATATTTTGCATCAGCTGTTTATGATTCAAATACAAGTTCTGCATTTGTAAACAATGTAGCTCATACTAATACATTGTCCGGTTCAACATATACATCTAAAACATTCCAAGAAGTTTCTCCAGATTTTGTATATTCAAATGGTAGTTATACATTAGCGAATAATGGTTCAGATAGCATTTCTGGTACCCAAACATCAACTGCTATTACATATAAAGAAACAACAACAACTGGAACCAATAATTTGCAAACAAAATCATTTACAGCTAACGGTGTAACATATACTGTTACACAAGATTCAACAGGTGCTTGGACTGCATCATTACCTACAGGTGCAACT
Source organism: Clostridiaceae bacterium (assembly GCA_022641775.1). Taxonomy (GTDB): domain Bacteria; phylum Cyanobacteriota; class Vampirovibrionia; order Gastranaerophilales; family Gastranaerophilaceae; genus RUG14219. Next base: position 39,741 of record JALCDS010000011.1, read on the forward strand.
TTATCTGTTGATGGAGGTAATTACAAATTTGTTTATGAATCTACTCCTGCTAAAAATGTTTCAACTAAAAACGGAGTTGTAGTTGAAAGTGTTCCTACATATTCTTCTGTTACATTCGCTGATCTAGCAGATGGAGTAGCAGAAGGCAATACTACATTATATAACAAGATTGCTGATTGTTCAATGACATCAGAACTTCATACTACTGCTGATGATAGATGTGCAAATGTTCCATTTGCAATATCAACATATACAATTACAAATCCATATACACAAGCTCAAACAACTACTGCATCAGGTGTAACTATAGCAACTGACCAAAATCATACGCATTTTTCAGCTACAAAGTTTGATACATATTATTCAAACAGTAATGATACTGATATCAAAGATTTCTATGCAAATGCAATTGATCAGTTGGCTCAACTTGGCGAAGATGTTATCACTTACTTCTTCAAACATGTTCCAGATAAAATAAAATATGATTCTGAAAAAGTTCAGAAGGAAGACGTACCTGCCTATGATAATAATAGTAATAACCTAATAAAAATAGGTACAGAATACACAGCAGCATTAACAAACCAAATGAATACAATTGCATCACTTGCCGGTTATGTTTATGGCGTTGATTTATTTAATGGAAATGCAAATGCAACATTCACATCTGATTACCCTTATGATGAACTTAAAAATATGGTAAAAAAAGATGATGATGGTAACTATGTTTTAAATGAATATTTTATCAAAACTGGTAAAGTTGATGAAGATGATACAACTATATATGGCAAAACCTATAATGTACAATCATTCCAATCAGTTTTGGATGTAATTGAATTAGACAAGGTATTTGATGTATATGGCGATCCAAAAACAACTTGGGTTGATTCAGATGAAAATGATTCAAATCCTGATGCCAAAGTAAAATGGTACACAAATCTATATAACAGAATGAAGGACGGATACGCAACTATATTAGATGGCATTGCAAAGAGCACTGATTGGATGGAATATGCTTTTGAAAGCGGTTTAGTTACAATGGAACAGGTAAATTCTAGCAATGAATGGACATCCGTTACATATTCAAATTGTTCAAGTATAACAGAACAAACAAATGACTTAGCTGTAACAAAAGCTGAAGCTGAATATAAAACTGCTACAAACAAAATCCAAGCTAAAGATCAAAAATATGATATGGAATTGAAAAATATTGATACTGAACACAACTCATTACAAACAGAATACGAATCAATTAAAACTGCAATAGATAAAAACGTTGAAAGATCATTCAAAATATTCTCATAAAAACAATAAAAACTAACGGCAAAAAAGCATAAGTCCCTTTTGACTTATGCTTTTTGTCATAATTTTATAATCTTTATATCGATATAAAGATTATGTAAGGAAATCCCAATTTAATGAAATTTTACTCTATAATGTAAACATAGAGTAGAAAAAGTAATGGAGATTATCATGGAAACAGTAGATCAAATTCTTTCAAAATTAGAAAATGCAGATAACACAACAAAAAACAAATTAGAAAATGAATTAGTAAGTATCGGAACACCAGCTCTTCCTGAACTTGTTAAAGAATTGCAAGTTGTAAAAGGTATTAAACGTGGTGTTGTAGCAATGACTCTTATTAGAATCGGTGATGCTTCAGTAGAATATCTAAAAAAAGCTGCTCATAATAACAAAGATTTTGAATGGGTTGCAGAATATCTTATCAGAGAAATTGAAGGTTCTGTTGCTGCATAAGTTATAAAATAAATATAAATTGTTAAAAAAGGTATCTGATTTTACAGGTACCTTTTTTATTGCTATAATGACCTAATGAAGAGATTTTTACCTGTAATTTTTTATATCGCAATATTTTTGCTTATTTTAAGTTTTTCTATGTCTGCGCAAAATTTTGACTTTGATTTATGGGCCAGATTGATTGCTGGAATGGGGGTTGTTGAAGGGCATCATGTGCTGATGCATGATTTTTTATCATATACTCCTGTTCATATTTGGTATGACCATGAGTGGGGTTCAGGTGTTATTTTCTACTTGTTTTTAAAGCTATTTGGGGCATACTCATTAATAATTTTACAGGCTTTTTTAATATTTGGAATATTTTTTACGTCCAGCCTAGTATTAAAGCTAAAAAAAATTGAGCAACCTTATAATATCTTGTTCTACTTTTTTGCAATTATGAGCGTTTTACCGACATTGAATAATCCGATAAGATGCCATTTATTTAGTTTTTTATTATTTACCGTTTTTATTTATATACTTGAAAGAGCCAGAAAAAACAATTATAAACTGTTATACATATTACCGGTTTTAACAATTATTTGGAATAATATTCATGGCGGAGTAACCTCCGGTATAGGATTAATCTTGATATTTGCATTAGGCGAATATTTGAATAAAAAACCGATAAAACATTTTCTTTTTGCATTTGTATTGTCCGCAATGTCGCTAATAATAAATCCGTGGGGCATAAATTACATCAAATTTTTATTGATGGCAAATACAATGGTTAGGGCTGATATTGCTGAATGGTGGGGAATTTTTTCTAAACATCAAATCGCAAACTATATAACCTTCAAATTATTCCTATTTACAATCTTAGGTACAGAATTTATTTATATTATAAAAAATATTAAAAACTTTTATGAAAAAGAAGATAAAGTAAAGTGGATTTTATTCATAATAACTGCATATTTGGCAATTGCACATGTAAAATTGATGCCATTCTTCGTAATTTATTCTATGTGCTACGCCTATGAAGATTTTTATAAAGTATTTTGTTTCAAATTACCAAAGTGGAAAGATTCGGCGATTTATGCGATTATATTGCTTATATCTCTATTTTCATTTGTTGTAAAACAATTTTCGTTACCAATAAATTATACGTCTTATCCTGTCAAAGAAATTGAATTTATAAAGCTAAATGATATAAAAGGTAATTTGCTCATAAATTTCGGGTTAGGTAGCTATGCATCTTACAAATTATACCCTCAAAATAAGATATTTATGGATGGAAGATATGAAGAAGTATATTACGATTATATGGTACCAATGTTGAAGAGATTTTACCTTATGACTCCAGGTTGGGATGATGTACTTAAACAATATAAACCTGATATTATGATTCTTGAAAATTATTATCCGATATATAATTACATGAAATCTTCAAAAGACTGGATTGCGATTTATGAAGGTAAGAACTTTGGGGTATTTGTACCTGTAAATAAGTTGAAACATCATTATAAACAGCCTTCTAATGACTCAAATTATTACAAAAAAACACTTTTTGATACTAATATAAAAATAGAAAGATAAATATGGAAAATAAAGGATTAAATTATACCTGCTTATTCGGTGGGGGTGCCATAAGAGGTTTGGCCTATATAGGAGCTGCAAAAGCTCTTGAAGAATTGGACATAAAACCAAAACGCTTTGTAGGGTCCTCTGTTGGCTCTATTATCGCATCATTACTTGCAATTGGATATGATGCCGATGGAATTAAAAAATCCTTTATTGATGTAAATTATAATCTTTTTAAAGATATTCAACTTGGATTTGGGCCGCTAATTGCATTAAGTAAGGGAAATGTTTTTTTAGATTGGTTACGTGATGCTATAGAAAGTAAATTTTACGGTGAAAAGTATGAAAAAGGTAAAAATGAGCCTGTAAAATTTAAGGATATTGACAATGATTTGATTATAATTACAACTGATTTGGAAAATTTTCAATGTCAGGAATTTTCAAAATATGCAACTCCGAATTTTGAAATTGCATCTGCTATCAGAATTTCTTCGTGTATGCCCGGTTTGATGAAGCCTGTTGAATATGAAGGCCGTATATTGGTTGATGGTGACTTGCAAAAAAGTGTCCCAATGTGGAAATTGTCCCCCAATATTTTGATTCCGGATGAAAGAATTCTTGAATTTAGACTTGAAGGAGATTTTAACAAAGATGCAAATATGAAAAATGGAATGGATTATGCAAATGCTGTATATAGTTGCATGACATCAATGTCTACCGATTTTATAAAACATGTCTACGGAAATAAAGACAAGTTTGACTATATTGTACTAAATACAGGTGATATTTTAATAGTTGATTTCAACACTCCTATGGAAAAACGTGAAGAAATTGTTGATATGGGATATAACCAAACACTTGATTATTTTAGAAAAAAATTACCGGATAAGAAAAAGAAAATTTTAGATAATTACAATATAATTCAAGGGCACTTATTGCGGATACAAAACCAAATAAAACTAAATAACTTGAAAAAAGTTCAACTAGAAATTGGCGAATTATTTATAAATTTGTCTGAACTTTATCAAATTATTGATCTTGCAAATTACAATGATATAAAACATTTTAAAGATTTATTTTATTCAAACTTATCTAATGTAAAAATATTTGGAATTGTTCGATTAAAAAACAAAAAAACAGTTGAAATATTTTTGTCAGAATTACTGAAAACTATTGAATTTAAGATAGATGAACTTGATTGCTATATAAAAAATTCAAAATAAATCGGTTGACATAACTAAATGTTTTGGCTATTATTGAGTTTGCAAGTATTTTGCAATTTTGAAAATCTAAAACAAGCCTTGGTGGCGGAATCGGTAGACGCGTTGGACTTAAAATCCAATTGGGGCTATACCTCAGTGCCAGTTCAAGTCTGGCTCAGGGCAATTTAAAAGATCTGATAATTTCAGGTCTTTTTTAATATTTAATATATTAAGATATGTAAACAAATATAGTATATAAAAGGCAATTTTTTATATACTTTTTACTTATATTATATATAAGATATTAAGGAGCGAGTATGACAATAGGTGATATTGGTCAAAAATTAGTACAAGCAAGCGGTTTGTTTATGAAAACCGGTTTGATGTCAAGCTTATACGGCGCAATGAGAAATTCAGGCGGTTGCAGTATTTTTGGTGGTGGCTGTTTTGGTGGATATAATCCTATGATGATGTCTATGGGCACACTCGGAATGCAATCCGGAATGTCTGGAATGTTTGGTGGCATGGTTGGCGGTGGCTATAACATGGGTATGATGGGTGGCGGCTATAACCAGTTCGCTCTTATGAATAATCAAATTAATGCTTTTGCTAATTATGAATATGCAAATGATGTAGCAGCATATCAAGCTATTGCTAAACAAGGTCAAGTTCAAGGTCAAACACAAATAGGTCAAGCAATCAGCCAGAGAATGGATAACAAGGCAGATGCTCAACTTACAGATAAGAGTCAAAAAGACGACAAAGCAGGTTATGCAACAGCTTTCAAAAATGCAGGAAAATCCCTTGGAAAATTCATAGATTACTATTTCGGTAAAAAAGATGGTAATGGTGTTGATAAGGATGATTGGAACGGATTCTTAGATGCACATAAAATTGACAAAACTAAAGGCAATTTTGATAAATTTGATACAAATAAAGATGGCAAACTTGACGATGATGAAATGACAAACGTTTTGAATGCAATGGATAAAGACCATGATGGAACAATAAAGGCTTCAGAATTTACAGATTGGAGCAATGACCCTTCTACATCAACACTTGATACAGCTACTACTGACAGCTCAACTGATGCATCATCTTCAGCAGCAAAAAAAGATGCAGCTGCAAAAGAAAAAACAGAAGGCAAAAAAAAGACAAAGTCTAAATAATCTTATCGACTTCAGTCCAATCAAAAACTTTTGATGAAGAAATCTCAATATTATTTGAGGTTTCTTCATTTTTTAGCTTATCAAATTGAGATTGATAATTTGTAAAATCTGATAAACTAATAGATGGTATTCCAAAGTCTTCTGCAAGTTTTTGGACTTTTATATCATAATTTATTGCCAAAGTTTTTACACCTGTTTTTAGAGCAATTAATACAGCGTGGAATCTCATTGCAATAAGAGTATCAAGAGTCGCCAACTGTGCGGCAATCTCAGTTTCTGAAAGATTTTTAATTATATCTACATTAATATTCTTACATTTGTTTTCTAGAATAGACTTAAATTTTTCTAAAACTGGTACATCAATTGTGTCATGTAGCGATATAAGTTCAATATTTCTCTCTGCATAGCTATTAATTACGAAGTTAGCAAGTTCATTTAAAAATTCATCAGTTACTGTCTGGAACTCTCTCAACTGAATTCCGACAGTTTTAGTTTTTTCAAAATTTTTAATCTGAAGAGAAAAAATAGGATCCGGAACCTGCATTGAATTTATATGACTTTCATCCATAAGTTTTTTGCTGTTTTCGTCTCTTACAGTAACAAGAGTACAAAATTGCAACAAATTTAGAACAATTGCTTTTGAAAAAAATGAATTTAGTGGTCCTATGCCTTGTGCAAATATTATAACTTTTTTCTTAAAAATTAAAGCTAAAAAGATAATAAATGAATAATAAAGTAGACTCTTTACACTTGTAGCATCCTGTAATAAACTTCCACCACCTGAAATAAGGCAATCAGACTTTTTTAAAGTATCAATTACTTTCAATATATCAAAACTTCTTACAGAATTAACCTTGTGTTTATTGATTGTATAAAACGGGTTAGACGAAAATATGGTTATGTCACAATTAAGTTGCTTTAAGTGATTAACAAGAACTGTCAAAATAGCTTCATCGCCAAAATTTTTAAATCCATAATATCCTGAAATAACTACTTTTGACATTTTATATTCCCTTTAAAACCGAATAGACATCATCTTTATACGGAATAGATTTAATTGCACCAATCTTTGCTGCTTGCAGACCTGCAACAACAGATGCCAATTTTGCTGCCTCAAACGGAGTCATTCCGTTTGTAATTCCATGCAAAAATCCACCGTTGAAAGCGTCACCGGAACAAGTTGTATCCAAAACATCTTTTGTAAAGTAGTCAGCAGCGACAATATTTCCATTATAACCGGTGTAATATTTTTTGTCTGAACTAGATTTCAAAACCACAATACTTACACCTCTATCCCACAAATTTTTAACAATAGTTTCAACAGAATTCAATTCAAGAATCTGTGCTGCGTCGTTTCTTGTGTTCAAAAACAAAACATCAACGCTACCTATTACATTTTCAAAATTTTCTTTTGCTGATTCTGCTGTCGTTATAGAACGATAATAATTCGGATCATACGCTGTCATAACTCCATTTCGCTGAGCCAAGTCAAAAGCAAAACTTACAGCTTCAGATGCTGATGCGGAAAGTGATTGCGTAATGCCTGAAGAATATACGACTTTTGAATTTTTTATATAATTTTCTGATATATCTTCTAGTGATAATTTAGAAGATGCAACTTTTTTTCTATAATATATAATTTCTTTTTCATCAGCTGAAGGTCGAGCTATCATGTAGAGTCCGTTAGCTTCACCGGCCAATTTAACCTGAGAAATATCAAGTCCTTCTGATTGCCAACAATCAAGCAAATATTCTTTAAATGGATCGTTACCTACCTTTGTTACAAAACCTACTTTTGAACCTAAACGTAGTGCAGCAATAGCTGTTGCCAAACAATCACCACCATAATACTTATGAAGATGGTCTGCACATGAAAATCTCATGTTGGTTGATAATTCAATAAGCGATTCACCTATAGAAATAATATCAAGTTTTATATCCATTAGCTGTTTAACCTTTCAAGCACTGATTTCACCCTCTTTGTAATCTCATTGTGTGAATATCCTTCATACAAATCTCGTCCTACACCTACAGAAATGGCTCCGGCATCCAAGTATGACTGAACCTCATTTAGTTTGACATTACCTAATGGAACAACCTTTAAAAAAGGCATTTGCCTCAACATATCTTTTATATACAAAACACCACCCAATGGAGTAACCGGATAGATTTTTACAAAAGGAACCCAAGCTTTCCAAACATTATATGCTTCATTTGCTGTTGAAGCTGATGATATCAAAGGAATATGTCTATCCTTTGAAAATTTCAATAAATGCATTTGAAAAATTGGAGATGACAGAATTTTAGCGCCACTTTCAAGTGCAGCTTTTGCTTGCATAGTCGTAACAATTCCACCAGCACAAACAGAAACATCTTTAGATATAGTTTTAATGGCATCATATATTTTTGGATTTTCTATGTTGACTTCAAGAGTTTTTATCCCGGCATCAATAAGTGCTTTTGCTGTATCTACAGTTTCTTTTGGGTCACTGCTTCTCAATATAGGAAGCACTTTTGCTTTTGAAACCAATTCAATTATATTTTCTTTCATTAAATTGTATCCTTTTTACAAAATTTATTATATCATAAAATGAGGATTGGTATAAATATGGCAAGTATAAAATCAATAGTTAAATCAAAGACTGTATTAATTTGTTCAGTACTCATATATTTTGTAATATTTATGATATTGATTTTATTGTCATGGAATCTTATTGAACCACGAGCATACAACTTCATGGTCAAAAATTACACAGCAACGAGTTTAAAAGACGACAGTACTGTTTTGGTAGTTATTGATGATAAATCCGTTGCACGTCATAGATGGCCTTGGAAAAGAGAATTATATGGAGAAATATTTTCTTACTTAAATACATATGGAAATCCAAAATCAATAGCCTTTGATGCTATTTTAGCTGCTCCAGATCCGGAAAATCCTGCGTCAGATTTAAAATTATATAACTCAATAAAAAATATTGACAATTTAACTGTCGGCTTTATGCCACTAGATTCAACTGCCACACAAAATTTCGGAAACAAGGATTTTATGCAGGCTTTTGCTAAAAAGTTTTCGGTTAATGTAAAAGATAATAGAATTAACAAAATACCATCAGGATTTTCAAGTGTAATGCAAATGCCTAAAAAATATTTCAGCTCTGTTTCACACTCGGGCTCTGTATTCACATACATAGAACCATCTGATTTCTATTTAAAAAGAAGTGTTCAACTTCTTGATGTAAATGGTCATTTTTACCCGTCTTTAGCACTTGCTATGTATTTGATGAATAATAATGCAGATACAATTACGTTGAATGATGATTCTATCGTTATAGACAAAACCGGACTGACAATTCCCGGAATAAACACCCAACTCGGCTTCATGAATTATACGAAGTTTTATAAGATTGATTATGGAGAATACTCGCATAAAAAATACTCTGCAATAGATATAATAGATTCTTATCATGCACTTAAACAAGGGAAAAAACCACTAATTAATCCGGAAGAGTTTAAAGGTAAAACCGTATTTGTAGGTGCAAATGCTACTGCAACCGGTATCGGCCTTGCCGATAAAAAAGATACACCAGTTTTAGACGAACATCCCGGAGTTGACTATCAAGCAGTAAATTATGACAATTTAAAGAATAAAGAATTTGTAGAAATGTCTTCCGGAAACGAAGATAGATTATTTGTTCTTTTATGCGGAGTTATAACTTTTGCATTAATCTATAGTTTCCCGTTTATTGTTTCCTTAATAATTATCGTAGGATTATGCCTTTTATATTATTATTTGACTGTTTTGGCATATAAGCATAATATTGCAATCAGTGTTATTACACCATTTTTAGTTGTTTTATGGACAATGGTTTTTGCTTATTCATACAGATTTATTATTGAAGGAAAAAACAAAGAAAAAATTAAAAATGCTATGGGACGATATTTGTCTCAAGATATTATGAAAAATGTAGTAAAAAACATCGATGATATTAAACTTGGTGGTAAAAAAGCAAATGTTACAGTATTGTTTGCCGATATCAGAGGATTTACCAGCATGAGTGAAAAGATGTCTGCAGAAGAAGTATCAATGATTTTGAATGAATATTTTACGGCACTGGAACCAATTATTGCAAAATACAACGGAGTTATTAACAAGTTTATCGGAGATGCTGTAATGGCAATTTTTGGAGAACCTATTCAAGATATAAATCACCCTGAAAATGCGGTAAGATGTGCCTATGAAATGTTGGAAAAGGTTGCAGAACTAAGAGAAAAATGGCTTGCAGAAGGAAAACCTAAAATTGAAATAGGAATTGGTATTAATACAGGTGAGGCCTTTGTCGGAAATATAGGGTCAGAGAAAAGGCTTGAATACACAGTTATTGGTGATATGGTAAACTTGGCAAGCAGAATTGAAAGCTATAATAAAGTATATAAAAGTAATTTCTTAATAAGTGCATCAACTTATGAAGTCGTTAGTGCAATGGTTGAAGTCGTCAAAATCAGTGATGTCCAGATTCGTGGTAAAGCAAAATTAATGGATATTTATGAAGTGCTAAAAGTACTTGATTAATATTAAAAAATTGACAAGTACACAATAAAATTTGTATTATTTTAAAAGTTAAAAATGGAGATAAGTATATGGCAAATAAAACAGGTTTTACTTTAGCAGAAGTACTGATAACTCTCGGTATTATCGGAGTTGTTGCAGCTCTCACGCTTCCTGCTTTAATTCAAAGTTACCAAAATCAAGAGTATGCTACAGCTTTTAAGAAGGCTTATTCAGTTCTATCTCAAGCACTTTTAAGAGCACAGGATGACATAGGTGGATTTGAAAATTGGGATTTAAAAGATAATGATGCTGATTCAACAGAACAATTTTATATATCGCTAAAGCCTTATCTAAAAGTATTACGAGAATGTAAAAATGAGTCAGGTTGCTGGTCTGAAGAAAGAACAAGAAATTTAAAAGGAAACAGTTATTCTGAAGTTGAAAATGGCAACAGGTTTATCGGTCAATATTATTATGGATTTACTTTGGTTGATGGTATGAATGTTTCAATTGACCTATGGACGGATGTAACACGTCTTGGAATTACAAAATTTTTGTCAAACAACAAAACAGTTGCAGCTTTTATTGTAGATGTAAATGGGGATAAAAAACCAAATAGAATGGGGAGAGATGTGTTTATATTCGTACAAAATCAACGTGGACTTGTTCCTGCAGGCTTAGATGTTGACTTTGACGAATACTGCAATATAAACAACAGTTCTGCCAGAAATGGAAACTTCTGTGCTGCAAAATTGCAATCAGAAGGTAAAATGAATTACTAAAATATGGAAGATGTAGATAAATTAAAACTTGCAATACAAGTTGAAATTAAATATAGATATATTGATATCCATGGAAGATTTCAACCTTTTTCCAGCTTTATCAGAAAACAAGCTTTAAAAGAGTATAAGTTATCGAAAAAGAACCCAAAATGGGCTGTTATTGCTGAAACATTTGAGCATTACCCTTTTGCCTCTGTTAACGAAAGAAGACGGGCTATTGATACTCTTATAAAAGTTATCAAATCGGAACTTAACAAACCTGAAATTAAAAAAGATGAAAAAGTGGCTGTTTCATGTGCTTCACCAAAAGACATGGACGTTACCTATATTAAAGGCGTAGGTCCAAAAATTGCATATAAACTTAACAAACTCGGAATTTATACAGCATATGATTTGATAATGTACCTTCCTCGTAAACATATTGATTACTCAACCAGAACATTGATAAAAAATTTAAAAGAAGGCGAAAATACAACAATTTTTGGCTATATCAAGTCTGTTTCGGCTTTCAACAGTAAAAATAAGCTTTCTATTATAAAAATCAAGGTAGAAGATGAAAGCGGATATATAAATTTGAGCTTTTTTAGTGCTAAATCAAATCGCTTTGCCATTGAAAGAATAAAAAGTCAGTTTCCAAAAGGTGCCGGAATTATGGTTTCAGGAACCGTAAAGTTAAATAATTTTGATAAGAAACTTACAATAGATAAACCTACATATTCTATTATGACCGGAGAGTTTTTAGCTGATTCAAATTCTAACCTTAATCTTGGGCGCATTGTGCCTATCTACACTGTCGGTGAAAATTTGAATATAAAAATATTAAGACGAGCAATTTTTAACGCATTAGAGTTATTCAAATCAAAAATTGAAAATGTATTGCCAGCTGCAATCATGGATAAATATGGAACTTTGGAAAAATCGTACGCTATTTCACAAGTACATTTTCCAGAATCAATAGAAATATTAAATCAAGCAAGATTTTCACTTATTTTTGAAGAATTATTTTTAGTTCAATTGAAATTATTAAGAGTCAGACTTGAAAATCAGTCTCAGCATGATGCAATCGCATTAAAAATCAAAAAAAATGGATTGGTACAAAGTTTTATAAAGTCTTTGCCTTTTGAGCTTACTTCAGCCCAAAACAGAGCAATTAACGAAATATTGAACGATTTGAATTCTGATGTTCCTATGGCAAGACTTTTGCAAGGAGACGTTGGTAGCGGGAAAACTGTTGTAGCAACAGTAATGCTATTAGCTGGGGTAGAGAATGGTTATCAGGGTGCGTTGATGGCTCCAACAGAAATACTTGCTCAACAACATTACAATAACTTAGTTGAATGGCTGACGCCAATGGGATTGTCCGTTGGTTTGTTCTTGGGTTCACAAGGAAAAAGAGTTCGTGAAAACTTTCAAAAGAGCCTTTTGAACGGTCAAATGAATATCGCTGTAGGAACGCATGCGCTTATTCAAGATAATGTAAATTTTCAAAATCTAGGAGCAATAGTTGTTGATGAACAACATAGATTCGGGGTAAAACAAAGAAATCTTTTGAAAAAGAAATCAAGTAATCCCCAGATGCTTACAATGACAGCAACGCCTATTCCGCGTACACTTGCCTTAACCGTTCATGGAGATTTAGATTTGACAATAATTGATGAATTACCAAAAGGCAGACTCCCGATAAAAACATCATTAACTGGCTCGCATAGAGAGGTTTACGAACTAATAAAAAGAGAAGTAAATTCTGGCAGACAGGTTTATATTGTTTATCCGCTTATTGATGAAAGTGAATCATTGGCTGCCAAAGCTGCAACAATTGAAGCAGAAAAATTAAAGAGTGATGTGTTCCCAAATCTTAATATAGGGCTTTTACATGGAAAGCTCAAAAATGCTGATAAAGAACAGGTTATGAAAGATTTTAAAGATAAGAAGTATGATATATTGGTGTCTACAACTGTAGTTGAGGTTGGAGTCGACGTGCCTAATGCAACGGTTATGGTAATAGAAAATGCTGAAAGGTTTGGGCTTTCACAGCTTCATCAGCTTCGTGGCCGTGTAGGTCGTTCAAACCTCCAGTCTTATTGTGTGTTAGTTTCTAATACTCGTTCACTAGAGACAAGAGAACGTCTTAAAATTATGACTGAAACTAATGACGGATTCGTTATCGCAGAAAAGGACCTGGAATTAAGAGGACCGGGAGAGTTTCTTGGAACAAGGCAAAGCGGACTTCCCGATTTAATTATCTCTGATGTTGTCAGAGATGCAAAAATTTTAGAATCTGCTAGAGATGAAGCAGTTGAATTCTTAAAAAATAATGATATTGAAAAATATCCAAAACTAAAGGAAATAACCAGTATTAATATGTTTTCTGGACTCGATATTTAATAATTCTTAATAATAATAAAAAAATAGGCAATTATTTACATCTTATATACTTTATAAATATGGATATTATAATAGGAAAAAGAGAATATGAGATATTTAGTTGATGGTTATTCACCTGATCCATTTAGAAATACCGGAAGTTATGCAATCTACAACTTCTTCAACAACAGACCTTCTATGCCACGTATGGGATGTGGATGTGGCTGCAGTAGCCTTTGGGGCTATGGATTTGGTATGAATATGATGCCAATGATGAATACCTATTTAAATGGTATGATGTTTGGCTCATTACTATCAAGTCTTTTAGGAACAACAAATTCAAATCAAACTTCTGCATAAAAAGTATAAAAGTTAAAAAATATAAGTGTATATATAATATTAAGAGAAAAAGGAGAACGAATTAGAAAATTATTATTTTAAAAGTCTTCGTAATCGCACGCTGATTGTTATTTGGCGTGCGATTTCATCGTTTTTACTTTTATTTGTTAACTTTTGTAAAGTGATATATAACAAAAAAGGCAATTATTTAATAAGTATATACTTTATATATATGTAAGTACAAAAGATGCGGAGAGCAGAAAATGGTAAACTTTTATTCATTAAATAATATGCCAATTTCAAGGTTTAACGGAAGCAATTCCGTAATCCCCGGAACGTTTAAACGTTGGGGAGGTACAAACCTCTATTCCGCTCAATATAATTTTATAAACAACTACAATATGGGCGGTGGCCCACAAATGTTTGGCGGTTATGACTATGGCTGCTGTAATAACAATAATGGCGGTTTCTTTGGTAAACTAGGTGACTGGTTAATGGGTGCCGGCTTAGTTGGCGGTCTTGTAGGTGGTCTAATGTCGTTATTCGGCGGTAAGAAATCTGCAGAACCATCTGGATTAGGTGCAACATCTGATCCAAAACCGACGACTCCGGTTGCAACTACGCCTACTCCAACACAAGCACCAGCAATTAAAAACGGTGTTTATTCAGCATCAGCCGGCAAAATTGATGGCAAAGACATGACATCAGGTTCAACTTTTGATGGTCTTGGAGCAGATTCAAAAGGCATGAAAATAAAAAGTGAAGCTCAAGATGACGGTTTAGGAACTCAGTTTAACATTGGAGATGGTACAGAACAAGAATTGACCGATAAAGATGGTAAATTGAAAACTTCAATAACTACTACAAGTGCTCAAGGTAACAAATTAACATATCAATTAAATACCGACAAATATGCAATAAAAGATGGTAAAAAATACCCTATATACACTCTTCAAAATGGTTCTAATGGATATATGAATTACAAAAATGATGATTATATCGTAATTAACGGACACTTTGAACAACTAGCTGACAAAGAATATACAACCGCATCAACAGACGGACAAATATTAAATGGTGTTTCAGCAAAAGCTGTTACAAACAATCAAACAAAAATTGATAGTGACACTCAACAATTGAATAAAGCTCATATGGGCACACGTACAGGTGCATTAAAAATGCAAGACGGTAAGTTCAAAGCAGTTGTAAATGGTAAATACATTGACAGCAAAGAATATGATACTCAAGCAGAAGCTGAAAAGGCTGCTCAAGAAGCAAAAAATGCTCCGGCTGAAAGAACACCTGAACATACAGAAGAATAAAATATAAATAATATATAAAAAAAGGCTCTAGATAAATGTAGAGCCTTTTTTATTGCTTATATGATATAATAATCTCAAAAGGAGAAATATCATGAAAGTTGCAATAGGTTCTGATCACGGTGGATTTGAATACAAATCTAAAATAATTGATTATTTAAAATCAAAAAATATTGATGTAGAAGATTTAGGAACATACACAAAAGATTCTTGTGATTATCCGGAAATTGCACATAAAGTTGCCAGTAAAGTTGTAGATAAATCTGTCGACAAGGGAATTTTGATTTGCGGAACAGGTATTGGCATGTCAATTGCTGCAAACAAAGTTAAAGGCATAAGGGCTGCATTGTGTTCTGATACGTATTCTGCTCATGCATCAAGAGAACACAATGACGCAAATATTTTATGTCTTGGTGAGAGAGTTATCGGAGAATGTTTGGCACTAGATATTGTAAATGTGTGGATAAATGCAGAATTTCAAGGCGGAAGACACCAAAGACGCGTAGATATGATTGAATAACTTTTTATGCTATAATAGTTTCAGATTAAAAAGGATTAATTATGACGGATATAACTTCATTAAAACTGGCATGTGTTATAGCAAGAACATTGGACGACAAATTGGGTAAGGATATTACTATCTTAAATATTTCTAATGTATCTACGCTTGCTGACTATTTCGTAATTGTAACAGGAGATTCAACTCCTCAGGTCAAAGCACTTATGTCAAATACAAGAGAAAAAATAAAAGAATACTTTAAACGTCTACCTATAAGGATGGAAAATGATGCAAAAAACAGATGGAATTTGCTAGATTATGGGGACGTAGTAGTTCATATATTGCACAAAGATGAACGAGAAACTTATGCAATAGAAAAGTTTTGGAATAATGCATACAGCGTTTCAGAAGATGAATGGAAGAAAAACAGTAAAGAATTTGCTGAATTTGCCCACTAATTAACATTTCTAAATACTATTGCAGATACTCGAAAAATAAGCTAGAATACTAATTATAACTAATTAGGAAGGAATATTATGGATAGAACTGAACATGATAAAAAAGTAAATGAAGCAATTATGGCAATGGCAAAAGATCCAAAAGATGCTGCTAATTACCATACTTTAGCCGAATTATACTTATCAGAAGGCAATTATGATAAAGTAATGTCAGTTTTGGAAAGTCTTTTAACAGTCAAGAAAGACGATATACAAGGTTTGGTTGGAATGGGAACAATGTGGTTCTACGAGAAGGATTTCAGAAAATCTCTTTCTTATTACAACAGAGCACTTGAAGTAAACCCTAAAAATTACCTAATCTATTATAATATCGGTAATGTTTTTGCAGAATGGAAAAACTTTGATAAAGCTCTATTTTACTACAACAGAGCAATTGATTTGAATTCTACAAATCCTGAAATTTACAATGCAATTGCACTTTTATACAGTGATAACAATGATTTTGTCGAAGCAAAAGCATATTATGAAAAGGCTTTATCACTTGATCCGGAAAATATAACTGCTCTTGTTGATATGGGTAATGTATGTTTCAAACTTTTAGATTATGATACAGCATTAGAACTATACAAAAAAGTGTTTGTTTTAAATCCTGACAACAAGATTGTAGCAACTTGTATAGGTAATACTTATGCTCTTATGAAAGATAAAGAAAAATCATATTCCTATTTTGAAAAAGCTTTAACTCTTGAAGGTGACAATTACAAAACATATATCTGTTATGCAATTGCGCTTTCTGAATTCAAAGAATATGATATGGCCGTAGAAATGTACAAAAGGGCTATGAAATATAATGAAAAAGAAACAAATGCCGATATTTTGTTAGCCAACCTTTATACAAACTTTAACAAACTTGATATGGCAATGGATTTATATAAATCAGTTCTCCATAAAAAGCCTAACAATGCAGAAACTTACCTTTTATTGGGCAATGCACATTACCTTAAAGGTGAAGTTGAATCTGCGATTGGCGCATACAAATCAGCAATGAACATTGAACCTGAAAATGATGAATATAAATTGATTTATATGCAAGTTATGGATGAATATATAGACAGTAAAGAAAAGTGTGAACAATAGAATTATGGATAGCAACTCAGAACAAATTTATATGATAGAAAAAATAGTTTCATGTTTAACATACCCCACTATGGGAATGGTTGGATTTATTTGGCTTTTACTAGGCTTATTTACAAAAGCCCGCTTGAAACCATTTGTACAATTTCATATTTGTCAATCAATATTTATATCAATAGGATTTGTATTGTTATCTTGGGTTGTAAGTTTTTTGAGTAATATTTTAAGCTTTATTCCTCTTATAAATACACTTGTTGCACAGGTAACATTCTACCTGAATATGCCGCTATTGTTCGGATTTTCATTAATTCAAGTTTGTATTTACGGCGTTTTAACATATTTAGGTATAGCAGCATTTTTAGGAAAATACAGCTATTTCCCTTACGTGTCTGAAATCATTGATGCAAATATAGGCAGAAAGTAATTTTATTCTTTTTCTGCTAGTACAACTGCGTTTGAAAGTGCAATTCCACCTTTGAATGTCGGCTTATTTACTATTTGACCTTTTACATACATTACTGTTGAACCGCCACCATCTAAGTTCATTGCATTTATACATCCGATTGATTTCATAAATTTTGCAAGTTCCCAAAGGCTCATTCCAACTGAACTGCCTTCTCGACCATCAACTGTCACAATGATAAAATCATTTTCTGCAGTATAACCGATTGCTGTTCTTGGATTTCTTCCGCCTATTGAATTTAATCTTTGAGCTGAAGTGTCAACAAACGGTTGATTATCTTTTACCAAATAAGGGCCTCCACTTATTATATGTTTTACATTGTCCCATTCTGGATTTGTCTTAATTTCAAGTTCAATTTTTTTGCTTAACGCAATCTCCGCAATTTTCTTTTCAGGACCTGACAATACATAACCATCTTTTGGTATTGCAAGAGGATTTGATGAAACTTGAACAACTCTGTTATCTTTAATTGCTACTTGCATCCCGTATTTTGGAGAAGCTGGAGAGGTTTTTCCCCATTCCGGAGTATAAGCTAAAATGTATGTTGAAAGCATTCTCGGTTGATTGATATTATCAACCTTAAATTCATCTCTATCAGCTTTTACTTTTGCGTTTAATTGAATTCTTGCCATATCGAATTTAGTATGAGAATTGTTATCAAAAATTCCCATAGCTACCCTATCGTATACTGGACCCGTGTACATTTTATTGTTAATCATTAAAGTTCCGAGAGGAACACCCGTTTGGGGTTTAAAAAATGTACCGTTTATTGCAACTATCGCTTTTTCTTTGTTTGCTATTGTTCTAATTGTATTTTTACTTCTTAAAGTGCTATTTGAAGCTAATGCTGGTTTTAATTCAAACGTCTTGTTCAATTTGCTGTCGACTTCAACTATATTAATTCTTACAGGTTTTCGGTTATAATACCTAATCATTTTAATATGTTTTATTCCGGAATCAACATCAACAATTGTCGCTTTTGGATATTTTTTCCTAATCCTGTCATTAAATTCTTTTTGCTGAGCCGCAGGAGAAAACGTATTAATTAATTGCTCTTTTACCTGACCTGTGTCCATATCAATCTGAGGCGAATCAATATTTGCAATTCTTTCATCAACCGCCATAATAGGTGGAAGAGATTGCGCACATACCAATACCCCGATGACTGAAACGTTTATAACCGTTTCAACAAATTTTCTGTAATTTTCTTCACCAAAAGTAAGCGTATCCATGTCATCACCTTATTTCTTAAAAGTAACCGGATACCTTTTTTATTAAAGAGTGGTGTGGGGCATAACACTCTGAGATTCGATCATCTCCTACTACTATTGTAACATATATTTACAAATACCGCAATCCCCCTGCCGGCAAGGTTTTACAATTCTAAATAGAGGTAAAATTACACTTATTATTAAACTTAAGATTAGTTTATAATTAAAAATAAAGGCTTGACAATGCCGTTATTGTGTGGTTTCATAAAGAAGTCAGAAAAGTTAAATTTGAATATATTGCCAATTGCTGAAATTGCTTTATTTGGTGTATTCAAAACAATATAATTTACGATTATTAATTAACATGAAAGGTAAAATCAATGGATTTAGAAAACAAAGATGAAAAAAAAGCTGAAGTTGAAAAAGTAGAAGAAACAACAGCTGAAACTGAAGCTCCTGCTGAAGAAAAGAGATCTTCTAGACGCGGACGCGGAAGAAAACAAAAAATTGAAACAAGAGAAGAAAAACCGGAATCTGAATGGACTGAACGTGTTGTTCAAGTAAGCCGTGTTACAAAAGTTGTAAAAGGTGGTAAAAAATTAAGTTTCAGAGCCGTAGTTATTGTAGGAAACCAAAAGGGTCAAGTAGGCGTTGGCTGTTCAAAAGCTGCTGAAGTTATTATTGCTATCCAAAAAGCTATTGCTGATGGTAGAAAAAATCTTATTACAGTTCCTATATTCAAAACAACTATTCCACATCCGATTACAGGTAGAAGCGGTGCAGGTTCAGTTATGTTAAGACCGGCTTCAGAAGGTACCGGAATTATCGCAGGTGGTGCTGTTCGTTTAGTACTTGAACTTGCAGGCATCGGTAATATCTTAGCAAAATCATTAGGTTCAAAAGCACCTTTGAATGCGGCTTATGCGACTTTAGATGCTTTGAAAAACTTGACTCCATTCACTGAAGTTGCTAAAAGACGTGGCTTAACAATGGCAGAATTATTAAATTAGTTGATAAGCTGATTTAAAATTTATAAGTAAAACTAAAATAATAAAAAGGAAAATAATTATGGCAAAAAATGAAGCAAAACAAATAAAAATTAAACTTGTTAGAAGTTTAATCGGTACAACACCTAATCAACGTAAAGTTGTTGCAGGTCTTGGACTTTCTAAAAAAGATCAAGTTGTAGAACATTTTTCTACACCAACAATCATGGGTATGGTAAATAAAGTATCACACCTTCTTCAAATCGTAGAATAATAATATAAGGAAAATAAATTATGGCAAAAAGTAAA
The DNA here is from genome assembly GCA_022641775.1 of Clostridiaceae bacterium. GTDB lineage: Bacteria > Cyanobacteriota > Vampirovibrionia > Gastranaerophilales > Gastranaerophilaceae > RUG14219. The sequence goes on from JALCDS010000011.1 coordinate 59,840, forward strand.
ACAACAATAAAATTAGCAGATTTAAAACCTGCACAAGGTTCTACTCACTCATCAAAAAGAGTTGGTAGAGGTATGGCATCAGGTCACGGTAAAACATCTTGTCGTGGTAACAATGGTGAAGGTCAACGTTCTGGAAGCTCTTCTAAAAGAGGTTTTGAAGGTGGTCAAATGCCTGGTTACAGACAAATGCCAAAATTGAAGGGATTCAAAATTATCAACCAATTAAAATATGAAGAACTTAATGTTGGTAAACTTGATGCATTAAACATGAAAGAAGTTTGTCTTGATTGTTTGAAAAAAGCAAAAAAAGCTCATCCATCAGCTGACGGTTTAAGAATACTCGGCAATGGCGAAGTTAAATCAGCTATCACAGTAAAAGCTAGTTATGTTACACCATCTGCAAAAGAAAAAATCGAAAAAGCTGGCGGAAAGGTTGAGTTAGTATAATGGCACAAGGAGTTAAAGTACCTACAGCTGAAGATCTTGCATCTATGTGGCAAGCATCAGGACTTAAACAAAAAATATTGTTTACGTTTTTGATGATTGCAGCATTCAGATTAGGTGCACAACTACCGCTGTTTGGTATTAACAACGCAATATTTAATAATATTGCACAAGGAAACAATATTATTGGTTTCTTGGACTTGTTCTCAGGTGGTGCATTAGGTAATGTATCTGTGTTTGCACTTGGAATTGGTCCTTTCATCACTTCATCAATTGTTGTACAATTGGTTTCTGTTGTAATTCCTTCATTGGAAAGATTACAGAAAGAAGAAGGTGAAGAAGGTAGACGTAAATTATCTCAATATACCCGTTTATTTACGGTTGTACTTGCGGTATTCCAAGCATTAATATTTATGATGTTTTTACGTCATCTTCCTGGTTCTATTACAGCAGGCGTTAACCACATCGCATTTTACATCAGTTCAATCCTTGTGTTAACTGCAGGGTCTGTACTTGTTATGTGGATTTCAGAACTTATTACTGAAAAGGGTATCGGAAACGGTGGTTCTTTAATCATCTTTATCGGTATATTATCAGGAATCCCTGTATATGCAAACAGAACTGCACAAATTGTTGTAAACAGCCCTATGCTTCAATTAGGATTGGTAGCATTGTTAGGCATTTTCTTTGCCTCAATGGTATTTATCGTAATTATGCAGGAAGCAACAAGAAAAGTTATTATTGTAAATCCGAAACGACAGGTAGGAAACAAGGTTTATGGCGGAATGAACTCATTTATTCCATTCAAGCTTAACCCTGGAAACGTTATGCCTATCATCTTTGCGATTGCTATTTTGCTTTTCCCATCAACAATTATTAGTATTGTAGGACAAGCTAACTTCAAATCGTTTGCAGTTAAGAACTTTATTGTTCATTTGAACCAAATTATGAGCCCTGATGGCTGGGTATATTACGTATTATACTTTGCATTGATTTTTGCTTTAACATTCTTCTATGCATCAATTATGCCTAATATGCAACCAAAAGATATTGCTGATAATTTGAAAAAATACGGCTCTTCAATTCCGGGTGTAAAACCTGGAAAGCCAACAGCAGAAGCGCTTGATACAATCCTTTCAAGAACAACGTTCATTGGAGCTATGGGATTGGGAATTATAGCTTTAGTACCTTCATTTGCCAGCCACATTACAGGCATAACAACAATGCAAGGTATCGGAGCTACATCACTAATCATCATGGTTGGTGTTGCATGTGACCTTATAAATCAGGTTAGAGCACACCTGTTAGCTCGTAATTATGAAACATTCTTAAAAGAATAATACCAACAATATTAGCTGATATAATTAAATTGCCTCTGAAACTCAGGGGCAATTTTTTGCATTAAAAATAAACATTTTATCTAATGAAAGCGAAGCTTAGAGAATATACAATATACTTGTAAATCCTCAACTCTTCTGATTGCTCAGAGTTCTCCGGGTATCGCTTTATAATTAGACTAGTTTAGCCTGCGATATCCGGAGTTTTTTTGCTAAACATTAACACTATTTAGTTCTGAATCCAACATTTCAATCATTTTATTTTTAAATCTGTCACATTCATCTTTTGTTTTAGCTTCAAAACGAAGTGTAAATACAGGTTCTGTATTACTTTGTCGAATAAGCGCAAAACCACCTTCAAATACTATTCTCATACCATCCAAAGTTATAATATCTTTTATTTCGGAACCGAAAATATTCTTATTACTTTGTACTTTTTCTTGAACTTTAGCTAAAACAGTCTTTTTCATTTCATTTGGACAAGGATAACGAACTTCCGGAGATGAATAAACTTCATCAAATGGTTTCAACATATCTTGAATTGTAAATTCAGGATTAATCTTCTTATTTTTAGCAATAATTTCCAAAATTCTACAACCTGCATACACAGCATCATCAAACCCGTAATATCTGTCTTTAAAAAATGTATGACCGCTCATTTCGCCGGCTAGAATAGCATTAGTTTCCTTCATCTTTCCTTTGATATAACCATGTCCGGTTTTACACATAACAGAATGACCACCAAGTTTATCGATTGTATCAAACAAAACCTGAGAGCACTTAACTTCACTCACTACAGTAGGTTTTAAACCATCAGAAATTAAATCTTGCGCATATATTAAAAGCAACTTGTCACCGGTCAAATAATTTCCTTTGTTATCAATTACCCCAATTCTATCGGAATCACCGTCATAGGCTATCCCAACATCTGAATTTGTTTTCACAACTGTTTCTTTTAATGTATCCAGAGTTTTTTCTATACTAGGATTAGGATGGTGGTTAGGAAAATTTCCATCAGGTTCAGAAAATAGTTCTGTGACCTTGCAGCCGAGTTTTTTATATAATTTAGGTCCAACTAATCCTCCGGTTGCATTTGCGCTGTCTACGACCACGCTAACGCCTTCACATTTATTTCCAAATCTTTCTATCATGTCTTTTATATAATCAGAAATCAAATCATAAGTTTTTAATATTCCGCAAGCAGAAACTTTTGATACTGACAATTCCTTAAATGTAAGTTCTTTAACTTCTTTAATTTCACTTTCATTCAAAGTACATCCTGAATAAGTCATTTTCAATCCGTTATATTCCTTTGGATTATGGCTGGCGGTTATAATTGCAGCTCCTGTTATTTTACCACCATTTATAATCTCAGACGGAATACCTTTAGCTTCTGAATAATAACCAATTGGAGTAGGCGCAAGCCCAAGATCAACAACATTTGAACCTGTCGACAAAATTCCATCAATTAATGCTTTTGCAAGCGAAGGTGAATGTAATCTTGCATCACGTGCAACAGTTATCCAAATTTTTTCAGAATTCAAACCACTCTTAGTCTTGAGGTAATTTGTATAACCTCTTCCCAAGGCATAATACAATTCTTCTGTTATATCCTCACCATAAATTCCTCTAATATCATTTTTTCCAAATGCGTGTTCATATTTTTGCATAATATTAAAAATTCCTCTTTTCTTACTTGATATAGTATAATTTTATCATGAAAACTTCTAAATTTTTTAATGATGAAAAATATGCAGGACTACTTTTTATATTACCTGCACTGCTAGGAACGATAATATTTATTGTAATACCTGTAATTTGTTCGTTTGGACTAAGTTTTGCAAAGTGGGATTTATTAAATCCTATTAAATTCGTAGGCATTACAAACTATAAAGATATTTTTACAGATGCAATATTTTTTAAAATATTAATTAACACAATTGTCTTTGCACTGGCAACATCAATATTGGGAGTCATTATACCACTTGTCCTTGCCGCAATATTAAATTCAAAAATAAGAGGCTCTGAATTTTATAAGACCGCATATTTCCTTCCGTTTATAACCCCCATGATAGTTATTGGAATTGTTTGGCAATGGATTTTTGACCCAAATATAGGATTTTTAAACCAACTGATACATTTACATATAAACTGGCTTTATTCAACGCACTTTGCGATGCCAGCTCTTATTATAGTTTCAGTTTGGAAACTTATCGGATACAATATGATAATTTTTTTGTCATCGCTATCAGGTATCTCTAACAGCTTGTTTGAAGCTGCAAAAATTGATGGAGCAAACCCGATACAGGTGTTTAAGAACGTGACTATTCCTATGCTTTCACCAACAATATTTTTTGTAGTTATTATAACTGCAATAAGTTCATTCCAGGTTTTCGACTTGATTTATCTGATGACTCAAGGTGGACCTATGGATTCTACAAATGTTCTTGTTTATGCAATTTATCAAAATGCATTCGAATATTTTAACGTAGGAAAAGCATCTGCAATAGCATACGTTCTATTTACAATTATCCTTGTTTTGACACTTATACAATGGAACTTGAGAAAAAAACTTGTATATAGCGAAAATTAACCTTCAATATTGAATGAACCATATTTAGGTACAGAATCTTTAGAAACAAAAAACTTATTAGAAATTGCTTTAGAATCTCTTATAATATTTTTTTCATTCACCTCAGCTGTAAATAAATCTCTATACAATTTTGTATCAGGGTTACTCAAATCCAAAAGTTTCTTAGAATCGTCAAAAGATTCTTCCCACTGCACATTTTTTCCATTATACAGATTTCTTACGGTATTTGTGCCATAGCAATTTTTAAATTCAAGACAAACATTTTTCTTTATATTAGCCAATTCTTCAAGAGCCTTAGAAAGTAAATCACCATTACCATATCCTACTTGTTTTTGGGTAAACTTCATAATATCTTCATTCTTTACAAATTTTGCATTAAAAGCAGGTTTTCTACAGTTATTATTGTCAATTCTACTTATCTTCATTATATTCTCCTTTAAAAATCCAATAATAATAGAAGTTCAAAAATAAAAATTTTTGATAGCAAAAATTTCATAATTTACATTACTTAATTGAACTTAAAACCTTTTTCAATCGTTTTAACTTACAAGAATCTGTGCCAATACCGCATAACAACATTGTTGATACTCTATTAGTTTTTTCATCTTCAATATTATACTTTTCATATAACAATTCAGAAAGTTCATCTCCGGAATACACAGAACTTTTTATATTTAATTTAGTTATATCAGGGGCAAAAATTTCACAAGTTGCACTATTTTTTACATCTAAAAGATTCAAATATAATTTGTTAAAAATCTTTTTACCTCTTGCAGAATTTAAAAAGTTTATATTTGCCTCAATTGAAGCAAGTAAAGGATAAGATGGAGATGTAGTATTAATTTTTGCAAGATAAACTCTCGCATCAATATCCGTATTATTATGAATCAATGCGGTTGGATTCAGACCACCTGCAGTTTTGTGTAAGGATTGAATTGTAAAATCAGCAACTTTTACAGCGGATTCAGGCAACTCATCAAAAAACGGATATAATGCGCCATGCGCCTCGTCAACAATCAAATATGCCCCATATTTTTTACAAAGTTTTTTTATAGAATTTATATCTGACACTACACCCTCATAAGATGGTGAAGTTACAATTACGGCTTTAATTTTATTTGTCTTTAAATAACCTTCGATAATATCGGGATTGACAGCATTTGTGATTCCCCATTTTTTATCAATATCAACATTATAAAAAACCGGATTACAACCTGCAAGTTCAACGGCATTTTTGTGGCAGGGATGAGAATTGTTCCATATCAAAACATTGTCACCCTTAGTTGTACAAGATAAAACAGCACAAATAACACCTGAAGATGAGCCGTTTGTTAAAAACAAAGTCTGTTTTGTCCCATATATTTTGCTTGCTTTTTCCTCTGCTTTTTTTAACGCATCTTGAGGATTATAACAATCCGTTTCAGATATATCATATTTGTAAAACTGTCTGAACTTAGAAAATATAAAAAATCTACCTGAATGACTGGGAGTTGTAAATAACGACTTTGTAGTTTTACGCTTCAATAATTTAACTAGACTCATTTGTTTTGGATTTCTATACTTCTTTTTGCACAATATTGAATTAAAGTCATTTTATCCAGATTATTTTTGTAAATATATCTGCCAGACACAGTGTAACCACCTTCTTGATTTTTTTCAATTCTTATTGGTGAAAACACACAATTTATAGTCTGAATTTCAGATAACGGCAAGCTAAATTCATAATCTTTTTCAATACTTATATTATCGGAAGTTGTAAGCTTCATACCGCCGGCAGAAACATCAAGTGTCATAATTTTTACTGCATTATCTTCCGATTTCATTTCCAAGTTTTCAATGAATTTTATACGTCTGTATTGACGTCTTTGCAAAAATTTATGTTTTGCAGGAGTTGCAATAGTAAGAGTATCTCCTGCAATTTCTTTAGGATAAGAATTAAAACTCAATGTTCCATGGCTTGTAGTTGTAAAAAATTCACAATAATTGTTTTTTAAAAATCCTTTTGCTGCGTATTTTAGTTTTACAGTAAATTCAGTTGGTGTAACATCAGTAATAATACCCTTGTTAGCACATTTGAAATCTGATGGAACAACAATTATTTCTTTATCTTTTTCTATTAATTCTCTCATTATAAATTCCTCTTTAAACTTTGTATTGATTATACCTTATTAATTCGGATTTGTCATCATTTTTACAAATGAGATTGTAAATTAGTCCCACTGTTTTTCGAGGGACTCTTTTAACATATCATTTTCATTCAAATAATCCAAAATTCTAAAGTTTAAAAGATTTCTGTAATCTCTCATTGCAGGAGAAAAGTTTACAGAACTTCTAGGACATTTCTTTCTCAAATCTTCCACTTTTGAATTGCTCAACATACCTGTTTTGAATCTTGATGGATTATAAATAGTCCAAACTTCATGCGGATAGTACGTTGAACGGCATTCATTAGTATTTTCATTAATTAACATCTGATTAAAAACAGACAACGGCATATTATGAAATTCTTGTTTGATTTCATTTTTATATGGCTTTAATAACTCCGGCATAGTTACTGTAGGTATTGAAATTTCTTCATCTTCGTGATAAAAATTTTCCATATATTCCATAGAACCAATGGTGTATATTCTTATTGAGTGAGCAAATTTGTCTAACACACCCTCATCTTTAGCATATCTGGACATAACATCAAGAAAAGATGTCATACCCTTACCTGTATTTACATAATCTGTAATTACAACCTTTTTCCCGGTTTTATTGGCAACTTTTATAATAGATTTCGGATCTGCACCCAAATGCTTCAAATACTTTCTGTAACACATTTCTTCTTCACGCGTTGGGGCAATAGAATCCATTCTGGTAATTCCCCAACCATCCCCTCTGTTACGATACCAAAATTTTGAAAATGCTACGAATTTATAATCAGAAATACCGCCTTTCATCCACAATGCAGTATTCAAAAACCATTTTGGGCTTCTTCCCAGACACAAAATAGGTTCATTCCTCATCTTGCAATACCCATCACAAACTTTAATAAAAGCTTTCATATCCTCGTCATCCATTAAAGGTAAGTATCTTTTATCGTTATTTAATAATATTCTGCGTTTATCATCATTAAACATTTCACATTTCAAACGCAACAATTTTTTCATTGGTTCTGACATTTTTTTATAATCAAAAAAATCAACGTCTTGAATCATACGTCTTCTGTATGGGGATTCATCAGCAGTAAAATTAATATAATTTGAACATAATTTATAATTAGGTAAAATAAAATTATTACCGGAACTCGAAATATTCTTGTTATTATGCGGTTGATATTCTGAAACCGACTGATTTAGCATGTAGTTGTGGATAGCATTTATACGCATATAAAATTCCCAGTTTATGACCTTTATAATTAAAACTAAAAGAAAAATATTTTGCTATTTAAGAAAATATTTTTAAAAATTACTACCAAATTTAAAATTCGTGTCTCAACAAAAAGTTTTCAAATTGAACAGCCAAAACTATCTTTACAAGGTCTGAAACAAATTTTCTATATTTGTCACGACTTGTCTTGCCATTCAAAATAATATCAGCATCTTTTTTACAAGGCCAAACATATGTTTCAGCTTTTGATGATGCATTATCAAATATTTTACTTGCAGAATCGCCTAAACCTCGTTGCATAGCACGTTCAAAAAATCTTTTTTTCTGGATTTCTTTTTCAATATCTACATAAATTTTGAAATCAAAAACATCAGAAATTTCACTATTTAGAGCAAAAAGACCTTCTGATATTATAACCGGTGCATACTTTGCAAAATATGCTTTATCATTACGTTTCGCAGTTCCTGACATATCATAATGCGGTAGATATACTGATTTATGACTCAATAAGCTTGTAATATGTTCTTTCATCAAAGATAATTCAATTGCTTGCGGAATATCCAAATCATAATTACTGGCAAAAGCCGCAAATGACCCGGCAGCTTCAACTTCTTTTGATCTATCATAATAATAATCATCAGTATTTATACGAGTTACAAGCTTTTTATTAATAACTTTGTGTGTAAGTTCAAAAATTTTATCAATAGAATCCTGAACAATAGTAGATTTCCCGCTTGCAGTTTCGCCACAAATCCCTATTGCAACCGGACGTTCAATATCTCTGGATAAAAAAAGAACAATTTTTCTTATAATATCAGGATTATAATAAAGAAAAATTGAATCTTTTGAAAGTAACTCTGTTTCAAAAACTTTATTAAGCCGCTTTTCTAGGCGGTCGAGGTCTAAATCGCAATCTAAATTGTTACTTATGCAAGACACTGACACAAAAAATCCTTTCAGTTTCTGTTTAGTATTAAATAATAAAAAAAAAAAATTTGCCACTCAATGTAAAGATTTTTGTATAAAGATTTTATAAAAATTAAGTTATAAAAAAAATATATAAAATGTTAATAATTTTAATAAATTAGCATTTTTAATTAAAGGTTTGAAAAATTATTCCGTTTATTAACTCGTATAAAACAATGAAGAAAATGTAAATTTATGGGACTAGAAGCTCAAAATAATTTAAAGATAGGAAAAACTGACAATGCCACTCCAGCATCAAGCTTAACTAATGGCATAAAAAGAGATGAAATAAAAAGTTTAAAAGAACAATCAATATTTGATAAGGCAGATGTAGATCATAATAATATTCTTACAGGAGATGAGATAACTAAATTTCATCAAGAAATTAGTGCTACTACAACTTCTACGCCTGAAGATAATGCCACAAAAACTAAACTGGAATATGACGCAAATGGCAATACCAAAGGCATAATTGTTCAAAATGGCGAAACAATAGAAGCTCTTGCTCAAAAATTTGGATGCACAAAGGAAGCACTAATTGCACTCAACAAAGATATTTTAAATGGTAAAAAATACTTCAATGTTGGAGACTCAATAAAGGTTCCTGGTAAAATAGCAGAAGATTCAACCGCATTACAAGGAAGAAAATCTGCAGATGGCGCAATGGCAGACTATAAAGCTGCAGCAAAAAGTAAGCTTCCAAAATTAAGATGGCAAAAAACATCATCTCATAAAACAAAGCCGGAAAATAATAATTATAAACAGTCAATTGACGCCAAAAGAGCTGCCGCGAAAGCAAAAAAACAATCAATTATGAAATCTCTTGGAATAGTTAATACAAAAGGCGCAGGAAAAGTTCGTGTAGGATACTTTGGCCAAAAAAATCTTGGAAATAGAAAAAAATCACAAATTAAATACACTGTTATAGGTCAAACCGGTGTAAGAGGCAGAGAAATAGTAAAAGGTTCAGATGGAAAATACTATACTATGGCTGAGGACGGAAGTATTTTAAAAGAATTATACGTAAAAAAAACTAATTTCTTTGATAAAAGTAAAAAAATAACAGGTACAATGATTGTAAACGGCAAACATATAACCGGGAAATTTGCAGTAGTAGGAACTCTAGGTAAAGGCAGAAAAGCTGTAATTGACAGTAAAGGTAATAGCTATGTCATGTCTCACGATGGCAAAATTCTTAGTAACACATATCTTACAGGACAACGCACTTCAGATGCAATAAGACACAACAAAACTACTGCGCAGAAGACAACAATAGCTTTTCTCGAAAATTCACTTAATAGCGCACAAAAATCATTTAATGCTCAAATGAATAAAGATGGTTGGGCAGCAGACACAGCAGATTTTGTAAGCAATAGCTGGGGGTGGGCACAAGAAGAAGGCAACCAAGCTTGGAGAGTTAGAAAAGATTTAGCTCAAAGTAGAAAAAGTTTAATGATTTTAAAAGCTGCTGCTAAAAAAGGGGATGCACAATTTGCAGCAACATTTAAAAAATTATACGGAGTTCAATATAATCCAAATGCAGTAGCTGATTATATGTCTCATCCGACAGAAGCAAATTATAAAAAAGCTTTTGGTAATAAAAATATTGTAAGTAGAGTCGCCAGATATAATGGCTCACAAGACACAGGAGCTGAAGTTGTAAAAACAACTGCCATCGTTGCAGCAGGTATTGCCGCAACAGCAATACCTGGAGGTTTGGCAGTTACAGCTCTTGCAACTGGAGCCGCAAGTCTTACCATAAATTCCACTGACAGATTAAGTTCCAGACAAGGACTAAAAAAGAACGAATTTAAAGAAATATTAGTCGAGTCAGCATTTGATGCAGGTTCCGTTCTTGTTGGTGGTGGTGCAAGCAAAATAGGAAGCGCAATATTTAAAGGCACAACAAAAGAGCTTGCATCCGGCGCCGCTTTCAAGGTACTTAGTAAAAGTGAACGATTCGGAAGAGTTGCAGTTGATGTTACCGGTGACATGGCATATGGTGCAGGACAAGAATACATTGAAACAGGGCACGTTACAGTTGAAGGAACATTAATTAATGGTGCAACAGCTGTTATAGGTCAAGGTGTTGAATCAAGAGCAGTAAAAAGATTAGGAACCAATTTTAAAAATGGAGTTGCATCTTCTGTAAAAGGTGCAAAAGGAAAACTTAATATGAAAATGAAACCCTCAACTACACCTGCAACAAGTGATGTTACGCATTATATAACACCTGGAACTACCCCTACAACCAGAATAACTCATTCAAATAATGATGATATCACAACATTTATAGAACCAAATACCTCAATAACAAGGCCTATAAAAGTTCAACCTGATGTAACGACTAATATTAAAGCAAAACCTAAAAAGTTGGAAGGTCCAAAAGTTCAGAAAAATTTTGATGAAATTTTATCCGGAGTCAATAAAGCTAACAGTCCGACAGAATTACATTCATTCGTTGAAGAACTTAATAACAAATCTATTACTTCTGAACAAAGAAGTAAATTACAAGAAGCTATAAGAATAAGAAAAAACCAACTAACAAATGCCGCACATAATGGTAAAATTCATTCTACTGAGGCTAAAGTAAACGACGTATCGTTGAAAGGTCGCAAAAAGTTTAAATTTGGTAACTCATACGTTGTAAGTGACAATTCAAAAATAAAACTAGCTGAATCATATTCTCTAGATTTACGAGATCCGAAAATCAGAAAAAGAATTAGCGAGTTAAAAGATAATGAAGTCTTGACTGTAGGTAGGAGCTCTGATGCAGATATTAGAGTCTCAGCAGAACACGATGATGTATCAAGAGAACATTGCATTATTGAAAAACATAATGGAAAAATATACGTAACAGATATATCGTTAAATGGTTCAAACCTGCGTAACAACGGTATAAGACGTGCAAGTGCAATGAAAGGTATTGTTACTCGAGAAGTAATACGAGAATCTGTTGAAGACGAAAAGAAAAGCATACTGGATAATATATAAAATTCTATTTCTTTAAAATATTCCCTTGAATAGCATTTATATATTCTTTAATTTTTTGTCCTTGTTGCAAGAAAATTGTCAGCTAAAACATTATTAAGATGCTTTTTAGACAATTTTTGTATAAATTAAAATCTAAATTATTACTTATAAAATCATTTCTGGTTTTATTTTATATTAAATAATAAGAAAATTGCCACTCAATGTAAAGATTTTTGTATAAAGATTTTATAAAAGTATCAAAAAAAATTTTTATCAGTCTTATATAAAAGTCACAAATAACGCGAAAGGATATTATATGAAAATTGATAACATAAATCAATCTACAAATTTTGGAATGGCTTTAAGAATAAACCCGAGTGCGCAAAAAGCGCTGGAAAATGCTCCTCTTGATACAATTAAATCGCTACAGAGAGCCGGAGAAGAATTGAAAGACACAAAATTTTGTGATCTTGAAATAGGAGAAAATTTAACTCCAAGAATAGATTCAGTATATGCCAATGCATTTGTTCCACCTTTTACACTAATAAAACCATTAGATGAATTTTTAACTATTGCTACAAAATGGGATGGAACTGAATTAAATGGATTAGCTAAAGGTAGCGCATATCATGCATCTATGAAATTTGAAAATACTAAAGCCGCACTAGAAGCCTACAATAGCTTGAAAGATATACATACAAATTTAGATAGAGCAATCGCATTAACAAAAATGTTTGATAATGAATTTATAAGAAAAGATGCCATCGAAAATTCAAAAAAAGTTTCACAAGAAAACATAAAACATATGGCTCAAGATTTAATGAGCAAATTTGGAACAGATACACACAAAAATGAATTTAAAAAATAATAATTAAAAAGAATAAAAAAGAGGCTGATATTTTCAGTCTCTTTTTTATTATATAAAATTAAACAACATTAATTTAAATGTTTTTATTTTTTTAAAAGATTTTCATAAATAACTTTTTTGTACTCTCTTAGTTCCTCAACAAGTCCATTCATTTCCCATCTGAGAGTATTTAATACTCTATATGTTTCCATTTTAGTTTTTGGACTATGGTCAGGCAACAGAACCTCAGATTCTAATTTTGTTATTTGATTTTTTAATTGCTCAATCTGTTTGTTACGTTGTTCAACCTCTTGCGCTTCATCTTTAGTCAAAGCTAGAACAGGTTTTGCGTAATCCTTTGCCGGAACTAATTTCCTTGTTCCGTAAATTTTTGGATTGAGATTGTTTAATGGAGGTATCTTTTTCATATTATCTATAAAACAGAACAAAAATATTTTTGACAAAAAAAACTAAATGATTAATATTCTTTTACAAAAAAATGGTGCCGCGACTCACTCTGCCGAGTAAAACGATTGATTATCGTTTTACGAGAGGGAACCAAGGACTTGCGCGAACAATTTTTCCTATCTATTACGCTCGCGTTAAACAGCACCGCTATAAACAACGTTACGTTTTGAGAGATTTCCGAGTGATAATAAATCGGGAACCCTTAAAAATCCGCACAAAATCTATATATTTACCCCTCACCTTTAGTTAATTTCCCGAGTTAAAATTACAATGTAAGAAGTTGTTACAAAAGATTAATAAATTTTGAAAAATCATGCAGGATTTTAAAATAAAAATACTTTATATAAATATACAGGGGAAACATAAGGGAATTTCTTATGAAAATCAATGTAAAAGCGGTAGCAAAGTTTTGCGAAACTTGTGGCATTAAATCAATATTACAAACAAAACCGCAAAGTTTAAAAGGTCTTAATTCTGCGGGGATAAAATTTGCACCAAAATTGGAAGGGGATGTCGTACAAATTTTATCTCCTACAAAGTGGTATCCAAAATGGGTAAAATCAGGCTTTAAAGCTCCTGATAGCTGTAAAAGCATTAAATTAACAACATCAGGAATTAAAGTTAGTCAAATGCTACGAGATGAATCGAGAATTCCTCCTTCTGTAAAAATTCCACATACTTTTTTAGATGGGGATTTAGGGATTAAAATTACTTCCGATGGCAAATGGTTTGGACGCCCTCAATGTGAAATTGTTCAAGTTGATTTTTTAAA
>JALCDS010000012.1 GCA_022641775.1 Clostridiaceae bacterium
GACAAAGTTTCAATATCTCACCTGCTGTAAAATTTGATATTGAAATACGCGCTCAAAAGAGTGAAAAGCCAATATTTGAAGAAATTGAATCTTATATCAAACGTCTTGCACGTGTTGAAAATATTTCATATGCCGATATGGATAAGGAAATCGGTAAAAAGACTGCAACAGCCGTTGTTTCAGCTTCAAAAATCGTAATTCCTTTGGAAAATCTGATTGATTTTAATGAAGAAATAGCTCGTCAACAAAAGAAATTGGACAAACTTTTGACTGAAAAACATTCAATGGAAGGAAGAATGAATAACCCTAAATTTGTTGAAAATGCAAAACCTGAACTTGTAGCGCAAACAAAAGACAGAATTGCCGAAATTTAAAAGAGTTTGTCAATCAAGGAAAATATAAAAAAATCTCTGTTGAAATTTACAGGGAACTTGAAGGTAAAAAGCCATATTTAAAGGCTGTTTCTTTTTTGGGAGCATCTATTCCCCAAGTAAAAGGTATGAAACCTGTTGAATTTAAAGAGGGTGAATCAGATACATACATTTTTGAAACAGAGGTTGAGACGGAAGATGAACCGACAGATGAGGAAATTGCAGAGTTAAAAGAAACAATTTCTAATTTAAAAACAGAGATTGCAGCTTTTAAAACTCAAACAACGCAAAAAACAGAGATTAAGGATTTAAAATCACAAATCAAAGACTTAAATATTCAGCTTGCAAAGTTTAAAGATGCAGCAGCAGACAAAGACGAACTCGCAAAAGAATTAAAGAGTATAAAAGAAAACTTGAGGGACAAGGATTTCAATGAATTTGTTGATAAACAAATTGAATGTGGAATTCTTACTCCTGCTAATAAAGATGCTGTTTTAACTATTTTAAAGGACTTGGATAACGTGAAAAAGTTTGATGAGTCCTCCAACAGCATTGAGAGTTTTAAAACTTTTATTTCAGCATTACCAAAGCAAATTGAATTTCAAGAAATTGCAACAAAGCAAAAATCAACTCCAAATGTTGATATTGAAAAATATGCCGATGCTGATGAAAAAAGTGTGGAGATATACAAACAAGCTACGGCTATTGCTGAAAAAGAAAATATCTCCTTTAAAGATGCATTACTTAAAATTAAGGAGATATAAATGGGACGTTTAGAAGAATTACGAATTAACGCATACCTATCTGAAGTCGCTCGCGGATACAGTAACAATGCCTTTATTTCACAATATCTGTTTCCAACAATTACTTCAGAACTTGAAAAAATAGACATTTTTCAATTTAACAAAGAAGCCTTTCAAATGTATGACACAGAAAGAGCAATCAGAGCAAATTCAAATGTTATAAGTCCGAAGGGATTCTCAAAACACACAACTACATTAACAGAACACGATTTGGCTTATCCTATTGATTACAGAGAAGAAGAGGAATCTAAAAAGGTAAAGCTTCAAGTTCACGCAACAAATGTTGTAACGGAAGGGTTGAAATTAAAACTTGAAAAACAATGTGCAGATTTGGCACAAAACCCTGAAAATTATCCGACAGAAAATAAAGTGGCATTATCCGGGACAAGTCAATTATCAAAGGCAAATTCTGATCCGTTGGATGTTATTGATAAAGCCAAAGATAAAATTTCACAAACTGTGCGTTCATTGATAGAAACGATTAAGTATCGTTTTAGAGAGGTAAGAACCGTAGGTTCGACTTTATAACTTATAAGTAAAAATAAATGCCGATGGACGGAGTCGAACCGTCACGTGGGGTGAACCACACCAGATTTTGAGTCTGGCACGTCTACCAATTTCATCACATCGGCATAACTTATTTGTTACTATTTCAGTATATCAAAAACATTTTAAATTTCAAATAACATTTTTACATTTTTTATAAATACCTTTTTTTCTTTCCAATTGATTGATTGTGAGATTTTAAAATCAAGTTAATCTGTATTCGAGGAGAGGTTTTATGAAAAATAAGTTTTTTATATTATTTATATTATTGGGGATGTTTTTGCCGAGTGTATCCGCGCAACCCTTGGAAACCGGTGTTGAAAAACAAGAATTTTTAAAAAGTAATAGGATAATCGATTCCAATACAAATTTGCCGGTTGCAAATGCACAGATTATGATTCCGCAGACCAATTACAAGACGTATTCTGATAAAAATGGATATTTTACGCTCAGAACAAATATGAATTCTGATACAATAATTTCAGTTAGTAAAGATGGTTATCGACCTTTTACAACAACTTTTTTGAAAGATACATCATCTCCTTTGAAATTATCCTTACAAAAGCAAAAACTTGATGATATAAGTATTGAGTGTGATATGTGTCATTTGGGAGATGATACTTTTTCAATGAATTCTGCAAATTCAGGTGATTTTAAAATAAAGGCATCAGGTCCTTTTTATTCAAAAACTTTCAAAATATCTGATGAAGCTAAAAACAGAGAAAATTATCTTGTAATCGGTTCAATAATAGGGATAGATACATCTTTGGCACGCAAAATGGGACAAAATCATGCCAATTCTTATGCAACGGCACCGGAAATATATTTTAATGGAGTAAAAATAGCTGAAATTCAATTGAACGGAGACAATCAACGTATCAAGATACCGAATGATTTAATTAGAGAAAATTCAGAGAACGAAGTAACGATAAAAACCGGTCATAACATATTGCAGTCCGATCATCTTGACTATGATGATATAGAATTTATGAACTTGAGTTTGCAATCAGAATAAAATTTATAAATTCTCGTTAATTTTCTTTATTACAAAATCAAGAGCGCCTTTTTGCGCTTCAAAGACAGTCTTACAATCAGTACAAGCGCATTTGTAAAATTCATTATCAGACAAAAGTTTTTTCATATAAGCTTCAAGTTCAACGGGAGTCTTAACGACTTTGCCAGCATCACATCTATCCAAAATTCCATAAATATCTCGGAAATTATGAATTGATGGACCTGAAATTGTCGGCTTTTCATAAACTGCAGCTTCAAGTGGGTTGTGTCCGCCTGTTTTGTTAAAGCTTCCACCTATGAATGCAAAATTACAAATTGTATAAATTTTACTCAATTCACCTAGTGTATCAAGAATAATTATGTCATTATCCGTGAATTTGTCATCTTTTGACCTTAGACCGAATTTCAAATCGTATTTTTTAGAAAGTTCTACAATATTTTCAACTCTATTCAAATGACGTGGTGCAATCAAAAGTTTTATATCAGAAAATTCTGATTGTAGGTTTTTAAAAGCTTTTAAAATAAGTTCATTTTCTTCGTGGTGTGTACTTCCGGCAAGGATTATTCTAAATCCTTGTTGCCCAAGCTCAAAGTTTGAGTCAACTCGCTTTACATCAAATTTTAAATTGCCCATACATTCAGTAGTATTTGGATTTGCACCGAGTTCAATCATTTTGTAATTATCAATCTTGCTTTGCGTAAATATACCTGTATAAAATTTAAAAATGTATTTGAAAAACGGTTTGATAATCTTGTAAGAGTTGAATGTAGAATCAGAAATTCTTCCGTTGATTATAAATAATTTTACGCCTTTTTTATAGCATAAGTGAGCAAAATTTGGCCAAATTTCGGTTTCTGCTATAAATACGATATCTGGTTTGATTTTATTTAAAAATCCGTTCACGGAAAGAGGGATATCAAACGGAAAATATGTAACTAAATCAGCAATATTGTCATATTTTTTGTGTGCAATATCTTGTCCTGTTTTTGTACCTGTTGTCACAACGATTTTTATATCGGGAAAAGTTTCACGTGTTTTTTTGATTAAGTTTTCAAGTGCAATAATTTCACCGACAGAAACTCCATGAAACATTACAACTTTACCGTTGAATTTTTTTGATTTGAAAAATCCGAATTTTTCCTTCCAGCCGTATAAGAATTTTCCTTTGCAAGCTCTTATTACATAAATAATAGGCAAAAGCATTAAAAATATTATAGTTGATAGAATTCCATACAAAATCATATTAGAATTATACTCTAAATATAAATTAAAATCATTGACATTACTGACAAAAATTTATACAATACAAAGTATGGTAATTGCTTATTTGAGTTTAGGCTCCAATAAAGGAGACCGCATAGGATATGTTCAACAGGCAGCTGCAACCCTAGGGACTTTTGAGAATGTGAAAATCGTAAGAACTTCATCATTTTATGAGACAGAACCTTGGAATATGGCAGCTACTTCTACTTGGTTTGTTAATGCGGTTATTGAAATCAAAACTACTTTATCACCGCAAGATTTGCTTGCCTTGTGTCAAAGAATAGAAACACAGTTGGGCAGAACCAGAAGTGGTAAAAATATTTATGAAGATAGGACAATTGACATTGATATTTTGTTTTACGGAAATGAAATTATCCATGAAGAAAATTTGGTTATTCCTCATGAATTTGTTCATTTGAGAGCATTCAACTTAGTTCCTATGTTGGAATTAAATGAGGATTTTGTTCATCCTGTTTTACATAAAACAATTACTGAAATGCATGAGGATTTGGAAAATCCGGAAATGGTCTTTTTGTATGGAACAAGAGTCGATATGTAAAGTTGCAATTGTAGGCGGTGGTCCTGCAGGTTGTGCTTGTGCATATTTTTTAAAAGATAAATGTGATATTACTGTCTTTGATATGGCAAAACCGTTAAAAACTATTTTGCCTACAGGTGGAGGCAGATGTAATCTTGCGCATGCCGAATTTGATTTTAAAGATTTGGCAAGTAATTATCCGCGTGGTGAAAAGTTTTTATATTCTGTATTTTCAAAATTTGCAACAGCTGATACTTTAAAAATGTTTGAAGATATCAAGGTTCGTACACATATTGAACCGGATATGCGTATATTTCCGGATTCAAACAGTTCAAAGGATGTTAAAGCAAAAATTTTAAAAGCGCTGCAAAGTGTCACCTTTAAAGAAGAAAAAGTTCTGAGAGTTAATCAAGGTGAAAATTTAACGGTTGTTACCGATATGGGAAGTTATAATTTTGATAAGGTGGTTGTTGCAACCGGCGGGCATGGCGGATACAATATTGCTAAATATTTGAATTTGAATATAATTGAGCCAAAACCTGCACTTGTAGGGTTAAAAACTCAAGAAGATTTTTCAAAAATAAAAGGGGTTGCGGTACAGGATGTATGTACTTCTGATGGGTTGAAAGATGACATATTATTTACTCATCATGGTATTTCTGGACCTTTGACATACAAAATATCTTCGCTTATGGCTCGAGAGAGTTTTCCTTATACAATTCATTTATCGTTTACTGAAGATTTTGAGTTACAAGAATTGCTAAATAATAATCCGCACAAAGACATAATAAATTTGGTCTCGGATTTTGTTCCAAAATCGGTTGCAGCATATATTTTGAATGATTTGGATATTGATATTGAGACAAAGTGCCATGAAATTAACGGTAAAAAGCGTGATGCAATTATTTCAAGATTAAAATCTTTTCCTGTAACAATTGTAGGAACAGAAAAAGAGGGTGAAGTTGTAACATGTGGCGGGATTGATTTAAAAGAGATAAATTCAAAATCAATGGAATGTAAAAAAGTTCCAAATGTATATTTTATTGGTGAGGTTTTGGATATTGACGGCTTTTGCGGTGGATTTAATCTTCAAAATTGCTGGTCTACAGCTTATGTCGCAGCAGAAAGCATTTTATCCGTTAAATAGAATCCCGACAATCGCTGCTGATACATAACAAGTTAATGTCCCACAAATAAGTGCTCTTATTGCCAGTCTTGCAAGGTTTTTCTTTTGGTTTGGTGCAAGTTCCCCGATACCTCCTAAAAGTATTGCTACAGAACCGAAGTTTCCGAAACTGCATAATGAAAAACATGCAATCAAGTAACTCTTTGCCGACAACAGATGAGGTAATTTTGTTAAGTCAACGTATGCAACCATTTCATTCAATACGATTTTTGTCCCCATAAGTCCGCCGACTGTTGTTGCTTCCGATAACGGTACACCCATAAAGAATGCAAATATTGCAAAAACCTTTCCTAAAATCATATTCAATGACAGATGTATCCAATCAAACCCTAAGCAATGTGCAGGAAGGTGAAGATATTTAACCATTATTGTTCCCATACCGCCTAACATCCAATCAATCATAGCAACAAGTGCGATAAGGGCTAAAATAGTCGCAACAATGTTTATTGCAACTCTCATACCATCTGATGCACCTGCAGAAATAGCTTCAAATACAGTTGAATATGTTCTGTTTTTCTTGCTGAAAGTTATATTAAAATCTTCGCTTGTTTCAGGTTTTCCGACTTCAGGATAAATTATTTTAGAAATTACAAGCGCACCGGGTGCTGCCATAATACATGATGCAAGCAAGTATTGTGCCGGAATGCCGAGGCTTATATATATTGGCATTGTAGCTCCAGAGATACATGCCATACTTCCTGCCATTGAAGCTAAAAGTTCAGAACGTGTAAGTTTTTCTAAATAAGGTTTAATCATTATTTGTGCAACTATTTGACCTACAAATGCACTGGCAACGTTTGATAATGCTTCAGCTCCGGATACTGCCATCAATTTGTTCATTGCCCTACCTAAAACGGCAACTACTCTTTGCATAATTCCATAGTGATACAAAATATTGACCAATATCATCATAAAAATTAATGAGGACATTAATTGTAGAGCAAAAATACTTGAGCCTGTACCAAAAACGTTCGATATTTTTACACTGCTTGCAAGCGGTCCGAATACAAAAGCTGCACCTTCTTGAGCAAATTCAAGAATTTTTTGTATAAATAGACCTATATCAAAAAATATAGCTCGTCCCAATGGTACTTTGAAAACAAATATTGCAAGTGCTACCTGCAATGCAAATCCTGTTCCTACCGTTTTGTAGTTGATAGCTTTTCTGTTGTTAGACATCAAATAGCACAACGCAAAAATAAATATTATCCCGAAAATTCCAAAAAATCTGCTCATCTTGCCCCTTTATATCTTATTGATATTATTCTACTTTAAATAGGCAAAAAAAACTTAAAATGTTGAAAAAAGTTTACCAAATTTTTATAAACTGATTTTGTGTTTAAGCAGTAGCAGCTTTTTTGTTATTTTTTTCTTCCAAATATTTATAATTTTCTTTTTTTACATCGGCAAGTTGTTTTTTCTTGATATCGTGGAAATGTTTTACTGTTGCTCCGATATCAAGTGCAACTGCGACTCCGGCGCCGATTATTAATGCTTTTTTAACAGTGTTCAAGCTTTTCCAATTAATTTGCGATGGTTTATCTGTTGGCGGAAGACCTCCTGCGCCTCCATTAGTACCATGAATCTTTGTAATATAATCTCTTATGTGTTGGCTTAAGTTTAAGTTAGGCTTGGTAGGATCTGGTTGAAAATGTATTTCGTCATAAAGTTGCCAAGTTGATTTGCCCGAAGGATGGAGAGCTCCGTTTTCAGTTCCTTTTGTATTTAGCTTACGCATATTATCGAGCATTCTTTGTGCAATTTCTCTTGGGCGGTTTATAAATCTGTGCATGCAATCTGTAACTTCTTTAGTAATTAATTCATCAATACATTCTTGTCTAAAGTCTTTAAATTCAGGTGTGCTTTCAATATTTTCTTTTGCCATTGCATCAATTTTGGCAGTTTGAACTCCGCGTAATTTCAATTTTAATTTTTCTTCAGATATTTTTTTAGAATAGTATTTTTCAAATTCATCAATTTTCTTTCGAAGTTTTTCAACAGAAGTATAATTGTTATCTTGAGTTCTGTAACTTGTTGCTCGAGCTTCTTCCCCATTAATATCCGGATCAAAATTCTTCTGTGCCATACCTTGAATATCAGGAACAATGGTTGGGGATAATTTTAATAGAGCTTCTAAATCTGCAAGTTCGCAAGGTGCCCATCTTGAAGGTAATACGGTGCAATCTGCTGCAGAAGCAAGCGCTTGTCCAGGAGCAAATCCATCCATATAGACAACTCGTCCTCTTAAATTTTCATCTGACATTATCAATTTCATTCTGCTCTTTACTGCTTTTTGAGTATCTTTGTCATCGCCGAGTTCTCCACCTATTACGAGAATTGAATTTTTACCTTCTTCTGTTTTTGCAAAAGCACTGAATGAATCTAATGTTATATCAAGACCTTTTTGTCTGTCCCCACGTCCCCAGCAAGTGAACATAGTTACAGGTTCTTTATTTTCAAGCTTTTGTATCCATTTAGTATCAATATTTCCGATTAATGAAAGTTTTGCGCCATCTCTACCTGCAGCTTTACATAAATCAGTATCAATAATATCTCCTGTCAGACGCGAAAGCAGATTGATTTTATTCAAGCGCTTTGTTTCATTGACTTCATCAAGTGTCATTTCAGATGTAAATGATTTTAACGGATCCAAATTAATTTCAGTACCATCTGTTTTTGTTAATTTCACAGAGTTTTTGTAGTGTTGAAGACCGATTGGTTGGTCAAATGTGATAGTTGGATCTTCTAAAGGATTTAATATACCTGCAACTTTTCCCTCATTATAAAGTTTCCCAAATAGTGGTTGCAGGGCAGGTGCAACGTTAGGATTCTCAGCAACACTTTTTGCATATTCTTCAGAAACTGTTGTAAATGCTCCGAGATATCCGTCTTCTCTTAATCTGAGAGGAATCATATCGGCGCAAGTAGTGCCTTTGGCGTCTATAAGTTCCGGTATAAGGTTTTTAAAATAATATTTTTCTCCGCCTTTATAGAAAGATTCCAAATAATTTGGATCATCTTGTATAGCTTTTATTTCATCTCGTGTCAATCCCAAGTTTACAACCATATCTTTGAAAGACATTGAACCTGTATATCCATCGGCGAGGTTATGTGCAACGAATGTCGGTTTTTTATCTGCCCAATATGGATTTTTTGATTGACTCATAAAGTGCGGAATAAATGCAGTTTGTGCATCCGAACAAACTACAGTTTCTGCATCACTTCCAAGTGCCGGCATCAATTCTACAAATGCTTTTGCACACTTGCCTTCATAAGTTCCGCCCCATCCGTCTTTTGAGAGATCTTTGGCTGCTTTTTTTGCTTCATCTTGAATTATTTTTTCAGGGGTGCTGGCATATTGAGGACCACCTGGAGTTTTATAAACTTCAGGCATTTTTGCAGAAAGATCAGTATAAATCATATAATGATTTTTTGAGCCTTTTACTCGATATAGGGTTATAGGAGCAGCTTCTTCATTGCCCCATTGCATTGTTTTTGAGGCAACTGTCTCAAGAGGGTAGTAAGTTTCTCCTTCTTTTCTTAATATTTCATCCATGCTGTATTTTGATTGATCTAACTTTGAAAAAATGGGGTTTCCGCTTTTGTCTTTTAAAACTTCAACTCTTCCTGTCGGTTCGCCGGTTTCTGGATTGTAATAAACTTTTCCATTATAATAAAATATAACAACAGGACTGTCAGGGTTTGCTCCTGCATAATCTTTCATAACTGTTGCAACTCCACCTTTTTTCCAATATGGTGGAAATTCTGCGCCAACAAATATTTTTTTTGATTTATTTGCACAAAAACTAATATTTGTATTGTAGATTTGGGAAGTTCCATTTGTATTTATGGGTCTATAGTATGAATTTGAAATGAATTCCGTATTGTCTGTCGAAAATTCGGCAGCTTGCGAAATTGAAATATCATGGCGTTTTAGAGACTGATTGCGTCTGATATTGTTTTGTGTTACTGGTTGTACCTGCATTTTAGCCCCATATTATATTGCAATAGGTTTTAAAAACTATAAAAAAATATTTTGCCATTAATCGATAGTTTTTGTGTCGTAACTGATACAAAAATTTACAAATTGTTTGTACAGAAAACATTGATAATTTAAACATATTATATAACAAAAAACTATTGTCAATATGTAACAAAAAAAGAGCTAAAAGCTCTTTTTTAAAAAAAATACTCCCAGGCGAATTCGAATCGCCGTCGCCTCCGTGAAAGGGAAGTGTCCTAGGCCTCTAGACGATGGGAGCCTAACTGTTATGGGGTTTCCCGCCACGTTTTCAACATTAGCAAGAACAAAAAAAAAAGTCAACCGTTTTTTATTTAATATTCTTGATATGACTAATTATTTTAAATTTAGAAATTAAAATCTTTTTTGACAAGTCTTTTTAACTACTCTAAAAGTAGGTTTTTTATCAAAAGCCTTGAAACTTTTTGTTTTTTTATGTATGATATATATAACATAAGAAGAGTATAGGAGTGAAATAAAAATCACATGTTTGAACGTTTTACGGAGAAAGCTATAAAAGTTATAATGCTCGCACAAGAAGAAGCCCGCAGATTAGGTCACAATTTTGTTGGAACAGAACAAATTTTGTTAGGACTTATCGGTGAAGGTACAGGTGTTGCGGCAAAAACCTTAAAATCTATGGGTGTAAACCTTAAAGATGCTCGTAGTGAAGTTGAAAAAATTATCGGCAGAGGTTCAGGGTTTGTTGCAGTAGAAATTCCTTTTACACCTCGTGCAAAAAGAGTTCTTGAATTGTCTTGGGATGAAGCAAGACAATTAGGTCACAATTATATTGGAACTGAACACTTGTTATTGGGTCTTATTAGAGAAGGCGAAGGTGTTGCAGCAAGAGTGCTTGAAAACTTAGGTGTAGACCTTAACAAAGTCAGAAGCAATGTTGTTAAAATGCTCGGTGAATCAAAACCTCAAACAGTTTCTTCCGGCTCATCAAGTTCATCATCAACCGCATCGACAACTGGGAAAACAAAAACTCCTAGTTTGGATGAATTTGGTCGTGATTTGACATTAGCAGCTCAAGAATTGAGACTTGATCCTGTTGTAGGTCGTGATAAAGAAATTGACAGAGTTATTCAAATTTTAGCAAGAAGAACGAAGAACAATCCGGTACTTTTAGGTGAACCCGGTGTTGGTAAAACTGCAGTTGCAGAGGGTTTGGCTATCAGAATAGTTAATGCCGAAGTACCTGATATTTTGGATGGCAAAAAGGTTATCCAACTTGATATGGGGTTGTTGGTTGCCGGAACAAAATACAGAGGCGAATTTGAAGAACGTTTGAAAAAAATTATGGATGAAATCAGACAAGCAGGTAATATTATCCTTGTTATTGATGAAATGCACACATTGATTGGTGCGGGTGCTGCAGAAGGTGCTATTGATGCAGCTAATATCTTGAAGCCTGCGTTATCTCGTGGTGAAATTCAAGTTATTGGTGCGACAACTCTTGATGAGTACAGAAAATATGTTGAAAAAGATTCTGCACTTGAACGTCGTTTTCAATCAGTAATTATTGAAGAACCTTCTATTGATGAGTCAATAGAAATTTTGAAAGGTCTTCGTCCAAAATATGAAGAACACCATCAATTAAATATTTCTGATGAATCTATTGTTGCTTCTGTAAAATTGTCAAGCAAATATATTACAGACAGGTTTTTACCGGATAAAGCAATTGATGTTATTGATGAAGCAAGTTCAAAAGTCAGATTGAAAGTTTCTACACTTTGTCCTGAAGGAAAAGAACTGGATAAAGAATTGAGAGAACTTATCAAAGATAAAGAAGATGCAATTCGTAACCAAGAATTTGAAAAAGCTTCTCAACTTCGTGATGAAGAAGCTGATATGAAAGATAAAATAAGAGAAGTAACTCAAAAATATAAAGAAGAACATGAGGCTAACAAACCTACTGTAGTTGCGGAAGATGTTGCCGAAGTTATATCAACAATGACTGGTGTTCCTGTTACAAAACTTACTGAAGGTGAGAATGAAAGGTTGTTAAAACTTGAAGATACACTTCACCAAAGAGTAATTGGTCAAAATGAAGCCGTTGTTGCAATTTCTAAAGCGATTAGACGTGCAAGAGTTGGCTTGAAATCACCAAACAGACCTATTGGAAGTTTTATTTTCTGTGGTCCTACAGGTGTTGGTAAAACTGAATTGGCAAAAGCTTTAGCTGAGGCTATGTTTGGTTCTGAAGATAATATGATAAGAGTTGATATGTCAGAATTCATGGAAAAACATTCAACTGCGAAACTTATCGGTTCTCCTCCTGGATATGTAGGATATGATGAAGGTGGAAACTTGACAGAAACTATCAGAAAGAAACCTTATTCAATTGTACTGTTTGATGAAATTGAAAAAGCTCATCCTGACGTATTCAATATTATGTTGCAGATTTTGGATGATGGTGTGTTGACAGATTCAAAAGGTCGTCATGTAAACTTCAAAAATACTGTTATCATAATGACATCAAACGTTGGTGCAAGCATGATTCAAAATGTTTCTAAAATCGGATTTACAACTTCAGAAGATGAATCAAAAGATAAGTACGAAAAATTGAAAGATACAGTAACTGAAGAAATGAAGAAAGCTTTCCGTCCTGAATTCTTGAACAGAATTGATGAAACTATTATATTTGCTCACTTGAAACCGGAAGAAATAAGACAAATCGTTGATTTGATGTTGAAAGATTTGTTTAAACGTCTTCAGGAACGTGAGTTGTCAGTTGAAGTAACTGATGAAGTTAAAGATCATCTTGCAAAAGACGGATATTCTGAAGCATATGGTGCAAGACCTCTTAGACGTTTAATTCAACGTAAAATTGAAGATATGCTCGCAGAAGAAATTTTGACAGGTAAATATGAAAAGGGTGATACAATACGTATTACACTTGATGATAATGAAAAAATTGCTTTTGAAAAAGCTCCAAAGGCAAAGAAATCAAAGGCAAAGGCTGTGACAGAAGCAGCTCCTGCCGAAAAGAAATAATTAAATTTTGTTATTAAAAGGCGGATTGAAATATTCTTTCCGCCTTTTATAATAGGTTGAGAATATGAAAAAGTACTGTTACCAAGCTTACAAAGAAGAAACTGATGAACTGATAAACGGTTTTGTT
The DNA here is from genome assembly GCA_022641775.1 of Clostridiaceae bacterium. GTDB lineage: Bacteria > Cyanobacteriota > Vampirovibrionia > Gastranaerophilales > Gastranaerophilaceae > RUG14219. The sequence continues at coordinate 12,874 of JALCDS010000012.1, forward strand.
GATGCTGAATCACCAAGGGCTGCTCGTGAAAAAATTTCACAGCTTGGCTTTATGCCGACAAAAGTTTATGAAGAAGGTTCTGTTCAAGCTCAAACTATTACTCCCCAATCTCAATTAGACCCCGGACATAGAGTTAATCGTTTAAGTTTGAATGAAAAAATCCAATTAACGTCTGAGCTTGGCGTACTTTTATCTTCACAAATTCCTATTATTGAAGCATTGGATAGTATAAGTACTGGGGCTTCTGATTTTAAGATAAAAAGGGTCGTTACAGGATTAAGGACATCTATACTGAATGGTTCAAGCTTTAAAGAAGCTATGGAAAAATATGGTGATGTTTTTGATCCGGTTTTTGTCGGACTTGTTTCTGCAGGTGAACTTTCTGGAGATATGGACAAAACTTTTGGCAGACTATCTGAGTTATTAAAAAAGCAAAAAGCAATAAAAGATAAAGCTATTAGTGCATCAATTTATCCTGGTATTCTTGTCGCTTTAACTTTAGGCGTAATAGTTATATTTGGCGGATTTGTTATTCCGAAATTAGCTACAACATACGCTATGACCGGCACTGAATTACCTTATTTTACACAAAAAATTATTGGGATTATAAATTTCTTTAAGGTATATTGGATATTTTCAGTTGTAGGTATTGCAGGATGTATTTATGGTTTGCATGCACTATTCAAAGATGTTGATTTTAAGGCAAAGTTTGATAAGTTTATTTTAAAGATACCTTTAATTTCAAATTTGAATAGAATGATAAACCTTTCAAATTTTATGGCAGTATTAGGTGTAGCTTATGATGCAGGTGTTCCTATTGTTCAGGCTGTTCAGATTGCGTCAACTACCTTGAAAAATTTATTTATAAAATCAAAAATAAATGGTATGATCGATTTATTAAATAAGGGAAAATCATTACATGATGTATTTAGTATGACTGATTTTTTGGAACCTGCATCAAATAATATGATAAAAGCCGGAGAAAAAGCCGGTAATTTGGGCAAAATGGTCAACGATGTTGCCGATATGTATGACAAAAAGGTTGAATTAGCTACTGAAGCACTTGCAAAAGCCTTTGAACCTTGCATGATAGTAATTATGGGTGTTGTAGTATGCATTTTGCTTGCCGCATTTTTCCCACTTATTATGGGAATTGCTACTGTCGGAATGTAACTATTTTTTGAACATCTTCATTAATACACCAATGAAACCTTCATCTTCTTCCATTGGTACATTTTCAACTGCTTCAAGTTTCGCTTTTACATTGTTGTATTCATCATTTACCGGTGCAATTGCAAGATATTTCTTGTAATAATTTGCAGCATCAGCCTTGTTTTTGAGCTTTTCATTCAATTTTGCAAGTTTTAAAATTAAAGAATAATTCCTTTTATCAACTTCTAAGAGTTTTTCAAGATAATCTGCCTGAGCTTGATAATCTCCAATGCTTTCTCTGAATTCTGCAAGCTTTTCAAGAGACTTTTTATCGGTGTCATCGAGTTGAATTAGTCTTTCATACATTTCCATTGCGTGATTTTTGTCTCCGGAATCTTCCAATAATGAAGCTAATGAAGATATCATATTAACATCATCATCTTTATATTGATATGCATTCAAGTATTCGTTGATGGCTATGTCTTTGTCACCACGTAGAATATTATATTTTGCCCAATTGATATGCGCATTGTAATCGTCATTTTTATTTTCAAAAATCAAAGCTCTCATTTGATAGGTTAAAGGCGAATTTTGTTGAACTTTATCAAACTTGTCTACGTAATTAAGAGCATTGTCAAAATCATTATTTGAAAAGTAATATTCAGCCATAAGTGATAAGAAGGTCGCATTATTAGCATTTGATTTTTCAAGATTGTCTAATTTTGTTTTAGCTTCTTCAAATTTTTCCATTCCTAAAAGACATTTTACTTTTGTGAATTCAACAGGAGTAATTGCAAGAGCTTTTTCATTATCTCCTTCTTTTATATATAGTTGAGCCAAATCTTCTTTTATTGCGTCAGAATCAAACCCTTTTTTAATAGCACGTTCCAGTATTTCAATTGCAGAAGGCTCTGCATTATCTTTTGCGTAAAGTCTTGCAAGATTGACATATGCAACTTCTCCGGCGTCATCATAATCAAGAATTTTCAAGTATTCATCAATTGCTTTTATATTGTTTTTTGTTTGTTCATAAAGAGATGCCAAAATAAAGTGAATATTCATTATTTCGCTATCTTCTTGAGTGTGTGTTAATGCTTTTTTAAAGTCATTTATTGCATGTTCAAGTTGATGTTCAACAGAATGAAGGTTTCCTCTGCTTACGTAATACTTGTATTTATTTGTTTGAATGTAAATATCCATTAATGTTTCATAAACCATGACATTTGTAGCATCATAATTCAATATTTCACTATAATATCTGGCAGCATCTTCTTTATTTCCGAGTAAAAGTGCATTGTGTCCCAAACGTTCCAATACGTTCAAGTCTTTTGGATTTTGTTTGTATGCTCCTAAATACTCATCAAATGCTTTTTGATAATCTTCTTGTTCTTCAAATAGTTCTGCCTGTTTTACACTCATTTTATATGCTCCTTAAAGTTTATATTCTAGTTAAATTTGTTTTGAGTTTTTTCTATTCCGTTTTCAAAATAAAAAAGAACTGCATCTCCTGCTTTTTTAATTATATCCTTAACAACAATTAATTGCTCTTTTGAAAAATTTTGTAATACAAAAACTTCAGATGGAATTGCCGGTTGAGGTCCTGTTCCCAGTTTTATTCTTGCAAAATCTTTGGAATTCAAACATTGAATTATTGATTTTATGCCGTTATGTCCACCATCTGAGCCATCTTTTCTGAATCTCATTTTGCCCAGAGGAATTGTTAAATCATCATAAATAACGATAACATCTTTGATGTCTATTTTGTAATAGTTCATTACGGCAATAGTAGCTTCTCCTGAAAGGTTCATATATGTTGTAGGCTTTATAATCATTATGTCTTCATCATTTTGCTTGAATTTTGTTAGAAAACATTTTAGTTTTTTTTCTTCTTTAAAACTTAATCCCTTATCAAGTGCAAGTTTATCCGCTGTCATAAATCCTATGTTATGACGAGTAAAACAATATTTTTCACCTATATTTCCAAGTGCTACTATCAGTTTCATTTTTTTTAACCTTTTATATTTATTATTTTAACGTAAATAAAGATTACCGTAATAAATAAGATAGTTTTCGCTTAACAAAAAGATAAATAAGACTTAACTTGAGAATGAAAATAAGAGAAAAGAGGGTAATTATATGTCAAAAACCAAGCCAATTATAAAAGAAAAAAGTTCAGAAAAGGTAGAAAAATTTTTAAAAAAAACAGGACTGCATAAAAAAGATTTTGCGGAAATGATAGGCGTTACATTGTCTTACGTCTACAATTTGATTGATGAAACGCTACCATTCTCAACAAGGACTGTTACATTAGAACGTATAGCAACTGTCATGGAAAAAGCTCCGGAAGAATTTGAGGAGTATAAAATTCCTCAGGAACCTATATTAATTGATGAAAATGTTGAATTCATAAAAGATGTCTTAAAAAATAAAAATATGAGTGTAATAAGCTTTTTGAAAGCGTTCCCAAGAAAAAAACGTATTGATATAGTCGATATGTTACGTGGAGTTTTGCCGCTGCCTATTGATTACAAAGAGCTGGAGATGATAGGTAATGTTTTAGGTCTGACAGAAGAGGAAACGTATAATATATGGGAAAGTAGAATGAAACAGGTTCTCACTGTCAGCGGAATGAATATCTATAATAACTCTGCACTTGTCAATTCTATGTTTGATTGCGCGCAAAAAATTATAAGAAAATAAAAAAGTAGATATACCTTAATGCAAAACTTGTTGACAATAAAATTTGTTCTTGTTAAAATAAATTCACGTGGTGATTTTATCACTACATAGTGCCCCACTGAAATATATGAATAGTTTATTTTTAGTGCGGAAATGATAACTTAATAAGAACAAATTTTATGCGCTTGTAGCTCAGCAGGTAGAGCAATCCCCTTTTAAGGGATAGGTCACGCGTTCGAATCGCGTCAAGCGCAAAATTTAAAACTTTAATGTATAATTTTAATGCTCATTTACATTTAAGTAGTTTACGAGCATTTTTTAAGGAAATTTATTATTACATTAAGGAACTAACAATAAAAAATACTAAAGACAATGTTTGTTAAAAATATTGTCATATTTTTTATGGAAGTTTTAACAAAGAAAGAAGGAAAAAATGAGTTACGAAACAAGAGAATTACAATGTGTTGATTGTGGTGCAACTTTTGAATTTACTGCAGAAGAACAGGAATTTTATGCAAGCAGAGGTTTTTCAGAACCTAAAAGATGTCCTAAATGCAGAGCTGCTAGAAAAAGCCAAAGAAATTCAAGACAAAGAAACTATTAATCAATAAAAATATTGAAAATAAAAACGAAAGTGAATGAATGTTTGCTTTCGTTTTTTTGTGCTTTAATAAATTTATGGATTTTATATTGATTTTATCGACTACAAATACAAGTGAAATTGCAAGATTAATCGCCAAAACTCTTGTAGAGAATAAGTTGGCTGCATGTGTAAATATTGCGCCAAAAATCACATCTGTTTACAGGTGGAAGGATGAAATAGTTAATGATGAGGAGTTGCTTTTAATTATTAAGACAAAAAGAAAATTGTTTGAACAAGTAAAAAGCAAAATTTTAGAAATTCACCCGTATGATGTTCCGGAAGTTATTTCTATAGATATAGAAAATGGTTCGGATTCTTATCTCGATTGGCTAAACAAAGAAACTGTTTAATGTGTGTTTTACATTTGTTCATAAAAATGGTATAATTTTTTTGTTAAATTTGAGAGGTTGCTATATGTATGATAAAGATGCTGATATTCGTAAAGTGCAAATTGGCGGTGTTATATTTTTAATTTTGGGTATTTTTATGTTTTTTAGTTCTTATACTTCCGGAGAAATTCGCTGTAACAGAACTCAAAATGTTTGCGAAGTTCAAAATAAAAATATTATCGGAATTTCTTTTGATACTTATAAGGTTAATTTGAATACTATAAGTTTAGCAAAATATAATTATTATGAAACTACTGAATATAGAAGACATGCCAGAACTCGTGTAGTAGGCCATGATATTGCCCAGTTTGTCACGACAAATGGTACAAATAGGGTTTTTGATGATGAATTTGCGAACCGTGATGATGCTCAAATATTTGTAGACAATTTTAATTCATACAAAAATGCGACATATAAAACTTTATTTAATTACCAATTCTCAAATATATTTGGTAGTGAGCGTGTACTTATGGGAATTGTATTTGTATTTGTAGGATTCTTAATGCTCTTTGTCAGAAATGTTGCATAACTGGTAAAATGTGTATATATATGTTATAATAAAACTATGAAAAGTGCAAAATTTAATACACTTTCCATAGTTTTATTTTTTGTTTTGACTTGTTTTTTTACTAAAACATATGCTCAACAAACGATTATTAATGTTCCGTCTTCGGATGTTTTACCTGCTGAAAATATGATTATAAAAACCTCAGTTAAAACTCAGCTCGGTGATGATAAATATACTCGTATTACACCTACAGCCATTATGGGACTTGGACATGGAATGGATTTGTCTGTTGGCGTTCCAACAAAGATTAATGAAGATTTTAATACTCAGGCATCAGCTGATGTGGGATTGAAAAAAGTTTGGTTTGCAGGTCCTTCTACCAGAATTACGGCAGGAGGAAGTGTTGCCCCGTCATTCAATGATTCCGTTACTCCGAGTATGTTTGCTTATGCTCATGTTTCACAAAAAATAAGAAAGTCCAGAACAAGTTTGACATTTGGCGGATATATGCATGGGCGAAACCATTTTTTAAATAAAGGTGGGGTCGTTGTTGGGGTTGATCAGGTGATTATTCCAAACAAGTTAAGGTTAGCACTTGACTGGATGTCCGGTGAAACTGATAAGGGTAACTTTGCAGTAGGCTTGAAATATCGACCTGTACCTACTTTATCAATTACAAGTGCTGTGATTATTCCAAACCGTAATTCTGATAATATTGCTTTTCAGATATCTGTTTCAAAATATTTTTCGTTTGATTTTGATAGTAATGATAAGAATACTTCTAAGAAAGAGAGGTTATAGTTATGATTAGAAAACATACAATGTTAATGGTTATTATAGGATTGTTAGTAATGTCATATATAAAGGTTTATGCAACGGATTCTGATTTTTCGCAAGAAGATTTTAATAAAGTTTTGAGCGGAGATAAAAACCTTTATGAATTGAGGATAGAGGGTGCAAATTTGTCCGGAAAAGATTTGTCAGGAGCCAATTTTACCAATACTGATTTGGAAGGAGCTGATTTGTCTGGCGCCAATTTGACGGGAGCTAATTTTACACATGCAGATTTAGAAGAAGTAAATTTAAAAGGTGCTAATCTTACAAATGCAATATTTTATCATGCAGATTTGGAAGAAGCAGATATGAAAGGTGCAAATATAACAGGTGCAAATTTTAAACAGGCTGAGTTAGAATATGCAATATGGTCTGATGGAAGAGTTTGCGCAGAAGGTTCAATTGGCGGTTGTTGGTAAATTTATAACTCAAATTTTTCAAAATCATTAGTGTTTTCAAGTGTTTTTTCCGGGATATCTGATTTTATGTAATATTCCATTAGCATTCCGCATTGTTTTGCCAAGTCTGCGCATGTTGTATCCTGAATAGGTTTATTTTTATCTTGTGCTTTGCTTTTTTCAAGTTTTGAAGCATAATATTGTGCCATCATAAGATTTGGAATTGCAGTATTATAACATTGCCTGTTACAAGCTTTAAGTCCCTTTAGACCGTATTCTCTATATTTGTCTTCAAGATAATATTTGTCTTTGTTGAATGAAAAAACAGAAGTCGGAAGTTCATTTATTTGCTTGAATAATTGTTTTGACAAATCTTTGATTGCATTATTTTTGTTTTGAACTTCAGGTCTTGTATCTTTGTTGATATTATAAATTTTTTTATGTTCATTATTTTCTGTAATCATTCCTGCAATATTTTTTATAGAAGCAAACGGGTATTTTTCCGAGGCATCAATTCTTCCGCTGATATCATCTAGAGGATCAGTCTCCGGTAGATCAATTTCTACATCAATATATTCGTCGCAATTTAGTGTCAAATCGCGTTTTGTAAGATGTTTAGGATTGAGTTTGACATTTCTGTCTATCCAGGACCAAGTTCTTCCATAAGAGTTGGTTCCGAGTTCTTCAAGCATTGTTTTGCGCCAAAATTCTCCAAATTTGATTTCATAATCAAGAAATTTTTTAAGGTTTTTATCTGAAGTTTTGTTTTGCATTTGTTTTGCTTGTAAAATCAAATCTTTTGCCGCAGTGGCTGTTGCGATGTAGCTTGGGAGAGCTAATACTACATTTTTATCTGGTTTGCTATTAGGATCGGTTAAAGAGAAAGTCTTTCTATAACTGTACATCAATTGAAGTTTTTTAGCTTCAAGGTTAATGATATCGTCTGACGGATTTTTAAAATATTTTGATTGAAGCATCTCATATTCTATTGCATCTGTATTTTCACTAAAACCTGTAGATATTAAATACATAGCTCTTCGTCTTGCATACATAGATTTTGCATCCAGATAAGTTTTAAAAGTGTTTCTGACTTCAGATTTAGGAGCTGTCTTATTCATTGAACGCAGATACCAAGGTAAACTTGCCATCTCAAACATTTGGGCGTTTGCCGGCATCATAAATTTTGGGGTTTTGAAAAAGTCCTTGTTTTTACTGTCAAATGGCGAAAATTCCATTGCAAATTGATAATCAATCATATTTACTTCATTTTTATCGTCAACCAGACAATTTGATTGATTAACGTCATTATGATATATCTTATAACTATCCAGAGTGTATAAAGTTTTGAAAAGCTCTGTAAAAGAGGTTTTATTCCAAGGATATTCAGGATATTTGCGTGCTTTTCCATTTACAAATGTTGATATAAGATAATAGTTGTCTTTTTCTGTTTGTACATGAGCTACCAATTGTTGACTGTTTTTAAAATCTTTTGGTAATAAGTTTAAAGCCTTTGACTCGGGAAAAAAGTCTTGATTTTGTCTTATTGAGTATTCATCAGGTAATGATTCTTTTATAACATAGTTTGTACCGTTGAATAGATATGCACTTGCAAATAGCCCGCTGCCAAGTTTTTGTGCATTATCATGAGTTTCTTCAAATTCATCAATTTTATCATCAAGTCCAGTTGGTAATTGTCCATTATAAATTTTAGCAACTTTACTCGTAAAATATGGCTTTGTTGAATATGATATGGCGCTTATTCTCATTTCTTTATCCAATCAGTTATGCTTAATTTGTTGAAATTTGTTTGCGGTACATTATTTGGATTATTGTTTATAATATTTTTGTTGGAACCTGTTTTAGATACCTTTTTGTGTCTGAGATAAAAATAAGTTCCTATGGCCAAAACAATACCTGCAATAATTCCTGTTTTTGCGTTAAGGAAGTTTATTTTTTTTTTAACAGGTGGTGGCACCTGTGGCTTTTCTGGAGGAATTTTTGGTGTCGTTGTGGCTTCTTGTATCGGATTCCATAATGTTGTACCTAACTGTTTTTCCAACAATTTTGATACATCTCTATCTATCGGATATTCATAATCCATTTGCGCGATGAGACGTTTCATTTGCTCAGGCAGATTATCTTTAAATGTCTTATTACGTTTTGAGAATTCTTTTATGGCAACTTGAACAGCTTCTTGTAAAGTTTGAGGTTTTTTAGGATTGTTCGGATCTACATGGATAAAATGTACGTTCCCATCAGAATTGAAGTAATCATCGATTTTAGATATTGAGATGTCAAAATTTGTTGAATTCAAAGGCTTTCCCTTTTCGGTGTTATCAACGTAAATCGCTATAACAGGAAGTTTGTATATGCCCTTCAAATTTTCTTTTGAAAAACCTTCTGTCGGATTTTCCAAATATTCTAACAGATTTATCATTTTTAAGTCATTTGCAGAATCGCCGGCAGTTATAACCAAGTCATTTGAATTTTGTTGAACTATCTTTTGCATTGTTAATTTAGGGTCTATGATTTTATCTAGCGGTTCTTTGCCAATTTTAGGTAAAATTGTTATTTCTCCGAATTTACCGTCTTTCTTTTCATGAATATTTATAAAAGGCTTATAATCTTTCAAATTGAGGGACAATTTATTGACGGTATCTTGTATCTGTTGAGCGTTACAAAGATTTTTTGATAAAGACAGGTGAAAACCCAAATTCCCGTCTTCTCTAATTGCAACAAAAGGTGAAGATTGCAAATTCATTTCTTTAACTTGATGACTTAGTTCCTTCCCTCCGTAAAAATATCCGTCAGTTAATGTTTCAAAAACTTGTGGCTTTTGATTCCTCATATTATCAAGTCTGTAGGCAAGCTCTCCCAATTTCCAATTTATGTCATCTATTGTTCCGTATTCTTTTTGTAATTCCGGAGATTTGGCGATTTGTGTTTTTAAATCTGTTGCAAGATTTTGTATATATATCCTAATTTCATCTTTACTCATTTGGGAGTGAATAAGTTTGTCACATTCTTCAATTGCTTGATTTATATTTCCGGAAAATCCTGTTAAGTGTGAAAAATTTTCAGCTTCCTTTATTTTATCGCCACAGTACATATCGGAAGTTGTTTCGTTAATTATTTTTCTGATTTTATTTCCATCCCAACCATTTGCAAGTTTTTTAATAATATCGCGTTTTTCTTGGCTGTAGTTGTTTATTTCAAATGGTTCCGCAATTGTTGAAGCAAAAAAATCTTTACCATTACTTTGTGAATAAACATCTCCGCCATTATTTACAATTAGCTTGTCCGGAAGTGGGATGTTAAGACCATCACTACGGATTTTTTGCATATAATAATTGTATTCAAATCTGTTTCTGCCGGAAGTTATGGCAAAATTGAATTTGTCTTTATTTGTTCCTTTTGCTATTATCAAAAATTGTTTAAATTTATCAAAATGATTTTGAAAAGGTTCCTTTCCTTTTGTCACAAAATTAATACGTTCAGGACTCCCTTCTTTGCAAAAAGCATCGTGTCGGTATTCTCTGGGCATATATGTCCCGTCAAAATCAGAGTACAAATTTGTAACTCCTGATGTGAAAGAAATTTTATTATTCACCTTCTGAGATTGTATGGCAGAAATCTTCAACGATTATCTCTCCCTTACGCTTTTATGACATTCTATATATTGCATATGATGTTCTTCAGGTTCAAAACCTTTTGGAAATATTGTGTTTTGGTCATATTTCGCATCATTAAAATTTGTATTTTTGTTATATTTTATGCTTGATAAATCAGCTCCTCTAAGGTCTGCATTAGTCATATTTGAATTCTCAAAATTGCACATTGCAAGGTTTGCTTTTTTAAAGTTAGTTTCTTTGCAATCTGTATAGCTAAAATTTGTATTTTTTAAAGTTGCTTTTTTAAATGAAGCATTTTTTAAACATATTCCTGAAAAATCAGAGTTATTTATGCTTGTTCTGTAAAATGTTGTACCGATAAAATCTTTGTTGTCTAACTCTGAAAAATTAATATTGTTTAATTTTAAATAATTGAACATTCTGTTTCTGAAAATGGTACCTTTTCCAATATAGATCATCCCTGATTTTATTGCATCGTCTTTACTAAAACCTTCAGGAAACTTGGTTCCATCTGAAAATAGTGCATATTGTCTTGAAAAAGGGCTTAATTTGTCGAAATCGGAACCACTCAAATCTGCATCTATAAAATTGGCAAAGATAAGATTTGTATTTTCTCCGACGAATTGAGCTTTCATAAGCATACAATTTTGAAAATTGGCACGTTCTAAATTACAATTTCTAAATGAGGAACCGGATAATATGCAATTATCAAAATTTGTTTTGATGCAATTTGCTCTGTCAAAATTTGAACGCATCATATTTAACTGTACAAATTGTGCTTTTGATAAATTAGCTTCAAGAAAACACATATTTCTGTAATTGTCAAAATTGTATGGATCTTCTGATTTTACGTATATGGCGCCAACATATCTTTGAAAGAAGTCTCCATTCGGGGCAAATTCTTTCAAATACTGCTCTTTAGGGTTATAACCTTCCGGGAATTTCGTGTTTTTATTGTATATTGCATTAATCAAATTTGCGCTGTTAAGATTTTTGGCGTTTGAAAAATCAGTATCTATTAAGTTTGCTTCATGGAAGTTTGTATGGCTGCAGTCACAATCATCAAAGTTACTTTTCTGAAGGTTAGCTCTTGTAAAATCGGTATCAACCAGTTTTGCTCCTCGTAATTTTGAATCAATTATTTTTGCACTCGGTGCGCTTGCCTGTGAAAAATCACAACCTGAAAGGTTGCTGTGATTTAAGTTGGTTTTAAACATTTTTGTACTGTAAAATCTGGAATTAGGAAGGCTTGAATCTTTCATATATACTTCAGAAATGTTCCCGTTTGAAAAATCAGCATTATAAGCTTTTAATTTAGGGAAATAACTGTCTTTATTGGAAATTTTTTCTAAAGACAAATTAGAAGTTATGATAAGTGGTTTTAGTTCACCTGCTTCTTTGTCATAAATCAAATAGTTGGTTTTTGTGCCGGTAAAATGTATCGGTCTATATCCGAAATAATTTATAGTATTACAAGTTGCATGACTGTTGTTCGTACTCAGTGTTTGGAATTTGTTTTGAAAAGTTTGTTGCGCCGGATAATAGCTTATCGGTTGAATTCTCAAATTTATACTCCTTAGTTGTTACCCCTGTTTTCTTATATAAAACTACTAAAAAAATTTTTTGACATTATATTGTTAAATTTTGTAAAAATGTTATAATTGTAAAAAAGGAGAGTTTATGTTTGATGATGAAGATAATAATATTTTAAAAAAGATTTGGATGTTTATAATAAACCCGTCTAATGTAATTTTCGGGTGTTTGATATTGCTGTTGATTTTATTGGCAATGCCGAAAAATTTTGAAGTAAAAAAATCTTTAAATTCATTGAAGACATCTGGTGCGATAAATGTCGTAAAAACTAACAATAATACTAATGAAAATATTGTGCCGGAAGGAAAGTCCCTTGTGATAAATCCTATGATGGAATATGATTATATGACTCAGAAAGAAATTTTTAATATAAGAAAAGCTTATGTCAAAAAATCATTATTTAATTCTCAGAATTATTTTCCTAATTTAGAAGTTTTCGGACAAATTCAGAGTAAAAAGCCTTGGTGGGGCGTCAACAATATGAACTGTTATTATCCTGACAAATCAGCAAATATAAATAAAGAAGGACTTTCTTCCGAAAGTAAATTTATTAACAATCCGAATATGCTTGTCGGTGTTTTAGATGGTATTCGTTACAAATACTCAGATGGACTTGCAAGTTTCTGTAAGGATGAAAAATTACATTTAATGCCTATAAAAATGACATATTTGGAAAATCCGAAAACAATTACCGCGGTATATAAAGCTGATGACAATTTTTTAATCCAACCGACAGATAACTATAAAGATAAAGTTTGGCTGCAGCTTGTTGGTGTGAATGCCAGAGATTTTGGCTATAATTGGGTATTTGCATCTAAAACTAAGAATATAAAATTTAACAAAAATGGTGGTTTTACTGATTCAACCGATAAACTTCCAACAGAATTTGTTGATTTTATCCATACCGGTGGCTCTTGTGGAATCGAAGGTGGTTGCAACAACGGCTCTCCATATGTTCAAGCAAATGATTTTCATTTGACAGGTATTCCTGCGACAATGACATTACACTTATGGAAGGAAAAGCCTCTTTTTAAAGTAAAAACTCCTGATATAACTTATAAAATAATATTTGAAAGATAATTATTCCTGATTGGTAAAATGTTTTAGTTTTGTACTGAACCAGTATGCTAAAATTAGCAGGATAATACCGTTTATTAAATATGTTGTGGATATTCCGAGTTTATCGGCGATTGTACCTTCAATTAAGCTGCCAAAAGGAGCCGTTCCGAAAAATGCAATTGTATATAATCCCATAACCCGCCCGCGTTTTGATTCTTCACAATAATATTGAACGATAGTATTACAAGATGCAATTAAAACAACCATTCCAAACCCTGTTATGCTTAGCGAAAGTAAAGCAAGCGGCAGATTACTTATAAATTTTAGCCCTATTAAACCGCTTCCAAACATTACAGCAGAGGCACATGTCCACTTGCTCAGCCCCTTGATGGATGTTCTTGAGGATAAATATAAGGCCCCGATTAAAGCACCTATTCCTGCGGCACTCATAAGATAACCTAAAGTTTGTGCTCCGCCCTTTAGAATTTCTTTTGCATATATTGGCATAACTACTTGGAATGCCATCCCTGAAAGGCTTGCAATTCCTATAAACATAAATATGTACCATATAAATTTGTTGTTGTAGGAGTAGTTAAAACCTTCTTTTAATTCTTCAAGTATTGAAGTTTCTTTTTTTGCCGGAATTTTTGCGTATTCATTGCTGACAAGAATTAATAATAGTGCCCATATTACGGCAATATAGCTCAGTGCATTTATCATAAAGCACCAGCCTTCTCCGATTATTGCAATAAGCACACCTGCAATAGCAGGTCCGATTAGTCTCGCAAGGTTGAAGCAAGACGAATTTAGAGAAATTGCATTACTTAAATCTTCATTATCATCAACAAGTTGAACTACAAAAGCTTGTCTTAACGGCATATCAATTGCATTTGAAACTCCCATAAATAAACTTATAATTAAAACATTCCAAATATTTAAAAGATTAGTAAGTGTTAATACGGCTAGGATAAAAGCCTCTATTAAAAAAGAAAATTGAACAAAGACAAGAGCTTTCTTTTTCTCCATCCTGTCAATGAATACTCCGGCAAAAGGCGACAATATTAAAGCCGGAAGTGTTGATACAAAACATACTAATCCCATTAAGAATGCAGAATTTGTAAGTTTATAAATCAACCAACTCATCGCAACTTGTTGAATCCAAGTTCCAATCAGTGAAATACATTGTCCGAAAAAGAACAACCTGTAATTTTTATATTTTAAGGCTCTAAATGTATTATAAATTTTAGTTTGAAATGAATTAAACATAGCTACAATATTAGAACCCATTGGTTTGAATGTCAATAAAAATTGTCGATGGAGGGACTTGAACCCTCATGGATTTCTCCATACGCACCTGAAACGTACGTGTCTACCATTCCACCACACCGACAAAAGTGGTTTTATAAATCCATTCTATCATAAATATAGAAGGGGATATAAAATAAGTTAATAAAATATTGCTAAAATAATTTATTTAAGATTAAATTATTTTATGCCAATAAATGCGATAAATTCATACAATCCAAATACTTTAAACAAGCAAAAGTCTGTTATTAATGCAAAAAATACGGGCTATGCTTGTGTAGGTGCATTAGGTTTGACTATCGCAACATCAATTATCAAAAATAAAACGATACGCAAATGTCATCTGCCTTTAGGAATTATTACGGCAGCATTGGCAGCTTTCCATTGGGGAATCATTGAAGGGAAAAAACCTTAGGCAATCCAACGCGTAAACACATCTCTGTCATTATCTTCATCTTGCATAAAGACTACAAGTATTGTTGAAATTGCGAGCATAACAACCGTTAAGCCGAGATTTGAATAAGCATTGTTACTCAAAAAGTACAAAAATACTCCAATAATAGATACAAATAAAAACGAAAAAGTTAAGACCTTGTTCATAATATTATTCCTATGTTATTACATATCGAATTTCTGAATTGGTGCTTTTAACTACCTATATTTTAACTCTTTTATCATATTTTTGCCTGCAACAAATTGCAAAATGATACAAAACTTATTAAGGACACAAATACACTTAATTGGCTTTTTTAGGCTTTTTAATGAACAGTAATAACGGAATTAATAAAAATGTCGCAAATTCAAACCAACGGAATGTTTCTACATATCCCCAAAGATGTGCTTGCTTTACAAGTTCTCCATAAATTTCACCGTTTGCCATATTTGATGCGGTTTGGATATCTGTACTTTGTGCAAATTTTTCTGTGAGAACCGCTACTTTTGCCATATACGCATTGTTTGTGAAATTCAAATGACCTGTCATCATCATTTGGTGAACTTGTGCAAATCTGGAAATCATTGTTGTTGAAATTGATGTCCCTATAGCTCCACCGGTGTTCTTTAGCAGGTTCTGCAAACTCGATGCGTTTGTAAGTTCTTTATTGCTTATTGTGGCGCAAGATAATGGAACCAGTGGGGTCAGAGAAAAGAATATTCCGACTCCATAGAACATATTTGGGACAGCTATTGTATTCAGGTTTATATCTAAATTTATCATTCCAAAATACCAACTTCCAAGTCCCAAAAAGAATAGTCCGATTGCCGCGATACGTCTATCCCCGAGTTTTTGTGAAATTATAAAATATACAAATAAAGCAATTAAATTCCCGCAACCTCTTGCACCCATTGATAATCCACTTAAATATGAGGTATAACCCATCAGATTTTGTAGCATTGAAAGCAAAAGTGAGGCTGAGGCCAAAAATACCGCCATCAAAATTACTTGAATAAAAGTTCCCCAAAAGTATGTACCATCTTTTAGTATTCTTAAATTTAACAGTGGTTCTTTATTTTTGAATTGCGAAACGAAAAATATAATTGCGCATATCAGAGAAAAAGTGCTCAAATAACAAATCCATGTTGACCCAAACCAATCTGCATCATTACCTTTATCCAAAACTATTTGCATTGAAATAAGCCATAATGAAAGGAAAATTATTCCCATTGTATCGACATTTACATTCTTTTGTTTTCTGGCATAAGGTGGATCTTCTAATATATTATGCAGCCAAAATGTACAAATAATTCCAAGCGGAATATCTATCCAAAAAATCCATGGCCAAGACCAATTTTCTGTAATCCAACCGCCGAGAATAGGTCCTATTACCGGCGCAAAAATAAATACTAATCCGAAAATTGCCATTGCTTTTTGACGCTCATTCGGAGGAAAAGTTTCCAAAATTATTGCCTGACCCAATGGCAACAATGCGCCACCGCCTATTCCTTGTAGAAATCTGGATATTACAATCATTGCCATTGAATGAGAGATGGCACAACAAAAAGATGAAAAAGTAAAAAGAATTACACATGCAATGAAAAGTTTTTTTCGTCCTAAAAGTTTTGTCATAAATCCAACAAGTGCTATTGCAATTCCGCTCGCCATCAAGTAGCTTGTAATAATCCAAGTGGATTCGTTCATACTTATTGAAAGTGCTCCGGCGATATTTACTAATGCAACATTTGAGATTGTCTCATTCAGGGCAAATATAAATACTGCCATCAATACAGGCCATGCAATTGTCCAAGAACTGTATTTCGGCTTCCAACTTGTAATTTCTGTCTCCATTATATTGTTATGTGTTCTCCAACTATCTTAAAATATTGTAGATTTTTCTACAAGTTTATTTAAGCATAAACGTTAATTTCACATAAGTAAAAAAATAATAAATTTACAAGCTGTTAAGCACTTTTTGAAATTTATTATTTTTATTTGATAATTGGTTTAGCTAAATTTTCATATACTGTTGCAACAGGGGTTATATCCTCAGTTCTGTTTATGTCCGGTGATGCTATTGTATAAGGTATTTTGTTATATAATCTAAAGTTATTTTTTTTGAAATAATCATTTTCAAATTGGCATCTGCTAATATATGGGATATTGTTTTCTGACATTGGAAGTGAGTGGTAGGTACAATTTATATTCGGATTTGAGGTGTCCTTTGCATAGTTAAAAAATGTTGTTGAAACTTGAGAGTTATTAGTGGTGATTATCATATTATATCTTTTTAGATCTTCGGGTTTTATAGTTTCTATCAAATTTGTATCAATATTGTAGCCGTGCAAGTTAAGCATTTTAATCTCTAAGAGTTCATCTGTTGTATTTGCAAATAGTAAAATTTTGTTGTTTTGATTAGTTTTTTTTATGTAATTTATAAAAGAACATTTTCCCATATTAATAAAATGAACGTATGCATCTGATGGAAGTTTCATGTCTTTTGAAGGAAGGCTTATACAAATTGACAATTGCCTTATTTGTCTGGTGTTGTAGTTGAGGTGGTATAAATTTATTATTTTGGATATGTTTCTGGACCAAAGATGACTTGATACAAGTGTCATATAAAATATTGCAAATAAAATAACAAAAACTTTTCCAACCCCTCTTTTTTTGTATGAATATGTAAGGATTGGTGCGGATAAAATACTGAAAAACATCAAAAATCTGACGCTGAATGTCATAAATTGAATTGCGTATGACATTATAAATATATTTAAAATCAACATTAAACCAAAGAATCCCAGAATAAGAGTTCTTTTATCGTGTTTAAATATAGGTTTTATTATTGATAATATCCAACATGGAAGGAAAACTAATATCCCTAAAACTCCAAGACCCATAAGTGGTTCTAAAAGACTTTGGTTTACCTGATTAGAGGTAGAGTATAACCCGTTAGTTGGGGCAAACAGGTTTAGTGAAGAAATTATTGAATCTCTAAACCCAAGCAAAAAATTGGAGGAATATGTTCCCCATTTGAAACCTGTAAAATCAAAATATAGAAATATATATTTTATGAAATTTGCAGGAATTGCTTTTATTCCGTCAAAGTTTTTATGTGGAACCAAAAAGTAGTTGCTTCCTGCAATATTTCCGTAATCAATAAAATTCAAAATGTAGTTATAGGATGAAAATATTAAGAAATTTACAATTCCAAAACCCAAAAATAGTAATAACGGTTTATAAAAATTCTTTTTTCTGTAATGAGTTGAAATTATTATCATTGCGATACTTATTGCAGGTATTGCAAAAAGAGAAGGTGTTTTTGTACCTATTGCAAGTGCGTAAGATAATGCTGACATAAATAAAGGAATGAGTTTATCATTTTTTATTGCATACCAAAACATTAACAAGCTTGAAGATACAAGTCCTGTTATTATTATGTCAGTTTCCGTTCCTGATGCTTGTACAATTACAGATGCAAAAGAAGATAAAATAAAAATTACCCAGAGTTTTTTGCGCATAGAGTATTTCATAAAATCTAGTATTTTATAAGTAGAAATGATTGAAATAACATATCCTATAAAGCTGAAATATCCTAAAAAGATTTCTTTTTTGCAAAGCATTATAACCCAAGCATATAAAATCTCAGAATTGATTGGTAGGCACAAGTTTCTGCTATCAGCTATCAAAAAATGGTTTAGATTTTTATTTTGTATCCAAAAAACACTTCTCAACACGTGATACGCAGCTGCATCAGGATTTACTATCGGCATTATAGTGCACAAAAATATCGCGGAAGCTATGAAAAATGTAAAACCTATGGCAAGAATAATGAGTGCTTTATCCATCTTCAATGCGTTATATGTCTGTTTAAAAAACGGTTTGCAATTTATGTGCCATAATGGTCTTTCAAATTTGTTCCATATCCATAATCCCGATAAAAATGTGAGGGTATTCATTATTAGCATTCCGGTTTGTGAAATTTGTGAAAATAATGACAATACTTCTGTCGAAAATACAATATTGGCAAACGCTATCAATACCATATAAATTATACCAAAAATGTTGTTTTCTCTATTTAAAACACTTGCTACAAAGTAAGATGTAAACAATAGCAACAAAAAAGATATAATAAATAAAATCATAAATTAATCCCTATTCTTTTGATAATGTTATCAAAAGATGGATTTATAATCAAGGTTTTATTTTTCAAGTGTTTTTAAATAATCTTTGTTTGAATTAATCGTATCTTCAGTTGCAACTATTGAATATATCGGTTTGTTTTTGAAAATGAAATTTGCAGTATTGTAAATATCATCAGGGGTGATTTTGTCAATCATTTCCAATTCTTGATTCAAGTATGTCAAACCATAAGGATTTCTTTTAAGATTAGCCAATTTATAATTTACGTCTTCTGAAGTTTGCAAGTTTGACAAAATTCTGTTTTTCAAGCTCAATTTAGCATTATCAAGTTCTTCTTGTGAAACTTTTTCTGTTGTTATTTTTTGAATATTATTGTTGAATCCGTTGATTGATTTTTGAAGATTATCGTATTTTACTTGTCCTGATTCTTTATCATCAGTTGTTGTTCCGATAGATAGTGCCATCATACTGGTATCATCTATTGAATTTACATTTGATTCCACGCGGTATGCAAGTTTTTGTTTTTCTCTCAAATCAAGGAATAGCCGTGAAGACGGCGTTCCTCCAAGGATAATATTCAGTAAATTTATAGAGGTGTTATCTTTTAAGTTTTCACTGTTTTTGAATGTAAAAGCTTCAACTATTTTTGCTTGCGGTTTATTATCTGTATCTGTTAAAACTTTTGTTTGTGTCTGCGACTTAAATTTTTGAGGTAATTCATATTTGAATTCTCTTGTCTGAGGTAACATTGAAGTATTGTTGATAACATCATTTTTGAATTGAGTATTATCATTGAAAGGTCCGGTTACCGTCATTGTTCCTTGACCTTCAGCCAACAATTTCAGATAGAACGCACGTATATCATCAAGAGTTAAACTATCAAGTTTTTTAATGATTTCTTCTTTTTTTATTCCACCAAATGATTTTGGTTGTAATTCGTTGTCAATTTTGTCATAAGGGCTTTTTTCTTTTGTCATTAAATCATCTTTAATATTTTTCTTTACAACATCCAGATTTTCTTGAGTAAGACGCGGAGAATATAAAAGTTCTTTCATCTTATCAAAAGCTTTTGTCGTATCTGAAGTGTAAAAATCTGAAAAAATTGATAATCCGTTTTGTGATGCGCCACATGTCATATTCATTGCATCTTTGTTTAATGATTTGCTAAATGCAACCTCATCATTTTTTAAAGTTCCTTTATCAAACATATTTCCAAGAACATGAGATTCTACAGCGTAATCATCATTCAAATTGTTTGATTTTAAATCAAATCTCATATATCCGACTTTTCCTGAGGAGTCGTTTGTTGTCAGCTGTATTCTGTTTGGTAAAACATAAGAATTTATTTTTGATGTGTCAATTGCTTCTTTTTGAGGATTGTTTCCTGTAAAAGATACTGATTTGTTTGCATTTTCATAACTTGTCTTTAGTGAGTTTACATTGCTTGAAGCTGGGTGCGTAACGACAATAGACATTTTGTTTGTATCCAAATATTTGTCAACAGCGTTCTTTACGTCATCTATAGTTAAAGCATCGAGAATTTTTTCGTAATTTTCCAGAGTATCAGTATTTCCGTTTAAAAGAGCTGTACCGATATTTGAATTTATATCAAAATTGTCTTGGAATGCTTCAAGATAATATTTTTTCATGTTCTTTTTAACTATATCTAACTCATCTTGAGTTATCGGCTGTTGTTTCAATTTCGCAATTTCATTAAATGTTGTGTTTAGAGCTTTTTCAACATTATCATCTGTTGAATCTGTACCGATTAATCTTACAGAATTAGCATTTTTATCAGAGGAAATCTTTTCTGAAGTATCTGATACGTTACAGCCCAAGTTAGAAATTTTGGAATTAACTCTCGATGATACATCATCAAACAGTGCACTCATTGCGCAATTCAAAGCCAATTTATCTTTTGTATCACAATTTTTAGGCCCGTTTATTGCAATTTGCAAATTCGTTGATGTAGCTTTATCAGAGATTATATCTTCACGTTTTGTGTTTTGAATAGGGGTTAGTGTTTCATGTTTTTGAGGCTTGTTTGGCACTCGTTTTGATGAAAAATATTTTGATACAAGTGCCATTGCCTCTTCTGGTGTAACATCTCCTGTAATAACCGTTGTCATATTAGCAGGATAATAATTATTATTATAGTAATTAACAACATCATCTTTCGTAAGTTTTGCTATGTTGTCGCATGTCCCGCCAATCATATCGGTTGAATTTGTTTTGATATTATATAAATTTTTAATGGCTTTATTGGTTGTAACATTTTCAGGATCTTGGGTTATCATATTTATTTCAGAAGAAACGATTGCTTTTTCTTTTTCAAGCATTTCCGGTGCAAAATGCGGAGTTTCAATCATAGATGCATGTAATTTAACCATTTCTTCTAAATCAGAATCCTTTAAAAGATTTGATTTGATATAATAATTTGTTGTAGCGTAAGCGGTACTGGCATTTGTACTTGCACCCATTTTGTTTACGCGTTCAAAAAATTCACCTGATTTAAGTCCGTCAGAACCGTTGAACAAGTTATGTTCAATATAATGGCTTATTCCTCTTACGTTGTCAGGCTCATTCATTGAACCGGTGTTTACATAAGTGTTTATTGTTGTTTCACCCTTTTTAGGGACAATTACAACTTTTTGTCCGTTTGAAAGTTTATAACATTCGGCTTTTAAATTGTTAGGCAAGTTTAATGTTCCTGTTTTCGTAAATGGAGTTGGTGTTTTTACTCCATAAACAGGTGTAGTATTGGAAATTTCATTGTTCTGTTTCAATGTTTCAGGCGTAGATGTATGTGTTTGTACAGCCTGATTATTTCCAAAACTTATTGAATTTATTTTGTTTGCAAAAATTTTAAACATTAATTTCCCTACAACAATTATATTAAAATAAAAACTAAAAAATGTTTATAATTGCGCTTTCTTTACGAATTGTTAATTTAATGCTAAAATAAAGTAAAAGGAGAAAACTATGAAGCGTGCAATTATAATGGTTATCGATTCAATGGGGATTGGTGCAATGCCAGATTGTGAAAAATTCGGTGACAGCAAAACTTGTAATACTTTAAAAAATCTTTGTGCTTTTAACAGAGGTATTTCGGTTCCGAATTTAGAAAAAATGGGGCTTGGAAACATTCAAGAATTTGAAGGAATTTCAAAAGTAGAACGTCCTATTGCTATGTATGGAACAATGATGGAGAAATCCGCCGGAAAAGATACGACAACCGGTCATTGGGAAATTGCCGGTGAAATATCTCAAAAACCTTTCGCAACTTTTCCTGATGGATTTGGCCCTGAAATTATTGATAAGTTTATAAAAGAAACAAATTGCGGCGGAGTTTTGGCAAATTGTCCGGCATCAGGAACCGCTATTATTGCAGAATTGAATGATGAACATCACAAAACAAAATTCCCGATAGTTTATACTTCTGCGGATAGTGTTTTCCAAATAGCTGTTGATACAGATTTGATACCATTAGAAACTCTTTATGATTGGTGTAGAATTGCAAGAAAAATTTTGACAGAAGACGGCTGGCATGTCGCTCGAGTAATTGCAAGACCATATAAAATTATTGACGGAAAACCCGTTAGAATTTCAAAAGACAGACGAGATTTTTCAATGGAGCCTGAACATACTGTTTTGAATGAAATTAAAGACAAAGGTGGTAAAGTCGTTGCAATCGGAAAAATTGAAGATATCTTTGCAAAATCAGGGATAACACATGCGATTCATACAGGCTCTAATAAAGAAGGTTTGGAATTAACTTTAAAAGCAGTTAATAATACTCTGGATTTGGAAAAGATATCATATAGTGATTTGAAATTGTCAAAACAATTTGAAAATTATTTGATATTTACAAACCTTGTTGATACAGATATGCTTTTTGGACACAGACGAGATGCAAAGGGTTATGGTAAGGCAATAGAAGAAATAGATTCATATTTGCCAATAATAATGAAAAATATGACACAAGAAGATATCCTTATTATAACTGCAGACCATGGGTGTGATCCGACAGCCGCAGGTACGGATCACACAAGAGAATATGTTCCGATACTTGTTTACGGAGAAAAAATAACTCCAAAAAATCTTGGTATGATTGATGGATTTGATTATATCTCTAATCTTGTTAGGGACTGGATATTTTAAATTTTTATTGTATAATAAATTTGTGAATTTAATTTCACAGAATTAATATTAACAAAATAAGGAGAAATACTATGACAGTAAAAGTAAATGACGGATGTATCGGTTGCGGCGCTTGTGAATCAATTTGTGACGCAGTATTTTCAGTTTCAGACAAAGCAGAAGTTAATGAATCTGCAGTTGCAGATAATATTGATTGCGTAAAAGAAGCTGCTGATGCTTGTCCTGTTGGAGCAATCGAAGTAGAATAAGTTCAATATCAAAATATTTGAACAAAAAGCGGACTTTGAATTTTCAAAGTCCGCTTTTGTTATCTTTTATTTATTTTATTACTTGTTTCCACAAACAAATACAAATTTTGTATCGGGTGTTCTTGTTTTCATTTGTGACATAGGAATTGTATTTCCGTTTTGGTCTACGACACCCTCAAGAGTACAACTGTATTGATTCTTACCGCCTTGCGAAGCTGATGAAGAACTTCTGGTTGGTGCTGATTCCAAATTTGAAACTCTTGTTGTTAAAAAGTTTATTTGAGATTGAAGTTGGTTAAACATTGAGGTTACTTCCGGAGATGGTGTATTTTTATCAACATCATTTTTGATTGTATCATTAGGATTTGGTGTTGCCTTTGTATCAGGTTGTTCTGTAGTGGTTGTAGGTTTTTTTGTAGTATCAACCAACATTGGTGCTGACAAAATCATTACCATACCAAGTAATACAACTATTGCGATAGCAATACCGACAGGTGTTAAAGCTTGTTTTTTATTCATATATTCCCCTTTTTTCATGATTATACAAGAAAAGTTTTTAATGTTCTTATTCTTTAAGTTTTGTTGAGAAGTTTATACTGCTTCTTTTATAACTTTTTGGAGAGCTTGAAGTGCATCTTCAGGTAATTTATCAATTCCGGCTTTTTCAACTTCTCTTGATTGAATAAAGTTAATTCTGTCATTCATCCTTGCAACGAATTTTTGAGCATAGTCTTTGTCTTCAAATGATGTGTTAAAACCTTCAATATCCATAATTTCTATATCGGAGAAATTTTCCCATTTATGAAAATTGGATTTCCCTTCAACAACAGATTCAATTATGTGTAAGGTATCTTCTTTTTTTATTTTTTTGCCCATAAATTCACCTGTATTAAGGATATAACAATCTACACCGTCTTGTATTAGTTGTTTAAAACGTTCATAATCAACGGCCAACGGATACACTCTGAATGGATTTGCATAAGGTTCAACTACAAGTGCATCAGGATCAACTCCTTTTGCTAATCTTTCGGCAGAAGTCCTTTTCGTTGCAAGAGTTGCTCCCATTGCAGCACCCAATGATGCTCCTGAAAGTTTTATTACAGGTGGAATTGTCGGATCTTTCATTAACCAGAAAATAGCGTTTATAGGTTCATTAATTCTATCAACTCTGTTTGGTGACCAAAGTTT
This sequence comes from Clostridiaceae bacterium, assembly GCA_022641775.1. Lineage (GTDB taxonomy): Bacteria > Cyanobacteriota > Vampirovibrionia > Gastranaerophilales > Gastranaerophilaceae > RUG14219. Next base: position 37,239 of record JALCDS010000012.1, read on the forward strand.
TGATTTTACAGCACGTCCGTTTCCGTTTCTTATATCTTCAGTTATCGATATTACTTTGCCATCTGAAAGCGCAATTGCTCCGGCATTTTGTTGTGTCAAAATATATTTGTTATCTTCGCAACCTATCGGATAATCTGCTGTTTTGTCAAAATAAGCAGGTTCAAGTGCGATTGAATATTTGTCATGAATATTTATTATAAATGCATCATCATGTAAAACTGTTATATCATATTTGTTGTCGTGTTTTGCGTGTGTAATTGTAGATTTTCCGGAACCCGAAAGACCGAATACGGCGACTTGAAAAGATTTGTTATCAGAAAGATTATATCTTTTCATCCCACCATGGCATGATGCATAGCCGTTTCTGGCTGCAGCACCCCAAGCAAGTGTTAAAGTTCCTTTTTTGTGTTCTCCAAAATATCTCATTCCAAGTATTGCTGCACAATTATGCTCAGGGTCAAAGAATGTCAATCCGTATGGAAAATCTGGATGTGTCCAATCAGGATCAGAGAATACATAAATATCTGCTTCGTTCAATTTGCGGGAAGAATCATACATATTTGAATATTGTTCATTTATATATTGAAAATTCAACATCCACGAGTACATAACATTTTCAAAACCTTCAGGAATTAAAAGGTGTGCCTTAATCATAAAATCTTTATCCAGTCCTACGACTACATCGGTTTTGTACATTAACTTGTTACGAGATTGATAAATTGCTTCTCTTATGATAGGCAAAAGTGTTTTTAAATCACAATTCGGTTCTCCGACGATTTTTCTGGCGGCAGCGCATCTGCCGACAACTGTACCATCATTGAAAAGGAGTTGGTTAGAACCTTTTGACAATCCTATTTTTTCAGGTTCAAATATCGGCATACCGGTTAATTCTATTGTTCCGGGACTTGATTGAGCAAGTTTGTATGCTTCCGATACAGTTTTTATTTCTTCAACGTTATTTGCAAAAAAAGGTGCTGTGATTGTCGCACGTGCGCTTGAAACCATTCCCTTTAATTCTTCATTGTTCGTAAAAAATTCTTTAGTTGCCATATATGTCTCCTTTTAATAACCAAGTTTGTTATAGCATAAAAAACTCAATAAGGGTAGTTACAAATAATTTAAATTGTGTTATTATATTGGTATCAGTTTAAATTATCGAGGGAATTTATTATGAAAAATATAAAAGCAATTATGGTAACGTTAACAGCCGGGATTTTGATTGGAGGTTTTTCTTTATCATATGCCACTCAAACTTCTATCCCGTCAAAGACTATGGAAGCTGCACAAACAGCCATGGAAGCAACTCAAAATAAACCTGTTCAAAAATCAGTGACTCCTCAATCCAATGTAAACTATTTGGAAGTTGCTCCGTTAGACTTGGTTGCTTCTCCTGAAAGGTATTACAACAGACATATTAAAGTAAAAGCAAAATTTGATAAGTTTTCAACGCTTGGTCTTGATTATGCCCCTGCAATGAGAAGTTCTGAAAAGTTTATTTCATTTTTAATCCAAAGACCGGATGTGGCAGATCATGATGTTCCGTTATCAGAAATGAAAATATTTATGAATAGAACTGAAGCCGAAAAACATATTGATATGAATTCCGGTGATATTATAGAATTTACAGGCAAAGTATTTTCAACAGCGCTAGGTGATGTTTGGGTTGATGTTGAAAAGTTTACTGTGATTTCTACTGCACCAAAAACTCAAAACAAAAAATAAACTATTATACGGGGTTAAGATATGGCAACTAAAGAAACTTTTTTAACTATTCATGGACATTTTTATCAACCACCAAGAGAAAACCCTTGGCTGGAAGCTATTGAATTACAAGATAGCGCATTGCCATTCCATGATTGGAATGAAAGGGTTACAAGAGAGTGCTACAATCCTAATTCTGTTTCAAAAATTGTTGATAATCGGAATAGAATACTTGATGTTGTAAATAATTATGAAAAAATAAGTTTTAACTTTGGCCCGACACTTTTGTCATGGTTAGAAGTTTTTGCGCCGTTAACGTATGAAAGAATTATAAAGGCTGATATTGAGAGTGTATCAGAGCATAACGGGCATGGTAATGCGATAGCACAAGTCTATAATCATATAATTATGCCGCTTGCAAATTACAACGATAAAGTTACTCAGGTAAAATGGGGTATTAGAGATTTTGAATATCGCTTTGGCAGAAAACCTGAGGGAATGTGGTTGGCTGAAACGGCTGTCGATGATGAGACTATGAAAGTTTTAGTTGATAACGGTATAAAATTTACTGTACTTTCTCCTTATCAGGCTTTGAAAATTAAAAAAGAAAGTGACAAAGATTGGACTGATGTTAGTTGGGGCAATGTTGATCCTGCTCGTTCATACAGATATTACATAAAATCTGATCCGAAAAAATATATTGATTTATTCTTTTATGATGGTGCAATTTCAAAATCCGTAGCTTTTGATGAGCTTTTGAAAGACGGTAACAAATTCATAAAAAGGTTGAAAGACGGTATTTCTGATGTGAGAGATTATCCGCAATTGATTAATATTGCTACCGATGGAGAAAGTTATGGTCACCATACAAAATTTGGAGATATGGCACTTTCTTATGTCTTGAAAATAAAAGCAAAGGATGAAGGCTTTATTATAACCAACTACGGTGAATATCTTGAAAAATATAGAAGTAACTATGTCGCAGATATAAAACAAGCTTCTTCTTGGAGCTGTTTCCATGGCGTTGGCAGGTGGAAAGAAGATTGTGGTTGTTCAACTGGCGGACATCCGGGTTGGAATCAAAAATGGAGAAAACCGTTAAGAGATGCGCTGGATTATTTGCGAGATGAATTAAAAGTTATTTTTGAAAAAGAAGGTATAAAATATTTTAAGGACTCTGATGTATATAATGTCAGAAATGCGTATATAGATGTTATTCTTGACAGAACTGAGATGAGTATAAAAACTTTCCAAGATTCTTATTTTAAACCGAATTTGTCTGATACAGATAAAGTTAGAGCGATGGAACTTTTGGAAATTCAACGACAGACAATGTTGATGTACACAAGTTGCGGATGGTTTTTCTCTGAAATTTCAGGAATAGAAACTGTACAGATTATGAAATATGCCGCACGCGCAATTCAGTTGGCTGCAGATTTTTCAGATAAAGATTTTTCAACACATTTTACAGATATATTAGCTGATGCAAAAAGTAACATTACAGAATATGGAACAGGTAGAGATATATATAACAACTTTGTAAAACCGTCAGTTGTTACGGTTAAACAAATAGCAAGTTTATGGGCTGTTTCATCTCTGTATCAAGATTTTGATGATGAAGAAAATGTATATTGCTATACAGTAAAAAAACATTCTTACAAAAAGATTTCTAAGGGTTCTGAAAATTTTGTAATTGGACATATCGAAATTCAATCACGTATTACGATGCAAAAATCGAATCTTATTTTTGCTTTAATGCAATACACCGGCGGAGATTTCCATTGTGCAATTAAGGAATATTCTGATGAAGCTGAATTTACGAAGATAAAGGCTGATTTGATAAAGACATTTATGTTGAATCCGTTAACTGAAATTATTAGAGCATTAGACGAAACATTTGGCAAAGAATACTTTACATTGAAGGATATCTTTATAGAAGAACGCCGAAAAATCCTTCAAGTTCTTCTGAAAGATAAGATGGCAAAATTCTCTCAAACATATCAAGAAATGTATGATAACGGTAAGGATTCAATTTATCATTTGCAGAGTTTAGGACTTGCTATTCCTGATGAATTTAAAATATCAGCAGGGTATGCGTTGAGTCGTAAATTTAATGATTTGGTTGTATCTTCCGAAGGATTTCCTGATTCTGAAACGCTTCAACAGGCAATGGATATATTATATGAAGCTAAAAAAATCGGAATAGAACTTGATAAAAAAGCTTCAAATGAAATATTAGGCAAAAAAGTTTTGCAGAATGTGAACAGATTGGTTTACAGTTTTGAATATCAGCAGACAGAAATATTGATGGAATTGTTCTCTAATATATCTGATTTGTCATTAGAAGTTGATATATCTGAAGCCCAAAATGTTTATTTCAACAAAATTTATCATCGTATATCTGAGATTATTGAATCAGGAGCGTTGGAGAAAAAGACTTCAAGTAGAAAATTTGTAGAAGCTCTATTAGATATCGGGGATAAATTGAATATCAATACAGAATTCTATAGATTAAAGTTGGATAAAATCGGCGTTTAATTACCAAGTTTCAGAACCGAATTCTTTGAATTTGTTAATAAAGATAAGGAGTTGTTTTTCTCTTGCTTCTATTTTTATGAGTTGAGATTTGTTTTGAACCGAGTTTTTTAAAACTTTACATTCCAACAGTTCTTCTTTAGCTCTGCGGACTTGTTCCATATCTTTTTCCCGTTTTACGAAATTTCTGGCATGTAAAAGGCATCCTTCAGGAAAATCCAACCAGTGATTTTCAGGATTTAGGTTGCACATTTTGCAAAGTTTACAGATATCTTTTACCTTATTGCCCATATTAATATTATATATTTTATTCTTCATAAATTATACTAATGTAATATTTCTTAATTTTTGTAAAAAAATAGCAATATTTTTGTTGTTAATTACTTTATATAAGAGTAGTAGTGAAAGGTTATTTATGCAAAGTAATGTAGGACAAACTCAAATACCGCAATCGGCAAATGTTCAGACAAATCCGATATCAGCTCAGCCTGTTCAATCAGGTCCTTCTGTTACACCGCCTCCTGTACAAGCGCCTATGCCTCAAGGAGGAACAAATCCTAATAATGTTCAAGTTCCGAATTACTCAGGTGTTAATATTCAAATATTTAACCCATCTGTTGCAACTCCGGGTAGCTCAAATTCATATAATGTAAATGCTCCGTCTTATGGACAACAGCAGCAACCTTATTATGGTCCGGGTTATTATATGAATAATTATAATCAACAACCTGCAAAACCGGAAGAACCTAAGACTCCTGAAAGAAAAACAGAAAAAAAAGATGTCGTAGCTTTGACTGATGATTATATCAAGAATTTGGAAAGTTATTTGAATTCTAAAGATAAAGCAATCAGGTCACAAGCTGCAAAACAAGTTATAGACAGATTGACAGAAGATCCAAAACGTAAGGATGATCCGGCTTTGAATATCTTGGTTGATAAGATGTTGCAGGATCCATCTCAAGAAATTAGAATTATTGCATTGAGTGCATTAGATTCCAGATTAGCAACAGGTGACCAATATGCTGTTCAAATCTTGAAGAATATGCAAAACTCTAAATCAGGATATGGTGATGATGCATTACAAGCATCAAATATCTTGTTGAAGATGTCCGGCAAAACTATAACGACAGATGTTGAAGTTCCGCCTGATAAAAAGAAAGCTCAACCACAACAACAGGCAAAAATTCAGGAAGCTCCAAAACAACCGGAACAAGCAAAATAACGGAAAATAATATATGAATGTGTTATCAGCAATAAAAAATAATTATGGAAAATATATCGCAAAAGGTGTAGGCGTTGCGGCGTTGAGCCTTTGTGCGTATGATTCACATGTATTAGGCAAAATAAAAGCTGATGAGTATGCACAGCATCAGGATTCTGAAAATGCGTATGATGCGTTTAGCCCGACACAATATCTTGCAAAGCCGAGTATTGTTGTTTCAAAAATGAAAGATGCAGTTTATCATTATTCTTTGGAAGAAAATGTAAGGCACTTCTTTAATTCAGCTATTGGCTATTTTGAAGGTTTTGGCTCTGAACTTGTATCAAATGCTGTACCGTTTACATTAGGTGTCGGAGCATTGCTGACAAAGGGCAAATGGTGCAAAGGTTTTGCTTGGGGTACGGCAGCGTATGGAGCTTTTGTCTTTTTGAAAGACGGCTTGGGGCTTGGACATGCAAGCGATTTGAGTAAAAAGTTTTAAAACAAAAAACACCTGATTTTTTATCAGGTGTTTTTTTATGTGTAGTTATTTTTTATTTTGATTGTTTTTGATCTGCTTCAAATGCAAGTTGTTTTTCAATATCTTTTTTAACTTGGAAATCTTGCTTTTTACCGCCGGCATATCTTGAGGCTACCATCAAGGCAGGAACTGCTATACCAAGCGCGCCTACACATGCTCCGATGTTTTTCAAAACAGAGATTCTCTTTAGTTTTTTAACTTGTTTCAAAAATTCGTTCAAGGCTTTTTCTTCATTAGGGAATTTTTGGTGTAGCTTTGAATGTTCAAATTGTTCTTCAAGTTTTGCGAGTTTTCTGTTTACACCTTTTACTTGTCCTATACTTACGTAGTATCTTGTATCAATTGCATCAGAATCTTTTACGGTTTTTAAGATGTCTGATTTCTTTGCCATTTGAACGACAAAGTTGTCTTTATTGTTGTTGATAAATTCGTAAATTTCAGCATCAGATTTGTCCATAACAGAATCAAATTCTTTCAAACTGTTTTTTAAAGTACCATCTTTGAAGGCTTTTTTGAGTTCTTCTGATTCAATTACTCTTGAATCTAAGTCGATTGATCTGTTATATTTTCTTTCGGATTTGTCTTCAAAGTGTTCTTGAATTCTTTGGCCTGCAAAATATACAAAACCCCAGAACGCACCTTCTTTGATTACGTAGCCCATAAAATCTTGTTTGTTTCTGGCTTGTGTCAATCTTTCTGTTGTGATTGCACCATCTACAATCATAAGGTTTTTAACAGGGGAGAACATAAAGTCCTGTAATCCTGTGAAACTAGGCTTCTTTGCATTTTGTTTGTGAACCGCACTAAATGCAGGCGAAGTCATTGCACTTTTAGCTGAATTTTGTGTTTTTTCTTCTTGTTGCTTTAATAAAATATCTTTTTTAATAGCTGCTTCTGTTGCTTTATGTCTGTATTTTGTAAGTCCCCAATATGAAGCTATTGTCAAAAGTGTTGATACAGCGAATTTTCCAATAGTCAAACCTTTGAATAAACTTTGTTTCTTTGAAACGTTTTCAAGACTTTTAGCAATTTCATCATTTGCTGCGAATTTTTTAGCTTTCTCTAAAATATCTTTATTCTTTAAAATTCTGACATCAACTTTCGGATCAAGTTTTAGAGATTTGAACAATGTCAAATCCAAAATCTTTTTATAGGCGGGAATCCCGAAAAGCCAAATGGCTTGAGTTCCAAATTCGTCCATAAATCTGTCTTTGCCCTCGTATTTGTCTCCAACGGCATAAGAACCGGCTGTGAGACCGAGGCTGTTTGCAACATCTTTCATTGCAAGTGGTACTAATGAATTATTATTACCAAGGGTAGAATATATTTTACCTACTGTTACTGGTGATAACATTTTGTCCTTTTTCTTTCCGACAGGATTTTATATAAATGAACTTATTTTTATATAAAAGTCCTTCCATCATAAAGTATTACAGACCCCATACTAAGTTCATGAGCTTAACGAGAGGGGCATTCGCCTTTATGATTTGTCGTCGTATATTGTTATATGTCATAATTTTTACCATCACTTTCTTTTTAAATGTTGTAAATATTTTTATTGCCTGTTTTTCTCAATATTTTTACGATTTTTAACAAAAAAATAAGACCTTCAAAATTAAAGGTCTTGTTTCAATCTTATTTCTTCAACGTAAATCTGAAGTCTTATTGTTTAACAAGCCTTTAAAATCAAAATCTACGTCGTAATTCAATTAAATTAATCATATTTCTATTATAAAATAAATATTTTATTTGTAAATATGTTTGTTGATATTGATTTTTATAGTAAAATTTATTTTATTAAGGAGAGAACAATGGATATTAAATCAATAATTTTAGCCGCCGGAAAAGGTACAAGAATGAAGTCTGAAACTTCAAAAGTTTTGCATGAAATTATGGGGAAACCTCTTTTGGGTTACGTTTTGGATAATGTTAAAAATATAGCAAGTGAAAATTTTGTAATTGTAGGACATAAAGCGGAACAAGTTACTGATTATGTAGAAAAAAATTATAAAAATTCAAAAACTATTCTTCAAAGCCCGCAATTAGGTACGGGACATGCTGTTTCTATGGCATGCAAGTATTTGGAGAATTTTGACGGAAATATTTTGATTCTTTGCGGGGATACTCCGTTGATTACAGAAGAAACTTTAAAGAAATTTATTGAATATCACAATTCTTCAAACTCTGATTTGACTGTTATGAGTGCAATTTTTGACAATCCTACAAATTACGGTCGTATAATCAGAGAAAGTGACAATTCTCTGAAATGTATAGTGGAAGAAAAAGATGCAACACCTGCTCAAAAAGCTGTTAAAGAAGTTAATGCAGGAATTTATTGTATAAATTGGGCAAAAGTAAAAGGTGCATTTAGTGATTTGAAAACAAACAATGCGCAAGGTGAATATTATCTGACAGATATTATTGCTTGGGGCAAAAATTCCGGATTAAGTGTTAAAGCTTATACAATGGATGAAAACAGCGAAATTTACGGTATAAATTCGCGTATAAATCTTGCAGAAGCCTCAAAAATTATGAATCAAAGAACCTTGTCAAAACTTATGACAAACGGTGTAACTATTGTCGATACAGATTCCACTTGGATATCTGAAGATACTCAAATCGGGACTGATACTGTGATTTTACCTTTTACTTATATTGAAGGTAAAAATATTATCGGGAAAAATTGTAAAATCGGACCGTGTGCTCATCTTAGAGGTGGAGTTGAAGTTGCAGACAACATAAAAATAGGAAACTTTGTAGAAGTTAAAAAATCTAAAATAAATTCCAATACAAATGTCGGACATCTTTCCTATATTGGAGATAGCGAACTCGGTGAACGTGTAAATATCGGGGCCGGAACTATTACTGCTAATTACAATCCTTTAACAAAAGAAAAATCAAAAACTGTTCTTGGCGATGATGTAAAAATAGGTTCAAATACAGTATTGGTTGCTCCTGTAATTTTAGAACAAGGTGTAAATGTCGGAGCCGGCAGTGTTATTACAAAAAATATAAAGGCTTGGTCACTTGCTTTGACTCGTTCACCTTTAAGAATTCTTGAAAATTGGGTAAAAAGTAAACTTAAATAATTAATGAGTTTTCTTTTGCGGACGTTTTGTATTCTTTCCTTTTACGCTTCTTGAATTTGAATGGCTGCCGAAAGATGTTTGGATACGTTTTACGCTATATACATCAGGAATTGCTTGGATACTTGCGATTACTTTTTTTAGGGTGTCAATATTATCCAATTCAATACCGAGTTCAATAATTCCTATTCTGTTATTTTTTGATTTTACATTTGCATAATTGATATTGGTATTGTTATCAGAAACGGCTGCGATGACATCTTTTAACAGACCGATTTTTT
>JALCDS010000013.1 GCA_022641775.1 Clostridiaceae bacterium
TGGTATAGCAAATGGCAACTATCGATAATAATGTTTATATAAAAAGGCGAAGCCAAATATCATTTGACTCCGCCTTAATTTATTTTATAAAAGTTTTGCTTCTATATTAGTGACATCCACAAGAGCAAGTAGCACAGTCACATGATAAAGCTTTTTGAGCTTCTTCCATACGAACTTTGATACGTCCGTCAACTGCGATACCTTCACCTGTTTTTTCAGAAATTAACAATGGGTTAATATCCAATTCATCAATGAAAGAGAAATCAGAAACTAATTGAGATAATCTCAACAAAGTCTCTTGGATTTGTTCCATTTGAGCAGGTGTTGTACCTCTAGCACCTTGAAGAAGTTTGTAAGCCTTAACTGATTTAATCATATCCATAGCATCAACATCAGTTAAAGGTGCAATTCTGAAAGTTACATCTTTCATAACTTCAATAAATACACCGCCTAAACCAAACATCATCATTGGTCCGTATTGAGGGTCTGTTGCGATACCACAAACCATTTCACGATTTCCTTTAACCATTTCTTGAATGATTACACCTTCAAGTCCGTCAATCAAACCTTTTTCTGTCAATTTAGAAATCAAGTCTTGGTATTCACTTCTTAATTGTTCAGCTGATTGAATGTTTACTCTAACACCACCAACATCAGTTTTGTGTGAAGTTGTCTTTGATGTCATTTTCATAACAACCGGATATCCGATAGAATCTGCAATTGAAACAGCTTCATTTTCGTTTGTAGCAAAACCTGATTTACATACTCTGATACCGTAAGCATCAAGTACATCAATAGATTCACGAGTTGTTAATTGAGCTCTACCATCTTTGATTGATTGAGAAATAATGCTTGCAGCTTTTGCTTTATCAACTGAGTAAGATGGTAATTTACCTTCAGGTCTTTCCATCCATAATCTTTGTTGGTTAAGTCTGTTAAATCCGTCTGCAGCTTCTTCAGAATACATAAAGAATGGCATATTAACATCCATATTAGACAACTTTGTGAAGAATTCACTCTTTGTCATAAATACACCGATAATAGGTTTTTCAGGGTGTTCAGCTTTGATTTCCATCAATGCTTGAGCAACATCAATATCTTTCAATCCTAAGAATGGAAGATAAATAACTGCAACCATATCAACTGCATCATCTGCCAAAACTGTTTCTAATGTTTGCTTGTAGTGTTCAATTGGAGCAGAAGCAATCATATCGATTGGGTTTTTAACAGAAGCAGCACTTGGTAAAAAGCTTCTCAATTTATCTTTTGTAGCATCAGAAATTTTTGCCATTTGAAGTCCGTATTCACAAATAGCATCTGTAGCCATAATTCCAGGACCGCCTGAATTTGTAATAACAGCAACTCTGTCACCACGAGGGATTGGAGATGTTGCAAATACTTTAGCTGTTGAGAATAAATTCTTCAAAGAATATTCTCTGATAACACCTGATTGTTTTAATAAAGCGTTAGCAGCTTTATCAGCACCGGCAAGTGAACCAGTGTGAGAAGATGCAGCTGATGCACCTGCTGCACTACGTCCAGCTTTCAATGCTAAAATAGGTTTTTTCTTAGAAATTCTTGTTGCTAATTTTCTAAAGTTTGATGGATTTTGAATTGATTCCATATAAAGTAACATTTGTTCAACGTCTTCATCATGTTCCCAATATTCCAAAGCAGTTTCTGCGTTAACATCAGCTTGGTTACCGATTGAAATAAATTGAGCAAAACCTAAGTTTAAGTCTTTCAAAATATTCAAAATGCCACCGCCCAATGCACCTGATTGAGAAACGAAACCAATATGTCCACGTTCAGGAAGACTTTCAGCAAAACATCCGTCCATGCTAACTGCCGGCAATGTGTTTACAACACCTAAACAGTTAGGACCAACACATCTCATACCGTATTCATTTAATTTTTCAACTAATTGAGCTTCAAGAGCTGCACCGTCTTTACCTGTTTCTTTAAAACCAGCTGTAATGATACATATGCCTTTGATACCCTTTTCGTGACATTGATCAATTGTTGCTAAAACAAATTTTGCATTAACAACGATTAAAGCTAAATCTATATCAGAAGGTACATCCAAAACTGTAGGATATGCTTGCAATCCTTCAATTATTCCACCCTTTGGGTTTACAGGATAAATATTACCTTTGAATTTGTACTCTTGTAATCTTTTCATGATATCTGAACCGATTGTGTGTTCTTTTGTAGAAGCACCAATTACGGCAATCGATTTAGGTTTCATAATTTTGTCTAATTGTTCTTTTAACATTTTTACTTTACCTTTCCTTATATTTTGTCGGGACTTTCACCCAACCCTCTTTCATTTATTTACTATTCTTTTTATGAATATCCGTTTTCTATATATTCACGAACTCTGAGTGTTGCACCATTGTCTTTTGCTATTTTTTTGCACAAATCAATGTCATGATGTTCGCCATTATATCCATCAACAATACTTGCAACAGTTTCGATACCACAATCACTGGAAGCTTTCATAAAGTTTAAAACTCCATTATATGCATCATTTAACTTTGGCTGAGATAATCTGTTATACTCTTTTTCATTTTCAGCATTTAAACTTACAGAAATTGTGTCAATCAAACCTTTTAATTCCGGTACGATATTCCTTTTATAAACAATATTTGCAGTACCGTTTGTGTTAATCCTGATTTTTTTGTCAGAATATTTCTCTTTTACATATTTTGCAACTTCTTTTAAAATATCTAATTTTAAAGTAGGTTCTCCATATCCACAAAAAACAATATCTTTAACCTCTTTGTGATTTTTAATTTGAAAATCTAATTGGCTAATAACCTCTGCAGCAGAAAAGTCTTCACTATCCAACCACATCTCTTGACCGCATACATCAGACTTTTCAGAGCGTAAACAAAATACGCAATCATTCGTACAACGGTTTGTAAGGTTAATGTAAATTTTTCCATCCAAAAAATATGCTAGCGTGTTTGACATGAAAATCCTTTGATATTAGACTACTTACAACCTAAATTATCACACACGCAACTTTTTTTTACAAGTAAAGATTTTATTAAAAGTTTAGGAATTTTTATAACAAAGATAAATGATTAAAAATTATTTAGATTTTTTTACATTTTTATCTAAATCTTTTGTTCCAGGGAAAGCATTACTACCAGTTCTCCACTTTGTAAATGCATACTGAATTTTAGGAATTAATGTTGATAAGAATAATGCGGATACCGCAAATCCTGCGCCGATATTCAAAGCATTCTTTCTCAAATTAGATTTTTCAGCTTTTTTAATTATATCTTCACTCAATTCAGTTATATTTTTCTTTTTAGCATTAGAAATCATTTCATCAATAAAGAATTCAACATCTGATTTTACAGTTTCAATCTTCGATTGGTGTATAAATTTGAATGCATCAAATACATCATCACCCAATGAGATTTTGTACAATTCTTTCAAGAAATCAGGATTATTAATAGCTCCGCCTTTAAATATATCTCTTACCTGACTTTCTGTAAGAATAGAAGTATCTTTAATTTTCGGTTGCAATTCAGACATTTTCTGAGCAATAGATGAAATATTTTTATATTCAGAATCGGAAACATTTTGTTTCAATAATGTATTAAAATCATCTAAAGAAATTCTTCCTTTTTCAATTTTTTTAGTAATACTTTCAGGAACAACCGCCTTGCTATCTCCAAGCAAAGCTTCCTTCATTTCATCTATAGTTAAATTATTAGATTTATCACTAACAATTGATGTCAAATAATCTGATGTATATTTTGCACCCAGAGAATTCAATCTGGTTTTTCTACCGTTCTGTTCTGCCTGATTTAACCATCTGTTTAAGTTTGGAGCGTTGAACATATAAAAGTATATTGAACCTAAATCTCTTATTGCAATTTCACAACGTTCATCATTATTACGAGCCGAAATAGTTCTACCTGAAACAGTTCCTGCATCAACAGATAATAGTTTAAAGTTTCTGCTATTTTCACATGTATTTGCAATATTTAAAAGATGGTGCGGGTTCATTCCAAAAGAAACAGGATTTGGCTTTCTTTTTTCATCTTCTGCTTTTTCATAAAAACCACTCATTAAAGATTGTCTAGGTTTTGTAAGTGCAGCTGCAGCCATCAATTCTGACTGAGCTCTTTCATCCTGAGTCATTTCAACATTTTTATTATTTAACGGTTGTTTTTTATTTTTATGATACCAACGTGTAATCGCTTGGTTTATTTTAGGAACTACAAACCCAATAAATGAGTTAACTACAATTACACCTGCTATTGTCTGTGCAATCTTAAATTTTGCAATTTGAGAAGATGTTACATTGTTGCCCAAAGATTTCATTTTAGCCAAGAAATTAGGTAATGGTTTTCTTATATTATCACTTGCAATAGAAAAAGGCTCTTTAGGTAATTTTAAAGCTTTTCGGCCCAATTTATTGAACAAATAGTTAAATGCAGGAATACCACCCAACCAAAAAACAGCTCCGGAAAATTCTTCGGTTATACGTTCTCTGGCTTCATCAAAGCCACCACGTTTATAAGCTTGATAAGTTCTACCGGATTCAACGCATGCTTCTAAGGCAATTACAGGTAAATAAGCATTAGAATCTTCAAAAAGATTAACAACTTTTCTTAAAGATCTGCCTTTTGTGGCTTCCTTAGCCATTTTTGCTATATTTTCACCTGTCGGAACCGTAACTTTTAGCATTTAACCTTCTTCCACTTTAAATTCTAAAAGATTGTAAAAAAATTTTGTTGCCTATTTTTTTTAAACTTTTAATATTTTGTTACACTATTTGCCTTCATATTTATATCAATTAAGAATTGTTAACATATATTGTTAACACTAACAATTTTATTTTGTTTTGGATTTATTATAGAGTGTAGTGGTGAAAGTGAAATTACAAAATGACAATAAGCATTAATTCAAGCATTAACAACGAAATGTCGCAATTTATTAATAAGAGAGATAAAATGCTGAATTCTAATGCGCGAATTCAAACCCAACCGCAATTCCAACAGAAACGCGGAAATGACTCACATGTAAAACATGGAGTAGCCATGACTACAGCTATTACAGTATTTGCTGTTTTAGCAGGAATAGCTAAGCATCAAGGTTTCAAGCTAAATCCAAAAACAATTTTTTCACAAAATCCAAAAGAATGGGCACTTTTTAAATATCAGAATCTGGAAAACAAGACCGGTAAAAAGGTTGAGACATTAAATCTTGAAGAAAAAGAAATTGTAACAATCGCAGGAAGTTCTATAATAGGCGGACTTATAGGTGGCAGAATTTTTGATGATAAAAGTCAATTTAAAGCAAAAATAAAAGAATCTGTTAGCCAAATGCTAGGAGATGTTTTAGTTCCGTTAACATTTGTAGCTGTCCCATCCCGCTGGTATCAAAAGCATGCCGAAAAAGTTTCAAGTTATGCTCCTCAAATAAAAAATCCAAATAACTCTAAGGGAATATTGAAATTTAACAAAGTTTTAAAAGGACTTCCTGCAATGGGTATTATGTTAGGAAGTTTATGCGCCGGTATAGTTGTAGGAAACAGAGTTTCAAACTTTATAAATGAAAAAGTTTTCCATAAAAAAGTAAAACGTAATATAAGAGTAACAGATTTCGCTCCACACTTGGACGATATATGCTTGGCCTCTACATTAATGTCTAACGGTAACATGTTTGGTAAAATAGTTTCAAGATTCGTTCCGTTTGCACTTATGGTTGCAGGAAATGAAGTCGGAATAGCTAAAGAAGACGACGCCGATTAATTTAATATTTATGCACGATTGATTTTTTTATCATTAACATTAAACTAGAATTATGAGAAAATTATTAATTTTAACAGCTTTTTTGTTGTGCTTTAATTTGGCAGTAAATGCCGAGGACAAAGTTCAGCCGGCAACTCAACCTCCACAACAAGAAACAAGCAAAACATTTATAACTGATACAGAAGATTTGGAACAAATATATAGAGAATCAGAAGTTCCAACTTTCAAATACGTCCACGATGTTGATCCTGGGGAAAGTTTTGAGACACAACAGTCAACTTGGTCACCATACCCACTTTTGAAATTAGCATCCCCAATTTATTTCAAAACCGTTATAATTCAACCGGGATATTACCTTTTGACTCCGAGAGAACAAGACGGTGGCTGGTATATGTTATTCAAAGAAGCCGGCAAAGTACGCTATATTGTACCTATTTATAAAAAAGAAATGGTTTCAATGGACTTTTACAAAGAAAACATTCCAAAACCTAAGATGACAATTTCACAAAAGATGCATCTGGGAATGTTAAATTTTGTAGGAAACCACGTTAAAAGTTCTCAAAGAAAACCAGAAGCACAAAACTATTTGGAAGTAAGCGACCTCAATGACAATTTTGTATCAATTGTTTTGTATTGGGGGAATTATAAATATTATATAGTAGTCAGAACAATCCAACTTTAATTACTCCACTCAACTTTTTCCATGCTAAAATAACAGGCGAAAAAGGAGAGTTAACGGTTGAAAAGTTTCAATGAAAAATTGATGAATTTTAAGGGGGATTTGTTTGGTGCAACTATAGCTTCCATTATCGCCTTTCCGCAAGCATTAGCGTTTGGTGTAGCTTCAGGTATGGGAGCAAGCGCAGGTATATGGGGTGCAATCATTTTATCTTTAGTATCAGCTCTCATTGGATGCAATTTGCCTATTATATCAGGACCTACAGGGCCAACAGCCATAATTATTGCAACCATTGTAGGATTATACTCAGGAAATTTGACCTCTGTAATTACAATTTTAATATTGGCAGCAATATTTCAAATTATAATTTCTTTAACCCCAATTCCAAGAATGATAAAATATGTACCTTATCCGGTAATTTCAGGATTCCTTACAGGTATCGGATTAATTATTATAATTTTGCAAATTGCGCCATTGATGGGTGGTATAACACAAACTTCAACTATTAAAGCCTTGATAAATTATCCTATATTATTTACAAACATAAATTATCATGCATTACTTCTCGGAGGAATAACTTTATCGTTATTATTTTTTACACCTAAATCAATTTCAAAAGTTGTACCGGTTCCTCTTGTTGCACTGATATTGATGAGCGTAACATCATATTATTTTGGATTTAATATTGCAAAAATTTCTGATATAACATTTTCATTGCCAAATTTTCAGCTGCCTGCGGTTGATATAGATTTAATAATGAAAGATATGCCAATAGCTCTGACACTTGCATTTATCGCGACAAGTGAAAGCTTATTAACCGGAATTATAATGGATTCCTTGACCAAAATAAAACATAATTCTAAAAAACTCGTTCTATCACAAGGGGTAGGAAATCTTGTATGTGCAATGACAGGTTCAATGCTTGGTTCAGCAGCTACTATGAGAAGCGTTGCCGCAATAAAAGCCGGTGCAAAAAGCAAAATTTCTGCAATACTTTGTGCAACAATATTATTACTTGTATTGTTGAAAGGTGATGCTCTCATTGCACAAATCCCAATCTGCGTACTTGCCGCAATATTGATAAAAATAGGGTACGATATAATTGATGTAAAAGTTGTAAAAGTCATAAAATATGCACCAAAAGATGACTTGTACGTTCTGATTGCAGTTCTTGCATTAACAGTATTTTATAACCTTATTTTTGCACTTGGTATCGGGATAATTCTTGCAGCAATTTTATATGCCAAAAGAATTGCAGACAATACAAATGTAAAAGCAACTCAATACAATCCAATTGAATACTCCTCTTTTGAAACTGAAATCGAACATAAATCAAATCATAAAATAAGAATATTACATATAAACGGTCAGTTTTTCTTTGGTTCAACAACACAAATAGTTTCACACTTTGACGAATTGCTGGAAACTGAGTGGATTATACTTTCATACAACTCTCATTTTAAATTAGATATGTCGGCAATATTCGCACTGGAAGATATCATTGTAAGATTGAAAGCTCAAAAAATCAAATTAATTTTTGTAGTCCCTGATGAAAGAGTTTATGAACAGGTAAAATCATTGAAAGTGTTCTCTCAACTAGACAAAGATTCTGTTCTTACAGATGAAAATATGGCTATAAAAATAGCTATGAGCAAAACAAAAATTTAGTTTATGTTTAAGTTATAATCTATAAAAAAGGAATTAAAACATGTTAAAAGGACCATTTTTAGATAGAAACTGGATGGCACAAAATCCGGATTATAAAAAATCAAATATTGTAATGCTTGGACTTCCGTTTGACGGAACTGTTTCATACCGCTCAGGTTCACGTTTTGCACCTGAAAGAATAAGACTTGCGAGCTGGGGATTAGAAGAATATTCACCGATTTTTGATAAAGAACTTGCAGATGTAAACTTTCATGATGCAGGCGATTTGGAATTTCCACTCGGCAACACTCAAAAATCATTAGATTTGATAAAAGATAATGTAGAACAAATTTATGCTGACGGGAAAAAAGTTTTTGGAATAGGTGGGGAACATCTTGTAACCTTACCTGAAATTCAGGCAATTTCAAAGTTTTACAAGGATTTTGGGATAATCCATTTTGACGCTCATACAGATTTAAGAGAAGAATATTTAGGAGAAAAATCATCTCATGCTGCAGTTATTAGGCATTGTTCAAAAATTGTAGGGGCAAAAAACTTAAAACAAGTTGGAATTCGTTCAGGTATGAAAGATGAATTTGAATTTATGATGTTGAATAATACTTTATGCCAAAAATATTCAGATTTGGACGAATTAAAAGGCAAAAAAGTTTTTGTAACTGTTGATTTGGATGTGTTAGATACTTCAATAATGCCGGGAACTGGGACTCCTGAAGCCGGCGGAATGACGTTCAAAGAACTTGACGGCTGGTTTGAATATCTAAAAGACTTTGATATAATCGGAGCAGATGTAGTTGAACTTTCACCTGATTATGATTCATCGGGAGCTTCAACTGCAGTGGCTACAAAAGTTATACGAGAACTTTTGATGGCAATGGGGTAAACATTTAATCGAAGATGATAGAACGTATAAAATTTTTAAAAGATGAGATAAACAAAAGTAATTACAAATATTACGTCGAAGAAAACCCGTATTTGAGTGATTACGATTATGATGCGTTGTTTTCAGAGTTAAAACAAATTGAAAAAGAACATCCTGAATTTGTCACACCTGACAGCCCGACGCAACGTGTCGGCTCTATCAGCGAAAAGTTTTTTGAGCACAAACATAAGTATAGACTTTATAGTCTTGATAATACTTATAGCTATGATGAATTGAAAGAATGGTATGAAAAAATTCAAAAAGAGTTTAATGAACCTGTAGAATTGGTTTGCGAATTAAAGATTGACGGGCTTGCAATAGCTCTAACGTATGAACAAGGTCTGTTTACTCTCGGAGTGACTCGTGGGGATGGAATTACGGGTGAAAATATTACACAAAATTTAAAAACAATTAAAGCTGTACCTCTAAAACTTTTTGAAGATGTAAATATTGAAGTTCGTGGTGAAATTTATATGCCGAAAACTTCATTTGAAAAACTAAATGAAGAAAATCTGGCAAAAGGTGAAAAAGTTTTTGCAAACCCTCGTAATGCAGCAAGCGGCTCACTTCGCCAACTTGATAGCACGATTACTGCAAAACGGGACCTTTCAATGTTTACCTACACCCCGATTTTAAATGACATAAAAAATGCGCCTGACAATCACTATGATGCTTTGATGTATTTAAAAAAACTCGGCTTTAAAGTAAATCCGAATATAAAACTGTGCAATTCTGCTGAAGATGCAATAAACTATTGCAAAGAATGGGAAAACAAAAGATTTGACCTGAATTATGCAACAGATGGAGTTGTAATTAAGGTAAACAAATTTGCATATCAACAAGAATTGGGATTCACAGCCCGCGCGCCAAAATGGGCAACGGCTTTCAAATTTCCACCAGAAGAAGTTGTTACCAAATTAAAAGATATTGAAATTAATGTCGGCAAAACAGGTGCAGTTACGCCTGTGGCCGTATTAGAACCTGTTCAACTTGCCGGAAGTATTGTAAAACGAGCAAGCCTTCATAATTTTGATGAAATAAAGAGATTAGATGTCAGAATAGGTGACAATGTTTTGATTAAAAAGGCTGCAGAAATTATTCCTAAAGTTATAAAAGTTATGGATAGTGATTTTCATAACAGTTTACCAGTTTATCAGGCCCCTGAATATTGCCCTTCGTGTGGGAAACCTCTTTTGTACAAACCTCAAGAAGTTGTTTTGTATTGCGTAAATCCGGATTGCACCGATGTTCAAAAAGCAAAGATAGAATATTGGACAAGTAAAGAAGCTATGAATATAGATAACATAGGCCCAAGCGTTATTGAACAGCTTTACGATAAAGGATTTATAAGGTCTGCCGTTGATTTGTACAAACTTTCTATGCAAGATTTTATGCAATTGGATTTGGTAAAAGAAAAATCAGCATCTAATATGTTTACTTCAATTCAAGAGAGCAAAAAAAATCCGTTAAAACGCTTTATAACAGCCCTTTCAATAAAGGGAATAGGTAAAGAAACAGCGGAAATTTTAGCAAACGAATTCGGAACTTTAGAAAATTTAGAGACTGCAGAAATATCAAAACTTTCAGAAATTGATGGAATTGGTCTTAAATTAGCCGATGAAATAGAAATATTTTTCAAAAGTCCAAAAAATATTAAAATGTTAAAAGAATTAAAAGACCTCGGAGTTGAACCCAAAATGGCGGCACAAGCCGTATCGGATATTTTTAAAGGGAAAACGTTTGTTCTTACAGGAACTTTAGAAAATATGACACGAGATGAAGCAAGTGAAAAAATAAAACTTCATGGAGGAAAAACTTCATCTTCCGTTTCAAAAAACACGGATTTCGTTCTTGCAGGGGTAAATGCAGGCTCAAAACTTGATAAAGCTCAAAAATTAGGGGTAAAAATCATATCTGAAAACGAATTTCTTGAAATGATTAACTAATTGTACTATAATGAAATCAAGAAGGTTCAAAAAATGAAAAGAAAAGCTAGAATTATACAAATATCGGGATTTCGTGGAATATTGTTGGTAATATTTATAGCCACTTGTTTAGCTGCAGGATTTATCGGATTTCCTGCAATTATAGCTATGTACAGTTGGAATTATATTGCTAATGTATTTACGCTACCTCATATCAACGTATTTCAGGGAATTTTATTATGGGGATTTATTGCAGGTTCAATCTATTTAATGAACGACAAAAAGAAATTTATTTCTGCATTTCAAGTTCAATCTCCAAAAGAATTGAGTGATGAAGATTTGAAAGCAGTCCTTGAAAGAGCTAGAATTCAAGCTCAGGCAAAAATTCTAAATTCAATGACACTAAAAGCCAAAGATTTAAAAGATATAAAATTTGAAAGTGCTAAAAGTACAAATCCTATAAATAATGATGTTGCAGACAACGATAAAGAGAGTCTACAACAACATAACACTGACAAAATAGAAAAGTAACAGTTAAATAAGGAGTAAATTTATGAAAAAGTTTTTAGTAGCATCTGCCGTTATGGGGATGTTGGTATTTTTACCTATGGCTGCAAATGCAGAATGTAATTGTCCATGTGCACAACAAAAAGGCGAAATAAATGTTTCAGCCTCAGCAGAAAAAGAAATTGCACCTGATACAGTACAAATATCAATCCAAGTTGTAACAACAGATACAAAATCAATGCAAAAAGCTGCATTACAAAACAAAGAAATTTCAGACAAAATCTACACAGCATTAAAGGCTATGATTAATCCGGCAAACAATGATTTTATCAAGACTTCAAACTACAATGCAACACCTGTTTATGTTTATAACAACAACAAAAAGAATCTTGATAAGTATCAAGTATCAAACAGTATCCAATTAAGAACAAAAAATATTGACAAAATCGGAGCAATAATTGATAAAGCAACAGGACTTGGCGCTACAGAAGTTAATGACTTGAACTTTTCCGTATCAAATTATGAAAGTCAATGCGATGATTTGATAGCACAAGCAGCACAAAAAGCAAGAACAAAAGCAAATATTTTAGCTAAAAATTCAGTTGCCACAATTCTTGGCGTAAAATCTATATCTGCAAGTTGTTCTTCATCTGCAAACAATAATGCAAGAGTATATATGAGAACAATGAAATTAATGGCTGTTGGCGCTAATGCTGACACATCAGTTGAAGAAACATACTCTCCAATCTCAGCAGGTTCCGTAAAATTGAATGCAACAGTTGATGCAAGTTATTACGCTAAGTAGCGCGAACGAGCATAGAGTGAGACGGTTTGCGAAGGCAAAGCGTTGTAACTCGTAAAACGCGAGTGAGTAAGACGCGCGAACGAGCGTAGAATGTAGGAGCTTTGCGATAGGAATTCACTAATAAAAAGACACCGATAATCGGTGTCTTTCTTACCTATATATATTTTATTTCGAGTTTAAAATTCTTAATCTATTTAGTGGCCAGAAGATTACGACCGCACGTCCGACAAATCTATCCTGTGGCAACAACCCCCAGAAACGTCCGTCAAAGGAACTGCCTCTGTTATCACCCATCATAAAATATTTACCTTTAGGGATTGTAAACGGTCCGCAATTGACAGTTTCAGAGCACGGTGTAAAATCATAAGGACTCATAATATATGGTTCATCAAGCGGTTTGTCGTTAATATAAACCGTATATTTGCCGTTTTTGTCCTCTTTAATTTGAACTTTATCACCCGGAACACCGACTACACGCTTGATATAGGCGACATCTTTACAAAATAAACCCAAAAGTCTTGTAAAAACTTTTACAGGTGAATTAGATATTTTTTCAAACGGAGGATAGAATACCATTATATCTCCACGTTTAGGAGCAGAATAGAATCTCGTAAATCTTTCTACAACTATTCTGTCACCCTCTATCAGTGTAGGTTTCATTGATCCTGACGGAATCCAACGAAGTTCACATACAAAAAACCTTATCAATATAACCATTGTTATAACAAAAACCGTTGTTTCTACTGTTTCTTTTATAGCCGGTTTATTCTTTTTGTACCACTCAATAATTTGTTCTTTATTCATCACTCAAACTCTTTGATAATTTAATCAAAGCCCTCTTATATTTGTTATCTTCAATATTTTCTACGGATTTTACCGCTTTTTCTATGTAATTATTTAACAAAAGACAAGTTTTTTCAATACCGTCTTTTGCTCTATCTTTATTCCCTGAAAAAATTACCGGTGCAGTATAAATTCCGGATTCAATATCATTATGAACAGGTTTTGAATCCGCAGACTCCGACAAATTAAGCAAATCATCCCTTATTTGAAAAGCTATTCCAAAATTGGTAATAAAATCTTTTGCATAATCGTCCTCTATACCCAATACAATAATCGAAGATAAAAGCGCAGATTTAAAAAGTTCTGCAGTTTTATTTCGCGATTTTTCAATATATTGTTCTAATGTAGGGATTTTAAATTTAGAAAAATATTGATTTATTTCAGCTTTGGACATTTTTTCTAAAGTTTTGGCAAACATTTCAGTAATTTCAGAATATTCTAATGCACCTATTTTTTGCATCGCAATTGATAAAATATAATCACCCGCAATTACAGCGAGTTTTGATGAAAACTTTGAATTTAGGGTTTTACAATCACGTCTTTTAGCACTCTCATCAATCACATCATCATGGATAAGCGAAGCATTATGAATTAATTCGACAGCTGATAACAAATTCAAAACATCAGATGAAACATCAAGTTCAAGCGCTTTTATATATAATATTGCAACAACTGAACGAATATATTTTGACGGTGAATTTAAAATATTCAAAATTTCATCATTCAATGGTTGAATGACTGATATATTTTCGCACATCAAAGATTTTATACTCTCTATATCCTCTTTTACCAGTTCAAAAATTTGATTATATTTTACCTCAAAACTCATAAGAAAATGATATCATGAATATTTTGTATTAATACTAATTATCCGTATCAAAAAGTTTGTGTAGACGTTCTCTGATATCATCATCATCAAGTTCATCTGTCAATCTGTTCAAATCCATTGCCATCTGATAATAATGTGCCGCATCATTTGTAAATCCCATTTTTTCGGAGGCTCTACCTGCATTAAAATATGCAAGTGTATAATTTTCATTCAAATTAATAGCTTCTTCAAAATATTCCAACGCCTCTTCAGCATCATCAAGCCCATCAAGGTATAAAATACCAAGGTTGTTCTGAGCGAATTCATTATCAGGCTTTAGTTCTACAGCTTTATGATAGGCAACAAGAGCTTCCTCTAAATAATCCTTTTCCCAAAGTGCAACACCGGCTTTTGAATAACCTCTATAATCATCCGGATTCATCGTAATTGCATCGCAATAAGCTTTTATTGCTTTATCCAAATCATAATCTGCCATATAAATATCGCCTAAAGACAAATATAATTCATAATTGGAAGGATCAAGAATAATTCCGGCTTGATATGTTGACACAGCAGCCTCAATATTTCCTTTTACTTCTGCATAAATAGAACCCAAAGCTTGACATACAATTGAAGTCCACTCTTTGTCAGGATTCAATGAGATTGCTCGTTGATAGCATTCTATTGCATCATCATAAAGTTCTGCTTTTGAATAAGCATATGCGAGTGAATTATTATAAAACGGATTGTCCTCATCACGTTCAAGTGCAAGTTTAAATGCACTTATAGAATTTATTTTATCTTCTTTTTTCAAATATAAATGACCCAATTCGTAATATATTGCCGCAGAATCTACATCAAAAGTCAAAAGTTTTTCATAACAATCAATAGCTTCTTCCGTATTATCAGGATAATAAGCTTGAATTGTTTTCACCAATTTTACCAATACATCGCGGTTAAGAGGATTAATTTCTAAAACATGCCTGTAACAATCAAGTGCAACATCAACTTCTTTATTTTCAAGTTGAATATCACCCATTCTGTTGTAGAAAATTTCGCCATGAGCCGTTTTTTCAATAGCTTTTTTATAAACTTCTTCAGCCTTCGGATACATTTTCAATTTTTCATAAAATTTGCCGAGGGTATTATAAGAAAATACTGAAACATCATCAGACAAATTTTCGTAAAACATTTTCATTGATGGTTTGTCCCAAGCCAACATAACGCTGCCTGTTACAAAATAATATACAAAGCTCAAATAATCATTGAACTTTGCATCTTTAGTATTTATTTTTTGCAAAATTGACTGAGACATAATAAGTCTTGGTCTTGCAGATTTTATTCCATCTTCTTTGATAGCGGATTTGAATTCTTGTTCTGCAGAACAAAAATCTTGCGCCATTTTCATAAAAAATCCTGTATAAAGATGTGCATTACTGTTATTTGGGCATAAGGAAACCGCAGTTTTACATTGTTCAATAGCAGTTTCTACACTGATTTGTCCCTGTTCCCACATCAAGGTAGCTAATCTGTAATAAGCCTCCGGAATTGTAGGATCATATTTTACAGCATCGATATAATGAGTTATAGCATCTTCAAGATCACTATTATTTTGTCTTACTAAATAACGCTCGTGAGCCTCTCTCGCCAATTCGAGAGATTGTTTTGCGTGTTTTTGATTTTCGACCCTCACTGGGGGTAACAACAATTGTTCTGCCATGCTTTAAAGCTCCAAAATAACTTGTCTTTACATGCTAACGTTTTAAGTTATTATAAACTTTACAAACTTAATATAAAATCATACATATAGAGTAGAAATATTCTTTGTATTATAATGGTTTCTATGAGCCATTTGGATAATAAATATGACGTAATAGTAGTAGGCGCAGGGCATGCAGGAATTGAAGCTGCAATGGCGTGCTCCAGATTAGGTGCAAAGGTTCTTTTGTCAACCCTCAATGTTGAACATATAGGAATGATGCCATGCAATCCCGCAATCGGAGGTCCTGCAAAATCCACTTTGGTACGTGAAATTGATGCATTAGGTGGAGTTATGGGTGAAGCTGCTGACGCGACTTATATCCAAATGAAGATGTTAAATTCTTCAAAGGGTCCTGCCGTAAGAGCCCTTCGCGCACAATCTGATAAACAACAATATATAAATTACATGCGAAATATGATTGAAAGTAATGATAATATTTTTCTTCGTCAAGCATGTATAACAGATATTAAAGTCGAAAACGGAGAAATTACCGGTGCAATTGATGAATTTGGAATAGAATATAGTGCACGTGCAGTTGTTTTGACAACCGGCACATCTCTTTCCGGTAAGATTTGGGTTGGATTAAAATCGTATAGTGCAGGTAGGTTGGGTGAAAAAGCAGCCTACGGATTATCTGACTCTTTAATGAAATATGGAATAAACATTAAAAAATTAAAAACAGGGACTCCTCCTCGTGTGGATAAAAGAACAATTGATTACTCAAAAATGAAAGTTGAAGCCGGAGATGATGAATTAAATTTCTACTCCTTCAAACCCAATAGACCAATCCGTCCGCAATATCCATGTTATTTAACTGGAACAACTGAAGAAACTCACAAAATTATTAAGGCCAATCTTGATAAATCGCCAATGTATAGTGGTTTAATCCATGGTGTAGGCCCAAGATATTGCCCATCAATTGAGGATAAAGTCGTAAGATTTTCATCTAACCCTTCTCATCATATATTTATAGAACCTGAAGGACTCGGAACTTATGAAACATACATCCAAGGTTTTTCAAGCAGTTTGCCTGCAGATGTTCAAGTCCAAATGTTGAGAACACTTCCTGGGTTAGAAAAGGCACATGTTGTAAAACCTGCTTATGCGGTTGAATATGATTATGTTCCGGCAGTACAAACTACTCATTCTTTGATGTCAAAAGTTATTAAAGGATTATTTTTGGGTGGACAAATTAACGGAACTTCAGGTTATGAAGAAGCTGCTGCACAAGGTTTAATCGCCGGAATTAATGCATATAATTACATTGCAAATCGCGAAATGCTGGAACTGGATAGGAGTTCTTCTTACACGGGAACTTTAATCGATGATTTGGTTACAAAAGATATTCAAGACCCGTACAGGATGTTGACTTCGCGCTCAGAATACAGATTACTTTTGAGACAAGATAATGCGGATACCAGACTGACAGAAATCGGTCACAAAATGGGTTTGATTGATGAAACTCAATATAATATTTTCAAAACAAAACAAGAAAATATAAAACAGGAACTTTTGAGAGCTGAAAAAGTAACAATTCACGCATCAGAAAAGAATAATGAAATTCTAGCCAAATATTCAGAACATATAGATAGAGGGATGAAAATTTCAGATTTGCTAAAACGTCCTAATATAAATTATAAAATAATTGAAGAATTGGATACAGACACTAAAGATTTGAACATTCCTCGTGATGTAGCAGAACAAGTGGAAATTTTAATAAAGTATGACGGATATATAAAACGCCAAGAATTCCAAGTTGAACAAGCGTCAAAGCTTGATAAATTTAAAATACCTGAAGATATTGATTACTCAAAAATAGAACATATATCTTCTGAAACAAAAGAAAAACTGAATAAAATAAAACCTAAAACTCTTGCACAAGCTTCACGTATCGGAGGAGTAAAACCTGCTGACATCTCAGTGTTGATGGTTATGCTGGAACGCCACAGATTATATGCAAATATTCAAGAATAGCAACTATTTTGAGATTTTTGTGTAAAGTTTTATTACTACTCGCGTAGCACTTTTGAACAATCTCTTTTTTATTTTCGTTTTACCAACGTGTAGGCACAGAAAATGTAGAAGGATA
Organism: Clostridiaceae bacterium; assembly: GCA_022641775.1. Taxonomy (GTDB): domain Bacteria; phylum Cyanobacteriota; class Vampirovibrionia; order Gastranaerophilales; family Gastranaerophilaceae; genus RUG14219. The sequence continues at coordinate 17,783 of JALCDS010000013.1, forward strand.
AGAAAAGGAGATGTAGTTATGGTAGATTTTAAAAAAGTAGTTTTAACACTTTCAGTGTTAGTATTGGCAAGTCCGGTTTTTGCCGCAAACGGTCCTGAACAAATTCCAAACGCAGGAATGACAAATCCTAATTCAATACAGAACAAAATGTTTGGGAATAACGGGTTCAACAACAAGGATAAAATTGGTCAAAAGCCAATGGTGTCTCCCACCTCCGGCTTTAATACCCAAAGATCCGGCTTTAATTCCTCCAATGATAGAAACAGCTTCAACAGGGGGACTGAGCGTCAACATCTTGGACAAGGTTTTGGTAACTCTGGACATTTAGGCAACAATTCAAATATGTTTAATAACAGACAACAAAACAACAACTTTAACTCACAACGAGGGAAAATGCTGTCTATGAATAATTTTCAACCCCGTTACAGATAACTCATAGGGAGAATATAAAGAAAAAGTAATTTGTACTTCCAAGCTGTCTTTTTTAAGACAGCTTTTTTTATTTTATAAAGCTAATTCATACAATTGCATGAGTTGCAGAAATTCTTTTTTGCGGTACAATTTATAGAGCTAAGTACAATATAAGGAAAAAATTATGAACGCAACTATTGAAAACGAAAAAGAAAATATCGTAAAAATGGATATAACAATTCCGGCAAAAGATGCACAAGCTGCATATGACAATGCCGTAAGAAAAATCTCTCAATATGTAAATATTGACGGATTTAGAAAAGGAAAGGCTCCAAGAGCTGTTGTTGAAAGACACGTTGGAACAGAAAGAATTAAACAAGAAGCTATTGAAAACTTAATGCCAAGAGCACTTTCTGAAGTTATCAAAGATAACGATTTAGATTTAATCACTCAACCATACGTTACAGATTATACATTCAATGTTGGTGAAGATTTAAAAGTTGTTGCAAAAGCAGAAAAAAGACCTGAGGTAACTTTAGGACAATATAAAGATTTGAGCGTAAAAGTTGAAGAAGATGTTATTCCTGAAGGTGCTTTTGATGAAGCTTTAAACAACCTTTTAAAACAACATTCAACAACTGAAACAGTAACAGGCAGAGCTTCAAAAAATACTGATACAGTAGTTATTGATTTTGAAGGAACTGCTAACGGCGAAAAAATCAAAGGCGGAGAAGCTAAAAATTATTCTCTAAACCTTGGTAATTCAAACTTTATTCCCGGATTTGCTGAACAATTAGTTGGCAAAAATGCAGGAGATGAATTTGATATCGAAGTTAAATTCCCTGAAGAATATCACGATGAAAAATTAAAAGGACAACCTGCAACTTTCAAAATTAAAATTCATGAAATTAAAGAAACAAAATTGCCTGAATTAACAGATGATTTTGCAAAAAAAGTCGGAAGTTTCAAAACAGTAGATGAACTAAAAGCTGATATCCAAAAATTCTTAGATGATAGAAAATCAGAAAATGATAAAATCAATTCTGAAAACTCAGTATTCAAGATTATCGTAGATTCAGCTAAAGTTGATATTCCTGAAGCTATGATTGAAAGAGAAACTGAAACATTAAAAGAAGAATATATTCAAAGATTGAAACAACAAGGTTTGACTTGGGAAGCAATTACTAAGTTGAAAAAAGAAGATGAAATAATGAAATCAATCAAAGAAGATGCTTTTCACAGAATTAAAAATTCATTAATTATCGACAAAATTGCAAAAACTGAAAAAATAGAACTTGAACAAAAAGATTTGGAAAATAAATTCCAAGAATTATCAAGAGCTTACAGAATGAGTATTCCTGATATGTTAAAACAATTCGGAAACAACCCTACAGTTTTGAACTCAATCTCACAACAAGCTGTAAATGAAAAAGTAAGAGATTTCTTGATGAAGAATAACAAATTTGAATTTGTTAAAGCTGCAAAAAAAGAGAAAAAATCATCTAAGTAGATTTTTACAAGAAAAAGATATATAATATAAAATAAGTTTATATAAGAAAGGAAAAAGTTATGAGTTTTGTACCTGTTGTAATCGAACAATCAAGCCGTGGCGAACGCTCTTTTGACATCTTTTCAAGATTGTTAAGAGAAAGAATTATCTTTTTGGGAACACCAATTGATGATATGGTTGCCAATTTGATTGTTGCACAATTACTGTTATTAGACAGTGAAAATCCTGAAAAAGATATTATGTTATACATAAATTCTCCGGGAGGATCAGTTACTGCAGGTTTTGCAATATACGATACAATGCAACACATTAGAGCTAACGTATCTACAATATGTTTAGGTCAAGCAGCTTCAATGGGTGCATTCTTACTTTCATCAGGGACAAAAGGAAAGAGATTAGCTCTTCCTCACTCTCGTGTACTTATTCACCAACCTTTAGGCGGTGCTCAAGGTCAAGCTACAGATATCGAAATCCAAGCAGCTGAAATTATCAGAATTAAAAAATCATTAAATGATATTCTAGCTTCAAATACCGGACAATCTTTGAAGAAAATCGAAAAAGATACTGACCGTGATTATATTATGACACCACAAGAAGCTCTTGAATATGGTATGATTGACAGAGTTATTTCACGTGATGAAATTAAAAAGGCTTAATTAAGGAGAAAATCTAAATGCCAAAACATGATGACAGCAGATTAAAATGTTCATTTTGCGGAAAATCTCAAGACCAAGTTAAAAAGCTAATTGCCGGTCCTGAAGTATATATCTGCGATGAATGCGTTGAACTGTGTAATGAAATTCTTGATGAAGAATTTTTTGAAGGCAAGGAAAAGGAAAACGGTGAAGAAGGCGAAGCTGCCGAAGTAAAAGAAAAACCAATTCCAAAGCCACATGAAATAAAAGCATATTTAGATCAATACATAATAGGTCAAGACGATGCTAAAAAAGTTTTATCCGTTGCTGTTTACAATCACTACAAACGATTGAAACATAACAAATCCGGAGAGACAAAAGATGGTATTGAAATTCAAAAATCAAACATCTTGCTTGTCGGACCAACAGGTTCCGGAAAAACTCTTTTGGCTCAAACACTGGCAAAAATGCTCGACGTACCATTTGCTGTTGCAGATGCTACAACACTTACAGAAGCAGGTTATGTTGGTGATGATGTTGAAAACATACTTTTAAGATTATATCAAAATGCTGATTATGATTGTGCAAAAGCAGAACGCGGCATAATCTATATTGATGAAATTGATAAGATTTCAAGAAAGAGTGAAAATACATCAATAACTCGTGACGTATCAGGGGAAGGTGTTCAACAAGCATTGTTAAAAATGATTGAAGGAACAGTTGCTCATGTTCCGCCTCAAGGTGGAAGAAAACATCCGCATCAAGAATTTATTGAAATTGATACAAAAAATGTATTATTTATTGTTGGTGGTGCGTTTGTAGGATTAGAAAAAATTGTAGACAAACGTGCAGGCGAAAATGTTTCTGTTGGTTTCGGCGCAAAAGCAGCTTTAACACAAGCAGAAAAAGAAGCCAATGCCGTTAAGATGCTTAAAAAACTTCAACCAGAAGATCTCTTGAAGTTTGGTTTAATTCCTGAATTTATAGGCAGAGTTCCTGTTTATGCTGTTTTGGATCAATTAAATGAAAAGACATTGAAAATGATATTGACAGAACCAAAGAATGCCGTTCTTAAACAATATCAAGCACTATTAAAAATGGATGGCGTTGATTTGGAATTTGAACCTGAAGCAGTTGACTTGATTGCACAAGAAGCTATCAAACGTAAAACAGGTGCCAGAGCACTCCGTTCTATAGTTGAAGAAATTATGTTGGACGTTATGTATGATGTTCCGACAAAAGCAGATATGGATAAGTTTGTAGTAACCGTTGATATGGTAAAGAACCGTAACAAGGGTGAAATTATAAAACTTCCGACATCTGACAACTCTCAAGAAGCTAGTGCATAAATTTTAAAATACACAGGGGGATATGTGGCTGAAAATAGCAAGACATTAATATTAATTGATGGCCATGCCTTAGCATTCCGTCAATATTTTGCGTTGGAAAGAACTAATATGCAAACATCTGACGGAACTCCGACATGGGCTGTTTATGGATTTTTCAAGGCTATTTTTGATCTTTTAAAAAACCCTGATTTGAGCCCGGATTCAATTGCCGTAGCCTTTGATGTTTCTCACCACACATTTAGGACAGAAAAGTTTGAAGATTATAAATGCAATCGTGAAGCTATGCCTGACCCGATGAGAACGCAAATGACTTTGATTTATGAAGGTTTAAAAGCTTTCAACATCCCAATCTATACAAAAGAAAACTATGAAGCTGATGATGTAATAGGAACAATTTCTAAAAAAGCTTGTGAAAAAGGGTTTCAAGTTCTGATTTTGACAGGCGATCAAGATGCTTTTCAACTTGTTGACAAAGATGGTTGTATAAAAGTAATTCTACCGACAAAGGGAGAACTAAAAGAGTATAATTGGCAAGAAATTTATAAAAAACTCGGGGTTTATCCTGACCAAGTTATTGATTACAAAGCGCTCCGAGGTGATACGTCAGACTGTATTCCCGGAATCAAAGGAATTGGAGAAAAGACGGCACAAGAACTTCTTGGAAAATATTACACACTAAAAGAAGTTTTGGATAATGCTGATGAAATAACTAAAAATGCTGTCAGAGAAAAAATTCAAAATGGAAAAGAAGAAGCTTTGATGAGCCAATATCTTGCAACCATTGTCAGAGATTTGGACATAAATTTTGACTTTGACAGAGCAAAAGTAGAGTTGCCGGAAATAAAAAGTGTCACTGAATTTTTGAAAAACATGCAATTTTATAGCTTTATCAAAAATATCAATGCAATTCTTTCTTCATTTAACAAAAAAGGGCAAGCCCCTACTCAAACACAAGAGCCTGTAGCTATAGGGTTGGTACAAGATAGTGATAAATCTATCCAGCAGGGTCAATTAGGATTGTTTACGCAAGCCGTGCAAACAGAAATAAATAAAAACGAACTTGAATACTCAAAAAAGCTTATTACAGATTCATCGGATTTTGATACCGTGGTTGATAATTTAAGTTCAAAATCTTGTATTCTATTTGACATTGAAGCAGAAGTGCAAAGTGCTGTCGCATCAAGTATTACAGGCATTTCAATTGCATACTGCGACAATATAAAATTTGATGATACACTCCAAATTTCCGAAGAATTCAATCTAAAAACTTTTTATATTCCGCTAAATCATACCAATTGCTCAAATCAACTTTCAAAAGAAATTGTTTTAAGCAAACTTAAGCCTATTTTTGAAAATGAAAATATAAAAAAAATCACTAATAATTTAAAAATTCAATATAATATTTTGAGAACAAACAATATCGAATTAAAAAGCGGCATATTTGATTGTACTTTAGCAAGTTACATAAAAGATCCTACAAGAAATCACGAACTTGAAATTCAGGCTATGGAACAAATAGACTATTCCATAGTTCCGTTTGCACAATTTGAAAAAGATAAGAAAAAACAAATTCAATTTAAGGATGCAAATATAACAAATGTTTTGGATTACGCATCAGACAAAATAGCAACTATTGCAGAACTTACAAAATTCTGGTTAAAAACGCTTGATAAAGACGAATTGAAATTTTTGTATAACGTAGAAGTTCCTTTGTCATATGTTCTTGCAGATATGGAATATTCCGGAGTCTCTATTGATAGAGAATACCTAAAAATTCTCACAGATGAAATGAATCATAAACTGAAAGATTTGGAAGCAAAAATCTACCAAATTGCAGGAGAAGAATTCAACATAAATTCACCAAAACAAGTAGGAACAATTTTGTTTGAAAAACTTGGATATCAAGGTAAAAAGAAACGCGGAAAAGCAAAAAATTCAACAAGCGCAGAAGTATTGGAAGAATTAGCAGAAAACTATGAAATCGCAAAATTAATTTTAGATTATCGAAAATATGCAAAATTAAAATCAACTTATACAGACAGTTTGCCATTACTTGTAGATAAGGTTGATAACAGAATTCACACAACATACAATCAAACTGTGACTGCAACAGGCAGATTATCTTCATCAAACCCGAATTTACAAAATATTCCTGTCAGAACAGAAGAAGGAAGCAAAATAAGACAAGCTTTTGTTCCACAAGACAGAGAAAATTATCTAATTTTATCCGCAGATTATTCCCAAATTGAACTAAGATTACTTGCTCACATTTCAGGAGATAGCCATTTAATTGAAGCATTTAATTCAGGTGTTGATGTTCATACACTCACAGCTTCAAAAGTATTTGATGTTCCTGTAGATGCGGTTACTAAAGAAATGCGATACAAGTCAAAAGCCGTAAACTTTGGAATAATATACGGTCAAAGCAAATACGGGCTTGCAAAAGCTCTATCAATAACAAATGATGAAGCTGATACGTTTATAACTAAATATTTTATGACATATCCAAAAGTTAAAGCATATATGCAAGCAACAGTAATTGAAGCGGAACAAAAAGGCTATGTCCAGACAATATTCGGTCGTAAAAGATATCTTACAAAAGAATTAAATAGTGCTAACGGAATGATAAGAGAATTCGCCAAACGTGCGGCAATAAATCAACCGATGCAAGGTACAGCAGCAGATTTAATCAAAATAGCAATGATAGATTTTGAAGACAAGTTGAAAAAAAATCAATTAAAGTCTAGAATGATTATGCAAGTACACGATGAACTTGTAGTGGAAGTTGAAAAATCAGAACTTGAACAAGTAAAACAACTTGTCAAAGAGTCTATGGAATTGAAACAGCCATTTGATGTTCCACTTGTAGTTGATATAAATGTCGGAGAAACTTGGAAGGAAAAATGATTAAAAAAGTAATTTTAACAATTTTTAGCTTATTGTGTTTGGTAATCCCAACATTTGCCGATGATTCTACAATGACATTGAGTAATTTTACAAGTGTTCAAACTGTATCCCCTGATATTTGTTCCAAATTATACCAGACTTCAACTGAAAAACTTTTTTATCTTACGATTGCTGCAATTAACGCAAATAACTTTAAAGTAGATGAAATACAATCAAAAACCGGATATATATTATTTACTGCCGTCGGCAAACAATACCTTGCAACAATTGCAAAATTTTCAAGCGCAAGTGCAATTTTAAAAATCAGTCCGGTTAATAACATATATTATTTTCAACCTGGAATTGTTCTCAATATGTTCAAATATATTGATTTGAATGTTCAATATACTCCAATTGAGGATATCCCTGAAATAAAATAATAATATGGCAAATTTTTTTTTCATTTGTTTTAATTGAAATATGGAAATCACAAAAATACATCAACAAAGCTTTACCTCACTTGCCAATCCAATAAAACCATATAAAATTGAGACAAAATTGGGCATTCTCGATGTACATGAAGTTACAAAAGAAGAATTGCAACAACATAACTTTATAAGAAACATAACTAATTTTTTTAGCAATAATTTTGCATCCAGCAGTGAAGATCCTTGTTGGTTAATGCTAAAACGAGAACCTAAAAGCGAAAGATCAAAACAATTACAAAGCTATTTAAGAAAATACTGGAGAAGTAAAATCAAAAGTAATGATAAAAATACCACTCTACTTCTTGCCAAAAATAAAGATAACAAATTATGTGGTGCTTGTTTATCCTTTGGCTATGATGAAGTGCCTACTGCAAAAGACACAACATGTTATATAGATTCTATTGTGGTTTCTAAAAAGTATCGAGGATACAATGTTGGCAAAAGTTTACTAGAAAAAACACTTGAATCAGCACAAAAAAGTTTTAATGATGTCTTTTTAACTGGAGAAAAAACAGCATTGGGTTTTTATAAAAAGTTGGGTTTTACAAAATTAAATGTTCAAAGTAAATCCCAAAAGAATGTCATCGACTTTATTGCCGAAGATAGAAGCGATTATCCGTACTTTGTATCACTATTAACAAAACCCCTAAATAAATTCAAACCGAGATGGTACAATGTAGCATCTCCAGAAATTGAAAAACTTAATAACGTAATTTAATATTATTAATCCAAATTTGTGTGAGCACTTTCAACAATTTCGTTGATATCATATTTATTCTCGACTTCTTCTGTAGTGAGCCAAATCAGATATTCTATATTTCCTGCAGGGCCTTTGATTGAAGAATATGTCAGCCCTTTTATTGAATAATCAAGAGAAGTAGCACAATCAATAACGTTTTTAATAACTACATTATGCACATTTTTGTCTCTTACTACTCCGCCTTTCTCAATGTTATCATATCCCGCTTCAAATTGAGGTTTTATAAGCAAAATCATTTCATGAAATTCAGATTTCAACAATGTTTTCAAATTTGGCAAAACTTTTTCTAGAGAGATAAAAGACAAATCGCTCACCAACAAATCCGCTACAGGCTCATTTTCAGAATAAATATCCTCAAATTGACAGATTCTTAAATTTGTCTTTTCAATAGTTTTTACTTGTTTTGATGAACGTATTTTCCAATCCAATTGTCCATAACCAACATCAACCGCATAAACAAATTCTACACCGCGCTGCAACAAACAATCGGTAAAACCGCCTGTTGAAGCTCCAGCATCAAAACAAATTCTATTTTTTACACATATATCAAAAGTATCCAACGCCTTTTGCAACTTGAACCCGCCACGCGATACATAAGGCATAGATTTGACTACAATCTCATACTCTTTTTCCGGTTTTATTTGATAGCCGGCCTTTGTAATGTAGACATCGTCGATTTTTACATTACCTGCCAAAATTGCTGCAGCAGCCTTACTTTTGGTATCAAAATAACCTAAATCAGTCAAATACTTATCTAATCTTTCCTTTGGCATAAATTATATCCCTAAAATTCTTTCTGCATTTTCTGTCGTTGCATTTTGAACATCTTCAAACGAAATACCTTTAACATTTGCAATTTCTTGAGCAACAAATTTTACATACATTGGTTGATTTGTTTCACCTCTATAGGGAACAGGTGTCATATATGGGGCATCCGTTTCCAATAATAACCTATCTAATGGTACAATTTTTGCAACTTCTTTCACTTTAATTGCCTTTTTAAAAGTTACAACGCCACCCAACGCTATATACATTCCCATATTCAGACACATTTTTGCAAATTCAGGACTCCCTGAAAAACAGTGCATAATTATTTTTGAATCTTTGTTATATTCTTTTAAAATATTAAATGTATCTTGGGAGGCTTCTCTCGAATGGATATTTATCGGTAAATTTAATTCGTTTGCAAGTTCTATCTGCTTTATAAAAATCTCTTTTTGTTTTTCAACTTGGCTTTTATCCCAATAATAATCAAGTCCTATTTCACCAATACCAACAATCTTTGGATTTTTCACATAAAGCTTTATTTTGTCAATTACATCATCTGACCAATCTTTAAGTTCCTCAGGGTGAATTCCGAGATATCCGAATACATTTTCATATCTTTCACACAAATTTATAATTTTTTCAAAATCAGATAAAGCTGCCGCAGGTACAACGAGTTTTTTAACCCCATTTTCTGCGGCATTCTTTATAATTTCATCAACATTCAAGCCATCAATATCATTTATATGAGTATGTGTATCAATCAAATAATTTTTCATACACTAATAATATCATAAAATTTAGTTGGTATATCCAATCTTTGTTGGTTTTTTATCTTTAGAACTCAAAATTTCATCAATACCTTTAAAGAAATCCTCATTTGTTAATTCAAAATTGTCCATATCTGAATCTGTAAAGGTATTATTTTCCATCTTGTTAAAATTTCCATATCTTTCAAGTGCATTTGAATGTGCTGCAGTAACAATGTACGGAATATCAGACCCTGTAGCTTGCTTTGCATACATTGCCTTTGATAAAGCATCTTTATCAATGTCTTTACTTAGAGGAAGTCCTTTCAAGTGGATATTAAATATTTGCTTTACGCCGCTCAAATCCGGTGCCGGAACCTCAATGTGACGAGTAAATCTTCCGGCTCTTTTGACAGCTTCATCAATATCGCCAATTCTATTTGTAGCACCAACTACATAAACCTCATCACCATTTTTTTCAACATCGCTCATCAATGTTAAAAGTTGATCTACGGTATCATCGGAATAAACATTAGCACCGCCTCTTTTTCTTGCAATACAATCAAACTCATCTATAACAATAATTGATGGCTGATTATCAGTAGCAGTTTTGAATAGTTTTCTCCAGTTCTCTTCGGTTTCACCTACCCATTTTGATTCAAGTTCCTTACCGTTTAATTTGATAAAGTTTGCACCGCCTTCATTAGCCAAAGCCTCAGCGATAAGAGATTTACCTGTTCCCGGAGGGCCATATAAAATAACACCATGATTTACTTTTACATTTTTGTACGCTGCAGGATATTTTATCGGATATAAAAATTCTTTTTTAATCTGATTTATAACCTTTTCTTGACCTCCAACATCTGCAAATGTAATCGGTTTTGCCGGTATTTTTTTACTTGTCGTCCATCTTTTAAGAGTTTTTTCATTCAGAGTTTCAATATCTTTAAGCGTGTCTTTTGTAAAATCAAAACTTTTAGAAAAAACCATTCTTTGACTGTCCAATTTAGGAATATCAGTCGTATAAGTAAATTTCATACCTAAACCTTCAACCCCTGTCTTATCTTGAATAGGGTATCCGTCACCTTTTTTCAAAATTTTAGTATTTCCACTATTTGTAGTAAGCTTCAGTTCCTTTTTTGCAAGATTAACAATATTCGGTAAATTAAATTTGTCTCTGGAAATTGCGATTGCACCCTGAATATTTTTATCTTCTATAAAAAATACCTTTTTAATAGGATTGGTAAAACTTTTTACAGAGTCAATCAACATTTTTCTTGCATCAATCAAATTATTCCCGGCAAGAATAACATCATCCGCATACGCAGTCTCAACAAGAGAAGCTAACTTGTGGTTTAATGGAATAGATCTTGAAATCTTATTCAATTCTTGAGGTAATTTATCCAAAGTACCTCTAAACATAGGTTCATATTCAAAACGATTGTACAAAGCATTCGGCGAAGAATTCAATGACACATTTGACATATATTGGTTTGACATAGGACGGACGTTATTATTGGACTTTACTGACTTTGCATTGTTAAAATTAGTACCTTCATAACTTTTTATTGACGAAATTCTCATAATCCGTCCTCCTTTACCTTTTATCGATAAATCCTACACTTGTAATAATTGTAAAATCTACACGAAATACCCTTCTGTCTTTCAGGATACAAGGCTACGCCATTATTGTCAAGAAAAATACTACAATTGTAACAGATTTTATATCAAATCTTTACATTTTATTTTCTTATCTTTGCTTTTTTGTCTTTTTTAAACTTTGAAAAGAAGTTTTTCAACTTTTCCATTGGAGTTTTTGGTTTTGGAGGAGCTTGAACAGCGTTAGGGTCACTCAATACCAAATTCCCGTTTGCATCAAGAGTTGGAGGCGGCAAAGTATCCATAAAGTGCTGAGCATTGTTAATATCATCAACAACTGCCAACCACTTGAACGACTTCACCATATTCATAGTTTTTAAATTTTTGCCTTTCACAATAATCTGGAATTTTGTAGCTGCAGCATTATCATATCCCTTTGGAAATTCAGGGATTGCAGCCATTTCTTGAGGAGTTACCTGTTCGCAGAATACACTGAAAGCTTTTAATAACAAATAATTTACCCCAGGAGTTGCCTTAACAATATTTATCGGGTTCAATTGTGCTAAAGGTCCCAAAACATTTGATACCATTGAGGCTAAACGACCTCTAACTTTCAAATCACTTGTATTTGCCAAAATATCATACTTCCCGAAGATATAAAGCGTCATTACGTTTCCGGATGAAGTAACAGGTTTTACATCAACAATACCGTTTTTAAATTCAAGATTTCCGGCCAATGTATCAAAGTGAGAAGTATCAATCGTAACCATTGAATTAATTATACCGCCGATTGTTGTTTTAAAGAATTCTGATTCACGGATATTTTCTGCTAATAAGAAGTTTTCAAATCGTCCAAATGAACCAAATTGTCCATTCTTTACGATAAATGAAACTCTTCCTTTTATTGATTTTACTAATGCTTTATATTCTCCACCGTTGAAGGTCAAATCAGTATCAAATGCCACTTTACCGGTCAAAGTATGTTTCATCTTGCACAACTTCCACAAAGCATATGCAGCATCAATATTTGAGCCTTTTAGTTTTACGCCGATTAAATTGTCATTTACATTGACTGTAATATTACCTTTAACATTACCTTTCATAGCAGATGTCAAAAGATTAGTTAAATATACGATATTGTTAACATATTCGAGTTTACCGGTTGTATCATCAAGAATAATGTCACCTGTTTTTATTTTATTAAATCTTACATGTCCGTTTCTGATTACAATAGGGAAATCAGTATCTACAGTTTTTACAGTTTTAGGTTTAGCAACAGATGGCGTACTATTAACAACTGATTGAATACCTTCCGGAAACTTCATAAATTTATCAACATCAAAATTATTTGATTTAACAATAATTCGTTTTATAAATATCTTCGGCAACCTGTTCAAATCGATTATACCTTTTGCACTCATATCAGAAGTTTTGTTAAACAACATATTGTCAATACTAAATCTAAGAGTTTTGTTTAATAAATGAAGATTTACCCCGTCTATAGTTACAAACAAATTAGGTAATGAAACTTTTGTAATCGCAAAATTTCCTCTAACAACAGGGTAAGCGCTTCTGCCAAATGCTAACAAATTTCCATTTATTCGCATTGATGAGTTTTTAAATTTAAAAATTGAAGCATTTATTTCACTCGGTATTTGTATCCTTAAAATATTTATAAACGGTTCTGCAGTATTCAAATTAACTATTGTTCCTGAAACTGTAAAAATCTTTCTGCCGGGTCTAAAATTATTCATCAAATCAGAAGAACTCAATGACGAACTTGAATTTGAAAATAAACCGGTATCTTTAATATTCAATCTGTTTTTCTTAAATATAATTCTTGATTGCAAAATTGATGGTCTGTTCATTATATTTTTTATCTCAATAGGCGTAATATAATTTCCTGAAGTTGCAAGCGCCTGAACAATCATTTCACGACGTTTTAAATCACCTTTGTATGACAATTTTACAGGAATCGAGCCTTTTGCATCAAAATAAGACCTTGCATTTATCGGAACAAAATGTTGAATATCCCCTGAATATATTTTTCCACCCAACAAAACATCAATTTTAGGTTTCTTAAAATATTTATCAATCTTGGCATTTAACGTCATTGTAGAAAATCTGTTTATTTTAAATTGAGAATTCTTTAGCAAAATATCATCAGGATTAATCAAAATATCTATTTTCGGATTTGTGATAACAGATGAGGTTTTTGGAATTGAAATTCTCAAATTCTCATTATGAATTTTACCGTTCAATTCTTTAAAATCATATTTTGCATTTACATTTAGCTTTCCGTTACTAATGACAAAATTTCTCTTCGCCTGAGCAAAATTAACATTAGAAATAAGCAATTTCAAATCAGCTACAGCGCTTCCAAGAGTCCCTCTCAAAGCAAAATCGATAATACCATTTCCGGAAGTTAATCTGTAATTTCTTTTAACTTTGTGTGGCGCAAATGCAGAATAAACCGCAGTAAGTGGTATTCTACCGGATTTTATAAAGAAATCCAAGTTAGAATTATTATCAATCATCCCTGCAATTTTTATCGGAGCATTACCAACAAACAAATGTGATTTTTTTACAACAAACATATTATTTGCAAAAATAAAGTTCAAATTGCCTCTGTCGAAAATCTTTCCGGTTCTTTTGTTAACCAAAACTCCGTTTCTTGCAATAATACATCCGTCAGACTTCAATTTTTTGAAATCAGTATGAATATCAGTATTTGCTTGAATATAACCTGCCGCTTTCAAATCAGAAAGATTGTTATGAATCTGCATTGTATTCAAAATGCCTTTTGCTAATAATATCAAGTCATTGAAGTAAATTTTATCAGTTACTATATCTGCATCAAGTGATTTCTTTTCGCCATAATCAGCTTTTGCATTAATAGAAATATTTGAATTATTAGCAACATAAAAATCTGTATTTACATCTGCGCTGGTGCCATCAGTATCTATATGGATAGTTCCTGTCGGCAATTTCAAGCCTTTGACGTTCATCGACATATTATCAAGATATAAATATCCCTTAGATTTTATGTGATTATCTTTATCCTTTACGTTTAATTTTGAGGATATGTTAGTTTTAAAATTATAATTTCTGTATGTCAAAACAGGGTTTACAAAAGGGAATTCGACATATTCTGCAGGATCATCTTCTGTGTCTTTTGTTTTTGAGATATTCGGCAAGAAGGTCTTCCAATCAATATCTGCTGTAATATTTTTTGAATTATCAGAATAAAATTCTGCTAAAGTTTTTAATTTTGCATGTTGTTTTGTTCCTAAAACAGTAGACTTGTATCCGGCATCCAACTTATCACCTTTTATCAGCAAATAATGTCCGCTATGCGGATCGTCCACTTTTAATTCATAGTTTTTTATTTTCAAATCAGGAACATTTATTGTTATCCATTCTGGGTTAAACCAAGCATATTTTTGTTGCAATTCTTCAATTTTACTGGTTTCCGGTTTTTCGACTTCTTGAGTTTCATTCTTTTTATTGTCATTTATAATGTCTTGTATAAGCAATACTATCTTGTATTGTTTACCATCTTTTATGTCAAGATTAAGTTTCAAATTATCAATCTGTGCATAATTGACCTTTGCTTGCAACAATAACAAAGCCGGAATAGAAACTCTGGCCTGCAATTTATCAGCACTCAAAATATCCGAACCATCGGGAAGTTTTACTGAAATATCATCTGCAGAAATGCCCAAGGACAAGGATGGAGATGCAACGACTTTGAAATTTTCAAAATTGACATCCAATCTTGCTTGTTCTTTTGCCAATTGTTGCAATTGAATTTTATATGGTGTCAAATTTATTTTGCCAGGCAAAACAAACATAAATGCACAATATGCTGCAATAACAGCTACTAATATACTATAGCCAAAAACTTTTAGGAAAATTTTCATAATACCCTTCTTATACTTAAACCATGGATATTATATAACAAAATAAGGTTGATACAAAATATATCAACCTTATTTTAATAAAAATTAAAAAACTTTATTGTTGTTGTACTTGTTTAATAATTATGCTACCATCTTCGCCTTGAGTAAATTCCATCCCTTTTGTAGCATCAGTTCCACTTTTAATTTGTTGGAATGTATCTTTTACTTGTTGGTCAGCTTGTTCACGTTTTTTCTGAGTTTTGTAATCAACAGAACCTTCAAAAGCACGTCTTTGTTGATTTAACATTTGCATATCGTGAGAGTAATTTGCACCGGCGCTATTATAAATGTCTTGATACATAGAACCGCCAGCTGAAGGGAATGCTGTAACATCCACTGCGTTAGCAGCTAATCCTGTTACTAAAAATGCCCCTGCAACAATTAATAAACCTGTCTTTTTCATAACCGTTCTCCTTATTATTTTATTTGAAATACCACATTTGCAACTGATGTAACTTTCTTATCTATCGTTGATGTATCACTGATTCCGGAATCAGAAACATCCGTAGAATCAACCGGAGTTATTTGGAATACACCCATTTGAACAGATTGAATTTTTCCAGCTCTATTGTGAGTTGCCTTCAACATAGCTGATGCTCTTTGTTTGGCATCTTTTGTTGCTTCGCCAAGTAATTTTACTTTTAAATCTGACAATTTTGAATATGAATATTGTACTTGGGTAGCATCTATATCAATACCTTTATCCGCAAGAGATTGGACATTGAGCGAGATATCTTTGATTGCTTTAACATCATTTGATTTTACAGAAATTGTCTGTGTCAAATTATAATATGCAATCTCATTAGTTGAGGCTCCGCCAGCTGTTATTTTGTATGAAAAATACCCACTGGCTGCTTTTACATCAATATCTTCATCCTTAAAATTCTTTGATTTTAAATAAGCTAAAATTGACGGTAACTGTTTTTTAGCTGCTTGAAGGGCTAATGCCTTCGTTGTCTTTCTAACATTCAATGTTAAATCCATAGAACCAGAATCAGATTTAACAATTTCATAAGCAGAACCGGTTACAGATATTGAGTTCTTTGACATTGCCGATGTCCCAACCTTTACGGCAAAAATCAATCCCAATGCCAATACTAAACCCATCAAGACCAATTGATACTTTTCTAAATATTCTTTCACGCATGTTCTCCTTTACACAAATATATACATATTATAACGTACTTCAAAAAAAAATCAATTAAATACACGTTTTAAAATACATATTTGTACATAGAATAAAATATATGATAATAGCTAATCAACCGGCACAAGTTAATGTAGAAATTGTTGCATTCACTTTTAGTGAATCCATTTACAACAACTCACAAATAAACCCGAGTTATACATATCAACTACAACCTCAATCATACGATATAAATAAAATACTCAATGATTATGACACCTTCATCTCAAAAGCCACTTCGGCAATAATTAATTTTAATATACCTATTGCTTACAAGATTTTCGGATTTAACGATGAAGCAAAAGAACAATTGGTAAATCTTTTGTCAGACAAAACAATTAATAATGATATTAAAAATTACATTCGAGAACAAAAGCCAAGTTCCTTAAAAGAGTTTATTAAAAATACAAATACCCAAAACTATCTTTTTAACTATTTGACATATAAAACTAATTGCAAAAAATATAATAAATTGCACAAAATTATAAAAATTGATATAGTTAGAAAGGAATTAATAAAAAGCATGACTAATTGCTAGGAGAGCTGATTATGAACAAATATTTAGAAAAAACATTAAAAGATACAAAGAAAAAAAATAAAGCTGAATCTGAATACCTGCAAGCTGTAACTGAAGTATTGACTTCGCTTGAGCCTGTTATTGACAAGCACACAGAGTATGAAAAAATCGCTTTACTAGAAAGAATTGTAGAACCTGAAAGAATAATATCCTTCAGAGTTCCTTGGGTAAATGACAGAGGGAAAGTCATTGTAAACAGAGGGTTTCGTGTTCAATTCAGCAGCCTTATAGGTCCATATAAAGGTGGATTAAGATTTGCTCCAAGCGTAAACCAAAGTATTATGAAATTTTTAGGATTTGAACAGATTTTCAAAAACGCACTAACAGGACTTCCTATAGGTGGTGCGAAGGGTGGTTCGGATTTTGACCCAAAAGGAAAATCTGACAACGAAATAATGAAATTTTGTCAAAGCTTTATGACAGAATTATACAGACATATCGGACAAGATACCGATGTTCCTGCCGGTGATATCGGTGTTGGTGCAAGAGAAATTGGATACCTTTTTGGGCAATATAAAAGAATTAGAAATGCATATGAAGGCGGTGTTTTAACAGGTAAAGGACTTGAATATGGCGGTTCTCTTGTTAGAAAAGAAGCTACAGGATACGGATTAATATATTTTATGCTTGAGATGCTAAAAGCTAACAAAGTAAACTCCTTAAAAGGTAAAACCGTAACTATTTCAGGCTCAGGAAATGTTGCCATCTACGCCGCAGAAAAAGCAATCCAACTTGGAGCAAAAGTTGTTGCTATGAGTGATTCTAACGGTTGTATTTACGACAAAAACGGTATCGATTTAAAGTTAATAAAAGAATTAAAAGAAGAAAAACGTGCAAGAATCAAAGAATATAAAACGACACATGCTTCAGCAACATATATGGAAAGAAAAGGTACAAATTCCCCTATCTGGACAATAAAAACAGATATCGCTTTACCTTGCGCAACACAAAATGAATTGACGTTAGAATCTGCAAAAGAACTAGTTAAAAACGGGGTAATAGCTATCGGAGAAGGTGCAAATATGCCAACAACACCTGAAGCAGTGGAATATTTTCTATCTAAAAAAGTTTTGGTAGCACCTGCAAAGGCAGCTAATGCAGGTGGTGTAGCAACCTCTGCTATTGAAATGAGCCAAAATAGTATAAGATACTATTGGTCATTCGATGAAGTTGACAAAAAGCTCGAAAACATTATGAAAAATATTTTTAATGAATGCAAAACTTCAGCTTCAAAATACAATCTTGGTAACAATTATGTAGCAGGTGCAAATATTGCAGCCTTTTCAAAGCTTGCAAAAGCAATGAAAGCACAAGGTATAGTTTAATATTGGATAAATTTTATAAACTTTTTGAGCCGTGAATTTTACTTCACGGCTTATTTATTTAAACTTTTACCCATTTGCACATTCCTCTGCTCTGCTCGGGGCAAAAAAAAACGACATTGCTGTCGTTGGAAAATCAATAGGAAAAAGGGAAAGGAAATTTATTTTGAAATCTTTTTTATTTTTATTGATTATTTTTGTTTTTTTTAATTTTGTTTTTGGTTTGTATTCTAGCCGAATGTCTTGAATGAACTTTCTGTGTTCTTTTCTATTACTTTTTTTACTGCATCTAATTCTGTTGATATTGCACTTTGTTCTGTATCTAACTGTTTCAATCTCAATTCTAAGTTCTTATCTTGTTGTTGGATTATTTCTATCTTTGAATTGATATTTTGGATTGATTGGTCATATTGTTCTTTCTTAAATTCATATTCATTCATTGCATCATTATATGCATCTTCATCTGTACTTGTATTTGTTGTTAATGAATATGTTTGATCTACTGTTCCTGTTTTTACATCTCCATTTTCATCGTATTGTGGGAATGTTATACTTATATATCTTCCAGTTGAATCTTTTTCTACTTTTACGCCTTTTTTATTCTTTACTTCTTCTGTTTTTGTTTTGCTACCGATTGTGTAACAATCTACTGAGCTTTGTGAATTCCCATTGTTATCATATGATGCTCCGCTTATTGTTGCTTTGTTATAGAATATTGGACTCCATGCACTTGTACTTGCATTCTGTACATATCTTACGTACCATTCTGTGTCGTTTCCATATGTGCTCTGCAACAATTTTAAATATGTGTTTTCTTGATCCAACAATGAAGTACGTTCATCTTCTGTTAAAGATTTCAAATATGTATCTGTACCTGCTAAATTATTCATCTCAGTTTTGTCACTAAGAGTTCTCAAAGTTTTTGCACCAACAGAATATGTATATGGATCTGCTGTTGTTCCTCCTCCTGTTTGGGTTATTACACTTGATGCTGATGATACTAATGCAAAATCATCTGTATATGATTTCATATAACTTACTGTATATGTTCCACTTCCATCTGATGCTGGGATCATTGTCGTTAATGTATTTGTTAATGCGCCATCTTCATATGTATATGTAGTTTTTGTATAATCATCTACTGACGGTGGGGTCGGAACTGACATGCCCAGCAAATCATTATAATAATTTGCTGATTCATTTGACAATGTTGTTCTTTGTTGGTTTACTTGCTGTCCTTCAAACTCAACATTGTTCTTTCTGGCTGTCAAACCTAGAAATCTCGCTTGTGATGCGGCCATTCCCATAGTACGTCTGTTCCAATCCTTTCGTTTTTAATCTTCTACATGCATATCGGTATTTTTGAAGATTTTCTTCAATTCTTGGAACTTTATAGTTAATAAAACTTAATAAAAATATTATTTTTGAGAATTTTTCAAGTTCAAAATCGCATTTTTAATATTAATTTTTTTTTGAG
The DNA here is from genome assembly GCA_022641775.1 of Clostridiaceae bacterium. Classification (GTDB taxonomy): domain Bacteria; phylum Cyanobacteriota; class Vampirovibrionia; order Gastranaerophilales; family Gastranaerophilaceae; genus RUG14219. Next base: position 37,459 of record JALCDS010000013.1, read on the forward strand.
ATTCTGACACATGGGTTGAAAAGTTTTTTAATATCATAGTAACTGCAGGATTGAGAGTCATAAAAGGAACTTTTTCTTTTATCTGATTAACATCTAAACCTATCAGAAATTTTTTAAATTCTTCCATCACAGGAATACCTTTGCTTAGAAATTCAACAAAAATAAGTTTCCCATCTTGTATTTCATAACGAATTTCATCACAAAATTTTTTAAAATCTTTTACTTCAATACTCTGCATCTTAAAACCCTCGACACTATTGTAACCTGTCTTTGCGTAATTATCAACTATCCGTAAGTCCACCATTTAAAAGTAGGTACTGTTTCTCCATCATAGCAGGAAAAAGATTTTATGTGATCAGTTATCCCGGATTTTTCGTTAGGGCCTGTGTATTGGTCTTCTCCAACACTGTCCAAATAATCTTCATCTGTCTGGTATGCAACATATTCGCCCCATTTTGTATATGAAGTTGGGTTTATATATGCAGTAGCATGAGTCAATTCATGCACCATGACATCAACAATTTCGTACCAATTTGTACTTTTATCATTTATAAGGTTTTCATCTATCAAAAGACCACCATCAAAATAAGCTTGACCATCTTTGAAATTGTATGTTCCATCAGCATCTCCAAGCCAATCATTAGTTGCCGTATCAATCAAATATTTATACATTCCAAGAGTATATCCGTCAGATGTGCCATTTGGGTTCAAATCTGTCAATGAAATCTGGCCGACATGTACCGTGCTATTTTCATCTGCATTTTCATTTTCTAATCTGGTCAATGCATATAATTGATTTGTAAGACCCGCTGCAGTTAAATATTCTTTAGTTTTTGTAATAATAAAATTCAATTTATCTGATGAAGACATATTGCTAAATTCAGATTGCAATGAATTTGCATATGTTTCTACACTTGAGTTAAATGTAGAAGAAGTTGCACCAATTTCATCACCTATAAGAGTTTTTATTTCGGAGTAGGACAATTTACTATCATTATCAGTATCCAACTCATTGAAAACAAGATTTATCTTACCGAAGAAATTAGCATTAGCGTCTTCCCAATCATCATCTTCGGCTAATTTGATTAGTTGTGATTTTGTAATTCCAGAAGACTCTGTAATTGTTGAATCTATAGAATGCAAATAGGTAAACAATGTATCAGTATCAGAAAACGATCCACCTGTAATAAATGTTTTCTTTGTGCTGGTACCCGAATCAGTACCGCCTGTTGTACCACCTGTTGTGCCGCCTGTTGTTCCGCCAGTCGTACCACCCGTTGTACCGCCTGTTGTACCGCCGGTAGTTCCACCTGTTGTGCCTCCGGTTGTGCCACCTGTTGTTCCGCCTGTTGTACCTCCGGTTGTGCCACCCGTTGTACCTGATGTTGATTGATGATGTAAATTATAAATCAATAGCTTTATTTTTGATTTTTCAGACTCTGTTAATTCAGAAGCAGCAGTTGAAATAGTTTTTGCCGTCAATTTTTCATGAGATACACCAAAATTATCTACGATTGTAGAAGCAGCAGAATCCGACAAAACAGAACCTACGCTTGAAATATCATAATTCTTTCCGTTAAAACTTACTAAATCCGTAGAAAGGTTATTTAAAACAGGGCTATCTTCAACTTCCTCTGAAGCTGCAGCAGAAATAATATCATCCTCTGTCAAAAGTTTTTCACCACTTTCTGTGAGCGATTTATTCTGATATAACAAATTCAAAAAATTTGTGTTATTTAGCTCCATAAATATTCCTTTCAATGTCCATATCGGCATTTATAAGAGATAACTTTAAAAATATAAGCTTTTTGTAACAAAAATTTTACAAAAATTATCGTCTTTTACACTTCAGCCATCTGCTCTACTCTACCCCTCGCATTAAACGGGAACGCTCTGATTTGGGCAAAAAAAACGACATTGCTGTCGTTGGAAAATCAATAGGAAAAAGGGAAAGGAAATTTATTTTGAAATCTTTTTTAGTTTTTATTGATTATTTTTATTTTATTTAATTTTTTTATTTGTTTGTATTCTAGCCGAATGTCTTGAATGAACTTTCTGTGTTCTTTTCTATTACTTTTTTTACTGCATCTAATTCTGTTGATATTGCACTTTGTTCTGTATCTAACTGTTTCAATCTCAATT
>JALCDS010000014.1 GCA_022641775.1 Clostridiaceae bacterium
GAGTTACAAACTCTGGTACTGGTTACGGTTTGTCAATGACTAATACTGGAGCTTCAGGTACAAATATTAAAGGTATCGTAAAAACAAATGATAAAGATACTGTAACAATTACAAACTCTGATTCAGATGTAACAATTGGTGATGATACAACGAATAACTTCTATGTAGATTCAACAGGTAAAGTTACAATTAAACAAACAAATGGTAACGTAAAGAATTACGGAGTTTCAAAAACATTAATCAGAACAACTGATGGTGCTGATTTAGATATTTCAGTTACAAACGGTTCAATCGGTGAAGATACTGGTCTTAGTGATAACAACACTTCTACAGGTATCGGATATAATGACAGAAATTACAAAAAATCAGTTAATACATCAATCGATGGTAATATCAAAGCTATCGCAACTGGTACAGATGCAAATATCAATATGGCAAGTTTGAATAAAGATATGCATGTTGATCAAATCGCTGCAGATGGTAGAGTTGCTTTGATAGCTGATGTTGATGACCAAGCAAATAGAGGCACAACTTCATATGATATCTTGAATACTTCAACTGATTCAACAGGTGCAACTCCAAACGTTAAAGGCGCCGGTATATCATTGATTGCTTCAGGTAATATTGGTAAGTCTGGTAAAGCATTGACATTTGTTCAAACAGGTGCTGATGTTGATATCGCAGGACACCATACAGATCCAAGTAGTAAACACACTGATTCAGCAACAGATCATGCTTCAACAATGACTTTGACAAATAACTCAAAATACGGAGTTGATATGTTAGCTGACCACGGTGATATCAATGTAAAAGGTCTTGATAACGCTGACGGTACAAAAAATGATACCAATGTTACAACAATTGTAGCAAGAGAAGGCAATGTAAATGCTGAATTCTCAGGTGATACATATATTAGAGACATTGCTTCTAAGAAAGAAATCAATGTAGTAAACAGAGGTCAAGATTTGTACATTGAAAACCTTGGTGGTAATCCTTCTCAATACAAAACAACAGGTGATTATTACGGACCATATAGTGAAGAATTGATCCCTACTAAAGTTACATTGAAAGCTTTAGATTTGGGCACAAAAGCAAACCCTCAAAATCCGGCAGATTCAACTTTGGTTGTTAAAAACGGTAAAGTAAACGGTAATGGCTCTATCAGTCACCCTAATATGGATCAAGATGTTACGGTAACTGCAGATAATGCATATATCGGAGGTCATTACTTCAATATGGGTCTTCATAGAATGCCAGGTTTGTCATATGTAGCTGATGATGATACAACAAATGCTTTGGTTTCAACAAATGGTACAGTTCCATCTATTAGAGGCAGAGCTGTAAGACCAAATGATGTAACAGAAATTGGCCGTGATGAAACTGAACGTAACTACTATGTAGGTACAGTACCAGAAGGAGATACAACTCACGTATCAGGCAGTGGTCAAAGTGATGATCCTACTTATGACAAGGACAAAGAAGACGGTGATGACTTGGTAGTTCCAATTAATACAACGCCAACAGAACCAACAGATCCAACAATACCAACATATCCAACAGTACCAACAGTACCAACAGTACCAACAGTACCAACGGTACCTACAGTACCAACGGTACCAACAGTACCAACAGTACCAACAGTACCAACTGTACCAACATATCCAACAGTACCAACAGTACCTACACAACCAACAGAACCAACACAACCAACATTCCCAACAGATGATTCAGGTTTGAACTATAAGCAAAGAGTTGTTGCAGATGGTATTGATGCAATAGATAAACGTCAAGCAATGAGATTTGATATAGCAAACAATCAGAATGATGTACAATTTGAATCATCAGGAGATGTAAAAGGTATCATAGATATTTCAAGAAACGGAGTTTCTCTATCACATGATGGTAACTTGAAAGTCGGAGATATTGTTCCAATCAAATTGAAATATGGTGATATTGATATTAATGCAAATGTAAAAGTTGTATCATCAACGAATAATAGAGCCGGAGCTCAATTCGTAGACCTAGATGATGTAACAGCTAAGAAAATATTATACTTAAGTATGTTGAAATCAGATGATACAGGCGAACTAACAGCAACATCTTCAACATCAACTCCAAACTTAGCAGACGGTGTTCAGAATATTTCATTCACAGGTGAACAATAAATAAACTAATAATAAATAAAAAGCTCTCACTAAAAAGTGAGAGCTTTTTGTTACATAAAATTCAAATAATGGTATAATATATTAGTCGTTATTTTTATGAGGAATTTATATGAAATATTTGTGGTTGTATGTCGTTGCGATTGTTGCATCTTTAGGAGGGTTATTATCAGGTTATGATACCGGAGTTATATCAGGAGCTTTGTTATACATAAATGACTCATGGCATTTGGCTGATTCCGTACAAGGTATTTTAGTTAGTTCGGTACTGATTGGAGCTGTAATAGGCGCGGCTACAAATGGTATTTTAGCTGATATGTTTGGTCGCAAAAAAATCATTATGACTACAGCTGTTATATTTATGTTCGGTTCTATATTATGTGCTTTTGCACCTAATATTTATGTACTTATAATTTCGAGAATGTTTGTCGGGTTTGCGGTTGGTATTGTAAATTTTGTAGTTCCGCTTTACTTGTCTGAAATTTCGCCGAAGCATTTGAGAGGAACTTTAGTATCACTTTATCAGTGGGCAATTACCGCAGGTATTTTATTTTCATATTTCATTAATGCGGCATTTGCAAATGCTGTGTATAACTGGCGTTGGATGTTATGTGCAGGAGTTTTGCCGGGCATAATTCTATTTGTCGGAATGTGTTTTATGAAGGATACTCCGCGTTGGCTTGTAAGCAAGAATAGAGAAGAAGAAGCAAAACTTGTGTTCAAACGTATTGAGCCTGATTCAGATGTTGAAAAAGAAATTCAAGATGTTAAAAATACAATTAAGGAAACTGTCGGAGATAAGAATAACAAAATTAAATTTAAAAAATGGATGATAATGCCTTTTGTTGTAGGAATAGGCATTATGTTTGCCCAAATTTGTACCGGAATAAATACTATTATTTACTATGCACCTACAATATTCAAAGCTGCAGGTTTTGACAGTAATATAACAGCTATTTATGCAACAACAGGAATTGGGGTTGTAAACTTTTTAATGACAATTGTTGCTATTTATTTTGTAGATAAGCTAGGTAGAAAACCGTTGTTGTATTTTGGGCTTACAGGCGTTATGTTGAGTTTGTTTGCACTTGGCAGTGCATTTGCCTTTTCAAGTGTGTTAGGCTCAAGCTTAAAATGGGTGGCTGTCGGAAGTCTGGTAACTTATATTGTTTGTTTTGCAATGAGTTTAGGACCTGTCGGCTGGATTTTAGTATCTGAAGTCTTTCCTTTGAAGATAAGAGGAATTGCAATGAGTATTTGTACCGTTTCTAACTTCGCCTTTAATTTCTTTGTTGTGGGAAGTTTTCCTATTCTTTTACATAGAATTGGCGGAGCCTTTACCTTCTGGATGTTTGGCGGAGTTTCTCTTTTGTGCATAATTTTTGTGTATTTCTTTGTTCCTGAGACAAAAGGTATTTCATTAGAAGAGATAGAATCAAATTGGATAAAGGTGGTTAATCCGAGAAAATTCTAACACTTTCATGATATAATTTTTTCTGGAAGGAGAAAAGATTTATGTCATATATGGGTGTGCAAATAGATTATTTGTTATTACTGCAGCACTTTAGAGATGTGACAGGTGGGCATTTAGATGCTATCTTTTCTGTTATAACTTATTTTGGTCAAATTTTAATTCCAATATTAGTATCAGCATTTATATATTGGTGCGTGAATAAAAAATATGGAGCTTTTATTATCCTTAACGGGGCTTTTGCCGTAATGTTTAATCAGCTGTTAAAAAATTTCGCATGTATTTATAGACCATGGGTATTGGATAGTAGAATAAAACCTGTTCAATCGGCATTGTATGCTTCAAGCGGATATTCTTTCCCTAGCGGACATACATCTATTGCAACTTCTTGTTGGGGCGCTATAGCAAAGATATGGAGTAAGAACAAAATATTGGTTGTGTCGATGACTTTACTTATTTTAGCAGTAGCTTTTTCAAGAAATTATCTTGGAGTACATACGCCTCAAGATGTTATTGTTTCACTTGTATTAGGTGTTGCAATATTGTTTGGCGCAGATAGAGTTTTGAATTGGGTAGATGAATCCAAAAATAGAGATTTATTTTTAGCTGTTGCGGTTTCTGTTTTCGGCATTATCGTTATTTTGTATTCATATTTGAAAAGTTACCCTATGGATTATGTGAACGGAAAATTGTTAGTTAACCCTTATCATTGTAAACTGGAATCTTTCCCGAAATGCGGATATCTGATTGGCGTTTTTTTAGGATGGCTGTTAGAGAGAAGATTTGTGAAATTTGAGGCAACCCTTACAACCATAAAAGATAAAATAAAAAGATATTTTATGGGTGTTATTCCGTTAATAATTCTAACTTGTTTTACATGCAGTTATTGTGAAATGTTTTTAGGTCATCATGTTGGTAGATTTGTAACATTTTTCTTAGTTGGATTTTATATGACGTTTATTTATCCTTTATGTATAAAAAAGTTTAAGGTATAAATAAAAAAACACTACTAAAAGTAGTGTTTTAAATGGCGGGAACGACAAGCAAGCCGAGCAGAGGCACGAACGGAGTGAGAGACGAACAATTACAAACGTAAACGTTGAGTTTTCGTTTTAATTGTGAGCGATGCCGTTTAAAGCGAGGCGCAGTTGGTAAAATAAGTAAAAATCTAAACAGATCCGAGGAGTAAAAAAAAACACTACTAAAAGTAGTGTTTTAAATGGCGGGAACGACGAGGATCGAACTCGCGACCTCATGCGTGACAGGCATGCGCTCTAACCAATCTGAGCTACGCTCCCATATTTTTTTATCAACGGAATTACTTCCGACAAGTCTTATTGTAATATGCTGAAATTTTTTTTGCAATAATATTTTTAACAAAATGGCAAAATTTTTTTTTATAACCATTAATAATGGTATGGAAGTTTCAAAAATTAGTCAAAATCAAAGCTTTACTTCTCGTAATTCAGTAGTGCGTGATGCAGATTGGGTTATGCGAAAAGCAAAATCTGAATTCCCTCATTTTTCAACTACTTATGCTCGAATGAATTATTCTGACATTCTTGATAAAAATTATAAGTTGAATGAATATCTTGTTAATAAAACTGATTATTTGAAATTAGAGCGAGTATTGTCATTGGGGTCAGGTACCCAATTTAAAAGGCTAAAAGCTATTATTTCCGCATTGTGTGATGATAGATTAGGTAATTGTTATGAAGATGCAACACTTGCTGATTTGATTTTGAAAATGAATGGAGTTAAAAATTCTTATAGAGCAAGATTTTTGACAAACCATGGAACAAAAAAAATTGATCATACTGTGACTATTATTGATAAAAATCCGATAGATAAATATTTTAATCCTAAAAAAATTATTATTATTGATCCATGGCTTGGGATAGCAGATTATGCAGATAGAGTGTTTAAGTTATATAAAACTCGTTATAATAACTTTTTTAGAATGGCAAATTCTCAGCAATTTGATTTGCAAATGAAGTCTCAACTACAACTGACAGAATCGGAGTTAAACTATTTTAGAAAAGAGTATCCTCAATTTCTTTATAAATCAAATGGTAATCACAAATTGATGTCAGACTTTTAAGAAGGCAAAAGTAGCAATCCTGCCCACATAAACAAAATTCCGGAAACGATTCCAACCATTGATAAGTGCCAATCTCCAAATTCTTTTGCCAGAGGTAAAAGGGTATCAAATGATATGTATATCATTATTCCGGCAACACATGCCATCAATAGTCCTACCATCATTTGAGGCATAAACAAGTTTATTAAAAACATCCCTAAAAATGCACCTACCGGTTCTGACAAGCCTGACAATGACGCATATAAAACAGCATAACGTCTTTTGCCTGTTGCCTGATATACAGGCATTGCAACGGCGATACCTTCAGGAATATTGTGAATTGCTATTGCAAGACCAACAGATAATCCTAGCGTAAGGTTTTGACTTGCTGCCAAAAATGTCGCCATACCTTCCGGAAAATTGTGAACAAATATGGCAATTGCAGTGAACAATCCTGCACGTCGCATTTTTTGATGTTTGTAATGCGGATCATCAGGATTCAAAACTTCTTCTTCATCAATGTGATCTGGGATGAAATAGTCTATTAGTATTGCAACTGCAAGTCCTATGATAAATCCTACAAAAACAATCCATTCAAATTTGTTTGGAAAATTTACCATTAACAATTTTCTTGCTTCAGGTAAAATATCCATAAAGGAAATAAATATCATTACGCCTGCTGAAAATCCAAGACCTATAGAAAGAGCCTGTAAATTATCTTTTTTACAAACAAAAGCTATTCCTCCGCCTATTGCCGTGGCTAATCCGGCGAGTAATGTGATAATAAGTGCAATTCCATAATGTTCGGGCATTTTATATTTCCTCCAATACCAATCTTAGCATAAAAAATATATTAGTAAAATTTTATATTTACGGGTTTTATAATCTTGAAAATTTAAAAAAGGTTTATCAATATGAGAATTAATAAAGTAGTACAACCCATCACAACAAAAATAAATAAGGCATGTAAAAAAGTTTCTAAGTATATGTCACGCACGCAAAAAACTTCTCAATTAAAAAATGATGCTGTAGAATTTAAAAGTGCATTGTGTAGATCCAGATTAGTTACGGAGAAAATAAGATCATTTGGTTTTATTGAAGATTATGTGTCTGTGGAAAAAGAATATATTCCCCAAACAAAAGAACGCACAGTTTATCAATGTGGGAAAAAATATATAATACCATCAAAACCCGCGCATTATGAAGAAAATTATTATATAAAACCGCATTATTATATTGACGAGCTATATTCTCGTTCAAAAGGCTCCGGTACGATAGCTGTCCAAAATGTTGTGAAACAGAGCCTTAAAAATCCTCAAACAAACGGCAGAGTTATTTTGACCGCAGAATGTATTGATGGCGGAAAAACTTATCCGACTGGGTTCTATTATAAGCTTGGCTTTCGCTCGACAGATCCTTCCATTAACGAAATCTTAAGAAAATGGCTAAATGCCGGAGGTGATAGAGCAACAGCTCCACGTCTTCCGGGAAGTATGTATCTTCCTAAAGAAAATATAAAACATTGTTTGAAATATGGCAAATAAACTTATTTGCCTAGCTCATGAGCTTTTTCAGCAGTTTGTTTTATTACTTCATAGAATAGATTTTCCGAATTTTTGTCATACATAACTGATGTACCGACAAATGTACATCCGCCTTTTGTTGAAACATTATCAATTAAGGTTTGTACAGGGACATCACCTCTATTGAAAATCATTTTTGCAGAGCCTAATGCAGTTTGAGTTGCAAGAGTTAGGGATTTTTCATATTCCAACCCGAGTTTTTCACCTGCACGAGCCATATCTTCAATAACCTTATAGAAAAATGCCGGTCCTGAACCTGAGATAGCAGTTACAATATCCATTTGATTTTCTGTAACTTCAATACATTTTCCGATATTTGATAAAAGATTCATAACAAAAGTTACATCTTCTTCACTTGCATATTTACCTTTGCATACTCCGCTCATTCCTGTTAAAACAAATGCCGGAGTGTTTGGCATTACTCTTATTACTCTATTGTGCCCTACAATATTTTCTATTTTTGAAGTGCTGACACCTGCAGCAATAGATACAACCAATTTCTTTTCAGTTAACTCATCTTTAATTTCATCAAGAACATCACTTGCAAAATTTGGTTTTGTTGCAATAAAAATGACATCAGAATTAATTGTCAACGCGCTATTATCAGTAATGACGTCTATTCCCAATCTCTGTTTTGCACTATCCGCAATATCACAATTTACTTCAGAGCCTTGGACGTTTTCTTTAGCAATAAATTTTGAATTTATAATCCCGCTAATAATTGCACTTGCCATTTTTCCGCAACCGATAAAACCTATTTTTAATTTTTTGTTTTCAGTATTGTTCATATTAGTTAACCTGACTTTCCTTTAATATTGACTAAAAATTTTTTTTAATATAACATTAAAATTATACGACAAAAATAAAAATAAAAAGGATTAAATAAAATGAAACGTACACTAGAAGGAACAAAAGCAAAAAGACAACACGTAAGCGGATTTAGAGCTAGAATGGCAACCCCAGGCGGACAAGAAGTTATCAACAGACGTCGTGCAAAAGGGCGTCATAAATTGGGTATTGAAGGTTCTAAAAGAGCTTAGTGAACTTTAAGTTTTTTATAAAATTTTAAGCACGTCGGAATTTATTGTTGCGACGTGTCTTTGATGTATAATAAATATATGTTAAAAAAGCAATTCAGACTTAAAAAAAATTCTGCATTTACTGCAACTTATAAAGTAAAAAATTCCTCCCATAAGGGTGGAGTAACTTTGTTTGTAGGAATTAAAAAGAAAGATTCTGCAACTTGTACAAAAGTCGGTTTTGTTGTGAGTAAGAAAACACATAAACGCGCAGTAAAACGCAATCGTTTGAAACGATTAATGAGAGAGAGTTATAGGTTGTTGATGAAAACCAATAGTCTCGGTGAATCACAAAAATATATGTCTTTAATATTTATTGGTCATAGTGGAGCTTTAGACAAGAATTTTAAACAAATTCAACAAAATGTAGAATTTCTTATCAAGAATGTAAAATAACCCCTTTTGTGTTAAGATATTCGCTAAAGAGGGATTTTAGCATGGTAGATTTATCAAAACTTTTTGATGTTGGACGAAATTTGTATGCATATCATTCTTACAAAAGAAATGATGGATTGGCATCGATTCCACTGAGATATTTTTTTGAATTGACGTATCGTTGCAACTTGCAATGTCCTTATTGTTATGTAGGTTGTGAACGCAAAAAAGATGAATTATCTACAGAAGAATGGAAAAAGGTTGTTGAACAAATCCCTTGGTATTCATTTGTAACTCTTGTTGGCGGAGAGCCTTTGATAAGAACGGATTTTATTGATATTTTGATGATGACAGCTCAAAAGACCAAAGGGAAACTCAATGTGGTTTCAAATGGAGTTTTGATTAATGATGAAATAATAGATGCGTTTATCAAATCTAAAATGATGCTGTTGTCTGTTTCACTTGATGGATATGGGACAAATCATGACAAAAATCGTAATAAAGAAGGAATTTTTGAAAAAATTAATAATAATTTTGAAAAAATGAATTCTCGTTCAAAGCGTCCGATGATTGATATCAAAACTATTGTTCTTGAAAATAATCTTGATGATATCGTAAAATTGTACAAATATTGTAATGAAATGAAATTTAATTTCCTTTCTATTTCTTTTTTAAGAAATAACAACTTGAAACAGAATGCAGTACTGTTTGATAGGTTTGTTCCGGAGTTTAATGAAAATTATCCTATTCAAAAATATTTTGATATGGAACATTTTAAAGAAGTTTATAATGAATTGATGTCGTTAAAGAAAAAATCAAATGTTCAAATAAGATTCTCTCCGAAATTTGAATATTCAAAAAATCCGCTAAATAAAATTGAAGAATTTTTTAATACGCCTTCAGAAAAGCCAATTCAAGATATTTACAAACCTTGTATGTATCCGTTTTCTAATATGATGATAAATCCTCAAGGGGATATATATCCGTGTTTATCTGAAAAAGTAGGCAATATTAGAGAAATGTCTATAAAAGAAGCTTATAACCAACCTAATTTCAGATGTTTTAGAAAAAATCTGAAAGCATCAAAATTGTTTGGCGCATGTCAAATGTGTTGTGAATTGGAAGTTAAATAGGACTGAAAATCGCTTTTATAAGAGGATTTTTAGTTGCAATTATCCATGAATTCATGGATATGGTTTTATCTACACATTTTTGGGGACTTGTATAGTTTTTAAAATAGTTTATACTGAGTATGTAGTTAAGGTTAAAGCCCTTTGATGGTAAATGCCGTTTGCTATCACTCTTTTTAAGAGTAGTGTCATCAAATATTGGCTTGGAGATATATTAATGGGATATATTCATTGTTGTGGTGCTTTGCATCGCACAAGGACGTATTGTCTTGTGCCACAAAGCGATTATACTGTGTGTGAAATCGATTATTTAAAACGTTGCCCGATTTGCGGAAGCTTGTCTGTTCAACTGACAAGAATAGATAAAGAAGATAATCTTAGTGTTATTAGAAAACAAAATGCAAAAGGTATAAAATTTTTTGAAAAATTAAAAAAGTTTATTCTTTATGAAGAAAAAACGCAGGATTATTCAAAGATTCCTGTCGGAAAATTTTATTTGAATTATAACGAATTCGGCGTGAAAAAAAGATGCTATTCAAACTTAAGTTCTTTAAAAATCGGGAAAGTAAAATCTTCTGATTTTTAAATTTTATCCCCCATATTATCATTACATAATCCTATTTTTCAGACATGGGGAGTTTTATAATTCCCCATTTATTTTTTATATGGAAATATTATTAAAGAAAACGGATTATTTTTTTGTAAGCTATTAGTATTAGGTTGGAATTAAAAAAAAATAAAAAGGATTCACAATGAAGTTGTCACCCAAAGAACACGAGGTTTGGTCTTTGGTTGCATCAGGCTATTCTGATAAAGAAATAGGTACTAAATTAAAAATATCATATGGTACGGTAAGATGCCATATTGATAAAGGTATTCTCAAGCTTAGAGCACGAAACCGAACCAATGCAGCCGTTATATATAGTTTGAATAAAGAATTTTGTTAATTAGTATTTTGAGGAGAAATATGAAAAAAATAGTTATTCATTGGAGTGCCGGAGGTTATTTCCCAAACGAGCACGATAAGTTGTGTTATCATTTTTTAATTGATAAAAACGGTAAGATTTATAAAGGTAGATATGCACCTGAAAACAACGAAGTTTGTAAAATAGGGCATTATGCCGCGCATACAGGTGGTGGAAATACCGGAGCCATAGGAGTAAGCATGTGTGCTATGGCAGGATTTAAAAATAAAAATTCTGTCGGGCATTATCCTATTACAAAAAATCAATTTGAAGCAACAATGCGGCTTTGTGCCGAACTTTGCAAAAAATATAAGATAGAGGTCACGCAAAGTACGGTATTTACTCATTATGAGTTTGGCAAAAGAAATCCGAATTCTACAAGTGCAGGCAAAATCGATATTATTTTTATTCCCCCATATCCGTGGGTTGCAGAGTTGGATGTTGGCAGTTTTATTCGTTCAAAAATTAAATGGTATTTAACTCATATTTAAGATTAGGAGAAATTATGGAAGTATCTTATTACAATTTGTCAGGAGGAATTAATCAAGCCCTGACAAAGACTGAACTTGGCTCTGATACAAGAAGCCTTTATTGGACTGATGCTGAAAATGTTGAAATATATAAAAGTCGTGGCATTATTCAACAAAAAGGGAATACATTATTTCTTGAATTGCCGATTTCAGAATCTATAACCTCATTAAAAGAAATGTCAAAAAAAGAGTCAAAAAGTCTTGTTGTTACAACAATCTCCGGTAAAATTTATATTTACAATCCAAAAACTGATAAATTGACGTTACTTTCAAAAACTATTACAGGTACAAATATAAAATTTGCGGATTTTTTGGATGGGTTATTGGTTATTACCGATAAAGACGGTTTATTTTACATAAAAAACAATGATAACTACGATGTTGTTGATTGTAATTTGAAAGATTTAGAAGGTAATATTGTTGTAGATGGAATTGTTGCCGTATATAAGGGGCGAGTTTGGGTTGCAAAAGGTTCAACCATATATTATTCGGCACTAGGCACTTATGATAATTTTACTCTTGAAAATGATGCCGGTTATATAAGAGATTTTTATACGCACACAGATTACATAACTGCGTTAAAGCCATATAAAGATTACTTGGCTATATACAAAAAACATGCAATATATTTGCTTTCAGGGACTAGTCAAACCGATTTTTCTATAAAATTGCTGGCAGATACAGGAACTTTTTCTGCTAATTCAATTGTGAATGTCCAAAATAAACAGTATTTTTTAACTAATGGGATTTATCCGTTAGAAGAGATAGGCGAATTAAATCAAATTCAATTAGGAACGGATATTTCCGTGAATATAAAACCGGAGTTTGACAATTTTGATGTAGTAAGAATTGAAAATTCTATATGTATTAATTATGAAAAACAGCACCAAATTTGGTATTTTATTCCGTATGTAGGGAATGATTGTTACCAAACAGTTTGGATTTATGATTATTTGAATAATGCTTGGTACAAAAGAAAAATTCCACAGCAAATTACATATTCTTGTATTTATGATGATTGTGTTTTGACATCATCTAAAGATGGCAAAATATTTAAGGAAGATTATGGCAAAACTTTTGATGGATTGCCAATAGAATTTATGTGGAAATCCCCGTTTTTATCTATTACGTCTCCTCATAAGAGGAAAGTTACCGATGAATTTTATTTTCTTATTGATGATGAGAATGATAATAATTTTAAGCTATCAGTCTATAAAGATTATGACGGGTTGCTGTCAGAAGATGAAGAAGTTATATATTCTATTCAAGAGAATCAACTTTATTATGCTTCTGATGATGATACTTTTGATAAATTACCTTGCTTTTGGGGCAAGGACAATGAGGGAACTCCTCTTTGGGCCATAAATAAAGAAGTGTTGGAAAAAGCAGAGATTTCCGGTTCAAATTATTCAATACAACTTTGTATTACAGGAAAAGATTTAACTTCTGCTTGTTCGGTTATAGGGCTTCAATTTAGAGAAATTTATTTGGATGAATAAAGTCCGGAAATATTCCGGCAATGTGTATTATAAAAAAGAAAGGAAAAATTATGGCAGACGAAACAAACGCTTATTCAGCATTTATTCCGGAGATTTGGAGTGGAAAGTTGAATGCTATGTTACAAAAAGATTGTGTTATGCTTCAATGTGTAAACAGAAATTGGGAAGGTGAAATTCAAAATCAAGGAGATACAGTAAAAATTATTACTCCTGCAGATGTTTCAATTTCAACTTTGGGTAGTACCGCAATTAGTTATTCAGAATTAGAACCAACTTCAATGGACTTAGTAATTGACCAAAAGAAATTTTTTGCCTTCAAAATTAATGATGTTGCAAAAGTTCAGGCAAATACAAGTATTATGGAAGCTCATCTTGTTAACGCTAAAAAGGCTATTGAAGAAGTTCAGGATGCATATTTGTTATCTCAGCATACAAATGTTGATGCGGCAAATATTGTCGGTACTGATGCCGCACCTGTTGCCTTGGACAAAACAACTATTTATCAAAACTTTGTAAAATTGGCATTAGCTTTGAAAAATGCTGATGCTGTAACAAGTTCGAGTCATCCTTGGGTTGTTATTAATCCTACTGTTGAATCTTATTTATTGCAAAGTCCAGAATTTATCGGCGCAAATAATGTTGCAGATGAAACATTGAGAAATGGTGCAATCGGCAGAATTGCAGGCATGGATGTATTGGTTAGTACAAATCTTATTGCAACTGATAGTAAATACTATGTTCTTGCCGGTACAAATGATGCTATTACTTTTGCTTCTCAACTTGCAAAAATTGAAACCTTACGTGATAAAGACAGTTTTTCAGACTTGGTAAGAGGACTTTATTTATATGGAGCAAAAACTGTGCAACCGAAAGCTATTGCTAAGATGATTGTTGCTGCAGCATAACAATAAAAGGATGAAGATATGCTAGAAAAAATAAAATCACAGATAAGAAAACTTGCAAGAGAAGCTGTATCAAAAGTTGAAATTGAACTTTCTACAAAATCCGGTAAAGAAAAAAAAGAGGCTGCAATTGGGTATATAATTACAAATTTACCTATAACCCCATTTCTGAAGCCTGTAATAAAGCCGATTTTATCAAAATTTATTGACGATGCAGTTGAATTTGCAGTTACTTTTATGAAAACAAAAGGACAAGAAGGTTAAATTATGGATATAGAACAACAAAACTTTGAACAATCAAATCAACCATTAGCCGATAGTCAAAATTCAGATTCAGGTACATCAACGCAAAACTCTCAACAAGATGCAAATGTCAAACCTACAAATGAAAATGCTACAACAGTGTTGGCAAAAGAACTACAGTTGTTGGACAGCCTTATGGCGCAGGGTTTATTGAATAAAAGTCAAGTGGAAAACATTACTAACAAATTTGTTGAAAACGCAAAATCTTTATTCGTGCAGGATGCTTCTATTCAACAAAACTCTATTGATAATAATGCATTTTTTAAACAAAATGGGCGTCAAGATGTCTTGAATTATTTGAAAAATTCAAATATGAATTTTGATGATGATGAAATTGCTAAAATAACGGATATAGTTGAATCTGTTGAAAAGAATGCTGTAGAAAGTTATTTGAGCAATTTGAAGCACGGGGAAAATATTGAAAAAGAAAATGCACTTGCAAAATCAAAAATGACTGCAAATGCTCAAAATGCATCTGCACCATCTTCTTTTTCAAAAATTTTCACTCGTGCCGATATCGGCAAAATGAGTTGTTCTGAATTTATACAAAATGAAAAACTAATAATGGATCAACTAAGAAAAGGGTTGATAAAATAATTGCTACTCCGATGAGCCTGTTTTTACAGGCTTGTCGGTTATATGAAAGGAAACTTCATGAACTATCTCGACTTGATAAATAAATGTTTAATTGAATTGAATTATAAAACAGTTAATTCATTTGAAGAATTAGTTAAAAATGACCATAGAAAAATTAAAAATATTTTAAATAATATAAATGTAGAAGTATGTTCTTCTTATAATTGGGATTTTTTGTTGAATACAATTACAATTAATCTTCCAAAAGGATTTGGCGATATTGATAATCCGATAGAAGGCAAAATTTTAGATTTGATTATTGATAAAACGAAATATTCATACGATGTAAATTTTGAAAACTTTTTCACAAACACTCAGCAAAATGATACATATTCTACTTTTAATGGCAAAATATTACTCCCTCAGTTTAGTGAGGACAAAACTATACAAATAATATATTTGACTGATAAATATGCAATAGACAAAGATAAAAACAAAAAAGCAAATATGGACTTATTTGACGATTTTACCGTTATTCCTCAAGCTTTTGCTGAACCTATTTTAATTTATGGAACATGTATGCGCTTAAAGGGGAATCCTCAACACATTAGATTTAATTATTGGTTATCAATGTATAAAAATGCACTCAGTAACCTGATAGCATATTCAAAATCCACTAAAGATGATGTTCCGCATATAAAAATGGAAAGGAACTGATAGGATTCTGCTTTTTATTTCCTGACCGGTTAATGATAATTTTTTACATAAAATTCGCAAAAAAAACAGGAAGTTTTTTTCATTCCCCCCTGTTAAGATTTACACTAGCCGAAATATAAATAGCATGCTTATTATACATTTTAATAACCTAAAATTCAAATTTTAAAATATCTTAATAAATAATTGTTTACAAAAGGATTAATATGAAACAAATTACCCCACAACAAAGAAAATTTGTATTTGAATATATCAAAACTCTTGATGGTGAAATTGCAGCAAAAAATGCCGGATATAAATCGAAAAATTTGAATTATTTTTCGGAAAAACTCTTGAAAGATGCAGATATTATTCATGAAATACAAAAAGAATTGAATTTACAAATAAAAACCCTGAAGGTTGAAAAGGGATACGTGATTCAAAAATTACTTCAGGTTGCAGAGTTTTCGCTTCAAGAAGAAGATATTTTAGACAAGGAAGGCAATTTAACAGGAAAAACTAAGTTGAGAGATACCTCTGCCGGACTAAAAGCTCTTGAAAATCTTTCCAAGTATATCGGTCTGACAAAATCGAAAGATGAGCCTGATTCTACTTTGAAAATTATTACAATCGAAAATCTGGACAAAAACAAAATTTAATGAAAGGAATTTTAATGAAAAACAATGACAAGATAGAAGAAATGTTACTTACCGGAAAATCATTGGATGAATTAATACGTTTAAAAATGCAACAAGAACTTGAAGATGAAATATCCTCTGCGCAAACAGTGCATGAAAAATATGTAGAAGTGGATATATCAAAGGTGCCAAAAGAATTGATATTTAGTAAAAAAGCAGTATTTAAAGTCTTTAATAAAACACTCAAAACTGAAAGCTTTATTACAGGAGTGCAAGCTGATGGACTTTTGGGATTGCAAAATTCAATACGTACACAGATACTCAACGGAGAACTATCTGTATTTATGTGTGATGATGCTTTTGTCAAATTTGAAAAAATTGAATTGGAAAAATAATGCCATATTTTGTGAGTATTAATGACAATAATATAAACAATTATTTTTCAAAAATTGCTTTGCTTTTTATGTATTACCGACATTTTTTGTTAGACGATTTTTCAAATCCGTCGGATTTTGGGGAGTTCTTATTATGTTTTATAAAAGAAAGAACTCCTTTTTTCTGGGTTGTTTGTACTAAGAATACAAATGAATTTGCAGGATTTATTTTCTTAGATTCATTAGTCGGTAACGCAAAGCAAATATATTCGGCAGAAATAACAATTTGCTTTAAAAAGGAATTCTGGGGTTCATTTACGAAACGAGTCGGGGTTGATTTTATAAAATATTGTTTTGAAAATTTAAACTTACAAAAAATAAGAGCAGGAATTTATTCCGGTAATAACAGAGTAAAAAATGTTTTGAAGATATTTGGATTTAAAAAGGAAGGCGAACTTGTTAAAGAAACCCTTCGTTATGGGAAACCCCAGAATATAGAATTATATGGGCTTATAAATCCAAAAATAGAAAGGAAAATTTATGAAAATAGAATATGAAAATTCTTCTATAACTTTAGATGAAATTAATGAAAAAAACTTGGTTTCTACTTTATCAAAAGAATTTGACAAATTTAATGATGATAGAGTGTCACAATTAAATGACATAAAAATTATTCAAAATTCAATATACAATATAAATTTACAGCCAAAAGAAGTTTGGAACAGCCATATTGAGCTTCCTGATTTATATGAATTGGCACAAACTTTAAAATCCCATATATCTGAAAATTTATATTCAAATCCGGAATCAATGTTTGATGTAGCAGCATCATCTCAAAGTTCACAAATGTTTGCCAACAGGCAAAAGGCTATGTTGGTTGATGTTTTTGAAAAAATGAATTTAAAGTCAGAAATGGAAAAAATGATTACCGGGATTGTAGAAACAGGTGAAACAACATTTTTTGTCGGCTGGGAAACTAGAGTGAAGCAAGTAAGAAGACTGAAAACACTTGATGAACAATTGATGTCTGGAGATGAAAAAAGTTTTGTTTTGGATAATAAAGTAGTTTATGACAATCCTAAAATAAAATTTATTTCACCTGAAAATTTTGTTTTCGATAAAGAGAATTTTAATTCTTGGGATAGTTGCAAGAAATTTTATAGAACATATTTGACATTGGATGATGTTGTATCCGATACATCAAATAATTTTTTAACTAACGAAAAGATAGAAATATTGAAAGAGGTGGTGGAATCAAAAAAACAAAAAGAAAATTGGAATAAGTTGGAAATAGTTGAAATCTGGGGTGATGTTGAGTTATCCGACGGGACATTGCTTAAAAATTGGCTAATCGTTTTGGCCGGACGCAAGGAAATTATTAGATTTGAGTCTAATCCATATGTTATCAATCCGTTTATTCACGCAAATATTATTGAAAATCCTTATACAAAACGTGGAATTTCGCCACTTCGAGTTGCATTAATTTTGAATAATATTTCTTCTACTATTTTAAACAAACAAATTGATGCACTTGCTTTGATGATTAATCCTCCTTATCTTGCGCCTAAAGGTTGTTTTAAAGGTGAACAGGTTGTAAAACCTGGCAAGATTATTGAGTATGATTCTGCGCTAATGCCACAAGCTCCGACACAATTAAATTTTGAAAAAGCTATGGTTGGATGGGATTTCTTAAATTATTTTAAAAATACTATAGAAAGTGCAACCGGAATTTTTAAAAACATGTCCGGAAATATTCAATCTCAAATGCGTACTGCAACCGAACTTAATTACTCGGCAAATGGTCAAGAAGCAAGGTTGAATATGCTTTTAGATAGCATAAGCCAAAAAATTATTATTCCTGTTGTTGAAAAGACTGCAGAAATTATTGCTGATTTTAAACTGGGTAAAGAACTAATAATGGTTAACGATAGGGGTAAAACATCATTTGTTGAAATAACTGATGATGTAAGAAATGGGGACTATATATATAGGTACGGTGATAGAAAGGCAAGTATAACAAGGAAGTTGATGTTAAAGGAATTGTTTGAAGTCGTAAAATCTTTTGCAACAGTATCTGAGGTTGCACAAAATGTTGATTGGTTAGAGTGTTTTAAATATGCACTTGAACAGTATGGAATTGAAAATGTTAATAATTTTTTGGTTCAAAAAGGTGATAAAAAGTAATGAAATATAAGTTGTTGAGGGCTCAACGTGAATTTTTAGAGATTCCTCATGATTATTCATTGGATGTTGCAGTTTATCAAGGTGGTTATGGGAGTGGAAAAACTTTTTCCGGCTCCCTATTGGGAATATTATTAGCTTTAAAGTTTCCGGGGATAAGAGGGCTTGTTGGAGCACAAACATATACCCTTGTTAGAGATACAACCTTACAAACATATTTTGAACATTTTGATAATATGGGATTTGTTGAGGGTAAAGATTACGAGTGGTCTACCACCTTGCAAAAACTAATATTTAAAAATGGTTCAGAGATACTTTTCAGGCATTTTGATGAACCTAATAAGTTGAAATCCTTAAATCTCGGATTTGTTGAAATTGAGGAGATGTCTGAAGTCCCTTACAATACTTTTAAAATGTTATTAAGCCGTATGCGTCAAAAAATTAAACCGACTTGGAAAAATTTCCGTTACCGAATTTTTGCCCATACAAATCCGGAATTTAAAAGAGGATGGATATATGATACTTTTGTGAAAAATTCTGCACGTAATTACCGTTTGATTACTGCCCCTACAACTGAGAATATTTATTTACCGGAAAATTATTGTGAGGAGTTAAAAAATCTGTATGACGAGCAGTATTACAAAATATTTGTTTTAGCTCAAAATGGAGAATATCATAAAGGTTTAGTGATAAATGGTTTTTCAGATAAAAATATTTGTGAAATAAAATATAATCAGTTTTTGGATTTACATATAACATGCGATTTTAATGTTGACCCTATGTGTTGGATTTTGGCACACAAAACTGAAGATAAAGTGTTTTATTTTGATGAAATAGCCATAGAAAATACAACAACCGCACAAGCTTGTGAGGAAATTTTACGTCGTTATCCTGCGCATAAAGGTAAAATTATTGTAAATGGAGATGCCTCAGGAGATAACAGAAGCTGTACAAGTGAATATACCAATTACGTTATTATCAAAAAGAAATTTCTTGAATACGGTTATGATACAGAAATTCAAATAAAGCCTTTTAATCCACCTATAAAGAATCGAATAGCCGCGTTTAATGCAAAAATAAGAAATGCTGATGGCAAGTGCGGACTGTTTGTTGATAAAAAATGTGAAAAGCTTTTGTATAATATTTATAATTTGTCTTATTATGAAGGTTCGTCCAAAATAAATATTCCGACGTATCAACAAATAAAACAAAATAGTGAACTAAAATTTTTGATGCATCCAATGGATGCGGCATCCTATTTGGTTGATTATTATTGGCCGATAAAGTTGTAAACATCTAGGAGAAATTTGATGGAAAAGTTTTTATATTACTCTCCCTTTTTATTAGCTGTTATGGTTTTTTTGATTCAGCAACGGATTGTTGTTACTCCGGAACAATTGGAAAAAAAACACAGAGAAATCTTAAATGACATAGAGGAACGTTTTGTTTCTATAAATAGTTACAAAGATTTAAAAGAGCAATTTTCTGAGATGAAAGATAAGATTGATAAAATTTATGATGCAATAGTTTTTAAATAAGTTTTTGAATATCTATTGTAAATATTTGTTAACAAATATTATCTGTAACTAAAGTTTTTAACTAAATAAGCCGTACATGAAGACAAAAGAGATAATGTTACTAAGTAAAAATGAAAAGGAAAGCGAAAACCAATGGGATTGGCAGCATCACAATCGAGATTTTTAGCATTGACTTCACGTAAGGCGGCTTGCGAGTTTCAATCTATGCAATTTGCTCAACAGAAGCTGTCTATTAGTCGTGAAATGACTAAAGCCTCTGAAGAGTATGAAAATTCTTTGAATGCTACAAAATTGGTTTGGAATGCAAGCGGAACTTCTGATTCTGCAACAACAGAAGCTTCTGACACAGCTACTACTACCGCATTATCTTATGATGTAATGATGAAACCGTCAAAATTAAACGGTTATGATCCATATTTAATTACAAACCCTCAAGGTCAGATTGTTCTTGATTCTAAATATGCTGCAGCGGCTACAGCTGCAGGCTTAAAACCTACCGGTGGGGCTCGTTCTAGTTCAGGATTTACTGATTTTTTAAATGCATTAAAGGATCAAGGTATTGTTTCTGAAAGTATGGCTACTGCTATATTAACTACCAATGATGCAAAACAATATGATGCCACTACAGGGGAACTGACTACAACAACAAGTTACTACCAGAAAAATGCCGGTGTTGGCGCAACACCTCTTGATAAGACTTCTACTAATGCTATGACACTTGCTACTTTGGGTGAATATTTGCAAGGAAGCAGTTATAAAATTAATATGGCTAATATTAATAATATCTCTTATGATGCAAATTCATTTTGGGCAAAGCTTATTGTAGCTAATTCAAGTTCATTAATATTAACGTCAGATAATTATTCGGCAAGTACAAGCACTAAAGATAAAGATACATACTCAGTTAAAAGTGGATCAACAGCCTTGGCATTATCCGATTTATCTCTTGTTAGTATCGGTGATATAATGAGCGGCAATTACAGAATAGAACGTGGCGGCAGCACAAGTAAAGGTGATATTGCAAAGTATGTACAAGCATTCTTAACTAAAGTTTCCACTCTATTAGGGTATGATCCTTCCGGCAGTAATACATCTTATAAAGGGTTATATACAGATTCAGATTCTTTAACTGCATTGCAAAGTGCTTATGCAACAACTCTGTTGGAATTTGGTTCTGCAAATGCAACAGAAGATAGTATTTATAATGCATCAGATTATAATACAATTATGTATGACAAATCAGGTTCAACATCAGCTTCTGTAAACTTGACAAATGTTATTAATGCATTTTTAACAAACTATGCTCAGGCTCTTACAGGATATGCAGGTGGATATGCTGTAAATGATAAAGTGTCAACTTCAAACCTTGTAACTGATGATTTGCAATATTATTATATAACCGGTAATGATACCTCTATTGCGAATGATGATACATTATTAAATGCTGATTTTTACAGTATGATGTATAACCAAATTTGTGCAAATGGATGGACAAGTGATACAAAATACAATGTAGATAATTCTGAATATCTTGAAAATGAAATAAAGAATGGTCAATTGTTTGTATCAGCTTTAAGTACGGATGGTTATTATTATCAAAATAATTATTCTGATACGGGTTATGTTGAAGAAGTTACCGATTCTGATGCTATTGCATTAGCAGAGGCCGAATATACTGCGAAAAAATCTAAGTTGAATAATAAAGAAGAAGCAATAGATCTTCAAGCTAAAAAATTAGATTTAGAAATTTCAGCAATAACTACTGAATATGATACGGTTAAGAATCTTATAAGTAAAAATATTGAAAAAACATTTTCAATGTTTAGCTCATAGTTAAAATTTTAAAATTTGCTTAGTAACATAAAATATAGAAAATACTACTGTCAGAAATAATTTGGCAGTATTTTTTTTGCCAAAAAGTTTATAAAAACTTTCGCGTTCTTGAATGATAAATTTAAGTGTTAATGGCCTTATTTTGATATTGTTTTCAATATTTAGTTTTGTGGTTAGATCATTGTTATATCTTTTGTTGCCGCATATGTAAGTGGAATTTCCGGCATTCAATTTATGTCTGCGGTAGCCTATTAGTGGCGCATAAATTATGGCAGAACCACCTATTAAATTTGCAAGATTAAATACAAATTTGTCAGGACAAATTTTCCAATTGTCAGTCTCTTTATATTTTAATAAAATTTCGATTGCAGATTTTCTAAACATTGCGCTACTGGTAGGTGACCAGAACCATCCGCCAAAAGGTGCTGATTTTGTATCTAAAATTTTAAAATTTAAGTGTTCAATATCAATATTTAGAAGGTCTCCTAATTCCATTATTTCCATTGCCGGATTGGTTTGAGGACTTGATGGAGAGTGTAGGGTATGGATATTGTCATTTTCATCTATTTCAATAATCTGTGCGGATGTAAAAGCTACATTAGTTGCCATATGAATTTTCAAATGTGCTGCTGCATAGTCTTTTACAATTACATCATCAGAATCAATAAAACTTACAAATTGTCCGTTTGCAGATTTCAATCCGGTTTGAAATGCTTTTAATTGCCCCAGATTTTCATTATGTTCTATAAATTGAATTTTTAAATCCGGATTATCTTTTATAAATTGTTTGATTATATCAACTGAATTGTCAGTCGATTTGTCATCGACAACAATTATTTCAAAATTTTTGTATGTCTGATTTTTTATACTTTCTAATGTTTTTAGAATGTATTTTTCATAATTATAAGAAGTTACAACAAAACTTATTAAAGGTAAGTTAAGCATTTACTTTTTCCTCAGGTTTTTCGGCTAACAATCTTTCCATTTTTTTGTTGTGAAAGATTGAAGATGCCAATGCTGCAACAATAAATACCAAACCGATTAACCCTGTAACAACTTCCGGAACTTCTCTTACGGTAGAAATTAGCATTAAACACGCCAAAGCTCCGATTGCCCAGTGCGCACCATGTTCCAAATACAAAAATTGTTTTAAAGTTTTCTTCTCAACAAGCATAACGGTCAGTGATCTTACAAACATAGCACCGATACCAAGACCTATTGCTATAATTATTATATCTTTGCTTAATGCAAAAGCTCCAAGTACACCATCTAAAGAGAATGATGCATCAATAAGTTCCAGATAAATAAAACTTATCAACCCGCCATTTTTGGCTGCATTAAGAGTATCTTTACTAAGGCGTTCTGCTTCATGTTTCTCTAAAAAGTGGGTAAAACCGTCTATTACAAGGTATGTTATTACCCCGAATATTCCTGCGATAAGTACATATGCTTTTTCATGTGTCGGGATAAAATGTTGAGTTACAAGTAACATTGATAAAGCTATTACTATCTGCAAACCTCTAAAGTGATCAAGATGTGATAGTGGTTTTTCAATAACTTTTATCCAATGAATTTCTTTTTTGTGGTTGAAAAAATAGTTTAAGAAAAGCATAATCAAAAACATTCCGCCGAATGTTACAATAGGTGCATGTGTTTGATGTAGATAATATGCATATTTATCGGCATTTGATAATGCTATTTTTAAAACTTCTAGCATTGATATCTTTGCAAAAACAGATACAACTAAAATTGGAAATAAAAATCTCATACCAAATACGGCAATAATAATACCCCACGTCAAAAATCGGCGCTCCCAAATCTTTGACATCTTTTCGAGTTTCATTGCGTTAACCACCGCGTTGTCAAAAGATAAACTTACTTCTAACACGCCCAAAACAAGTGCAATAAAAACCGCTTCCAATCCTGCGCCCGAGTGAATATGATTGCCCCAGAAAAATGCGGCGATTACACCTAAAATTGTAACTAAATAAGAACCCAAAAAGTATTGAAACATAGCTTTCTCCTATTTATTTTCATACTACAATAAATTGTTTTAAAAATAAATAGTTTAAACAGTTGAGAGGTTCTGATTTTATACAAAAACCTCTCAACATTTTATTTATAATAAATAATCTTTCAAATTTTTCAAGTTATCTTTGTTTTTCAATTCTTTTATTGCCTCACATTCCAATTGTCTTATTCGCTCTTTTGAATATCCCATTATTTGCCCCAATTCTTCTAATGTTTTTGGCGTTTCTCCATTTATTCCGAAACGATGAGTAATTATTTGATTTTCGCGTTTTGGAAGCGTTGCAATTAATTCTTCTATAGAGGTTTTTAGTAAGTTTGATTGGGTGTTATTTTCAGGAGATTTGGAATCTTTGTCTTGAATATAATCTTCTACCTTCAAATCGTCTGTCACAGGTGTTTCAAGGCTTATTGGAGTTTTCATAATAGATTTTTTTATTGTATAGAGCATTTTTTCTGTAATATCCATAGCTTTGGCTATTTCTTCATCTGTAGCTTCTCTTTCCAATTTGAAGGTTAATTCTCGTTTTATTTTTTTATATTTTCTTATTTTGTCAAACATATGAACAGGAATTCTAATTGATCTGGAATGGTTAGAAATTGCTCGTATAATTGCTTGTTTTATCCACCATGTTGCATAGGTAGAAAACTTGAAATTTCTTGAGTAATCAAAACGTTCTGCAGCTTTTATAAGCCCGATAGAACCTTCTTGAACCAGGTCCATAAATAAAACGCCTTGTCCTATATATTTTTTGGCGATACTTACAACAAGGCGTAAATTTGATTGCACAAGTTTCCGTTTTGCAATTTGTGAATTTGTTTTATTCCCTTCTTTGATTAATTTGCCTAAATATTTTTCATCTTTCGCTTTTAAAAGCTTTATTTTACCTATGTCTTTCAAATACATTTGTAAAATATCATCTTCATGTGAAATTGAATTGAAAGTTTGAATTTGATTTTCGCCGATATAGTCAGGCTCAAATTCTTGTTGTACTTCATTTTCTTCATTACAACAAAGTGCAAAATCATATGATTTTGCACTTGTATTATCAGTAAATGTACCCATAAATCTCTCATCCTTCTTTAAAATTGTAAATTACCTTTAGAATGAAAGACGAGGAAAATGATTATTTGTTTCCTTTAACCATATTATTTATTGCAAGTTTTGATATAAATTCAACTTTGCCTGGACAAATCAAGTTGTTAGCAAGTTGTACATCAAAAGTTCCGTATGTCCCAGGACGATTAATTTTTACTTGAGAATTTCTGTTTTCAACTTTCATCCAAGATGGAACTTGAGTTCTCATTGATGCTGTCTCAATTGATTTTATATACAAAACATTATAATCCTTTGTTCTGTCATTGTAATATACCGTATTGTTGTCCAATCTGGCAAGTCTTACATTAGAAGATTTCAATTCCCAACCTGTAATACTTCCGTCGTTGTTGGTATCAAATTCTTTTAATGATGAAAATATGTTGTTATAATCATCATTCAAACCTATAATATTTTGTTTTACAAATGTTTTGTTCATTCCTCTTACCATAATGTAATCATTACCGTTGATTGTTATTACGTAAGGGTCAAGTGCGGCAATAGTTCCGATTGCAGCGGCAGCTCCAGTAATTCTTGAAGTGTTTTTCCAAGAGTTTTTGTTGCCACTGTCATAGTATAATATTGAACCGACTTGAGATATTTTTTCACCTTGTACGTTCGGTGTTGATTCGGAGATTTTTGTTTGCCGTTGTGAGTTTGGTGTACTTTTGATGGTATAATTAACCGTCGAATTTGAATAGCTGTTTACATTTTCAACTTGAACTGGCTCTTGTTTGGCCGTATTCCTCATAGTATAAGAATAATTTTGTTTGGCCATACATGGTGTGCAAATTGCCATAACACACAACAAAAACAAATACTTCTTCATGATATTTCTCCTTTTAAACCTATAACGATATTATGCCCATGATTGTTCATAAATAACATAGAATGTTAATTTTTAGACAAGAAACTTTACATTACCTAAAGTTTTTGAGAAAAAATGACGCAATTAGTCATATAAAGTTGACTTTATAAAAATAATCATTAAGGAGTAAGAAAGAACAAAAAGTAAGAAGAAAAATTTAAGAGAGGTATTTTTATGTCCGTAAATTCGATTACGTCGGCAGCGGCTTCTTCCTATTCGGCAGGAACCGTGTCGCAACTGAGCGAAGAGACGAAACAAAAACTGATTGCATTGGGGTTGGACCCGACACAGTTTACGTCAGAAACTCAAGCTCAACAAAAAATTGCGGAAATTCAGGCAATAAAACAACAGAACAATACGCAATCAAGCACCCAACAACAGGGTAATTCAACTCAAGCTGCATTGATGTCAGAAGCTAAAACTTTGGCTGCACAAGCTAATGTTAGCGTGGCTGATACAGATAAATTGGATGATATTTTAGAAAATATTTCTGATGCTGTATCAAAAATGGATGCACAAAATCCAAACACCAAATATTTCCAAGAACGACTGGCTGCTTTAGAAAATGAAAATATTCAGGCGCAGCAATCAATCTCAAGCTTGGATAGTATGATGGCAATGGCAGCTACAAACAACAAAATTGCGTTAGGTTTGTCTTAACGTTAATATCAAACTGATTCTTATGTACAAACAAAAAAGAAGGCTTAAAAACCTTCTTTTTTGTTATTTATTTTTTTGTATTGTTAAATTCAATCAGTGGTTTTACTTTTACACTGTATATTGTAACCGTATTTGTGTTCGTTGCATTTTTATCTGTTTTGTATTCCAGACTCAATTTTTGTCCGGTCTTTTCAGGGGTATAAGAGTCATCTATTTGAGAGCGACTCATATTTTCTACAGGCCATCCGTTAATTTTTGTGATAATGTATCTGGCTCTCAGTCCGTCTCTATAAGCCGTAGAATTAGGTTCAACATATTGAACATGAACAAGTTTTAGCATTTTCCCATACTGCACCCAATATGTATAATATCCTACAAATAATTTTCTTAAATATTCTATTTCATCATCAATTTGACTCTGTGTATAGTCTTCTGTCGTGCTATTTGATGTGGTTGTTGTGGTTTTGTTATAGCCCCCTGTATTTGTATAGGTGTCTGATTGTGTTGTAGAACCGGAATTTCGTGTGACGGTTTGACCTGCAACGGCAATAGTGACACCACCGTTTGATTCAACTATGTTGTATTGTAATTTGTCTGTTACATTGTTATTATCTGTGTTATATGAATATGAGTAACCGGCACTGTCTGATTTTTTGTAAAATGAAATAGAATAATCTGTTTGCGTTGCGACATTCCAATTGTGCTCAATTCTATCTTTTACAAGCGCATCGGTGATTTGTTTTTTAGTAACATTTGGCACAAAAATTGAACTTTGAGCAAAGCAAAAACATTGTGCACTGATGAATAAAACTAACATTAATAAAATCTTTTTCAACATATAACCTCCATTTTGAGATTATAATAACATAAAAATTAGTTTTATTACTAAAAATTTAAAATAAAAAGGACAACAACATTCGTTATTGTCCTTTTTATGGTGGGCGTTAAGAGACTTGAACTCCTGACATCCTCCTTGTAAGGGAGGCGCTCTACCAACTGAGCTAAACGCCCTCACCATTATTTTTTATAAAATTGTCATTCTCAGTTTTTGAGCGCCTTAGCGCAAATATTAAAATCCGAAAGGTTTCACCTTTCTCGGGCAACTGAGCTAAACGCCCTCACCGCTTATCGGCTATGTTCTTATATTATCAAATAAAAAATTGTTGTCAACTATTTTCCTTCAAATTTATTTGAAGCATTTATTTTTATTTGGTGCAATTCTCCATGATGTGGGTCCATAGAATTATATCTCATCCGTCTTAGTGTAGCTCTCAGACCTGTTTCGTCATCATCTGCAGGATTGTAGCTGGCGATTCCTTTGGTATCATTATCGGCTACAGCATTTTGTGGCGAAACTAATTGCTGATACATTGCTTTTACTTCATCGTCATTGACAGCATATGTCTCAGGAGAAGGCTCATTTGATGTCGAGGTATTGTTATAATTATATGTTTCAGTTTCAGGTTGTGTATAATTTGTTGATTTATATTCTGTAGCTTTTGGTTTGATTTGTGGTTGAATTTGTTGTTCAACCGGTTTTGCATTTGTTTTTTGAGCTTTTTCTTTTATTTTGGGAGTTTTCTCTTTTTTAATACGTTCATGCTTGATACGTTCTTTTTTGACTTGTTCTTTTTGTGTAGGTTGAGTAACTGTTGTTGTATTTTGTGGTGCTATATATTGTTGAAAATATGCATCCATATCTGATTCATTTACAGCATACGATTCCGGACTTACATAATTATCTTCTGCAAGTACATATGAGCATGTCAATGCTAAAGCTATTCCCAAAATTATCTTTTTCATATAAAGATTATATCATATAATTTTACTTTTCCCTAATCCTTGCAAATACTTTATAATTACGCTAAACTTGTTGCTATGCAAGAAAATGATGAAATTGAACTTAATATAGAATCTCTTTCAAATCTTGGATTTGGGATTGCACATAAAGATGGGATGGTCGTCTTTGTTGAAAATTCCTGTCCGGAAGATAAAGTGCTTGCAAAAGTAAAAAAAGTTAAAAAATCATACGCGAATGCTATTACAAAAACTGTTATTGAACCATCTTGTCACAGAGTGGAGCCGTTTTGCTCA
This sequence comes from Clostridiaceae bacterium, assembly GCA_022641775.1. Lineage (GTDB taxonomy): Bacteria > Cyanobacteriota > Vampirovibrionia > Gastranaerophilales > Gastranaerophilaceae > RUG14219. The sequence continues at coordinate 28,659 of JALCDS010000014.1, forward strand.
ATGCAAAAGGTATGTGGAGCATGTCAATTACAATTTATTGATTATGATTATCAATTGGAATTGAAGAAAAAAATAGTTGAAGATGCAATGCATTCAATTGCCGGTATTGATATAAAAATAGAAAATCCTGTAAAAAGTCCTGAGATTAAAGAATATCGCTATAAAATCCAATATCCTGTATCTCAAAAAAAAGTTTCGGAGCGTCTTTTAGTCGGCTATTACAAACCTGAATCACATGAAATTGTAAATCTTAAACATTGTCCGATTCAGCCTGCAATTTGTGACAAAATTGTTGATTTTATTCGAGAAAATGCTATCAAATATGGTATATCTGGATACAATGAGAAAAGTAAAACCGGAGATTTGAGACACATTGTATTAAGAGTTTCCAAATTTAATGGGAATGTGTTGGTTGTGCTTGTTGTTAATACAAAAGATGTTTTTCCTCGTTTAAAAGATTTTACAAATGCTATTAAAAATCAATTTGATAAAGTTGTCGGGGTATGCGTAAATTTCAATACGAAACCGACCAATGTGATTTTGGGTGAAACCTCAACCTGTGTTGTGGGTCAAAGTTATGTTGAAGAAAAAATGTTTGAAAATACATTTAGAATAGGCGTGAATACGTTTTTTCAGGTGAATCCGCAAAGTGCAGAGAATATTTTTAAATATATAAAAGACTATATCAAAGAAAATTTTGAAAAACCTACAATATTGGATGCTTATGCAGGCATTGCCGCAATCGGTATGAGTGTAGCTGATTGTGCCGACTCTGTAAAATCAGTTGAAATGAGCCGTGAGGCTTGTGAAAATGCAAAAAGCGGGTTAAGAATAAATAAAATTGATAATCTAGAAATAATAAATTCCGATACAGAAAAGTATTTGGATACTATAAAGCGAAAGTTTGATATAATAATTACCGATCCGCCTCGTAAAGGTTCTACACAGGGAGTTTTGGACGGGTTCTTGAAAACGTGTAAAAAAACGATAATCTATTTGTCTTGTAATCCTGCGACATTGGCAAGAGATTTAAAATATTTGGTTGAAAAAGGCTGCAAAGTAAAATCTATCCAACCGTTTGATATGTTTTGCCATACATACCATATCGAAAACGTCGCAATTGTTGAAATGCCGGAATAATTATTTTGTAGTAGCTTGTAAAGAAGCTTTTTCTTCCATTGCATTTTCAATTTCATCAATAATAAGTTTAACTGCAGCTATATGATCTTCAGCTTCTGTAATAGGTCGACCTATTACCATACAATTTACGCCGGCCAGAATAGCTTCGCGAGGAGTATCAACACGAACCTGATCATTAACTACAGACCATGTCGGACGAGTTGCCGGACACAATATCATAAAATCTTCGCCTATTTCTTTTCTGATGCGTTTAGCTTCTTCGGCTGATGCTACAACACCGTTAAGTCCACATTCTTTTGCTACTTTAGCGAGTTGTAAAACATAATTTTCAATACTGTCTTTAACACATAATTCGGTAGTCAAAGTTCTTTGTCCAAAACTTGATAGTAACGTTACGCCCAAAATTTTCGGAGGTTCTTTCCCAAGCTCTTTTGCGGTAGCTTTTGCTGTTTTTACGACGGAAGAAACCATTTTTGAACCGCCTTGAATATGAACATTAAATAAGTCTATATTATTTTTTACAAGATTTGCACATGCTTTGTCTACTGCATATGGAATATCGTGAAATTTGCAATCAAAATAACATTTTGCCCCTAGATTTTCTATTACTCTAAAAGCTTCAAATCCATAGTTTACAATTAGAGGTAAACCTATTTTGAAATATCCTACGTAATCTTTTAATTCATCTACTAAGGCTTCGGCTTCCGGTAATGTATCAACGTCCAGTGCCAAAATAATTTTATTTTTTGCTAATTCTGTCATTTTCTCTCCAAAAATCTGTGTGTCAAAAGTGTATCATCTTTAAAAAATTAAATCAATAATCTAAATATTTTTCACATAGGCAATTTTTTATACACAAATGTTTTTATATACATGTGTAGTGTTTATTAAAAGGTTGGTAAAATGACTTTATATGCTTATCCTATGTCCAGATTGAACAAGCGTATGCAAGCTATGGCATTTGAGGAAAAAACAATGCCTAAAGTGCAGACAAATCCTATTGTTGACAAAGAAATGACCAAGGCAATGAATGAAATGACCGGTTCAACAATTTTATCTAACCAAGTAGCTTTTTTGATAAAAAAGAAATAATTAGTTTATTCTTCAATATCTTCAGGAATTTCAGGAATTTCTTTTGAACCTTTAGTTCCTAATTCTTCAATTTGTTTGATTTGATTGATTATGTTTCCTTTTCCGTTTAATTTTTTCAGTGCTGAATCTAATGTTGTTCTTATTTTTAACATATCATTCAACAGCGCAGCAAATTTATCAATCATTGAAACGCAAGTATCGGTAATTTTTTTAGTATTTTTGTTTTGTCTGTCAACAACGTAGAAAGCATTAATTATCTTTAATGCGGCAAGTAAAGTTGACGGAGATACCGGCATAATTTTATTTTTCCAAGCCAAATCCCAAAGGGTGTTATCTTCACAGAAAAACAGTGAATAGCAACTTTCTATCGGTATAAACATCAAAACATAATCCGGCGAAACTTCTTCTATATTGTAATCACGTTTTGCAAGTCCTGCAATATGTGCTTTTGTAGAATCTATGAATTGTTTTAAGTGAATTTCTTTTTCGTTTTCATCTTCTGAATTCACATATCCGCTCCAAGAAGCGAGGGATGTTTTTGCATCAATATAAACTTGTTTACCCTCAGGCAAGAATACAGTAGCATCAGGTCTGCCTTCTGCAGTTCCCAATTGAACGCTATATTCTGCATCTTTTCTGAGCCCAGAACTTTCCAAAACTTTTTCCAATACAATTTCGCCCCAATTACCTTGACGACGGTTATCCGATTTCATTGTATTTACAAGGGTTGAAGTTTGAGTCGAAATTTCTTTGCCGGCGGAAATAAATTGTTTGATATTTTCATCAAATACTGTGAGGTTCTTCTTTTCGATTTCAAAGTTTTCAGTATTTTTCTTTTCAAAATCTTCTATTCTATCTCTGAATCGTTTGAAAAATTCTTCAAGCTTTTCTTTATTTTGCTCTGTTATATCTTGAGAGCTTTCTTTGAAAATTTTATTTGCAAGGTTTTCAAATTCAAGTTTCATTTGTTCTGCAACTATTGCGGTATTATCTTTTTTGCTTGCTATGAAAAATGGTATAAATACTGCAATTGCCCCGAATATAAAGCCCAATATAAATATAAAAATTTCCATAAAATAATATCCCCTTTTTGTATTAATCATACCACAACTAAATTACTCTAAAAAGATTATTAAATTTTTTGAAAAATTTGCACTTCAACCATGCGGCGAAATTTTTAAAAGCATGATGTAGAGCATGATTGAGAGATTTTATAAATCTAAAGATTTAGATAAAAACATCAAACCTGCCAAGGGTGAATATCAATCAGCACATGGATTAAAAAAACATTCAAAAAGTGTAGTATCTAAAGTGTAGGGGAAATAAAAAAAACAGGGAGATAAAAATGAGAGAGTTTAAAAGAAATGCAAGAGTATTATTAATAGATGATAATCAAGATCATTTAAGAGGGGTAAAAGAATTATTATCTATTGAAAGTTGCTATGATGTTGTAGGAACTACAACGAGTGCAAATCTCGGGATTAACTTAATCAAAAAATATCGCCCGGAAATTGTTTTGATGGATATTAATATGCCTGAAAAAGACGGCCTTCAAGCTATTCAAGAAATTGAGAAGTTGGATTTAGGAACAAAAGTTATTGCATTAAGTGGCTATGATGATTCTGATTTGATTTTCAGAGCAATGAAATTGGGTGCAAAAGGTTATATTTTAAAGACAATGGCATCTGCTCAATTGATTTTTGCAATTGGTGAAGTTTTATCAGGAAAAGTTTATCTTCCTACAGCTCTTACATCAAGATTCTTTGAATACTTCCAAAACTCTTTCAAAGAAGAAAACGAACAAAAAGGCGAAAATTTGCTTACTTACTTAACTGCAAGAGAAGAAGAAGTTTTGGATTTGCTTACTCAGGGTAATAACTACCGTGGTATTGCAGGAAAACTATTTATATCAGAAACTACAGTTAAGACTCACGTTAATAATATATTTCAAAAACTTCAGGTTAATGACAGAACACAAGCTGTTTTGTACGCTATAAATAATGGCTTTGGTTCTAAGAGCAAAGTAAAAGTTGCTTAGTATCTTGAAAAGACAAGTGAATTAAATTTAAAAAGGGTCGGAATATTCTGACCCTTTATTTTAGATAAAAGAGGTTGACTATGGATATCCAAAATCAAGTTAGATGTATTTCTCACGAAATTAGAAATCATTTATCAATTTGTGAATTATATTCGGAAATAATAAATAAAAACTTACAAAAAGAACATATCAAAAATCCTTCTATTGAGAATGCGATTTCTTGTATCAAAAAGTCGTTACAAGTTATGTCAAATTGTTTGGTTGAACTAAAATCTATGGATAATTTGGTCATAAATAATTATGATATCAGAACTCTATTAATGACATCAGTTGAAATGTCAAAAGTTTATGTTCAAGATAAAAACATCAAAATTGAAACGAATTTAAAAGATACGGCGACAGTTTCAGTTGATGAAAACAAGTTCATTGCCTGTGTTGTAAATATTATCAAAAATGCAATAGAGGCTATAACGTCCGATGGAAAAATTATTGTAACTTCAATTTTAGAAAATGGAGTAATAAAAATAAAAATCTTGAATAACGGAGAAATGATTTCAGAAAGCAAGCAGAAAAATATTTTTTCAGAGGGATTTACGACCAAAAGGACAGGTTCAGGTCTGGGATTGTATATTTGTAAACAAAATTTGGAAGCTCAAGGTGCAGATTTAAAATTAGTTAAATCTACAAAAAAAGAAACTATTTTTGAAATTGATTTAAAAACTGTTTAATTTGTTCACAAAATTTAGTAAATATGAATGCTATAAGGCAATAAATTTATCTCAAAGGTTTTTATATTTGTATAGGGAAAATTTTGGGAAAATTTAATGGAAAATTTTGACAGTTTTTTGAACAGGAATAAGGACAATTCAGCATATTTTATGACTCCGAATACGCTGAATACTGACGCGGATAAGAAGACAACTGCGCTCACAAAAGAAACACAAACCTCTCAAAAAGCACCTATTGCAGCAACTCCAACGAAAGATACTGTCGATTTTAAATCTCAATTTAAAAGAGAAAAATATAAAATAGGTTTGTTTGAACGTATTTATAATTGGAGTAAAAATCTTACCGGTTTAGGTACAGGTTCAAAAAAAGTTGAAAAAACTATTGATAAATATGAAAAGGGTCAAACAACCTCAGAGGATGTAAAAAATAAAATTTCCGAATATAGAAATTCAAACGAAAATGCGGCTCAAAATCTCGGCGATTTAACTGCGGCTGCAACAGGTATTGCAGGGTACTTGGCTTTGAATGATAAGGCAAAAGAGTACATTGCAAGAGATAAAATAGGAGCACTCGGTGCTTTTAAAGCTATAAAAAAAATGAGTGGCGAAAAATTTTGGAAATTTAAAATTCCTAATATAGACAGTATTATTAAATCTACAGGGAAACGTAATGCTATAATTATACCTGCATTGATGCTTCTTGCGGGCTTGACAAAAGTTCAAGTTATGCAATTTAACAGACTCGGTTCAAAAAAATATAAGGTTGATAAGGAAGATAAAAAGACACTTAATAAAAAAGATTTAAAGCTTAAAAAGAAACAGTTGCAAAATGAAAAGTATAAAGAAGATTTTAAAAACTTTGGAACAGGTGCAATCGCAGGTTTGTTATCTCCTGTTGCATCTTTAGTCGGCGGTATTGTCGGTGTTCCTCTTTATGTCGCATCTCTTGTTGGTGCAAGATATATGACATCAAAAAATGATGGCAAACCAAAATCTACTAATGATTTTGTTAATGGATTAAAAAATCATGCAGTGCTTGATGGCTTATTTGCTGCAGCAGTTGCCATTCCTGCATTTAAACATGCACAATTCAGCAAAGTTTTGTCGGAAAATATGGATAAGGTTGTTACAAAGTTACAAGGAAAAACTCTTGTACAACTGAAAAATTCTTCTAAAACTACTTATGAAGAGTTACAAGATATGCTTTTGGAATCTCCATCTATTAAAGCTATTTATGACAAGGATAATCCGACTTGGGGTGCTTCAAAAGAAGAGTTGCAACAAATGATAACGGATTTGACTGACGAAAATATATTTGCTGTTAAATTTTTACAGATACGTCGTGGCAAGGGGCTGATAGGAGCACAAGACTATATGGCAAAAGCTTTACAAGAAAATTGTCCTCCGACAAGAACATTAGATGAAGCAACATCATATATAACATCGAAACTGGGTTCCGGTTATTCTGTATCAAAATGTATCGGTGTAGGTACTGTTGCTGAAACTTATTTGGCAAAAGACCCTTCAGGAAAAGAAGTTTGTATTAAAGTTTTGAAAAAAGGTATTACGGCGGAAAAAATAAACGCAGATAAACAAAAATTCATAGATTTGGTAAAATCAAGTGTTACTGATAAGAAAGAACAAGAATACTTGTTACGTAATGTTGAAGATTTGGCTTCGGGTATTTCAAAAGAAGTTGATTTTAAAAATGAAATGGAAGCTGCTAAGAAACTTGTAAAATATACAAAACAAGCGGATGTTGTAAAACCTATTGAAGTTAAAGATAATATTTATGTTATGGAAAAAGCTCCGGGTATTAGTTTGAAAACTATGGCAGATTACTACCAATTGGAAGCTCAGGCTAAAAGCTTGAAACGTTCAAATTATCAATGGAGTGAAGAAGAAGCTGCCAATATGGAAAAACAAATGCAGGAAATAAAAGACAAATCCCCAGATTTTGCAGATTTCGATTTATCTGCTAAAGAAATTAAAAAACTTTTGACAAAATATATAGATGTTCTTAATGAACAATTTACAAAGGTTGATAAATCAGGCAAGACCGTTCACGCAGATATTCACCCAGGTAATATATTTATAAATCTGGAAGCACTAAAGAGTGGAAAAGGTAAATTGTTTACTCTTATTGATACCGGTAACACTGTAGATGTTTCAAAAGAACAGGCTAAATTGGCACTAAGATTAACGGCCTTAATTAAAAACGGAAACGTCAAGGATGCAACTAAAGTTGTTCTTGAAGGTTCAGTATTGCCTGATAATATGACAAAAGAAGAAGCCGCAAAGCTGGTTGAAAAAGATTTAAAAGATGCATTCTTTGATTCTTCTACGGCTATTCAAAAAATGGATATAGACAGTTTCTTTGCATTGGCAGGTAGTATTTTGAGAAAACATAATATTATATTAGGTGATACACAGTTAAATTTGAATAAGGCAAAAACTTCTGCCCAAAACTCACTTGAAGAGTTGATTGAAACTTTCTTTAATAAAAAGTTGGGAGATTTTGACCGTAAAAATGCATCCAGAGCAGAAACTGCGGCAATGTTATCTTCTGCAATGAAAGATGGTGGGATTATTTCTTCCAAATATATTTCATCAAAAGTTTGGCAGGAAACTAAAAACTTGTTACAAATGTCTCCAAAAGAAGCTTGGCATATGTTGAGAAATCCTAATATGAATAAGACAAACGGTGAAGAATATCTTACATATAAGTTTAAGCAGAGCATGTTTGATCCAAAGGCAGATTTGATTTCTGAATTTGATTAGTTGTAATATCTATTTTATGTTATATTAAACATAAGAAAAGATATTGAAAGGGCTAGTCAATGAGAGAAGTTATAATGTCAGCAATGCGACCGACAGGAAAATTACACTTAGGTCATTACCTTGGAGTTATACAAAATTGGGTTCAACTACAAGATAATTATGATTGTTATTTTGGAGTTGCAGACTGGCATGCACTTACAACAAAGTACGACAAAACCGAAACTCTCAAACAAGATACAAAAGACGTTATTATTGATTGGTTGGCTTCTGGAATTGATCCGAAGCGTTCAACAATTTATGTTCAATCACTTATTCCGGAAACTGCGGAACTTAATATTTATTTGGGTATGATTACTCCGCAAGCTTGGGTAGAAAAAGATCCGACACTAAAGGATATGGCAAAAATCTTGAAAGATAAAGACAGTAATGCTCAACAAATCAATTATGGACTTTTGGGCTATCCTGTATTGATGTCAGCGGATATTTTGACATTCAATGCTGATAAAATTCCTGTTGGAATTGATCAGGTTGCACATATTGAAATTACTCGTGATATTGCAAAGAGATTCAACCATTTGTATCATACAGACTTTTTGAAAGAATCAAAACCTCTTTTGAATAATTGTTCATATATTTGCGGACTTGACGGTCAAAAAATGGGTAAATCTTTTCATAATGATATAAAAATTTCGGATTCTGCGGAAGTTACAGCCAAAAAGGTTATGACAGCGATAACTGATCGCTCTCGAATCAAAAAAACTGATTTAGGACACACTGATGATTGTGAAGTGGCATTCAAATACTGGCAGATATTTGGAGATGAATCAAAAGTTCAGCAAATAAAATCAGGATGTGAATCTGGCACAAGGGGTTGTGCGGATTGCAAGCGAGAACTCGGGTGCGCTATTAATGAAAAATTCAAAGAAATAAGAGAAAAACGTAAATACTACGAAGAACATTCAGAAATTGTTGATGAAATTATCAACCAAGGTTCTGAGAAAGCAAGAATAAAAGCTAAGGAAGTTTTATCCAATGTCCGAAAAATTATCGGAATGTATTAACTTTCTATATTATTTAGTGCATACTCGCAACATTGCTTAACAAGATTGTTCAATGATATGTCTTTTAGTTGTGCTAATTCGTACAATCTATCAACCAACGTCACAGGTAATCTGAACGTTTTATTTACCATTTCTTCTTTTTGAATCTTAAACATGATGTCTCCTACACCATTTTATACATATTAAGCCTAAAATAATACACTATTGTATCGCGTATTATTTTATATGTAAAATAATTTGTATTTTGCACTTGAATTAATAAGTGCAAAGTGTTACAATAAATTATATAGTAATAATCTTGGAGCTAGATATGAAAAAAAACGGATTTACGTTGGCAGAAATGATGGTTGTAATGCTGATATTGTCAATAATCATGGCAGCATTTGCGCCTATTATGACAAGAAGGAATAAAGCAGATATGAACAATCGTTCTCCATGGCAGTATGTAGATGGAGAAAGTAACCATAATATTTATTTCAATGCTTCAGGTGATGATACTGTTGCCATGTTAGGCACTGCAACAAAAATAGCAAAATTGAGGCAGCCTTTAGGTAAATTTATTATAAATGCAGGTGATAGAGCCCCATTTGCAATTAGATTTCAATATGGTGGCGACGGTGATACAAATAATGCAGGTGCCTTGAGAATGACAACTGATACAGTAAGTTTAGGCCCGACATATACCACCACACAAACTCCCGGAACAGGGGTTACAGCTGTAGGTCAAGGAATATCATTGTTAGGGAACAATAACACCTCAGTTGGCTATCAGGCGCTGAAGAATAATACAACAGGCGCAGGTAATGTAGCAAATGGCTATCAAGCACTGAATGGTAATACTATTGGTCTTGCAAACGTAGCAAATGGCTATCAGGCTTTAGCTACTAATACCGAAGGGGCTTATAATATAGCAAACGGATATCAAGCTTTATATTCTAATACAACGGGCAGTTATAACATAGCAAATGGATATCAAGCTTTATATAGCAGTACTACAGGAAAGTTAAATGTCGCAGAGGGCTATCAAACTTTATATAACAATGTTTCTGGGATAGGTAATGTTGCTATAGGATACCAGATCCTCGCGAATGTTACAGGAACTGATTATTCAAGTGGAAATTATAATACTGTTTTAGGTTATCAATCAATGATACATAATAACGGTGGAGATGATAATGTAGTATTGGGATATCAGTCACTACCAAATAATAAAACAGGAAATACGAATATTTCTGTAGGTAAGCAAGCTCTATTTTTTAATGGATACGGTTCTCATAATATTGCTATGGGATATAGATCCATGTACAACAATACCGGTGATGATGATGATAATGGTACTGGATGGTATAATGTTGCTTTAGGTGATCAAGCTCTTTATTCTAATACAACAGGTTCATATAATTCTGGCTATGGATATCATTCATTGTGGCTTAACTCAGCAGGGTCAGCTAATACAGCAATAGGATATAATGCTTGTTCTGCTGTATCCGGTTCAAATAAAACATGTATTGGTGCAGGTTCCGGGCCTAATTCAGGTGAAGCGGAAGCATCAGATGCTTCAGATGTTGTTTATATTGGCAATGCTAATTCTACCGTTTATATAAAAGGTGGCTTAGTTGTTGGTGGTAATGTTATATTAAATGCTGATCAGGGAAAAGTTGTTGGTATGCGTGAAGCCAATGGTCACATGTATAGATTTGCCAATGTCCATGGTGATAATTCTGCTTATTTTAACTGGATTTACAATGAGACAACATTCCCATATAGCGAATTTTCAAAGTTTAATTCAACGTATAAGTCATCATCAGATCGTCGTTTGAAAAACATATCAGGCGCTAACAATGACGGATTAGACAAATTGATGCAATTGAACGTATTCAACTTTACCTTCAAACAAGATAAAAAGAAAATGCCGCATGTCGGAGTAATAGCGCAAGACTTGCAAAAGGTATTTCCAAATGCCGTTATGAAAGACAAAAAAGGCTATTTAATGATACGTTGGGATGAAATGTTTTATTGTATGTTGAATTCAATCAAAGAATTAGCAGCAAAGGTTACAAACATCGATTCTCGAGTAAC